>JBBSTD010000085.1:0-28021 GCA_038236215.1 Cytophagales bacterium | reverse complement strand
GTTTTAGGTCAAAGAAAGGCGAAATTGCAGCCCATTGAGGGTCGGTCAGTGGTTGCCACTGTTTGGTCATGACTTTGCATTTTGGTCGATACAAAGTTGGCACGACTCTCTGCTTTTCTCAAATCCCAAACACGTTCTTAAGGTCACTACTACTGTATACGCCCCAAATGATTGTATATCCCAAAGTATATTTTATTGTAACAAACATTACGGCTGTAATTAGTAGTAGTAATCCTAATGGCTGTAACCAACTTTGTCCGTGATTATTCGTAAACCCATTTGTCCATAATACAATTTTATCTCCCCAGCTTTTTGGTGTTCGCTTATCTTTTTGATAGGCAATCATTTCTTGCGCTTCGTATGCTAATTCTTGGATTCTATTACCTGTTTGATTAGATATGTATTTTAACTGTCGAAGGGTACTATGAATTTCTCTATAATCATCTTTAGTCTTTCCACGTAAGTCCTTAGGAAAGACTGTACTCATTAAAACCATATCAATTAATAGACTTTCGATAACTTGTACGTATGCATGTTTCGACCATTCTAAATTTGAAAGAACAGCCTTACCCATTACTGAATGTGCAATTACTAACTTACTATTTATTTCGATGTTATGAAGTCTTAATTCTCCAACATTGGTTAAGTAATCAAAATCTAGAGTACCAACTTTACATTCATTGATATGCATTTTATTATCAACACGACCTTTTATTTGAAGTCGTCCAATATCAGCCCTCTCTATATAACACTCACTCCGATTATTCTGATCTTGTAGATAAATTAGAACACTGGAGATTTTATTAATTTTTTCACTTAATATTCCATTTCCTATCAATGAAATATTATTAATCGAAGCATTAAATAAAATTTCATTAGTTACCCTAACGGAAGATATGTTTATGTTCCCAAAAACCGTATCACTGATTTTAATACTTCCAATTTCACAGTCGTAAACTTCGAGTTCTTTTATTGATCCACCTTTACCTCGTATAATTAGTTCATTCACACGAAGGCCACTTAGAACAACCTTTTCAGCTATCAAATCGGTTAGTTCAATTTTATTGATAGGTGACTGTATCTTTTCATTAATAACTTCCATATCTACTTTACGCAACTTTCTGACATATAACTCCTTAAGTTGAGTATTATAAATATTTAAATCTCTAGGAAGCTTCTTATCATCAGGTGACAAGAAAATACAATTGGTTAAAATTAAATTTGCTTTTAATTTCACATTAGCGATAGCAAATCCATTTTGAAATTCGCAACCTAACAGGTCAATATTGCAACTTAACTCAGGTTTTGGCCCTTCACCTACGGGAAGATTTGCTCCCCTATCCCAATGAACACCGTCTCTGACTCTATAAATGAAGGGCTGTTTAGGATCACGCCATTTGCTTTTATCATCGCCTTGATAAGATACATGAACTCGCCAACCTTCTTGTCGAAAATCATGCTCTGGTACGTATATAGCGCAATAGGGTTCAAGTCCAGAAGCAATTAATGCCTGATTGGATGTCTGGAGAGAATGTCGTGGATTGGCTCTCTGTGGTTGATTAAAATTAGGATCACTTCCATCAATTATTGCAATAAACTCTTTATTTGTCTTATCAAAGTAGTTGTTAGGATTCATACATGAATAGTACACAGGTCTTGAGTCATCTAAGTTCAGAAATTTCTCTTACATTCCCACTCCGCCCCTTAATCATTTCTGGCTCCCCAAACCCCTGCTACTCGTCCGCTTTAGCCATGAATAACTCATACACAATTCGGTAATCACCGAGCTAGGTCGGATCGGTTTCCTGCTTCAAGTAGTACAAGTTTGCTACCCGGTACGTCGGTTAGGTTTCCGGATCGTCGGCATCGTCGCCAATATTGACCATCTATACCCAAACTGTGGCGGCCGACTTACCTCCTCGTCTGGGATAGAAAATGGCCAATTCACAGAAATTCTCGGTAAATACCCGAAAAGCAGCCCGGTTATCATTACCAGGCCGCTTTAATTACTTGCACTTCTTTTTCGACTCTGCATGCCGCCAAAAGCTGATTTGCATGCGTCTGATAAACATTTGTGCTACCATTTGGTGTAGCACGGGTGTGGCTGATACATGACCATGTTTTTGGCGGGGAGCTGATGCACCTGGTTTACTGATTCAGTGGAATTCAGCAAAGGGGGTGCCATTGGCCATTAAGGGGTTCTACTGATCTTGCCATTCTTTTGGGTTGAACGGGTTTAAAGTGAAAACAAAGGGCATAAAAAAACCCGATACGGTTTCGTATCGGGCACCTGACATTAATTGATTACACTTGGCAGAGAGCGAGGGATTCGAACCCCCGGTACCCTTACGAGTACTTCTGATTTCGAATCAGACCCGTTCGACCACTCCGGCAGCTCTCTATTAGTCGTGTTTCTTGTAAAGTACTGGCAGAGAGGAAGAGATTCGAACTCTCGATACAGTCACCCGCATACACACTTTCCAGGCGTGCTCCTTCAACCACTCGGACACCTCTCTGTGTCACTCATGCCCGACGAATCGGAGTGCAAAGATGCAGGATTGATGCTAGAAACGCAATATGTCCCTAAAAAAAGTAGGTTTGAATAGCCACTCCTATTTTGCCCCGGCCAGAAAACTACGGATGTTTTCGTTCAGGAATTTGGCATCAGCGGGGTTACTGGCGGCTCCGGCGGTATGGCCCCACAACGAAGGAATAGGCTTCAGCACGACCTTGGGGATGAAAGCGGCTTCGTATTTGGCGTCTCCCACCGGGAAGTAAAGATCGGTTTCGGAGGGCATGTACAACAAAGGCACCCGAATGGATTGCAGGGCTTTTTCCACGTTACCGTCGAATCCTTTGGTACCACCCACATCATGGTACTCCCAGGTACGCATTTGCAGAATCAGGTCGTTGGCATCTGCCCCCTCGATGAAGTGCGTGCGGTAATTGGTGAGTACCTGCTCAAAGGTGGTACCCGGTTTGGCCCGTTCGCGCCAGAGTTCCTTCCGCCACCACTCCTGCGAGTATAACCAACCCGTCCACACGACCGAAAAAGCCTGAATGCCCTTAACGGGTGGTGTGGTATAATCCCCATTCATAAACGCAGCGTCGGCGGTGAGGGCCGCAATCTGCCCTTCCAGCCGGACAACACCGTGTGGATAATTTTTGGCCGTACCCGCCGTTGCCACGATGCGGTCGGCAAAAGTGGGGTAACTCACCGCCCACTGAAAAGCCTGCTGGGCTCCCATCGAGAAACCGATAATGGCCCGCAGGTGCGTGATGGAAAACTGGTCATTGAGTAACTGGTGTACGGCCGCTACGTTGTCCCGAATGGTCATAACCGGGAAGCGGGGGCCGTGAAAGGGTTCGGGCGTATTGCTGGGCGATGAGGAGCGGCCGTTGCCGAAGAGTTCGGTAGCGATCAGAAAATACCGGGTAGTATCCAGCGCTTTCCCCGGCCCAATCAGCCATTCATAGCCACGGGCGGTAGCCATGTAATGCGAGGGCAGCAGGATGGCATTGTCACGGTCTTTGTTGAGGTGCCCATAGGTGCCGTACACAATGCGGGCTTTGGGCAGGGTAGCTCCGCTTTCGGTTGGGAAGTTATCAATTACGAACTCAGTACGACCAACCGGAGTCGTTGACTGAGCCAGCAGACGCTGGGTGACGAGGAGAAACAGGAAAAGCTTTTTCATGGTTGATGAGACTTTATTTAGTTGATAGTGAAACGGGCACTGAGGGTATCCATTACCATTAGTCATTCATTTCTCCGCTGAGTGGCCGGGCCAGCAACGTACGAAGCCGCGCGGGGTCGTGTTCCTGTCCAAGCAATACCATCAGTTTGGTAATGGCCGCTTCGGTGGTGATATCGGCTCCGCTCACGACACCAATCTGCAACAGTTGCTGGCTGGTCTGGTACTGCCCCTGCGTGACGCGCCCTCCTTCGCACTGCGACACGTTGAATATTGACACACCCCGGTCAATAGCTTTTTTGAGGATAGTCAGAAACCACGCATCTGTCGGGGCGTTTCCGGCACCGAAGGTTTCGAGGACGATACCCCGCAGATTGGGAATGTTCACAATCGACTCCACAACCGGCTGGGTAATGCCCGGAAAGAGTTTCAGGATAGTTACGTTTGGGTCCAGCTCCGTGCGAAGCTGTAAGGCCTGATCGGGTTGCCAGGGCCGGATAAACGGTCGGTTGTAGTCGATACTGACGCCTGCTGTAGCCAGATGCGGGTAATTTTCCGATGCAAACGCATTGAATTGTACACTCTCCCGCTTGGTCGACCGATTGCCCCGGAGCAGCAGCGAATTGAAATACACACATACTTCGGGTACAACGGGACGAAAGCCTTCCTGAGTACCAACCGAATCCACGGCGGCAGCATCCACTGCGGCAGCAATTTCCAGGGCGGTGATGAAGTTTTCCCTTGCATCGCTGCGGGCTACGCCAATGGGCAGTTGGGCACCGGTCAGAATAACGGGCTTGTTCAGGCCAACCAGTATAAAACTCAGCGCCGATGCGGTGTAAGCCATCGTATCGGTACCGTGCAGAATAACAAAGCTGTCGTAGTGCTGATAGTTATCCTGAATAATCTGCGCCAGTTCGACCCACACAGCAGGCTTCATGTTCGATGAATCAATAATAGCGGGCAGGGTAAGCAGGGTAATATCAAACGTGAGTCGCCTGAGTTCGGGGAGCCGGTCAACTACCTGATCAAAATCAAATGGAACAAGTTGTCCGGCCTGTGGTTCGTACACCATTCCGAATGTACCACCCGTATAAATGACCAGTACGGACTGAGAGGGTACGTGAGTCTGGGTTAAATTGACGCGCACTGTTTTATAAGCCATGCGCAAAGGTAAGGCAGAATTTTGCTACCCGCCTTTCATTTGTCGATAACACCGGGTGACGATAAAATCAGGCAGCTATTGGTGGTTACCAGTCCTGTAGTCCAATGCAAAATCAGGTGAGACTTAGGGCAATGCTTCGGATTAATCAGGCCATATCACCCAACTAATGGTCGACGCTATTGCCAACAAAGCCAACACCGGCTTACTGGGGGCGGGGGTGCAGCCTATAACCTGCGCAGCATTGCCTTCTCAACTATCAGCACCAATGTACATGGCTATCCTAAACATAAGGCGGCTTTGGTGATAGTTAACAGTGTTAACCTATTCTTGAAGAATCCTCTTCCGTACAGGAAATCAGCTTTATATGCTTCGATATGGGCAATTTCACCCTCTACCAGCTCTTGATTCCTCCGCGTACCCAACTCCCTACGCACGGCTGTTAACGGTGGGCCATCTGGCCCGAATCTTCCCCAAACTGCGTTGGCTGGTAATGGCCATCAGCCCGGACCATCCTGAAAACTAATGGCTCGGACCGCTGAGGTTGGTGTTTAATCAATAAGGGTGTCCTTCGCTACGTTGGCGGCTTGCCCCACATAGTATTGAGTGGGATCGACTGAACGCTGGGGTACACTCAGTCGCTGAATTTTATAATTCCGGTCAGCCAGACTGGTCGATGGTGTATGTGGTATCACCACACCGCCAACGGGCTTCTTGTTGGGCATCTGATGTTTATAATTTGCCAGTTGTGTCTCCGTAGATACGGGACTGCTGACCCCTACCGCTGGTTTACTTTCCCAGCTGCGGGCAGCCGCTGCCGCCTGGGGGTGTTTGTAGTTGTTGGACGAATAGAACGGATTATTAAGCGGTTTGACCGGCTGAACATCCCGCCGGTTTTGCGAGTAGACGCCCGTTAACCCAACAAACAAACTCAAAAAGACGATTAAAAAGAGGCCGGTTTTCATAGCTTTTCCATGACTTTGTCGTGTTACAAAGATATGAATTCCAAGAATTAAAAAGCCATTAAAAGATAACTATTTTCTTAGTTTTTAGTCATTTTACGAATTAATCGTAGAATAGACTCCGAATCTGCGTAGTTAGCAACGGTTTTGAGGGAAAACCATTGACTTTTATTGATTTCTTCCGAAAATCCCAGCGGCTCAGCCGGGTCGGCTTCGATGAGAAACCGGATGTCATAATGCAGATGCTCGGGCACCTCGTTCCGGGCCGGAATCGAATGTATATCCACATCAAAAATGGGTATTGTCGGGCTAATTTCTGCGGTAGGATTACCATCAGGGGGAGCTATCAATGTCAGCCTGGTCAGACCCGTTTCTTCCTGCGCTTCCCGCAGGGCAACCGCTGCCACATCCGGGTCGCCATCGGCATGGCCACCGGGCTGGAGCCACCGGTCCAGTTTTCGATGGTGAATCAACAGGGTTTGTTGCCGGTCGGGGGAAACAATCCAGGCCGAACCGGTTACGTGCCCCTCCAGCAGGGAGCGTTCAAAACAGTCGGGATGTTGCGCGACAAAGTCGATGGTGGCCTGTGTCATAGCCCGTTCATTTGGGTCGGTGGGACGGTGCTGGCGGAGCAGTTTTAGTAAGGGTTGCCGGTGCATAAGTTGGGTTTTTGGGTAAAAAGCCGCAAATTTAGGTCGTTTTTCAAAAACAACTAAACTAATTTACTTCACAATCATGCGTAAACTCGTACTGAGTGGTATTACGTTCTGTCTGGCGGCTCAATTAGCCACCGCCCAAATTAAGCTTCCTTCGCCCAGCCCCGGCGCTACGGTAATGCAAACTATTGGCACGACCGATTTGACCGTTGTTTATTCACGCCCCAGCCTGAAAGGCCGTCAGCCCTTTTCGGGGGATTTCGTTCCGGCCGGAAAAGTATGGCGGACGGGTGCTAATGGCGCTACGCTGTTTACGACCTCTACCGACCTGATGGTGAATGGCAAAACGCTGGCCGCTGGTACCTACGCCATCATGTCGATTCCTGAACAGGGTAATTTTACGCTCATCTTCAACAAAAACAAGGGAGTGACCGAGGCTACCTACAAGCAGGAAGAAGATGTACTACGCGTTAATCTGACACCGGCCGAAAATAGCGAAACCATCCAAACGTTCACCATTGGTTTTAGTGACCTGACGGACAGCACCGCTAACATGAACTTCATGTGGGCGAATGCCAAAGCTGCCGCTAACCTGAAAGTGGATGTCAATACCAATACAGCCGCCAATGTGGACAAAGCCGTGGCCGACAAGCCGGAAGATGCGGCTGTACTACAGGCCGCAGCCAGCTACAACGTATCGAAGGGCCGCAATCTGGAGCAGTCAATGACGTGGATCGACAAGTCGATTGCCATGAAAGAGACGTTTCGTAATTTGTACGTAAAGTCGCAGATTCTGGCCAAAATGGGTAAGTATGCCGAAGCAGTTCCGCTGGCGCAAAAAGCCATGTCGGTCGGTCAGTCCTCCAACGATGCATCGTTCCCGTTCTTCAAAGACGGCATCGAGAAAAGCCTGTCGGAGTACTCAGCCCAGGCACCGGCTATGCCTGCGGTGAAAGGCAAAGGAAAGAAGATGAAGTAAATCCGTTGTTCTTATACCGGAAAGGCCGTCCTGACGAATTAGGACGGCCTTTCTTTTTCCTACACCTACCTTACAGACCCAGCAGGTTTTTAAGCTTCTCGTAAAATCCGGTGTTACGAAAGGTAAACTGCTTGTGCAGAATATAATTACTCATAAAGCTTAGCCCCATTCCTACCAGCTGCGAAATAAGTTTGGTCAGGTTAACCTCTTTCACCGAAAACGGTATCAGAAACGTTAGCTGCTTAAACTCGCTGGCCAGATACTGGTAAGCAATCGATGAACCATACACAGTAATGAGACCGGAGAGAACTGAGACCATCGTGAACTTGACGGCTTCGCGCCTGGTTTGGGCGGAGTTCCGGGCATTGAACGCAAATAATTTGGTTAAAAAGAAACCAGCGAAAAAAGCAATCAGGTACCCAGCCAGCAATGCCTGCTCATAGGTAATAAGGAACCAGTCCTGTAATAAACTCCCCGCAATCAGTTGCAGCGAAGCGCCAATAGCCGCCACAATAAAGTAAGCGATGACGTCCCGGCGATTGAATAATTCACTTGCCATAGCGTAAAATTAAAGGACAAGTGAGTAAAGAACTAAAGAACATGGTTAATTGACGACGGCAATAGCACCGCTTTAATGGTGAAAAACAGCTGATATCCAGGTGACTATCGAGTGAAAATTGATTGATATATTATCCAACGGCACGACTCATTTAACGACCCCGGAACAGCGTGCGCTGCAATACCCAGGCTATGCTCACCACCAGCAAACACCCAATAGCATTGAGCCACAGGAAAGCCGTCAGGTTGAGCATCCAGCTGATGACCACCAGCACTTCGGAAATGATAGCGGCCCAGAAGGTAGCCCGCCCACCGATAGATTTTACGTAAAAAGCCACCACGAACACGCCCAGGATAACCCCGTAGAACAGGGAACCCAGAATATTGACGGCCTCAATCATACTCCCTAACTTGTTGGCAAACTGCGCCACCGCAATGCAGAATATACCCCAGCCAATGGTGGCCCAGCGCGACGCATTCAGGTAATCGGCATCACTACCGGTCTTGTTAATCAGTCGTTTGTACACGTCCACCACGGTGGTAGAGGCCAGGGAATTATACGCCGATGCAATGGACCCCATGGACGCACTGAAAATAACGGCAATCAACAGGCCAATCAGTCCGTGCGGCAGGTAGTCCAGCACAAAGCGCAGAAAAATGTAGTTCACGTCGTTGGTATCGGCCGCCGGGTTATTTTGCTGAATCAGTTTGGTCACGTCCGTTTTCACCACTTTCAGGGCTTCATCGGTTTCATGCAGTATCGTACCGGCGGTGGTCTGCCCCGCTTCATCATCCGTCTGCAACGCTGCCTGCATATCCAGTACGGCCTTTTGCCGCTGGGCCGTCAGGTTCTGATGCTTGATCTCGGCAACCTGATACTGCGATGCGTACCGGCTGTTTTTCAGGCTTTCGGTTTCCTGTTTATTGAAAAAAGTAGGCGCCGGATTGAACTGGTAAAAAACGAACACCAGCACGCCAACCAGCAGAATCAGGAACTGCATGGGCACTTTGAGTAAGCCGTTCATCAACAACCCCAGCCGACTTTGCCCGATGGATTGCCCCGTCAGGTACCGCCCCACCTGCGACTGGTCGGTGCCGAAATAAGAGAGTTGCAGAAAAAAACCACCAATCAGACCCGACCACAGGTTGTACCGGCTGTCGGGGTCAAATTTAAGGTCGATCAGGTTCATGCGTCCGGCCTTACCCGCCACGTGTAAGGCATCGACAAAACCAACGCCTTCGGGCAGCATCTTTACCGTCAGGTACCCGGCCAGTCCCATGGCAAAGGTCACTACCGCCATTTGTTGCAGGTGGGTGTATGATATCGCTTTGGTGCCGCCCGTTACGGTATAAATAAGGACGATGCCCCCCATCAGCAGATTGGTCCAGTAAATATTCCAGCCCAGTATTGTCGAAAGAATAATGGCCGGGGCGTAAATGGACAGGCCGGTCGACAGGCCGCGCTGGAGCAGAAACAGGCCCGCCGTTAGCGTTCGCACCCGCGTATCGAACCGGTCCTCGAGAAATTCGTAGGCCGTAAAAATCTTGAGTCGGTGAAAAATGGGCACAAAGGTGATCGACAGGACGACCATCGCCAGGGGAAGCCCGAAATAGAACTGAACGAACCGCATTCCGTCGGTAAATCCCTGCCCCGGTGCCGACAAAAAGGTAATGGCACTGGCCTGGGTAGCCATTACGGACAGGCCAACGTGATACCAGGGCAACGACTGACCGGCCAATAGATAATCGTCCATGCTACGGCTCCCCCGGCTCCGCACAATGCCATAGGCAACAATACCAGTCAATGTCAATACCAACACACTCCAGTCAATAACACTCATGACAGCCAGCGCATTAGCCCATAAAACAGGATGATTTCAACGGCCAGGCTCCCCATTACAATGGCGTAGAGCTGGTTCCAGGAACGAATAAAAGAGGGTAGTCCGGTATTATTTTCGGTCATGAATGAGGGGGTTGTGTTGCTATAACGGCGAAAATAGGGGAAATCAGTGTATCAAATATGATAATAACGACAAATGGATGTTTCAGCGGGTGGATGGGCAGGCTCCCCTACTAACCAACAAACTGGGAGCCGGTAAAAAACAACCGGGCCAGGAAATCCCGGCCCGGTTGGCACAATCATTATTTATACCAGCAGATGAATCCCATTACTCTGCTTTAATCACTTTCACCATTTGCGACTGTGTGGGGGTGTTGGCCCGTAGAATCAGCACGCCCGATGGCAGATGATTCACGCGGAACTCAACCCGCTCCGAAGCACTAGCCTGCTCCATCGCCTGATGGCCCACAACCCGTCCCTTCCCATCGGTCAGCGTCAGATTCAGCGAGCCACCCATAGCACCCGTTACCAAAACGGATACGACATCCCGTACCGGGTTGCCAAGCACCTGGAGTTGCAGGCCCGCAACTGGCTCCACACTCACCCGCGCACCGGGGGCATTAGGCGTACAGGCCGCCAGCCAGTTGTACGTAAAGTTGCTGCTCACCCCACTCTGCACCGCACTCAGGGTAATCGTTGGATTGTCGGTGTACAACGTCAGGGTGTAGGGTCCCGGATTAGTCGTCGGCAGCATCTCATTGACCACCGAGAAACTCACCGGGCTGCCATTCAGACCTGTGTACTGCGGAGTGAACGTGACACTCCGAACGCCCGACGAGATCACGGCACAATTCACCGTCTGAACCCCTGTGATGCTGAACGTGCCCGTGGGCGGAGGGGTACCACCCGCCGGACTCACCGTGATGGTGAAACTGGTGCTGGCACTCATACTCCCCGGATCGGTCGCCGTCACGGTCACATTACTCACCCCACTCATCGAAGGTGTACCCGAGATGGTGGAAGGGGCCGTGAAATTCAGACCTGCGGGCAGACTCGACACCGACAGCGTTAGCTGATTCGGCGTCTCGGCATCGGTGAACACATTGGCCAATGACAGCGTGTATCCAACGCCGACCGTAGCCGACTGGGGCGAGACCGGATTCGCTACCGTAGGCGGGGTGTTGGCCGTCGTGCTGCTGCAAACCGATAGCCAGTTGTAGGCAAAGCTACTGCTGATACCACTCTGTACTGCCTGTAGCGTCACCACCGGATTGTCGGTATACAGGTCCAGGGTGTACGGGCCGGGGTTGGTCGTTGGAGCCAGCTCGTTGACCACCGAGAAGCTGATTGGAGCACCATTTACACCCGCGTACTGGGGATTGAACCTCAGCCTCCGCAGACCTGCCGACAGCACCTCGCAACTAATAGTCTGGACGCTGGTAATACTAAACGTACCCGTTGGCGGAGGAGGAGTACCACCCGCCGGACTCACCGTGATGGTGAAACTGGTGCTGGCACTCATACTGCCCGGATCGGTTGCCGTTACGGTCACATTACTCACCCCCGACATCGAAGGCGTTCCCGAGATGGTTAAAGGGGCAACGAAGTTCAAGCCCGCTGGCAGACCCATTACCGACAGCACCAGGCTGTTGGGCGTTTCGGCATCGGTGAACACATTAGCCAGCGAAAGCGTGTAGGCAATGCCGACCGTGGCCGACTGGGGCGCAACCGGATTCGCTACCGTAGGTGGAGTGTTAGCCGTTGAGGAACTACAGGCCGATAGCCAATTGTAGGCAAAAAGCGTGTTGGCTCCGCTTTGGGTAGCACTCAGGGTGATGACCGGATTATCGGTGTACAGGTCTAGGGTGTAGGGACCCGGATTGGTCGTCGGCAGCATTTCATTGACCACCGAGAAGCTCACCGGACTGCCATTCAGTCCTGCGTAGCGGGGGTTGTAGGTGACCCGACGCTGTCCGGCAGAGATGGTCTCACAACTGAGGGTAGTGACGCCGGTAATGCTGAACGTGCCCGTTGGTGGTGGCGTTCCGGCCGCCGGATTCACCGTGATGGTGAAGGTATTACTGGCCGTCAGACTACCCGGGTCAGTGGCTGTCACCGTTACACTCGTCACCCCACTCATCGAAGGCGTACCCGATATAGTAGAAGGGGCCGTGAAACTCAGACCCGCGGGTAGACTACTTACCGAAAGCGTCAGGCCATCAGGCGTTTCAGCATCGGTGAACACATTCGCTAATGAGAGCGTGTACCCGACACCGACCGTGGCTGACTGAGGTGGCACGGGATTCGCCACCGTGGGAGCCGTGTTGGCCGCACTCACTGTCACGCTGACCGTACCCGAAATGGTCTGGCTGGTGGGTGAGGTGGCATCGCTGGCGACAACCGTGAAGGTCTGCACACCGGCTGACAGGCTGGACACCGAAGCGGTATTGCCCGACGGGGTGATGGTGCCCGGCCCCGAGAAGGTGTAGCTATACGGCGTTGTACCACCCGAAACGGTGGCAGACAGCATTGTTGTGCCCGAAGTGGTCAACATCGTCGGACTGGCCGTAAATGTCAGGGCCAGTGGAGTGGTTGACCCAACCAGATTCAGACCAACAATAACCGGATCGTGATCGGAGGCCCGGTAGGGTTCAGCGCTATAGAGGCTGGCAATCTGGCCCGGCGTTTTGAATTCTGTGTTATAGTCCAGCACACTGGGTTCATCGGAATTAATATGCCACTTGTCGGCACCGGCAACCTGCCCTTGTAAACTGGACGAACGCAGGGCGTGATCGAGTGCCCCAACGAAACCATCAAATACGTATGAATAGGTGGTTGGGGGAACCAGATTTGTGTAGCCACCTGACTCCAGTGTTGTCAGTGGGTCCTCCTTTGCATAGGCGTTCAGGTCACCAACAATCAGGTAATCTGGATCGGTCGTACCAGTAGGCTTGGTGGTCAACCAGGAAACCAGATCCTGTGCCTGACGTGTACGGGTTCCATTAGAGGCTGATTGGCCATCGCCCGCATCAGTGTCACCAGCACCCGAACCCGACCCCTTCGACTTCCAGTGGTTAGCCACTAACGTGAATACACCACTAGTTGTATTATCCTGGAATGTCTGAGCCAGCGCACGCCGACCTACACTGGTAAACGCTCCCGTTCCGTAGTTGAACGGAATGGCCGTTGACGAACCGACGGGCGTTACTTTGGCAGGTTTGTAAATCATGGCTACCGTAATGGCATCGGTTGAGATACACCCCGAATTAACGTACGTGTAGGAATTGGCACCGGAAACAGCGTTCAGTCCGTTGACCAGATCCTGGATGGCACTAGTAGAGCCAAAACCGTTGTTTTCCATCTCATTCAGGCCCATTACATCTACACCAGAAGTAATAATGGCATTGATGATCTTGTCGCGCTGCCGGGTGAATTCAGCCGCATTGTTGGCACCCCGTCTTGCAATTGAGTTGCCACTACAAGTCGTGAAACTTGTAGTACCAAGATCATTGAAGTAGTTCAACACGTTGAAGCTACCCGCTTTGAGCGTTCCTCCCACTACAGGTGGCGTAACCGGACGAGGGTTTGCTGGCTGAAAATCAACGCCGGTACTGGTTTGTAGCCTGTATCCTTCCGACCGCTCGTCAAGAATGGCGGTGATACTGGCGATGTTGTCGCCCCCGCGCAACGTATTCGACGCGCTGAGTGGCTGACCGCCCCGACCAAAGATGATGGGGTCAGGGTTCGCTCCCGTCCGGCCGTCGTCGAGGTAGATACGGCGTTTGGCAATTTCAGCCAGATAAGCCGTGTAACCCGCTACACTAGGCGCAAAAAACTGGGTGTACTGATCCAATCGGGCATCGGTACCGGGTTGGTCGGTAGCACCCGTAGCCGAAAGAACCACCTGACCAAAACGGCCTAACTGGAAATACTCTGTAACGGTGAGGTTGCCACTGGCAGCACTCAAGTTGATGAGCATCCCTTCATACCGTTCCAGGTCCGATACATTCGCAACGGGTAACTGAACATTTGGAATAGTTGGCAGGGGATTTCCCGTAGAAACGACGGTCAGATTAGCCGCGCCTGTCAGCGTGATTTCAGTCAGACTAGTGCTGGCAAATCCAGTAACTGTCGTATTAAATTCCGTTACCTCTCCTGTAATACGAACCTTATCTCCCGGATTACCGGTAAATGTGCCGGAAGGGTCATAGATATAGATACCTTCAGAAGTAAGTGGATTACCATCCGAGTCGGCATCCTCTTCCTGTACATAAAATCCGTTCAACAGGGCTGCTCCGGCGAATGTGCGCGTAGCAATGCCCTCGATTGTCTGGGTTGTACTGACAAAAGGAGAAGTAGCACCGCTTCCCTGAATCTGGCTAATCAGGGTATAAGTAACCGGAGCCGTTGAGCTAACCGTACCAGTGACCGCTACATTGGCGGTCAGACTTCCCGACACGTTCGTGATCATTCCATTCACCGTAGTGGCAGTGGCACTATTGAGTCGTACATATACGATAGCCGAGGTGGTCGACATGGGCAGGGTAAGTGACGACCCAAATCCACTACCAGTCATAGCACTTACTTCTACCCCGGTTGGTGCCGACACCGAAATAGCCGCCGTCAGATTAGCCGCGGTCAGTGTGTAGCTCTGTTCAGCCGAAGGCGTTCCTTGCGGTGTTGAAAATCCCGATAACGTCGTTGGGGAAGCCGATAGTGCCGGAGCATTGGGTGCGTTTACCTGACCACTCACCGTAACCGCTGCCGTCAGCGTTGTATTCGCCGTGTTCGTGATCGTACCGTTGAATGGGCCCGTTGCGGCAGTAGTAGCCAAACGCGCAAATACTTCCTGCGAAACCGCACTGGTCGTAGCCGGAATAGACAGGGTCGGCGTGTAGGTGCCACCCATCGAAGTGCTCAACTCAATCCCCGTCGTCGCCGAAACCGAAACGGGGTTACCATCCAGATTACTACCCGTCACGGTATAAGTCTGCACATTCGATACCGCGCCTTGTGTGGCTACAAAGCCGGTTAGCGTGGTTGGGCTGGCCGCAAACGTGGCTGGAGGAGGTCCAGTCGGTGCATACGTCAGCGAAAAATCATCAATACCGGTTGACGGTCGATTTCCACTACCCGTGCTGGCAGCAATCGTTACGATACGAATCCAGACTGGACCCGTCTGATTATTTAGTACTGACCCTAAATTGGCAGTAATCGTATTATTGGCAAATTGAGATCCTCCAGTCGTTAATGTTCCTGCAGCACTGGCGTCTGTGAACGTGGTCGGGGCAGCACCAAAGCCGTAATCGACACGCCAGGTTACTACTCTGGGTGAAGCGGCATCCAGGCTTTGCAGTTTAAAACTCAGCGAAAAGTTTTGATAACCGGTCGTATTGTTGAGTTGAAGCGCAAAGGCACCGCCAGGATCACCAACCGCACCTGTCTGACGAAGGCCCAAAGCCCGGTCAGTGGCGGCAGCCTGGTCACCAGCAGACCCTATATCACCCGAAGCAAAGTTTTTAAAGGCTCCTGTTGCGTTGTTCCAGGCTGTGGCAGCCATCACATACGTGGCAGACGTACCTAAGCTGGTTGCCGTTGCGCCTGTTCGTACTGTCCAGCCGTTTGGCAGGCTTGTACCTATTCCATCAAAGGTTTCCGTATACGTTCCGCTACCAGGTAGCGTCACCTGCGCCCAGACACTCTGGGCAAAAAGAAAAGCAGCAAATAAGAGCCATAATCGGCTCACTGCACGTAGCTGTTGATTCATAAGAAATGAGTTTATTTGAATTAGTGTAAAAGTACATAAAAGTACAGGGATTAAGATTGCGTAAATGTTAACAAGTTCATAAATAAACTGCCTGCTTTTGGCTTCCGGCGATTCGATAAATATCAGTTAGCAGGCCGGTTTATTTTCGGTCTTTCAGGGCCCGGTCAACCCGGAAAGCGTTGCTGCTTCACAGGTTAACCGGACCCTGCTTATTCACGACCGATGAGTAGATTATAGCCTAGATACGGCAGAAAACGCACCTGATTGTTAGATAACGATGCGTTGCTCCGGTATACCAGACTATACACACCCAGATCGAACGCATGACGACGACGATCAATTCGTAGCGCAAAGGATAACGAAACCCGTTCAGTATTGTCGTAATAATACAACTTGTACGGCCCCGGATTGATTCGGTTATCGCTGATGAGCGTCAGGCCCGGCCCTACTTTCTGCATGATGCCCAGCGTCAGAAACAGTTGGTCGGGGATGTGCTCATCCACGTACGCGGGTAGCGTTGACGAATAAGGCGGTTGGGCTACGTAATAGCGTCGTTTTCCCCGATCCGTCAGCCCGGCCCCTACCGTAACATTTCGCTGACTGCTGCCGATAGTGACCAGTGCCTGGTACGTCAGCGTACCCCGATTGATACTACTGTACGGCCTATCCTGATAATCTACATTGATTCCCACGCGGAACCGCTCACCGAGGGGTACGCTGACTTTCGTAAACAGCCGGGAATAGGTAGGCAGAAAACCATTCAGGGCGTAAAAATTAGCGAGGGCCAGGTATGTGACAGGAGTAATAAAACTGGCCCCGATGCTCCAGTTTCGGGTGATTCCATAATCGAACTCATTCAACACCGCCAGCGTATTCCGATAATAAAATCGTCCTTTTTCGGCGTTGTAGGCCGTTTGTCCGGTCAGCAGCCAGGGAGAAAACCGGTTTGTGAACGCGCCATCGCCTACCCCATCACCTGATTCCATAGTAGCCCGAACGGTATCGACCCGAAGCAGTAGTTCCGGTTCAAAATAGGTTAGTTGTCCGTTCCGCTTCCGAACGGTAATCATCGTACTGTCCCGCCGGATAAATACCCCTCCTATCCGGGTGCTGTCTTTAAAAACAAAAACGATCTGCGGGTCAGTTTCGGCCTTGGACATTTGCTGTCTTGCCGTCTCCGTGGGGCGATTGGGCAGGATTTGCACAACCTGGTCGGCCTCCACGAAGGACAGGTCGCCATCCCGTCGTTTAATCGTAATGATGGAACTGTCCTGCCGGATAACCCGCCCTTTTACCACCGAGCCATCGCGCATGACCAGGTACGAATGTCGGCGTTGTAGGTCGGTAGGGGAAACCGTTAGCATCTGGGACAGCAGCGTACCGGGGCAGAGTAACAGGAAAAGTAGAACTGTTTTCATGGCTGGTGATGTTGACTTTTTAGTAAATTGATAGTAGCAACTTTATCCTCTATACGGTGACCGACCGGCAGTTATTCCTACAGCATATAGCACAGACCTCCGATTTCCCTTTAGGGTTGGAAATCGAGCGGGCCGAAGGCGTTTTTATTTTTGGACAGGATGGCAAATCCTACATGGACCTGATTTCGGGCATTGGTGTGAGCAACGTCGGGCACCGGCACCCGCACGTGCTCGAAGCCATTCATAACCAGCTGGACAAATACCTGCACCTGATGGTATACGGCGAGTACGTCCAGACGCCCCAAACCCAACTAGCCCACGCCCTGACCCAAACCCTGCCCGACACACTGAACACGGTGTACTTCACCAACTCCGGCACCGAAGCGGTGGAGGGTGCCATGAAACTGGCCAAACGCTACACCGGCCGATTGGAGATTATCAGTTGTTTTAACGCCTACCACGGCTCCAGCCAGGGGGCCCTGTCGCTATCGGGCGATGAGAATTTCAAACGAAACTACCGCCCCCTCCTGCCCGGTATCCGGCACATTGAACACGGCAACCAGGCTCACATTGAGCAGATCACCCAACAAACGGCCGCCGTCGTCATGGAAGTCATTGCCGCCGAAGCGGGCGTTCGGGTGCCGGACGCAACTTACCTGCAAGCCGTACGGCAACGATGCACGGAGGTGGGTGCGCTGTTGATTTTTGATGAGATTCAGACGGGTTTTGGCCGGACGGGTACGTTCTGGGCGTTTGAGGGGTTCGGCGCGGTGCCGGACATTCTCCTCTGTGCCAAAGGCATGGGGGGTGGTATGCCCATAGGGGCGTTTATCAGTTCGGCCAGCATCATGCAGGTATTCCGGACTAATCCTATTCTGGGCCACATCACCACGTTTGGCGGGCACCCGGTTTCGTGCGCGGCCTCGCTGGCTACGTTGCAGGTTATTCAGGGACGATCCTCCGCCGATGCGGGATCCGCCGGTGCGGAGAAATTATACGAACAGGGCGAAGCCAAAGGGCAGTTGTTCCGGCAACTGCTGGTGCATCCGGCCATCAAGGCCATACGAGGGAAAGGGCTTATGCTGGCCGTGGAGTTCGACTCGTTCTCCGTGCTGAAACCCATCATCGACCAGGCTATCATTCAGGGAATCATCACCGACTGGTTTTTATTCTGCGATAACTCCATGCGGATTGCACCACCGCTCATCATCACCGAGGCCCAGATTCGGGAAGCCTGCGCGGTGATTCTGGAAGCGATTGAGACCTGTACGGCAGTGGCTGTCTGAGGGTTTAAGAGCCAAAAAGTTCATCTTGTTTCTACCCCGTCTGGCACTAGCTAAAACGGTTGTAATAATCAGTTTATGAACACCTCAAATTAAATTCTAATGAAATTCTAAGGCGAAAAAGGGAACAGCCTGGTAAAACGATTAGTTGATACGATATAAGTATTTATCACTCAACCGTTTACTGATGACCTTTCCTTCCTTCATATATGCCATACCTGTTTCTCTCCTGACCATCTGCCCGGCTGTTGCCCAGCAGCCAGTTACCCAGTCGAATGGGTTGCTCCAGGCAATCGGCATGAAACCAGACACGGTAGCCCCCCTGACGAGGTCCGACTCTATGCGGATAAACCGGGCGTCCGGCTCCTCTGGCATGACAGTCCCCGCAACGAATGTACCAGCGGCTAACAATGCACTGAAAAGCCAGCAACCCGACGAGGATTTCGTGCCCGACAAGTACTACTCTGCCGAGACCGACAATGAAAATGCGCCGAAAACAGGTAAGCTGAGTGGTCGGCTTATGGCCAGTCAGGAGGGGAAAACAAAAGCTGTTCCCTTTGCCAGCATCGGGCTGTTTCGGGCAAAAGATTCCAGTTCGGTGGGCGGTGGTCTGACCGACGAGCAGGGGTTGTTTTCTATCCCCAACCTGATACCGGGCCGGTATTACGCCCTGGTTCAGAGTATTGGTTTCGAGCAAAAAACCCTGCCTGGGATCGTTATCACCCAAAGCAAACCGACCCTCGACCTGGGAACAATTACCCTCAAACAAGCCACCCGCCAACTGGCCGAAGTAGTGATAAAGGGAGAAAAACCGGCTTACGAATACACGCTGGACCGCAAAATAATCAACGTCGACCAGTTACCCATTGCGCAGGGCGGTTCGGCCATCGACATTCTGCAAAACGTACCTTCCGTGACGGTCGATGTCGACGGAACACTGAGTTTGCGGGGCAGTGGCAACGTAATCGTTTTGGTCGATGGCAAACCGTCGGGTCTCACGGGACTGGACCGGCAGGCGGTGCTGGACCAGATTCCGGCCAGCAACATTGAACGGATTGAAGTGATAACCAACCCCTCTTCCCGCTTCGATGCCGACGGGGGGGCGGGCATTATCAATATCGTGCTGAAAAAAGAACAGGCCAGCGGCTTCAACGGCAACGTACAACTCAACGTAGGGACCCGCGACAAATACAATGCGGCCGTTAATGTAAATGCCCGGTTCAAGAAACTGAACCTGTTTGGCAGCTACAATTTCCGTGAAGACCACCGGTTCCAGTACCGGGTGTCGGAGCGGCAAAACCTGTTTACGGATTCAGTCAGCTACCTCGCCCAGCGCAACGATGCTATTCGTCGGCGGGTTAACAACAACCTGCGGCTGGGATTCGATTATGCCCTTTCCGATCACGATAACATTTCAGCGTCGGTCCTGTACCGACCCGGCTACAGTTATGATTCGGAAGCTGAAACGTTCAATACGCTGGATGCCAACCGGGTTTCGCTCGGAAAAACGTTCCGGACCAACGAAGAACGGGAGCCTCAACGGGGGCTGGATTACAAGTTCGGGTACCGGCGCACGTTCGACAAAGAAGGGCGCGAGTTGACGGCTGATGCTACCCTGTCGACCAACACCGGTACGGAATACCAGAATTTCACGAACACCACCACGCTGCCTCCTAACCTGCTGGCCTCCAGTTTTCTGATTGGTGACCAACGAGCGACCAACAACCAGAATAACCGGGTAGCGGTATTACAGACGGACTATGTGGAACCGTTGAAAGAAAAACAAAAGCTGGAAACGGGGCTGAAATACACCTATCGCCGATTGGGGGCCGATTACGCTTTTGAAAACCGGGACGACAACGAGTGGGTGCTGAATACGGCTATCAGTAATAACTTCGTCTACAACGAGCGCACCAGTGCAGCCTACGCCAACTATGGCAACGAACTCAAAAAGTTCAGCTATCAGGTGGGGCTACGAACGGAGTACACGACCATCAACACGGAACAGCGGACAACTGGTCAGCAGAACAATCAAACCTACATCTACCTGTTTCCCAGCGCGTTCTTCAATTACAACCTGAGCCAGGCCCAGAAGATGCAGGTGAACTACACCCGACGCATCAACCGGCCGTCGGTACGGTCGCTCAATCCATTCTTTGATTTGCAGGACCCGCTCAATATCCGTTATGGTAACCCGTTCCTGAATCCGGAACTGATTAACTCGTTTGAACTCAGTCACCTCTGGACGGGTAAGTCAACGTCATTGACCTCCTCGCTGTTTTACCGGCAAACGAATAATGAGATAACCCGCTACCGAACCCTGCGCGACGATGGCATTACGGAACTAACCTACCTAAACCTGAACCAGTCGCAGAACTACGGGCTGGAACTGGTATTGGAGCAGGAACTGACCCGCTGGTGGAAGATAAACGGGACCGCCACGTTCTTTCAGCGCACCATTCAGGCCAGTGCCGACATACCGGGCCTGCTGACCCGGACCAACAAAAGCTGGACGGGCCGTATCACCTCCAATTTCCGTCCGCTCCGTAGCACCTCCATTCAGGTAGCCGTTAACTACCGCTCGCCGTTTATTGTGGCGCAGGGAACGATACAGGAGTTTTTCAACGTCAACGTGGGGGTTAAACAGGATGTGCTGAAAGGGCGGGGTACGATTAGCCTTCGGATGAGTGATATTTTTAACACCCTGCAATTTCAGATCGATAGCTTCGGGTCGAACTTCGTTGCCAACACCATCGGGAAACGCGAAAGCCGGATTGGGTTTATCGGTTTCACTTACCGCCTGAGCCGCCAGAACGCAAAAGACCGGGATGGCGATAGCGACCGTCAGTCGGACGATGGAGGTAGCGGTAGCGGTGTAAACAACTAATCAACTGGGCTCCTGCCTAGGGAAACAACACGGTTAGTGTTCCCAGTGCGAGGGCAATACCAAAAAGTATCGCCAGCCCAATTAACACGGTCTTCAGTAAGCTACCCGACTTTTTGGGCGATGGATTAGGCATAAGAGTTCAAACGTTTAGCCAGTACGAGAGTTTAAGAACCAACGCCCGGTTTTTGCTGAAGAACGAACCGGGCAGGTAATTTTCCTGATACACAACGAATAAATCCGACACGGACGCGTACCGCCATTGCAACCGGGCGTTCAGATTGACATTATCCGTCTGGTTATTAAACTGCATGAAGGTTGTCAGGAATACTTTTCGCGAGAATGTAATGTCGGCACGGGGGCCAAGCAGCAGGTATTCAGCCGATTTGTAGGGTTCCGGCAGCCGGATATTGTTGTACTCAGCGGCAATACTGAACGTGCCGTAGGGCTGGAAACGGTATTGTACCATACCCGACAAATTCGTGTTTTGACCGTTGAAATACCCCCCCGAAAAGCCATCGATTGCCCCGTTCAGTCGTTTACGCCTATCAGTGGCGAAATGAGCGAAGGCCCCGCCCGTTCGGTACGCCGTGTTTTGTGGCAGCTCCCGCCCGTCGGAGTTAGTCGGGTCGTAGGCAAAAAACAGATAGGTATAACTGATCGAGTAACCCACGTAGCCCTCGGCGGTGTTTCGAAGGGTCAGTCCGTAGCCATAATCGGTCGAACGGTCGGTCACCTGCCCACCGATATTACGGATGAGCACGCCCCCAAGGTAGGAACCGTGCGATACAACCGCCCGTTCCCCTTTCACGTAAAAGGTGGTGTTGTTTTCGACGCGATACCGCCAGTAGCCCGTTCGGGGAACGAAGCCAATATCGTTGATGAGGTAATTTTTACCAATGTACTCGTATCCCCCCTCTAGTGAAAAATTGCGACTGGTATACAACAGGTTAGCCCCGTTTGACCGGGCATCGGCCAGGGCGTAGGGTTTGATGGCCTGCTGATAAAACACCTTGCCACTCCAGCGGTTATTAGCGGTTTGGAGGTTGTATTCGAGGCCACCGATGCGGGTAAACTGACTACTATCGGCCGGGCCACCAACGCGTTGCCGGTTCACCAGAATAGCCCCGATGTTCGAGCGACCGAATACTTGCCGCTGCACCACGGCAACCGTGTAGTTCTGACCGTTTACTCCTTCGGATGCCTGACTCGCCGTTTGGGTGTTGAGTAACCCTACGCGCCAGTCCCGACCCACTTTTCCACTCAGCCGCGCGCCGTAGAGCAGCGGATTTTGTACGATAACGCCGGTGCTGGTATCGCGGGCGATACCAATGCGCCGACTAAAGAAAGGACGGGTTCGGTCGGAACCGAAGTTGGCAAACAGATCCTGATTCTCGATAAAAAACTGCCGCCGTTCGGGATAAAAGAGTTCAAACCGGCTCAGGTTCGTTACCTGCTGGTCGGCTTCGACCTGTGAGAAATCGGGATTTACGGTCAAATCCAGGTTCAGGGACGGGGTAATGCCGATTTTAGCATCGAACCCTATACCGCCTTTAAACGCGCTCGAGCCTCCTTCATTCCGTCCATCTATATACCGGCCGCTGACGTACGGAATCAGGGACACATTGGGGCCGGGGTTGGGAAGTGGCGTACTGAAATGAACCGTGTCCGCAAACGCCATCGCCGAAATCCGCATGGCTACCGGCACCCGTCGCCAGGCCGTCCGCTGGTTATTTTTAAGGTCATGGCGGGCAAAATTCATCAGAACATACCGGGTATCTTTCCGATACCGGATTGTTTTGAGGGGAATCATCAGCTCCGCCTGCCAGCGGTCGGGGTACATTTTCACAACCGAACGCCATTTATTATCCCACTCCGATGCCACCCGTTCACCATTGTACATCTGCCCTTCGCGCTCCACGCCGAGTGGGGTTATATTGAACGTAAATCCGTTGATTCGATCGCCGAATGGGTCCAGGTACACCGTAAAGTTATCGTTTTGATCCCAATCGAAATCCCGTTTCAGCGACGAAGCGATAAACGGTTTGGCCCGGTCTTTATCGAAACAGATAACCGCAATGTACAGGTTACCCCGGTCGTAGGTCATCCGGACATCGGTGCGGTTGTAGGCTGGTAGCGTATCGTTTGGGTAATTTTGAATAAAATCACTGGCCACATTGGCTTGCTGCCAAACGGATTCGGTCAATTCCCCATCCATCCGTATCAGCGAATCGGTGGGCATCACAGTCAGGGATTGCGAACGGGCAACGAGGAGGGGACTGGTAATCAGGAGTAACGAACAAAGTAAGCGTAAACGAAGAGTCATAAAAGCGGAATAAAAGCAGCAGCCTTGTTTCGATTTGTTTCTTCACAAACCACAGGCCAAACAGGCACACCCTGCTGGCGGCTACTGTAAAGACACGGATTAAGGCCACAGGGTTGCCATTAAAGCCGAATTATTTTCGATTATAGCTTTCCAGAAAAGAGGCTTTGATACGAGCCATCTCCTCAGCCGAAAAATCAGTCCGGTATATACGCTCAAAAACAGCCGCTTTCAGTTCCCCAGCCGACCAGTCAGGATGTTGCTGTTTTATTGACTGCTCTACCACTCTTGGACCAAAGTCAGCCATTTCGAAACCCATACGAAAGCGTTCCACATCCGTTTTACCCATAATAAAACTGGCGTACAGGTGTCGAATATGGTCGGGTGTACCGTTCATATACTGAAAAGGTCAAAAGTTGTCAATTGCAGTTTTTTAATCCAGCCAATGATATATGCCTTGTCCAGTGCCGGATAATCGAGCATTACATTTTTGATATCATCTACCTGTTGTTGGCTGTACAGTTGCTGAATCCACAGCAGCTTGGCCAGAATCAAATCCTCTGGCGAGATAATCCAGCAGGCAATAGTATCCAGTATTGTTTTCCGTAAGCGACGGGCAAACTCCGTTTGCTGAAATTCGTCATTCTTCCGTACAATGAAATCCACTTTCATTCCTGAGTGCCAGTCAATAACGTTAAACATACCTTGCAATAACGTTAAACATACCTTGTCGCCGAACTTCTTCTTCGGCAGTTTCCCGATGAAAATAACAGTCCCGGGTGGTGAATACATCGGCAAAAAAAGGGAAGTTACCTGACTGCAATTCAATAACAATGTCAATGTCCCGGGTATAACGGGGTATAGAATAAGCGTTTAGGGCTACACTACCCGAAAGCATATAGTCAACACCTCTTTCTTAGTGCCCCGCACACAAACTTCAGTAATTCTTCCATCCAGTTTTATACCCTTTATGTCGGCCCTAAAACAGCGTCCAAAGCCAGAACCCCGTAATGGCCAGCATGCCCAGTCCAATGACGCTGGCGAACACAAACATCAAGTAATAAAATATGTCTTTCTCTTCGGCGTACTGCCGCATCTGGTAAAACGAACCCGCTGCCAAAAACCAGCCGCCCGCCAGTATGAACAGACCCCGTCCGGTATTCCCCAACGCAGGCCACTTCAGGGCAACCCCAATCGCCACAAAACCGAGCGATACAAAAATGATGATACGTTGGCCCAGCGGAGTCATCCCTCACAACGGGATGTTCCCGTGCTTTTTCTTGGGCATACTCGCCACTTTATTTTCCAGCATCCTAAACGCCCGGATGAGTTTCTGGCGAGTCTGGTCGGGCATGATTACCTCGTCGATGTACCCCCGAAAAGCGGCCCGGTAGGGGTTGGCGAACTTCTGGGTATAGTCCAGCACTTTCTCCTGGAGTTTAGCCTGCGGGTCTTCTGCTTCGGCGATTTCACGCTTGAAAATAATCTCGGCGGCCCCGCTGGCCCCCATCACCGCAATTTCGGCCGATGGCCAGGCGTAGTTTATGTCGGCCCCGATGTGTTTGGAGTTCATCACGTCGTACGCCCCCCCGTATGCCTTTCGGGTAATGACCGTAACGCGGGGCACGGTGGCTTCGCAGAAAGCGTACAGTAACTTCGCACCGTTGGTAATGATGCCATTCCACTCCTGGTCGGTACCGGGTAGAAAACCGGGTACGTCTTCCAGCACCAGCAGGGGTATGTTGAAGCAATCGCAGAAACGCACGAACCGGGCCGCTTTGGTACTGGCATTGATGTCCAGTACGCCCGCTAGCACGGCGGGCTGGTTGCCCACAATGCCCATACTCCGACCGGCAATCCGGGCAAAACCCACAACGATATTTTCGGCGAAGTTTTTGTGCACCTCCATAAAACTATCCGCATCCACCAGGGCCTCGATTACCTCCCGCATGTCGTACGGCTGGTTCGGGTTATCAGGGATGATGCTGTTTAGGGTCGGGCGGCTCTCGTCCGACGTCCCATTGGCGTCGTAGGCCAGCACAGGCGGCTCGTCTTCGCAGTTTTGCGGGATATAACTCAGCAGACGTTTCAGGTGCTGGATACAAGCCAGTTCGTTGGCGCAGGCAAAGTGGGTAACCCCCGATTTGGTACTGTGCGTACTGGCCCCGCCCAGCTCCTCGGCCGTTACATTTTCGTGCGTAACGGTCTTGACCACGTTAGGGCCGGTCACGAACATGTAGCTCGTGTTCTCGACCATGAAGATAAAGTCGGTGATGGCCGGGGAATACACCGCCCCACCCGCGCAGGGCCCCATAACGGCCGAGAGTTGCGGAATAACGCCCGATGCTCTGGTGTTCCGGTAAAAAATATCGGCATAGCCCGCCAGTGATAAAACGCCCTCCTGAATACGGGCACCCCCGGAATCGTTCAACCCGATAATGGGGGCACCGTTTTGCAGGGCCAGGTCCATTATTTTGCAGATTTTTTCGGCGTGCGTTTCGGAGAGTGCCCCGCCGAACACGGTGAAGTCCTGCGCGAACACGTACACCAGCCGCCCCTCTACGGTGCCGTAGCCCGTTACGACACCATCGCCGAGGTAATGCTCTTTGTCCAGCCCGAAATCGCGGGTGCGGTGCATTACGAACTTGCCAATCTCTTCAAACGAGCCTTCGTCTACCAGCAGAGCGATGCGTTCGCGGGCAGTCAGTTTCCCCTTTTTATGCTGAGCATCAATGCGTTTCTGCCCACCGCCGAGTTCGGCTTCGGCATTTTTCTGAGCGAGGAGGTCGGTTTTAGTTGGTTTCAGGGATTGAGGTTCCGGCGTTTGGCTGGCTGTTGATGGTTGCATAAGCGGGGTCTTAGGAAAATGACGTATTGGCAAAGTTAATTTTTCTTCCGGATTCCAACGGTTCCGAATGATTTTGTATCATCGTTCTATAAAACGATCTATCCGGTATGCTATTCTGTTCACGTTGCCTCGTTGGCTTGCTATTGATATCTATATCTGCCGCTGGACAGGACTCCAGCATCCAGTATCGACCTGTTCATGTGATTACAAAACTGGCTCCCCTCTCCCTCCTGCTCAACCCCGACGCCACCATTCAGGGTGGGCTGGAAGTACGGGTTAGCCCGCGAAGTTCGGTGCAGGCCGAGGTAGGTTTTGGCCATAAAGGACTGTCGGTAATGACGGATGAAAAACAAAACTTTGCCAACTGGTCCATCTGGCGGCTGGGATTCGGTATGGCATGACAGCACTCACTCCGCCCATCGACACATCCGTCGGTGGATTCACCTACGACCGCTTCAAGCCGGGCAACCGCCTTCAGTCCAGCCTGGCTCTCGGCCTGAAAATTGAGTTTGGGTTGTAAGTGGGTACCCGGCTTTTTTTATGACCTTTGCTCCGTGCTAGTACGATTGAAACGCCTACGTTTTTGGCTCTGCTTTTTTCCTGTTTTTTTAACGGCCTTTGCGTCCGTTCGTGCCCAGCCCCTCGGTGGACAGCGCGTCTTTTCGTTTCTCGACCTGCCGACGCACGCCCGCGTAGCCGCTCTGGGCGGGCAGGTAGCCAGTGCCGTCAGCCCCGACGGCGCTTATCACCTCAACAACCCCGCCCTGGCCGATTCGGTTAAGAATAATGAGTTGTCCATTAGCCTGATGCCCTATCTGGCAGCGGCAAAATACTACACGCTTCAATATGGATTACCCATCAGAAAAGCGGGTACCAATGGGCATTCGGGTTGGGCGATGGGTCTGCAATACCTGAGTTATGGTCAGTTCGACCTCACCGATCCGGCGGGTAACACCCTCGGCACGTTTACGGCCAACGATTACGCCCTAAGCCTGACCCACGCCCGGACGGAAGGAAATTTCACCCTCGGGGCAACCATCAAAGCCGTTGGCTCCAGCATCGAAACGTATTCCGCCTTTGGCATTATGGCCGATCTGGGGGGTGTATGGCGGCATCCCAAGCGCGACCTCACCTTTGGGCTGGTTGCCAAAAACGTCGGGTATCTACTCAGGAACTACGGGCCGCTGGGCCGGAACGCCGGACCGGCCGACCTGCCCTTCGATTTACAGGCGGGGGTAACCCTGAAACCACAATACGCCCCCATTCGGCTGACATTGACGGCCCACCACCTGCAACGCTTCGACATCAGCTACAACGACCCAAACCTGAACATTCGCTACGACCTGAGTGGTAACCCCATTTCCAAGACCACCAGCGTAACCGAGAAACTGGCCCGGCACATGAGTGTGGGGATCGAGTTACTGATCCATCGCAACGTAAACCTTCTGGTGGGATACAACCATCAGAAACGCGCCGAAGGCAAACTAACGACCAGGGGGGCGGGTATTTCCTTCGGTGCGTCGGTGCAGGCAAAAGGGTTCCAACTGACCTACGGGCGTTTCACGGCCATTCCCACCGCGGGTACCAGCCAGTTATCGATGCGGGTAGATCTGGAGCGACTGCTACACTAAACAAAAAGCCGCACCCTC
>JBBSTD010000084.1:0-28406 GCA_038236215.1 Cytophagales bacterium | reverse complement strand
GGGTTTTAACTTATTCCGCCATGCTTGTAAGTTTATTGAATCTAGGCTGGCTCTCTTCGAGCACTATCTGAGTTGGTTAGGTAGAGACCCAACCATAAAATTCGCCTGAACCTTGTTTTTAAGTTTCATCATGTAGAGTAGATTGGACTAACAGCTAACATAAAAATTATCATGAAACAAGGCTATTTATTTCTTATTTGTGTCCTATGCTTATTGGTGATCCATACTCAACTTATTGGACAAACAATTGGTGTATCAGGTGGAAGTCCATTAACGATAGATGCAAATCTTAATCTTGCAACTGGCTACTCTCTTCAATATAATTCACAAATTATTCTAAGAGGGCCAACTGCGGGATCTTTCAATACATATTTAGGTATTGAATCAGGTAGTAGTGCGCAGGGCAATTTGAATACCTTCATAGGGTATCAATCAGGCTTTAACAATACAGCTGGATCAAATACCTTTATGGGATATAGGGCTGGCTATTTAACTACCTCTGGACAGGCTAATGTATTCATCGGTAGTCAGGCAGGGATCAATAATACAGTCGGCACAGGCAATCTCTTTCTGGGTCAGCAGTCAGGTGTCAATAATATTTCAGCCTCTTACAACCTGTTTATGGGCAACTCCTCGGGCAGTGCCACCACTACGGGAGGAGGTAATGTAGCCATTGGCGACGGAGCCTTCCTGAGCAATACTACAGGACAGAATAACACAGCCATTGGTCGATATGCTGGCATCAACATGACCACCGGTTCTAACAACACATTTATTGGGGTAGCTGCTACCGCTCCCTCGGGCAGCGGAGCCTTGACCAATGCCACAGCTATCGGCTACAATGCCTCTGTGACAGCCTCTAATGCGTTGATTCTGGGCAGTGGAGCTAATGTGGGCATCGGCAACACGGCTCCTTCCGCCAAACTGCATATCAGCACAGGGGTGGCTAACACGGCTGGCCTGCGGCTGGAAAACCTGACCAGTGGCTCGCCTGCTAGTGTCCTCAACCAGACCAAATTTCTGACCGTTGATGGAAGTGGAAATGTAGTGTTAGGCAGTAGTAATGGCTCGGCCCGGTTGGGGGCAGAGTTGTGGTCGGCAAGTGGTGATAATATACAAAGTGCCAATGCAGGGGGCGTTGTGATTGGCAGTGGGGTGGGAAGCACTCCCGCGGGATACAAGTTGTACGTGGAACAGGGCATTCTGACCGAGAAGGTGAAAGTAGCGCTGAAGAACACCAGTGAGTGGAGCGATAAGGTGTTTGCACCCAGTTACCGGCTTCAGTCGCTGGAGCAGGTCGAGCAGTACATAAAAATCAACCAGCATTTACCCGGTGTCCCCTCGGCTGAGCAGATGGTAGAGCATGGTAATGACTTACACAAGACCGATGCTAAACTCCTAGAAAAGATTGAGGAACTGACCTTGTATCTGATTCAGCAACAGAAACGAATTGAGCAACTGGAAACGCAGATTAAGCAGGTGACCAAACCCTGATTACTCCGAAACAAACAGTAACCGTTTTAGGGTCGGGTGGGTGGTTCCCCCGGCCCGTTTTTTTTGCGATGTAACCAAAATCAACCTACCTACCCCCACCCCTGAATTTTGGCACCGTTTCTTTTTGGTTTGACTAGCGGTTGCAGATTGAGCGCGGCTGGAGAATTGAAACACTCCTATAGTACGTCCTACAATCGCACTTCGTAGGGTGTTACTTTCCAGTAGTCGAGTAGGGCACGTTGTTCGACGGTAAGGGTCAACCGGGGCTGTTCCGGGAACAGGGGTAATTGATGTTCCGTCTTTTGCTGGAACCGGATTAGTTGCCGCCGTAGGTTGTTGCGCTGGTTACTCTCTCGGTTTCTAACGTTATGAGCCGCCTGGGTGTAGGGGTCCACTTTCGAGCCTTTGGCATACTGTCGGTGCTGACTGTCGAGCATCATCAGCAGGTCGTCGTTGTTCCTCAACATTACCGCCGATACAAACCGCTGCGCCGGTCGGGGTTGTTCGATGGTTACCCCCGTAACCGGGCAAATAACCGGGTCGGTCAGTTGGTTCGGGCGTTGGGAGTGGCAATGCAGGGGCAGGTTTTAACGCTAATTAGCAAAGTATCCCATCGAGGTTGACCGAATAATAAGAAGTAGTATTCGGGTCCGAAAAAGATAGTTTTTCCATGTAATAACTATCTACATTTATAGGAAAGACCTATAGGATAACTTCACTCAAATTAATCCGTAAGACTATGAACCGTTTTTATCTAATGAGCCTACTGGTTGGTATCCGTTTGATAGGCCAGGCTCAGAATAATTATGTGGCTACAAGCCCCAGTTCCGCAGCACCGGGTAGTTACAATACACTGGTGGGTCTCCAGGCAGGTAATGGTATTACCGCAACGGGCCAGAGCAACGTCTTTACGGGCTATCAGGCAGGTTTCTCTAATACTACCGGATCATACAATGTTTTTACAGGGCTGGGGTCGGGTTATAATAATGGGACTGGGAGCCGAAATGTACTACTGGGATACCAGGCTGGCGTGGGAGAAGCATCTGACGTTGTCGCGTTAGGACACCAGGCTGGCAAAAACAATACGGCCAACCTCAACGTATTCGTCGGCTCGTATAGTGGTTATTCAAATACCAGCGGTGTAGAAAATGTATTTATGGGGTTTAATTCAGGCTACAGCAATACAATTGGCGTAGCAAATATTTTCTTAGGACATTCTGCCGGTACTTTTAACACAACTGGCTCTACTAATGCATTTGTAGGTTTTTTAGCAGGCTTCAAAAATACTACTGGTAGTAACAATGTCTTTTTGGGCAGCAACAGTGGGACAGCAAATACAAATGGCAACGATAATGTCTTTACAGGAAACAATGCAGGTAAAAGCAATACGTCGGGAAGTTTTAATGTATTTCAGGGCAGTTTGGCCGGCAATTCAAACACAAGTGGACTTTATAACGTATTTGTGGGCGGTCAGGCTGGTAAAAGTAACACGACCGGTACCTATAATACATTTTTAGGCGGGGCTGCCGGATCCAGTAACACTACTGGGGGCAGTAATGTATTTATTGGTGAATCAGCCGGTTACAATAATCTGAACGGGAACAATAATCAGTTTATTGGCATATTCTCAGGCATTACCAATACAAGTGGGAGTGATAATGTCTTTTTAGGGCATCAGACGGGCTTTCATAATACAACGGGTTCTCAAAATACCCTGATGGGTAGAGAAGCCGGTTTTTTTAACCAGACTGGTATCCAGAACACGTTAGTAGGCTATCAGGCCGGGTATAACACTACGGCCGGTAATAATACTTTTTTAGGCGCACAGGCAGGATACACCACTACGTCTGGTCAGTCCAATGTCTTCCTGGGAACTCAGAGTGGCTATTCCAACACTTCCGGTCGTGAAAATATCTTTACGGGTTACCAAGCTGGGTACTCAAATACCACTGGTAACGATAATATTTTTACGGGATTTCAAGCAGGTTCTGTAAACACTACGGGTTCCAACAACGTCTTTACCGGGTCGGGGGCGGGCACATCCAACACAACCGGCTCCCAGAACACCTTTGTCGGCTACCAGGCAGGTTATAACTCCAGCGCCGGTACCAATACCTTCATCGGATCACTGGCAGGCTATACCAACACCTCAGGCCAGGCCAACGTCTTTTTAGGCTCCCAGGCTGGCTACTCAAACACCACCGGGACCGGAAACCTGTTTCTGGGCCAGCAGTCCGGAGCTAACAACTCCACTGCCAGCTATAATCTGTTCATGGGCAATAGCTCAGGCTCCAACACCACTACCGGCGGGGGCAACACAGCCATCGGCGATGGGGCCATGCTGGGCAACACCGCTGGTCAGAACAACACCAGCATCGGCCGCTATGCCGGTATCAACATGACCACCGGTTCTAACAACACATTTATTGGGGTAGCAGCCACCGCTCCCTCGGGCAGTGGTGCCCTGACCAACGCCACGGCCATCGGTTACAATGCCTCCGTGACGGCCTCCAATGCCTTAATTCTGGGTAACGGGGCCAACGTGGGCATCGGCAACACGGCACCTAATAACAAGCTGGAGATCACTCAGGGCACAGCGGGCAACAGTGGCTTGCGGTTCACTAACCTGACGAGTACCTCCCCCGCCACTGCCCTCAACCAGACCAGGTTTCTAACTGTGAATGCCAGCGGGGATGTGATACTGGGTAGCAGCAACGGCTCACCCCGCTTGGCCGCTGAGAACTGGACGATTACCGGGGAATCTCTTCAAAATACCAACGGGGGTAGTGTCATCATCGGGCAGGGAGTCGAGAAGACACCAGCGGATTATAATTTGTTTGTGAGCAAGGGCATTCTAACCGAAAAGGTAAAAGTAGCGGTGAAGAACACGGCCGATTGGAGTGATAAGGTTTTTGAGAAAGGATATCAGTTGAAGAGTCTGTCGGAAGTGGAACAACACATTCATCAGAAGGGTCATTTGCCCGGTGTCCCTTCAGCAGCTGAGGTGGTTGAAAAGGGGGTAGATGTGGCTAAGATGGATGCCAAACTACTGGAAAAGATTGAGGAACTGACCTTGTACAGTATTCAACTGGAGAAGGAACTACAAATGACAAAACAGCAGCAACAGAAAGAGATTGACGAATTAAAACGGCTCATCCGGCAGGTAATCAAACCCTAAAGGTTGGCAAGAGTTGAGACATTACTCTTTTTTCATTGGGCTGGGGAAATACTTTCCCGGCCCGTTTTTTTTTGTGGTACCGTTCCCGCCTTCGGGCATTGCGGTTATTACGCCGTAGTTGCTCAACCTCCTGCCGATAATCGGCAAGGTAGGCGAATACGAGCCGGGCAATAGTGGCGCGGTTAGGATGCCCCTTTTTGCGCCCCCGGTTGGCGGGTTGATGGGTGGGACTAAACCGGGTTTCAATTCCATCCTGCCAGATGTCAGGTCGTGCCATTCGTCTTGTTTCTTATCTAATTAAATAGCCGTTTTTCGGGTAGTAGACCTGTGCCGTTGGTCCCTCATCCTATGCCGTAAAATAGCCGTTTTTTACGATGTAACCAAAATCAAACCACCACCCCCGCCCTCTGAATTTTGACACCGTTTTTTTCGGCTGGACTAACGGTTGCGGATGGGGCGCGGCTGGAGAATTGGCCTACCCCTCCCCCCTGAATAGACTCCTTTAGGCGCCCGGTTATTATATTTGGGCCTATTCTGCCTTTATCCCATCAAACTACTATCTACCTGTTTCCTTCCTGTTCCCCTGTGACCTATTCCGACTTTGAAGCCCGGTGGAAACCGGCTGGTGGTGCCGAACGCGCCAATTACAGTTTATTTCTGCAAGACCTTTGCGACCTCATCGGTGTTGACCGGCCCAACCCCACTACCGACAATCCCACGCAGGATGCCTACGTGTTTGAGCGGGCGGTGGAGTTCAACGACAATGGCAAACGTAGTACCGGCCGGATTGACCTTTACAAACGCGGCTGTTTCGTGCTGGAAACCAAACAGGGAATCGAACCCGCTCCGGCGTACCGGTCGAACCGCGACACACCCGACCAGCAAAAGGCTATTGAACGGGCTGAATTAGGATTCATGCCCGAAAAACGCCGGAAAGGGCATGCCGTGCGTGGTACGACCAAATGGGTGCAAATGATGCAGACCGCCCGCCAACAGGCGTTGGGCTACGTGCGGGCATTACCGACCGGAATGCCGGACCACGACGAACCCCGGCCGTTATTTGTGCTGGTGGTTGATGTGGGGTATTGTATCGACGTGTACAGCAACTTTTCGGGGGTGGGTGATCAGTTTGTACCGTTTCCCGACCAGACCCGTTTCCGGCTCCCGTTGTCGAAACTAGCCGATGCCGATACGCGGGCAATGTTACGGGACATCTTTACCAAACCCGCCGAACTGGACCCCAGCCGACGCGCGGCCCGCGTAACCCGTGAACTGGCGGGCTATCTGGCGAAACTTTCCGCCCAATTGGAACACGCGGGACACGCCCCCGATTTGGTGGCTCAGTTTCTCATGCGGTGCCTGTTTACGATGTTTTCGGAAGATGTGGGATTGATTCCTAAAACGTCCTTTACCGGGATGCTGCGGAAATATTCACAACCTGATCTGCGTGAGTTTTTGCCCGATGCCTTGCAAACGCTCTGGCATACGATGGACACGGGCGGTTTCTCTCCCGACCTGAAGGCACGTCTGCGTAAGTTTAACGGCAAACTCTTTCACGATGCCCGGGCGCTGCCATTAACCGCCGACCAAACGGCCCTGCTGCTCAAATCGGCAGAATCCGACTGGACCGCCGTAGAACCGGCCATTTTTGGCACCCTGCTGGAACGGGCGTTGGACCCCCGCGAACGGCATAGCCTGGGTGCCCACTACACCCCGCGCCGGTACGTGGAACGGCTGGTGTTGCCGACGGTGCTGGAACCCCTGCGCCGGGAATGGTCAGCGGCTCAGGCTGCGGCCGCGCAACTGTTGGACGAAGGGAAAGACAAACAGGCCCGCGCCGAACTGGAAAGGTTTCTACGGCGGCTCACGACCATCAAAATACTTGACCCGGCCTGTGGTTCGGGTAATTTCCTGTACGTAACGCTGGAACACCTCAAACGGCTGGAGGGTGAAGTACTGGCGGCTATCAACTCCTACGGCGGAACGGGTTTGCTCAACCTCAGCGGAGGGACGACCATTTCACCCCGGCAACTGCTGGGGCTGGAACTGAACCCCCGCGCGGCTGCCATTGCCGATGTGGTGCTGAAAATCGGGTATCTGCAATGGCACCTGCGCACCCACGGCGAAAGTGAGTTGCCCGAACCGCTGTTGGACGAATACGAGAACATACACCAACAGGATGCCGTATTGCAGCACGGCCCGCCCGTTCCGCGTCTGGATGCCAGCGGCCAATCCGTTACGCGGTGGGATGGGGTAACGACCAAACCACACCCGGCAACCGGCCAACCCGTACCCGACGAAACCGCCCGCACGACAGTTTACGACTACCCGAACCCGCAACCCGCCGAATGGCCGCAAGCCGATTACATCGTAGGGAACCCGCCGTGTTTGGGTACGGCCCGAATGCGGGATGCGTTAGGCGATGGCTACACGGAAGCCCTGCGCAAGACATACAAAGGTAAAGTACCCGATTCGGCTGATTTGGTCATGTTTTGGTGGTACAACGCTGCTGAACAGGTAAGACAAGGAAATACCGAACGGTTTGGATTCATTACGACGAATAGCCTGAAACAGACGTTCAATCGGCGCGTGATGTAACCGTTTTTGGAAGGGGATAATCCCCCCTTATCTCTCAGATTTGCCATTCCAGACCATCCGTGGGTTGAAAGTGCTGACGGTGCCGCTGTTCGTATTGCGATGACAGTAGCTGAAAACAGCCCAAATTCACAGTCAGCTACTACTGGTCAGTTATTGACCGTGAAGTCGGAAACCATTCCGATAGGCGAAGAGGCATCTGAGGTAAATTTTAGCGAGGAGCAAGGAAGGATTTTATCGGATCTGACTATCGGTGCTGAACTAGATTCAGCTAATCCCCTAAAATCAAACGACGGTTTGTCTAACCGGGGAATGCAGTTATATGGGGCTGGATTCATCCTTAATGAAGATCAGGCTAATATTATCTTACGTAGTGAACCTACAAGTATCTTAGTGATAAAGGGATACTTAAATGGAAAGGATTTTACAGGAAATGCTAGGGGCGTAAAAGTGATTGATTTCTTCGGAATGTCTGACACATATGCCCTTAAATATCATCCTATCGCCTATCAACACATTCTTGAGCGAGTAAAACCAGAGCGAGATTTAAGCAAAGAGCCAAATGTGAGAAAAAAGTGGTGGCTTCACGGGCGGACTAGAGACGATTTAAGAGCGGCTATCAACTCTATGGGTAGATATATAGCAACAGTTGAAACAGCTAAACACCGTGTGTTTCAATTCCTGAATGCAGAAATTTTGCCAGACAATATGCTCGTAGCAACCGCCTTAGACGATGCCTATTATCTTGGGGTTTTGTCAAGCAATATTCACGTAGTTTGGGCATTAGCGGCTGGAGGAGATTTAGGAGGTAATACGCCCCGGTATAACAAAACCCGCTGTTTTGACCCGTTCCCATTTCCCGATGCAACACCGGAACAACAGACCCGTATTCGTGAACTGGCCGAACAGCTAGACGCGCACCGCAAACGCCAACAGGCCGCACACCCTACCTTAACGCTAACCGATTTGTATAACGTCGTTGAGAAGTTAAAGGCGGGCGAACCCCTTAGTCAAAAAGACCAAACCATCAACCAACAGGGGTTGGCGTCGGTGGTGCTCAGTTTGCACCAACAAATCAACGCGGCCGTTGCCGATGCCTACGGATGGCCTGACAACCTACCCGACAGTGAGATACTAACCCGGCTGGTTCACCTAAACCATGAACGAGCCGCCGAAGAAGCCGCCGGAACCATTCGCTACCTGCGCCCCGCGTATCAGCGGTCCGGCGTTCCGGCACCCGGCCAACAGCAGGTAATTGGCCTGACCACTACGGCAACCAAAACCAGTGCCCCCGCTGCGGAGGTCAGCAAAACAGAATGGCCGACAGCGTTGGCCCAACAGATGCAGGCCGTTCGGGATGCCGTTCAGCAGGCGGGCATTCCAATCAGTACCAAACAGGTAGCCGCCCTTTTCCTGAAAACACCCCCCGGCAAAGTACAACCCTTGCTGGATACCTTAGCCGCCCTCGCACTCGTACGCCAAACCGCCGACGGAACCTATGCGGTGTAGTTCACTGGTTCCTGTTAACGTGAATACGGAATTAATTTCTGCCCCGTATTCACATGAAAGTATCGACGCAAACCGGATACCTTTCATCGTTGGGGATAGGGCATCTACTATCGCTCACGGCTGAAACAGCAAAGTATATGGACTGCCTTTCTGCCTAACGGAATTCGAGTAGTCTACCGTTTAATAAAAAATAACTATTTATTATCCTAATTAATAATATTATTGTTATGGTAAAAGTGTTTTCCAGCGCACGCAACTGTAGCCTCCCGGCATAGTTGTATAGCAATGTTTTAGGCCAGTTTAGTACGTTGTTTTGCCCTCATTCTCCGTGAGGTCAATTTAGCCCGGCACTGATTAGTTATACCTGCGCAGACCCGATAAGCCGTCAGACTGGGTTTCCTTTCCGTGTCTACTGCGTGTATAAGTCAGGTGTAGTTACCCTAACGTCCATCCCCTTTATGAAAAATTTCCTACTATTATGCCCCAGGGGGCGTCGAAATCACTACGTATCCAGTCAGCCGGTCAACCTTGGTCCATCTCCCGGCTGGTGGCTGGTGTGTTTGCTCTTAACCGGACTCAGCACAGTGGGCCGGGGGCAGTGTTTCAATAAGACATCCGTATACGCCCCTCCGGGTACTCTTTTCGTGGCCGTCGGCGATTTTAACGGTGATGGCCGGGCAGACTTAGTTGCGTCTAACGTGGGCGATAACACCCTAAAGGTGCGGCTGGGAAATGGCAGTGGTGGATTTGGGGATGCTACTAGTTTTTCTGCTGGTCAGCAGCCCATTACTATAGCAGTGGGAGACCTTAATGGAGACGGACGTGCTGATGTAGTTATGGGTAATAGTCGTTCCACCAATATCACGGTGCTGTTAGGAAATGGCAGTGGCGGATTTGGAGCGGCTACCGATATTCCCATTGGTAAGTTTGTAAGTTCGCTAGTATTAGGCGACTTCAATAGTGATGGTAAAGTCGATCTAGCGACGGCTGACATAGCTTCCTCCAATACCGTCTCGGTGTTATTTGGTACTGGCAGTGGTGGATTTGGGCCAGTAACTAGTTATGCGGTTGGTGACAACCCTAGGTCGGTTACATTGGGCGACTTCAACGGCGATGGTAAAGTAGACCTGGCGACAGCTAATTATCTGTCTAACAACGTCTCGGTGCTATTGGGCACTAGCAGTGGTGGATTTGGAACGGCTACTAACTTTCCCGTTGGCATTAACCCCAATTCAATAGTAGTGAGTGATTTCAACGGTGATGGCCGTCAAGACTTGGCTACGACAAATGGAGGTACCAATACCGTCTCGGTGCTGTTAGGTACTGGTACTGGCGGATTTGGAGCGGCTATTGACTTTTCCGTTGATACTTCTCCTAATTCAATAGCAGTAGGCGACTTCAATGGCGATGGCAAAGTCGATTTGGCTATAACCATAGTACGCTCTAATAATGACACACTACCTGATAACGTCACAGTACTGTTAGGAAATGGCAGTGGCGGATTTGGGGGGGCTACCAACTTTCCCGTTGGTAGATACCCTAATCCAATAGCAGTGGGCGACTTCAACGGCGATAATCGTCCAGACTTAGTTACACCCAACTTCGGCAATTCCGAACTCGCAATATTTATTAACTGCGCCCCGCCTGCTGGCTTTGCCATTTCGGGCGTGACCCCGGTACACTGTACGACGGTAACGGCCACGGAGCGCCAGTTTACCTTCACTCCCCAATACGCAGGGTTAAATGGACAGCCCGTCAGTTTCTCGGTAATCAATGAGATGCTGCCTACTACCAGCCCCGGCCCCTATACCCTGCGTTTGTACACCGACAACCCCATTATCAGGCTCAGGGCCACGCAGAGTGGCACACCGGGGGAGGCCAGTGTCGACTACAACTGGCTGGCTGTTTGCCAGGCTGGTTTTACTCCACCAGCCCCCTTCGGTATCACGGGCGTAACCTCCGTGAACTGTGCTGCGGTAACGGCCACGGAGCGCCGGCTGACTTTTGCCCCCCAATACACCGGTGTAAGCGGACAGCCCATTAGTTTCTCGGTAATCAATGAGATGCTGCCTACTACCAGCCCCGGCCCCTATACCCTGCGTTTGTACACCGACAACCCCATTATCAGGCTCAGGGCCACGCAGAGTGGTACACCGGGGGAGGCCAGTTTCAACTACAACTGGCTGGCCAACTGCATGGGACTTGGTGTTGCCCGGCTGGGTACGAGCCCGGAACCGACAGCCAGCCTACAGGTGAAGCTACTGGGCAACCCGGTACATCATGCTGTGGAGGTGGAAGTAACAGGTAGTGAAAACACGCCCCTATTTTTGTCCCTGACGGATATGTCTGGCCGCATTATTGACCAGAGACGCACGGAGCAGGCAGGAGCCAGTGAGCATTATCTGTTCGATGTATCGAAACTACCCCCAGGCTCCCTTTTGCTGCGAACCCGCAACCAGGGCCAGTCACAAACTGTCAGGATTCTGAAAGTGAATTAGTACCCCTGTTACTCAAGTCAACAACAGGCCCTGGCTACTGGTCGGGGCCTTTTTTGCGTCTATACTGTTTTATAGGCTGGCTATAGGTGTGGCAAAGAGTAAGGGTCCTTTTTTGAGCCTTTGGCATCCGCTGCCGTGGCATGAAACTCACTTACCTGTTTGCCCATTTACGGTTCTCGGCGGAACGTTTGTGGCGACCTCAACGCTTTCGGTGTGGGTTACGGTGGTGGCTTGCGTGGGTAGAGGAGGGTCTTTGCGGGCGAAACTAACGGAATCGATTAATCCTTTCATACGCGAGGGATCATAACCAGCCAGATAAGCCAGTAAGGAGACCGATACCGCAAATTTAAAATAGGAGGAAGCGGTCAGCCCCATAAAATTGCCGTTGGTATCCGTCGATATGGTGAAGTTGGTCAGGTACGACCCGGCAATGAAAATCAGGTACGTAATGAAACCCCGCAGCATCGACACCAGCGGGTTTTCGGTCATGTAAAGATAAGTGGCGAGTTCGGCGGATTTCAGATTGAGCGTCGTCGGGCGGAGTTGTCGATATTGGTTGTCAGCTGCCAGATTGCTGGCGAATCCGCCCAAAATACCAGCCAGCGAGGCCAGGGCCGCCGTATTGGTGGGCGTGAAGGTAACGGCATAGAGCAGCAGGTTCATGAAATCCAGCGAATGGTTCTGAATAATTATGTTTTGGTAAGTGCTGGACTGTACACTCATACCAAAAATAAACAGCAGCAACCAGAGTAAGAATAATATAAAACCGACCGTGCTTTTTATGATCTTGCCGATGGGAGTGATTTCATGAATAGTCGGCAGATCCGTCGGAGTGGCTGGAGAACCAGACTGAATAGTCAGGGAAGAAACAGGGCCGTTTTTCATGTGGAATGACAAGTAAGGGAAAGGAAATTTAAGCCATTATTAATTGACTACCAATGACTTACTCCTTATTTGAGCGAAAATACTTGTTAAATTCCGTAGAACTACGTACGGCAGAACAGGACAAAAATCTGCTCCTCCTACTAGGTCAACGCCTGATTTAGTCGTTAATCAGTACTCAATTTCTTTCCAATGGTCAGCCGGTGGTCGTCTGGTATCGTCTTTTACTGGGGAGAGGATTTGGGACATTTACCGCCCTTCATGCCCCAAAAAATCTAATTGAAAGTAAACCACGTTGCCTCACTTACCCTTGTAGCTTTTGTAGTCAACCCCGGCGCGGGTGGTTATGCAGCCTCCCGAATGCGTAGTTCGCCCTCTATCCGAAAATCATGCAACAGGTCCGTCAGTTCGCGGACATACCGTTCCCGTAGTTCCCGGTTTTCACTAATGGCCAGCCGGTCAGGTTCGTCAAAACTCTGGTGGAAATCAATAGCAGCGTTGGCCCGGTCAATCAGGTCGAGCAACCGGGCAACCATTGCGGCCCGCTCATCGGCGTTATTCGGGTGATTGCCGTCTAAATGCTGGTAGGTTTCCATTGGTCAGGTGGTCGTTAGGTAGTCAGCCAATCGCTGTAACAGGTCTGTATGTAGCGCAGGCGGAACAGTGCCAATAACCCGTAGAATGTCAGTGGCTGGTATCGCTACCAGATTCGACAGCCGTATCACAGACGTTTTTTTGAGCGCGTTGGCGGTATTAGGTTGTATTACCTCATCGAAGCCCGGTTGTTCCTGCCGTAGCTGCGAGGAAATGGGACAAACCAGAAAATCACCATAGTTCGGCATTTGACGTAACAGCAGGACCGGACGTCGTTTGCGGCTCCCATCCGATTGTACCAGATCAGCCAGCCCTATATATTTTCTTCATTCATGGGGTGCGGTTGTTGTCATAGCTGGTACGTCGTCATAGTCGGGTTCGTCGTCACCATAGCCCCGGTTTAGCGCGTAGTGAGCAGCAGCCTGGAAGTCGGCACGTTCGGTATCTTCGGCCTGTTGTTCCAGCAAATCAAGAACACCCTGTACAAACGGGTCCAGCAAATTGTCATGTTGTTCAACGTCAACCGTAATTGTTTTGGGTTTCCCCTCGGGGTTCGTGATAACAGATAGTCCGGTCATGGTCTGTACTGATCTGGTTAATAAAAAATGCGGGAAACGTCAGGCTACTTGCAGGGGTCTAATGGGAACGGTTGCACCTAATCCCGAAAAGTGCGGGTGTTCCAGCATCAGCTGGGCGTTTTGTTCCGATGAAACTTTGATGTACTTCATAAACATCACCTCCGACTTGTGCCCGGTTATTTTCATGATTGAAACCGTGGGCACCCCCGCCAAAAATGCGTTTGTAGCGAACGAACGGCGCGCGGTATGCGTGGTTAGCATTTCCCGTTTTTGCGCGGTCAGCGTCAACCGTTTGCCCCCCTGGGTACGGGTCCGCTCTACCGGCGTGGTCAACCCGGCTACCTGCCCCAGTTCTTTGAGGTACTGCCGGGGCGCCGGAGCGATTAAATTTCTGATTCGACATGGTGCGGGGTGGGTACGCCTTCGTATTTAACGAGTATAGCTAGCATATTCGTGTTTAGGGGTATGGAAACCCGAGCGGCTGTCTGTTGGATCGTTACGCTCAAGATACGCCCCCCGTAGGTAATGTTTACCGGGCGTAGTAGAACGAATTCACCTACGCAGTCAGGTGCTCTCTAAACCACTTTTAGAAGTCAGGGGTAAAGGCTTTGTTATCCATCCACCGCCCAATGTGTATCTAAATTATTCCGATAAATATCACCAAAATAGAAAACCCCTCTCATAATCATTATGAGAGGGGTTTTCTATTTTGGTGATCCGGCTGGGATTCGAACCCAGGACCCATACATTAAAAGTGTATTGCTCTACCAGCTGAGCTACCAGATCGTTTTCCCTTCGTTTCGACTATTTGTCGTCGTTTGGGAATGCAAAAGTAGGTGTTTGCTTTTCTAAACGCAAGCGTGATTTAAAAAAAAGTTAGATGGTGGGTTAATTTTATGGCCTCTACAGCCTCCCGAACGTCATGTACCCGTAAGATGGACGCCCCCTTTAGCAGGGCAGCCGTGTTCAAAACAGTAGTTCCGTTCAAGGCCTCATCGGCACTGATTTTGAGCGTTTTCCAGATGGTTGTCTTCCGCGAGAGACCCACCAGCAATGGCTCGTCAAATACCCGAAAAGCATCCAGTTGACTGAGTAATTGAAAATTTTGAGCAGGTGTCTTGGCGAAGCCAAATCCGGGATCTAAAATGACATCTTTTGCCCCCAAAGCCCGTAACGTTGTGAGCTGAACAGCCAGTTCATCGACAACTTCGGTGACCAGATTGGTATAAATCGCCAGCGAGTTCATCGTTTGGGGCGTACCGCGCAGGTGCATTAGCACGTACGGAACAGAATCTGATTGGTTCAACTCGCCAACCGTGGCAAACATGGCCGGGTCGAGCGTGCCGCCCGATACATCATTGATGAGTGCCGCTCCTGACTCAATAGCCTGCCGCGCTACGTCTGCCCGAAAGGTATCGATAGACAGCAGGGCATCAGGAAAGCTGGCCAGAATAGCTTCGATAACGGGGAGTACCCGGTCGGCTTCTTCGGATGAGCTTACAGCATTGGCACCGGGGCGGGTGGAGTAGCCGCCAATATCCAGAAAGGTAGCGCCTTCGTACAGCATCCGTCGAGCCACGTCAATAACCTGGTCCATGGCTGCTTTGTCGGTACTGACCCGGCTACCGGCAAAGAACGAATCGGGAGTAACGTTTAGAATACCCATCACGACGGGCTGCTCCAAACTGACCAGCCGTCCCCGGCAGTTCACGGAGTACCGCCCAGCGGAGTGCCGCCCAAGCGTTTTTTTCGTATCTTTCGGCATCAAAATAGTCAATCAGTTGGTTAGTCGCTGAGTCAGTTTGTCTTTTCTGCACCAGCACTGGCTGACACTCTGACTGACTAACGTACCGACTTCCTTGTGAACACAGAATCCCAATATCGGCAGGTTATCCAGCACTGCAAGGATTTATTCCTGAAAAAAAATAAAGACTATGGTACGGCCTGGCGGATTCTGCGCCTGCCCAGCATTACCGACCAGGTTTTCATAAAAGCCCAGCGGATTCGCACGCTCCAGGAAATGGGCGCGACCGGATCGTCAGGCGGCCGTGTAGGGGAAGGTATCGAACCGGAGTTTGTGGGTATCATCAATTACTGCGTAATGGCCCTAATTCAACTTCAGTTAGCCACCAATACCAGTACGGGTCCGGCCAACATGGACATTCCGGTCGTTGAACTGGAACAACTGTACGACGCGGAAGTTAATCGGGTTATGGAGTTGCTATTCGCCAAGAATCATGATTACGGTGAAGCCTGGCGCGACATGCGGGTTAGCTCCATGACGGATATTATCCTGATGAAATTGCTCCGTACCAAACAAATTGAAGATAATCAGGGGGCTACCCTGGTTTCGGAAGGAATCGATGCCAATTATATGGATATGATTAACTACGCCGTTTTCTGTTTGATAAAGCTGAACGAAAAGAAATGAACCCAACAACCTTACCACCCAAAATCAAGACCGGTACGCCACCGATGCTGATTGCGGCCCGAATTGCCCGCATTCTGGTTGGGTGCGTTTTTATTTTTTCGGGTCTGATTAAGCTAAATGATCCGGTTGGCACACAAATAAAGTTTGAAGAGTACTTCGAAGTTTTTGCCCAGGACTTGCCTTTCCTGCATGATTTCTTCATGGCCCTGGTCCCCTTCACACTGGTGATGTCGGTGGTGTTTTGTGCGGCCGAAATCATCCTTGGAGTAGCCCTGCTGGCATCCTATAAACCTAAAATTACGGTCTGGCTATTGTTCTTCCTTATTACCTTTTTTACGTTCCTGACGTTCTATTCGGCTTATTTCGACCGGGTAACGGACTGCGGTTGTTTTGGGGATGCTATCAAATTAAAACCCTGGACATCGTTCGGAAAAGACGTTGTGCTCACGGTGCTCATCCTGTTTATCATCGGCCACCGCAACCGGCTGCGCTCCCGAAAAACGGGCTGGCTGGTCGCTTTGACCACCGTACTGACTTTGGGCCTGGGTATTTACGCCGTTCAGTTTCTACCCCCTATCGATATGTTGCCTTACGCCGTGGGTAAAAGCATACCAGCCGGTATGAAACCCTCGGAGCCATTGCGGTATAAGTACGTAATGGAAAAAGACGGCAAAAAAGAGGAGTTTGACGCCTACCCAACCGATAAGGCGTATACCTTCAAGGAAATGGTGCTGGTAAATGAAAAAGCAAAACCCAAAATTACGGATTATCGGGTCTGGAATGATGAAGGTGATTTTACGGAGCAAACGTTCGAGGGGAACAAACTCTTTATCATTATAAAAGACACGAAAGACATCGATGCTGGTAGCCTGCCCGCTATCCGGTCCCTGGTAGAGGGCCTGAAAGGATCGACTGTCTCTGCCTATATTCTTACCTCTACCAATGACGATGACATAAAGGCATTTCGGAAGGAGTATCAGCTAACAACCGTGCCCTATTACAAAGCCGATGCTACCGTCCTGAAAACGATTATGCGTTCTAATCCTGGCACCTGGCTCATGAGCAACGGGGTCGTTAAAGGCAAGTGGCATTATAACACGACTCCGGGTGCGGAGGAGGTAATTTCGTTAAGTAAACAGCAGTGAGGAGTCAGGAACAGGGAGTTGCTGCTGCATCCAGTTACCGGCTGCCCCCGCGCGAGCGTCAGTAACTCCCCGCTCCTAACTCCTCACTCGTCACCACTATCCTTGAAAAACATCTTCCTGATTGGTATGCCATCCTCTGGCAAGAGTACGCTGGGTAAGCGTATTGCGGCCATCCTTCACTATCATTTTGTTGATACCGATAAGGTCATTGTTCGCGAAGAAGGCCGTTCTATAGCCGAAATTTTTGCCCGGTCAGGCGAAGCCTACTTCCGGGAGATCGAGCGGGATGTGCTGCGTTCTATCCGGGCCGGGGCTAACCTGGTGGTCTCAACGGGTGGTGGAATGCCCTGTTTTCATGGTAATATAGACTATATCAATGCTACTGGTGTGTCTATTTTTCTGGATGTGCCGGTACCGGTGCTGGCCCGGCGTATTCTGGCTCACACGCATGAAGACAGACCACTAAACAACGCCAGTGATCCCGAGCTGCTCGCTACCTTACAGAAACGATACGAAGATCGACTCCCCGTTTATACGCAGGCTAACATCATTATTTCTGGCGAAACAACCGAAGATGACGTATTGAGACGGGTGGGTGAATGGCTTTAATGCAAAAGAAGACGGCCACGAGACCGTCTTCTTTTGCATTAAGGAATATCCTGTTTTAATCAGCGTTTTGTTCAGAAAAAAGTGCCTACTGACAGCGCAACGGTTGTGTTGTTGTTATTGATCTGAGCAGATCCGTAGTTGGCCGTGTTGGGCAGGGTATAAGGCGTATAAGCCGATTTAAACGTATTGTACGTGCCGGATACGTCAGCAAAGAAGCGATCATTTCGAATGCCTAGCCCACCGGATACCAGTAACTTGCTCCGGTCGATGTTGTCCAGCTGCCGCAGGTACGGATCGGGTAGATAGGCAACACCGCCCCGAATGCGAAACAGCCCGGCCCGAAACTCCGCCCCGGCCCGCACATTGACGGTGTTCTGGTAGGTGTTCTGAACGGACGTACGCACGGAATTCTTGAAATCACTATTCGCCTGCGCATTGCTGTTATCCGATGTGCTGGCTCGCAGACCACCGTAACCGACGTATTCGGCCGAAGCGGTCAGGAAACCAATTTTACCTTTCCCTAAAAATACCGTAGCTCCTCCTGACGCCCGGAATGGCGATGTTACGCTGTAATTAAAGTCATTCGGCTGAACACCCACCGTACTGTTCTTAAGTAGTGTACGATCAAAAGCCACCGCACTCACACTTTGTGAATAGGTTTCCCGTAAACTCGTAAATGTTGGGGTAGCCACGTTCGCCCCAATCTGGATATCGGGCGTTAGTTTGTAGATGGTACCAACCGATAAATTAAACCCGTTGCCTTTAACGCTTAACTGATCACGCAGCGAGTAGTTATCGAGTACGGTTCCGTTCACAACGTTCTCAGTAAGCACATTATCAGTCGTGTAGCGCACACTGGATAAGCCCAGGTTTATTCCCAGATAAAGCTTGTCATCCAGGTTTCCCGCGTACCCAAATGTCCACTGCGACTGTGCCCCGGACGAGGTGAAGATATTGCGCTGATCGCGGGGTTTGAGTGGATCGAACCGACTGTATGGCGGCTGGCTATTGGGCTTTCCCTGGGCGTCGGTAAAGGGGGTGCCATCGATCAGGTACTGTTGATAAGCCGCAGCAAGCAGGTCAGTAGCCTGATTGGTGTTAGGATCATACTGCTCATCTATCTGAGCACCCGTTACGTTGCGGCTGTTCGCATCCATAATGATGGGGTCGATAAACGAACTGCGGTTGTTGCGCCCCTGAAAGGTAAACTGGTTAAAATAGTTGATATTCTGCTGATACCCTACGCCAAACGTAGACCGTTTCCAGCGGCCCTCGTTTTTACCACCACCGGCAAAAATAAGGCTCAGTTGCCCAACCGAAAACTTGGATCCGTTATTTGGAGTGGTAGTGCCCAGATACGTTGACTGCGTGTTGTTCAGGTTGATGGTAGGGGTAATGCTAACCTCGGAGCGGTTATAAAAGGCAAGACCCGCCGGGTTACCAAACAGTGAACTGGCATCCCCACCGAGGGCGGTCTGGTTACCACCAAGGCCCCGAAAACGGGCGGTGCCGTTCTGTTGTATTTCCGAGAACCGGAAGGCTTCCCCAGCGTAAATATCGCCGGTTTGCCCAAAAGCTATGCCAGCACTCAGAAGGAAAGCTGACAGAAGAAATAGTCTAGTAGTCATGGAATGATTGTGATAGGTCCGTATATATCGTTTGACATAAAATACGGCTTTATGTTTAATTGTACTACTAGTAATAACGAAAAAGCCCATCGTTTGTCCTAAACGATGGGCTTTTATTTTAACAAATTTGTCAGATTCTACCGGGGACCTCTGGAACCACCCCCGCCACCGCCACCACCGGAGTAGCCACCACCACCGGATGATGGACTTGGTGAACTGAAGGTCCGCTGGGGAGCACTGTAGGTTTGTTGTGGTTGTTGATAGTTACGCTGTGGTGCGTTATATGTAGGTTGCGAGGGTTGATAGCTTGGCTGGCTGGCATTCCCACGCCCCCCGTTATAACTCCCCGAGTTACCGGAGTAACTGGGCGAACTGTAGCTTCCCCGACTATTCTGACGGGGAGCAGCGTAGTAATCACTATTGGAACTCCTGCCCGACGAAGGCGCTGAACTGTTGTACGACGGTGCAGGACTGTTCGCTGAACGACCACCCCTAGATGAACCGTTGCCATTGTCGTAATAGTAACTACTCCCACCACGGCTGTTGCTGCGGGGAGCAGCGTAATAACCATTGGACGTATTACCACTGGCGGAATTGCCTGTGTAAGCAGGTGTACCAGCTGTTCTACCGCCAGCGCTACTGCGGGGCGTATTTACAAAAGCGTTGTTGTAACCATTGGTTGCACTTCCTGCACGGGCACCATACGTACGGTTGCTGGCGCGGTAGGGATCAGCCCCGGTTACGTAGCTATTGTTGACGTAGGAGTTGCCATAATAATTACCATAGCCACCGCCATAATAATTACCGTACCCACCACCGTAGTAATTACCATATCCGCCAAATCCACCGAAAGCATACGAGTTGAACGGCGAATAGAAACTGTTATAGCCAAAGGGCGAGTAGAAATTGCTATAACCGAACGGCGAATTGAACGGGCTGCCAAAGCCGTAACCAAACGGCGAACCGTATGGGCTACCGAAGCCATAACCACCCATTCCCATCCCCATGCCAAGGCCTAAACCCAGACCGTTGTAGAAACCCGTATTATTATACCCCCAGCGGTTCCAGCTGTAGGCCGATGTAGTGGCCGAGTTGTACCCATTCGCAAAGCCGGAATTGTAGGCATTGGTACCATCGTTATTCCAGCCCGGATCGGGCGAAAGACCCCGGTTCAATTTACGGGCACTCAGTTCCGTATAGTACTCATCGGTATTGGTGCCGCCGTTGGCTGCGTACTGTTGTTCGTTATAGTCCGGATTGGCATTACGAAGCGAACGTTGCTGCTGGCGGCTATACCGCTGTGATGGGGCATTTTTCGACGCCACCGAGCTATAGTCAGATGAATTGCTGGCGTACACAGCTGCGTTGCCGGAATTGCCATACAGGTCATCCACTTCACCAGTGTTCTGAGCAGTTTGCAGGCTGGAGGAACAACTCCAGAAACCCATCAGCAAAGCCAGTGTGAGGTAAGAATATGGTTGTTGCTTTTTCATTTGGCAAGGGAATTAAAGTAATAAAGGCTCATATAAACTCTGCTCCAAATATATAACACAGAATTAACCTGTTTGATTACAAAAATAGCGCAAAAAACTATCTTTGCAAGTTATCAGGTATTAGATTTCAGTTAACCCGTCAAGGTTTAATCCTCCATTAAAAAAAAGTCTGTTGGGTAGTGAATTGGTCAGCCACTCACGAACCAACGGACCAACTAACGCATGGCAAAAGCAATTCCGTCCCGTAGTGAAAACTACTCCGAGTGGTATAATGAGTTAATTAAAAAGGCCGACCTGGCCGAAAATTCAGCCGTCCGGGGCTGTATGGTCATCAAGCCCTACGGCTACTCCATCTGGGAAAAAATGCAGCGGGCACTGGATGACATGTTCAAGGAAACGGGCCACTCAAACGCTTACTTCCCGCTGTTTATCCCGAAGTCCTACCTGAGCAAAGAGGCTTCGCACGTGGCAGGGTTTGCCAAGGAATGTGCCGTTGTGACGCACTACCGGCTTAAGAATGCGGAAGATGGGTCGGGGATTATTGTGGACCCCGATGCCAAACTGGAAGAAGAACTCATTGTGCGGCCCACATCGGAAACCGTTATCTGGAGTAGCTATAAAAACTGGATTCAGTCGTACCGCGACCTGCCGTTGCTTATTAATCAATGGGCCAACGTTGTGCGCTGGGAAATGCGTACCCGATTATTCCTGCGTACCGCCGAATTCCTCTGGCAGGAGGGCCACACCGCCCACGCCACCTCCGAAGAGGCCCAGGCCGAAACCCGGCAGATGCTCGGGGTGTATGCCCAGTTTGCGGAAGAATGGATGGCCATGCCCGTCGTGAAAGGGGCTAAAACGGCCAACGAGCGGTTTGCCGGAGCCGAAGATACGCTCTGTATTGAAGCTTTGATGCAGGATGGCAAGGCGCTTCAGGCGGGTACTTCCCACTTTCTAGGTCAGAATTTTGCGAAGGCGTTCGAGGTGCAGTTCCTTACCAAACAGAATCAACTGGAATACGTATGGGGCACCTCCTGGGGCGTATCAACCCGGCTGATGGGCGCGCTCATCATGGCCCACTCCGACGATGATGGCCTGGTACTGCCACCCAAACTGGCACCTATCCAGGTCGTTATTGTACCCATTTACCGCACCGAAGAGCAACTGGAGCAACTGTCGGCCAAAATCAAGCCGTTGGCGCAGGAGCTCAAAAAAGCCGGTATTCTGGTCAAATATGATGACTCCGACGCCAACAAACCCGGCTGGAAATTTGCCGAATACGAACTGAAGGGTGTTCCCGTTCGGCTGGCCATGGGCGGGCGTGACCTGGAAAACGGTACGGTTGAAATAGCCCGACGTGATCTTAAAACCAAAGAAACGGTACCCTTCGATGGACTGACGGAACGAATTGTGGCCCTGCTGGATGATATTCAGCGGACTATCTACGAGAAAGCCCATGCTTTCCGGCAGGAAAACACGTTTCGGGTCGACACGTTCGAGCAGTTTCAGGAACAAATCGAGAAAGGTGGCTTTATACTGGCGCATTGGGACGGCACGTCAGAAACCGAAGAAACCATCAAGGAAATGACCAAAGCGACTATCCGCTGCATTCCGTTTGATCAGGAGCCAGAGGAAGGAGTTGACGTGTATTCCGGTAAGCCATCCAGGGGGCGGGTCGTGTTTGCCCGGGCCTATTAGCACCAGATAAATCGACGGACGGACCCAGGAAAATTGGGTCAGGTAAACCGAGAAAAGGAAACATTGTGTGTTGGAGGGTCTTTTTCCAGGTACTATTCGTTCATTTTCTGGTTAAAATCCTGAACTTTTGACCGTAGTAGCGAGTTGGTCAAAAGTTAGCGTACAACCAAACCATATCGGAAAATCCGGCATTTAATGACTACGCTCCCAACAAAACACATAGCATTATGGCACAAGCAAAATCTGGTGACACCGTTCAGGTGCATTATACCGGAACCCTCTCCGATGGCACTATATTCGATTCATCGGAAGGTCGTACCCCCCTGGAGTTTACCGTGGGCAGTGGTCAGGTGATCAAAGGCTTCGATGATGGCGTGGCGGGGATGAATCCCGGCGAGAAAAAAACGATAGATATTCCGGTAGAAGATGCCTACGGGGCAACTAACGAGGAGATGATCTTTACGCTGAACCGGTCGGAGATACCGGGGGATATTCCACTGGAATTGGGCTCAACCCTCAATATGCACGAAGACGGGAACCCACGCCCTATTCCCGTCATTATTCGCGATCTGACCGATACCAGCGTAACGCTCGATGCCAATCACCCCCTGGCAGGTCATTCACTGACCTTCGACGTTGAACTGGTTGACGTGAAATCACCATCAGGCTTGATTTTATAAGTAATTGGTACTGTAAATGAGAAGCGGGAAAGAGATAGTAAATCTCCTTCCCGCTTCTCATTTACAGTAATTATTCGTCAAGGATTACCAGATGATCCAGTTCACGCAGGGCCGTTTGAATGCCCCGCAAATCGGCGCGGGCTACGTAGGCGGCCAAAGCCACGGTAAGTGCGCCTACATTGAGGGCGACGACTATATTCCGGATTCGTTTCAGGCTGACCCTGGCGTCGGTAATGGTTTTCTCAATGCCTGCCGACACCGTGACGGTATTTGTATAAGCGGGTCGGGCGGTCCGTGAAAGTAAATCCTGCGCCCGATTAAGCAGACTGTTCTGATACGCATTCAGGTCCAGTTGCTGCTCATGCGAAAGCTCAACCCAATGAATAACCTGGTATTCATTCAGCGCACGAGCCATACTGTTGTAGCCTCTGGTAATACCATTGATTTGGTCTGGCGTAAAATCTTCCATATACAGATTCCGTTCTGAATCAGGCTACTTCCCAAAGTCGCTCTATTTCGGTACTTGTGTTCCCGGTTACAATGCTTAAGTTATAGTAAAGCCGGTTCAGTAACACCCAACTTTCTAACGAACGGTCAGAAATCAGCGGATATGGCTCCCCTAACTGACGACAACAGCCCAGTTCTGCTCCCCGCAAAAAAAGCCCGCTACTTTCTGACGAAAATAGCGGGCGGAATGGAACTGGCGGTCAGGTCTGTCCGAAGCGGTTGACCGCACGTTGTGTGTTGAGGTAGTGAATGGTGGACCCCAAGGGGGCATGCAGTTTGTTTAGTGCTGAATAGCGATACGCGTGGTGAACTGCTTCTGGTCCGGGCCAACCACAAAGGTGTAGGCGCCATCGGGCAGACCCGACAAATCGAACCGGCGCACCGACCCTTTGAACGAATCCGTTTGTACCAGCACGTTCTGGGGATCGTAAATTGACACAGTAGACTGCTCTACATTGCTAACCGGCAGTACCACTTCAATTTTATTCTTTTCGTAAGCTGTCAGCGTAGGCTTGGCAACCTGCTGGATATTACGCTCGTCGACGTTGACCGAATTGGCTTTGATTGTCAACCCCTGCGACATCCACCAGGTGTTATTACCAGCGGTCAGATAATACTGCCCATCGGGTAGGTTGTTCAGATTGAACGAGGTTGAATGTTGCTCATTCTTGGCAATAACGCCCCGGTAAAGTACATTGCCATCGGCATCAATAAGTGCCAGATCAACGGAGTTACCGGGCTTTGTATATACTCGTACTTTCTTGCTGGCGGACTTCTCAACTTTCACACCACCCATTCCTGATCCATTGTCGGCTTTGGCTACTCCCAGACCAGCCAGACTCCATACTGATAACAGTACTGCGATTGATAGACGGATTTTTTTCATGGTTGTATAGTTAAATTTTTTTCGGTTGTATATTTTGTTTTTCCGTGACAAAGGTGTGGCAGGAATGCGATTCATTGCAAGAGTGCCATCACTGAAAACCAGTGTTTTACGAAAACTTCATTTTATAATTATATCTATTCTAGCCAAATTAGGTCGTTTATCAGAAAAGTACAACAAGTCCCTATTTTTACCGTATGAATTGCATTTTTCTAATAATTCAAAAAAATTGTACTCCATGAATTTCAGGGTCTACTTTTCATATGCAAAGTGCAATTCGTTCAGGATGGGTCGAGTACGCACATGATTTTCAGGCAGCAAAAATTTACTTTTTCGTCGCTGATTTCAATAAAACAGCCCATAGTCTTTAGGTGTCCCAATGGTATACCGGACCGGAATAAGGAGTGTGTATAGTACGTGGAGCAGCCGAGCTAATAGGGCCGGTGTCGTAGCGATAGGAGAAATTGGCCCGCCAGCTATTACATGAGAATATCCCGGACCGCCTGAACGCGTTTGGGCAGGTTGGTTTCGCCAAGCATATCGCGGAGGTCAATTTCGATATTCCGACAGATGGCGGTCATGGGCACATCATTGATACTGTTTTCAAACGGGTTTTCGCTGGTATCCCCCACTACTTCCATCGTGTTGAAAATCCACGCGATAACGGTGTAGAACGGAACCGTGAGCCAGATATGCCAGCCGCTGAACTTAGCCATCTCGGATAACAGCCCGTAGGGCAGAACGAAAATGTAGAGCCAGGTGAACTGAAGCTAAAAAAAGCGTGCTGACGCGGGGAAGGAAAGGATTTTATCCGCCCGCAGGCACCCTGCTGGTTGTAGAACTCGGTTAGCATCCGTTCCATATCGACATGGTAATAGTCGGTCAGGTACTGCCCGTTCCGTAGTGCTCGCAATTGTGCCGATTGCTGGCGCAGTAGAAACGTGGCCGGATTGGGATGCCTGATGATTTCCTGAATTTCCTCATCGGAAAGAAACCGGCTCAGTTCTTTGTCCAGACTACACTGCCGGAATGCCTCGATGCGCTCAATAATCGTATGAGCAATATCGTGATGGATGTCCCAGACTGGTTTTTGGCGTAATTGTATCCGTATTGCAGTGATGTAGGCCAGATGCCGGTAGATGAGTTGCCGGTGAATCGGTTGCAGGATTGCATCAGACTGAGCCTATTCGCTACTTCCTGAAGGCACAACGTAGTCAAGCACCAGAATACCCCACGACCGGCTGGCATTGGTGATGCTGCCCCATATCCGCCGGGCTTCCCAGAGCCGGTCGTAGGATGAGTTATTTTTAAATCCCACGTAAAAAGCAACGGCAGTACCGATAGTAGCAACCGGAACGAACGGAATAGCCAGGAACGTCCACTTGAAATACGAGTAAAGCAGGCAAACAAAGGCCGAGTAAGAAAAGAAGAAGAAAACGGAAGGCCAGGCAAAAGGGAAAACAACCCGAAACGGAACACGTTTGGTAGTAAACATAGGATAAACAGTCGCGTTAATGCCTTATAGGCGTATTTTTCAGAAAGAAAAACTACTAAAATAGCGCGAACTATAAGATTGAAAACTGCTTTTAGAGCTAAATAACCCACAATTTATCCCGTTGAGAATTATCGATTTGATAGCCCCCGGGGGTCGGCTGCTACAGAGGGCCGGATAACCCGCCAAAGTTCCGCAGGAGCGACCGATTATATTAACAGTTGATTAATTTATTGTTTGCCTGACTGGCAGCCCGTAGTTTGCGCCCGTAAACTGGTCCGGTTTCTTTGACCGCTGTATTCAATTAACCGACCGCAAAAGAGTTACACTAAACGATAGTTCTGTCAATTCATGGAAAACACACTAAAAGGCCAGACGGCCCTCATTACGGGTGCCAGCAGTGGCATCGGAACGGGCGTTGCCAAAGCACTGGCGGCTGCCGGGGCTACCGTCGTTATCAACTATCCTGTTGAATCGTCGAAGCCGGATGCCGAAGCCGTTTTAACCGATATCATTGACGCTGGCGGGGTTGGGATGACGGCCCAATGTGATGTCAGTAAAGAAGACCAGGTCATCAAGATGTTTGCCGATGTGGTAGCCCAATACGGTACGGTTGACATCCTGATTAACAATGCAGGCCTACAGCGTGACGCCAAATTTGATGCAATGACCCTCGACCAGTGGAACACGGTCATCAATGTTAACCTGACGGGGCAATTTCTGTGCGCCCGCGAAGCCATCCGGGAGTTTCTGCGCCGGGGACCGCGCCCGGACGTGTCATCGGCTACCGGCAAAATTATCTGTATGAGTTCAGTGCATGAGTTAATCCCCTGGGCGGGCCATGCCAACTATGCCTCCTCGAAAGGGGCTATCAAAATGATGATGCAGTCGCTGGCTCAGGAGTATGGTGACCGTAAAATTCGGGTCAACAGTATTTGTCCGGGTGCGATTCAAACGCCCATTAATCGGGGAGCCTGGGAAACGCCCCAGGCACTGAATAGCCTGATGAGCCTGATTCCCTACAACCGAATCGGCCAGCCCCAGGATATCGGTAATCTGGCCGTTTTCCTGTGTTCCGATCTGTCCGATTATATCACCGGAGCCAGTATCTTCATTGATGGGGGCATGACCGTATTTGAAGGCTTCGCCACGGGAGGGTGAAGCCAGTATAAGGTTTTCGGTTTTCGGTTGGCTGATGCATCAGTTAACACCCTTGCGTCAGCCAACAGAAAACTGTAAACAGAAAACTGTAAACCTAAAAAATGTCTATAGAAAAGCAGCGTCTCGAAGACCCCGCCTGGCGGCAATGGGGCCCCTACGTGTCCGACCGGCAGTGGGGAACCGTGCGAGAAGATTACAGTGCCAATGGCGATGCCTGGAATTACACCACCCACGATATGGCCCGCAGTTATACCTATCGGTGGGGCGAAGAAGGGATAGCGGGCGTCTGCGACGACAAGCAGCAGCTTTGTCTGGCACTAGGCCTCTGGAATGGGCAGGACCCAATCCTGAAGGAACGCTACTTCGGCTTATCCAACAGCGAGGGAAATCACGGCGAAGATGTTAAGGAACTCTATTATTATATAGACAATACCCCTACGCATTCGTACCAACGGATGCTGTACAAATACCCGCAGGCTGCTTACCCCTACGAGTGGCTCATTCAGGAAAATGGTCGGCGAACCCGGCAGGACCCCGAATTCGAATTACTCGATACCGGTCTCTTCGATGATGACCGCTACTTCGATGTTTTCGTTGAATACGCGAAAGCCGGGCCGCAGGATATACTGATGCGGGTAACGGTGCATAACCGGGGACCCGAAACCGCCGAACTGCACCTGTTGCCCACGCTCTGGTTTCGGAATACGTGGGCGCATGGCGACGATACGGATGGGGTTTCCAATTATAAACCGACGCTGGTTTTATCGCCCGACGGCAATGTGTCGGTCGAGGATTCGGCCCTGGGCCATTACGTTTTACACGCAGATGAGCAACCGGAGTGGCTGTTCTGTGATAATGAATCCAATATAGCCCGGCTTTATAACACGCACACCGGTTCTCCATACCCCAAAGACGGCATCAATGACTATGTCGTACAGGGGCAACATACCGTTAACCCGGACCATACGGGCACCAAAGCAGCCGCTCATTATACATCGACCATTGAAGCGGGGCAGTCCGTTACGCTGCGGTTGCGGCTTGAATCGGCTTCTCTACCGAATCCATTCGCCGATTTTGACTTTATTTTCTCGAAGCGACAGGTAGAGGCCGATGAGTTCTACGCCCCCCTTCATCCTGACCAAGCTACCGACGACGAAAAGCGGATACAGCGTCAGGCTTTTGCTGGCATGCTCTGGAGCAAGCAGTATTATTACTACGACGTATCGCGCTGGCTGGCTGGCGACTCACATAGCCCCCCCCCGCCCCCGGAACGCCCGAACGGGCGGAACCGTACCAGGCGGGAACGCCTCCATGCCAACGTCCGTGCAATTGCCGCTACGAGGGGGGACCGCTG
>JBBSTD010000083.1:0-28422 GCA_038236215.1 Cytophagales bacterium | reverse complement strand
AACCGGCGCGTTTGGAAAACGATATACAGCCAACTCAGTGTAGATGGCTCAGTTGATCTAAATCGGCTTGACAGCTTGAATTGTCAGTTCTGGCAACGTAGGGCTGCTTAACCGGACCACTAAAATGCTCACAGTATTATTATCTACTAGTTTGATGTTTGTCGTTGCGGCTGCACATAGAAACAACGAACTTTAAACTCTTCTAAACAATTAATTTGAATCCTTCACCGTGTACGTTCACTAACTGAACATCCGAATCTTCGCGAAGGTACTTGCGTAGCTTGGTTACGTACACGTCCATGCTTCGGGCGTTGAAATATGAGTCATCGCCCCAAACCATTTTCAGGGCAAAACTACGACTGACGGGCTGATTGAGGTTCTGTGCCAGCAATTTTAATAACTCAGACTCTTTGCTTGTCAGTTTTTGCGGTGGCGCGTCGGTACCCGATTCTCCATGTCGGGAGAGAAGTTGATGGGGATAATCGAATGAAAGCGAGCCAATCTGATAGGTAGTCTGCTCTACTACATCGGCCGTGCGCTGATACCGGCGCAGAATGGCCTGAATCCGCAGCAACAGTTCTTCCATGCTAAAGGGCTTCGTGATATAATCATCGGCACCGGCTTTAAACCCCTGAATAGTGTCCTCCTGCATCGACTTGGCCGTCAGAAAGATGATAGGCACATCACGATTACCCATCCTTACTTCTTTTGCGAGGGTGAAACCGTCTTTTTTCGGCATCATCACATCAAAAAGACATAGGTCATAATCGCCCGCCATAAATAATTCCAGCCCCTTGTTGCCATCAGTGGCGCGGTCGGTCTGGTAACCCTTCATGATCAGGTATTCCTGAACCAGTAGCCCCAGATTGGGGTCATCTTCAACGAGTAGTATGGTGGGCATATTTTTGAATGAGCGGATAACTGATTAAGCGAATAGCCGACGCATATGGATTGTTTGCATCAGTTATTCGCTTAATCAGTTATCCGCAATTATATAAGGTAGAAATACCTCAAAGGAACTTCCTTTTCCGGGCTGGCTTTCGACCGTTATCTGGCCGTGGTGCTGGTCAATAATCTTCTTAACGTAACTTAATCCTAATCCAAATCCTTTCACGTCGTGCCGGTTTCCCGTGGGCACCCGGTAAAACTTCTCGAATATCCGGCTTGCCTGATCTTTGGTAATCCCTATGCCTTTGTCGGAAACGGTAATGTTCACCCCATCGGGCAGGCTTCGGGTACTCAGGGTAATGTGCGGACGTTCGGGTGAATATTTCAGGGCATTATCCAGCAAGTTGTAGATTATATTGGTCAGGTGGAGTTCATCGGCCTCCACTACTTCCTGGTCAGCATCAAAATGCAGGTCAACTTCACCACCCCGCTGCTCAATTTGCAGCCCCAGATTGTTCAGTACTTTTTCAATTACGTCATGCACGTTTACGGATGACAGATTGAGTCGTATTTCACCCCGGTCCAGCAGGGCCATTTGCAGTACTTTCTCCACGTGCGAACCTAGTCGCCGGGTTTCGTCGCGGATAATGCCCATGTAGCGGGTGAGCCGGGAATCGGGCTGTTCGCCCGATTCCCACTGGTTCATTGGCGCATACGCTCCCACCAGTGGCTTGCTTGCGGACAGAAGCTGTTCCTGCGCCATTTCAACAGCCAGAGAGATGGTTGAAATAGGCGTTTTGAACTCATGGGTCATATTATTGATAAAATCATTCTTTATATCAGCCAATTTTTTTTGCTGGACAATCGTATTGATAGCAATATAGAAACAAGCCAGAATAACCAGTATCAGCACCACCGATGCGCCGGACATGAATCCCAGTCGATCAAGAATGAACTGCTGCTGGGTTGGAAAATACACGTACACGTAGTTGCCGGTCTCCAGGAGGTTGTTCGGAAACAGTGCGGCTTTATAACCGACCTCATCAAATTGTCGGGCTTCGGTGCCCATCGAAGCGAACAGAAACTTGTTGGGCTGCTCCTGCACCCGAACAGCATAGGCAAACGGAATACGGATGCCCCGCTCCACCAATGCCTGCCGAAGTAAGGTATCGAGTGCCAGCCGGTTAATACGAGCCTGGATGGGCCGGTCGGATAGCAACAGTCCTTTGAACATATCTTTAATCATGTGCGACTGCTTCTCTGCCCGGTTCTGACTGGTGCCGGTTGGCAAAGCAGGCAATACAGACTCCACTATCTCAGTCCCCTTACTGGTCAGCTCTTTTTTGTGATAAAGGCTTTTGTTAGTCGCTCGCGGCAGCGAATCACGCTTTACCTGATTGTTGATCCAAATCAGTTCAGTCGTTAAAACATTTTCGACCCAATGATCAAATAGCTGTCTTTGCACCAGTTGCGCCTGCCAGTCGCCAACTGTCATTAACTCATTCTGCTGTCGAATAAACTCCTCCACAATGGCCGATTGCTCATCCGTAAGCGGATGAACTATGGGGTGTAGTACATCAGACTGAACGACAATTGCCCCCGCAGAGGCCAGGCCGGGCGGCATCATTTTCCAGGCCAGTGGCCGTTCGCGTTCCGCTCTTTCTCTTCTGGGGCGATCAGCTGTCTTTTTTGTGGGTACGTTTTCTGACTGGCCGACAAATTTATTACGGTCTTCTGACGGGGAAATGGGGTTATGTTCCTTTTTTGCGATGGCCATCAGGCTATTCTGCTGTTCCTGAACCTGAATTCGCTGCTGGGTCAGGTATACAATTTCCTGGCGTTCCAGCGTTCGAACAACTTCCTGCAACGCATCTGTCACCTTATAGGCAAACTGTTCTTTCTGTAATCGTAACTCACTCTTGATCCAGTACAATTGCAGGCCCACCAGCCCCAATAGGCCAATAGTCATCAGCGCAACAATCCAGCGTATTCGTTGTCTCGTCATTTTTTCACCTCCCCGTGCAACCTTTTATTATTTTTCTCATCTATGGTAAACCGTTGTAGCTGTTAGTAAAACTACGAACGGAATGGGCTGTTCATTAATTCGTTAACAAACTTTAACAGCCTGACTACAACCTATTGGCTAATTTATTAATCCTTCATTTATCCTTATCTGAACTCATGAAAAAAACAGTCTTAGCCTTCTCCCGGTTCACACCGGCCCTGCTGCTAACCGTTGCCTTAAGTAGTTTTGCGCTGGCACAAACCCCGGCAACACCCTCGAAAAAAGCAGAAAAAAACGAAGTTACTGTCCGAATTATCGAAAGAAATGGCACGACGGTCAGGGAAACGGAACGTACTTACCGCGCCGATGAAATGAGTGAGGATGACCGCGATAAACTCGTTACGAAGCTAGTCGATTCACTCAAAACGACGCGCAAGGATAAAGGACGTACACAGATGACGATTGTTATCGAAAGTAATGATGGAAATCGGACACTAACGCGCGAACGCACTGGAAACGATCAAAAAAAAGTACCCAAAGATGCTTACGTGCAGCGAAACCGGCTGCCTAAATCAGGTAATAACTCCAACAATAACCAGGCATGGCGGTACGAATTTCGGCAAAACTTCGACTCACTGGCCGACCGAATGAACCGATTTCGATTTGAATTCCCCAGGGATTTTGATCGGCAGATTGTCCGTCCTTTCGAAAATTGGTCCCAGAACTTTAGCGGAAAACCCGCCAGTATCCGTGGGCTGGATGCCTATCCCAACAACCCTGATCGTAACCAACTGAACGTCCGGTTTTCAGCACCAGCTAAAGGGGATGTAAGTATCATCATCACTAATACGAAAGGGAAGGAAGTAGCCAAACGCGATATCAGGGATTTCTCCGGCGAGTTTGTGGGTCAGATTGATTTGGGCAAACAATCGCAGGGAACCTACTTTATCACCGTTACTCAGCATGAAGATGGGGCAGTGAAACGGATTGTGGTGGAGTGATGACATCGACTCAGATTTAAAAGGGCGCCATCGTAAAGCGGCAGGACATTACCAGTCCCCACCATCCTGCCGCTTCACGCTGGCGTCTATATAATTTGAATCAGCCTGATAAGGCTAGTTGGGGAAAGAGGCCTTAACCCGAACCAGGTATTACTTTTCACCCGATTCGTACAGCACAAAAATATTTTTCTAAAAATACAGTACTATGTATTGCAAGATACCAAAGAAAACCCATATCTTTGTATTGTTATTAAACGCACAGCTTATGAAAACGGTACTGGTTGTCTGTATGTTAGTTGTAGGAAGTAGTTTTCAGGCCTTTAGCATGGGGCAACCACACAATGTATTTGCGGCCCGGAAACATATGCGTGCCAAGCCATCCGTCTCTGTTGTAGAACAGAAAAGTAGTGTGTCAGTAGGCTGGCAAAATGTAGTGAAGGCAACCAAAACGATGCTCAATGACTTTGTTGTCGTTGCTTTTTCGCACATCAGTCCAGTGCATACCTTTTAATTTACTCGTATACTTTCTCCCCGCGTTTCAGCCAGATACCCCACAGCCGGGAGTAGGCATGAACACGCTTAGTCGGTTTCCCCTGCCCATCTACTACGGGATTCCCTTCGTTTACCCACTCAAATAAGCTACCGTAGAGATTGTGTACGTGCTGATAGCCAGCCGCCATTAGTTTCTCCCCCACTTTTTCGCTTCGGTAGCCTACCGAACAGTACACAACGATATTCCCATCTTTGGGAACATCTGCCACCCGGTTCAACTCAAATTCATCGTAGCCAACCCATTTTGCTCCGGGCAGGTGGCTCACGTTATACTCTTCTTTCGTGCGGGTATCCAGCAGAACAGCGTCCGGCTGTTGCTGCAAAGTCGCTACGCTCATTAGTGGCACCGTCTTCTTGTATAATGCATCGAGCATGGTGGCATATGCTTTGCTGTTTATTTGGGCGTTACCGCCAAGCGATATACTAAGCAAGGCTCCCAGTAAAATCCATCCTTTTTTCATTAGTCGTCGTCAAAAAATCAACAAACAGCGTGTGATAGCGGTTAAAGGGCAAATTCGTTATTGACGCTCAAATTTTTCATAGCCAGCATGTTACACGATTTTTACACGTTACAAACTATAGTTGATTTTGTATTAATCCGGTATGAAGAACGTTTTTGATACATTATTTCGTTAAAAACTTAGACAATTTAGTGATTAGAACCAGATTTTGATTGTCTTTGGCTAGTTTTATGGTTTGCCGGAGATCACTGATGACCGACTTTACCCTTTATTGACCGATTGCCCATGCGGAACCTTGTTATACGACCAATTTTGCTTGTTGGCTTGCTGTCCGTCAGTTTACTAACTGCGTTTGGCCTGACCAAGCCGGGCCGTAGCTTCTGGCACCGACTGTCCCATACCAAGCGCGTAAGCAAGCCTGTAGTCAAAAAACCTATCGTTCGCGCAGTATCAACAACACTGCTGCCCTATAAATTCGGTCCGGCCGCCCAGCCAGTCGAAGTATTTGCTCTGCCGGATAGTGGACAGCAGTGGGTAGATAGTGTATTCCATTCCCTCACACCCGAACAAAAAATTGGTCAGTTTTTTATGGTGGCCACATTCTCTAACCGCCATGAAAATCATTATCAGTATATCGACCACCTTATTCAGAGTAACCACATTGGCGGGTTGATTTTCTTTCAGGGCGGCCCCCATCGGCAGGCTATCCTGACAAACCGCTATCAGGCTGAGTCGAAAGTGCCCCTGCTCATTGGCATCGATGGGGAATGGGGACTGGGCATGCGGCTGGACAGTACCATGGAGTTCCCAAAACAAATGTCATTGGGGGCCATTCGGGATAATGAGTTGATTTACCAGATGGGCGCAGAAATTGGGCGGCAGTGTCAGCGGCTCGGTATTCATATCAACTTCGCCCCCGTTTCAGACATTAACAGCAATCCAGCTAATCCGGTTATTGGAGTTCGTTCCTTCGGCGAATCGAAAGAGAACGTAGCCCTGAAAGCCTCTGCCTACATGCGCGGTCTACAGCAAACGCACGTGATTGCTACCGCCAAACATTTTCCGGGCCATGGCAACACCAGTGCTGACTCGCACCGTACGCTGCCAACCGTAGCGCGGTCGTCGGAACAAATGCGCGACATTGACCTCTACCCCTTTCGGAAACTCATTGCCGACAGTTTGATGGGGGTCGTTACGGGCCATCTGTACGTACCCGTTATGGACAATACCCCGGCACTAGCCGCAACGTTATCCGAAAAAATCGTTACTGAACTGCTTAAGAAAGAACTGGGCTTTCGGGGACTGGTCTTTACGGATGCACTGAACATGGGGGGCATCAGTCGGTCATCTAAAACAATGGATGTTAACCTTCGGGCATTGATAGCGGGCAACGATATCCTGCTCTACCCCGAAAACGTTCGTGAGGCTTCGCTGCATATCCTGAGCGCCGTTCAACAGGGGATTATCTCGCAGGAGTTTATCGACGAGAAAGTCAAAAAGATTCTTAGTGCCAAATATTGGGCTGGCCTCAACCAGTACAAACCCATTGATCTGGCCAATTTAGCCACCGATCTGAACGCCCCCGAAGCCGAACTGCTGAAACAAAACCTGTGTGAGCAATCAGTTACGGTGGCTGAAAACAAGTATGACCTTTTACCCCTAAACCGGCTGGATACGCTGCGGCTGGCTTCGATAGCCATTGGGGCCCAGCCGGGAAATATATTCCAGAAAACACTCAATCAGTACGCGCCTTTCGAAACGATAGCCCTGCCCGATAAACCCATCTCGGAGGCTAATCTGACTACTATACTGGAAGACATCGGCGATGCCAATACAGTGGTTGTCAGCTATCACCGCATGAGCGAATCGGCAAATCGGCAGTATGGCCTTACCAAGCCCTCCCTCGACCTGATAACCCGGCTCAAACAACGGGGTATAAAGGTGGTCGTTACGGCGTTTGGATCGCCGTACAGTTTGCCAAAGTTTGCCGCAGCCGATGCTCTGGTCTGCGCCTATCAGGACCTGGACGAAATGGAGCGCGTGGTGCCTCAGATATTGTTTGGCGGTTTGGGGGCACGCGGTATGCTGCCCATTTCGATGGGCGAGTTGAAAATGGGCATGGGTCTGAAACTGAATCCAGCAGGGCGGTTGTCTGCCGGTTCGCCCGAAAGTGTTGGCATGAAGTCGTCCATCCTGAATCAAATCGATGCGATTGCGCAGGGAGCCGTCAAAAACCATGTAGTTCCCGGATGCGAGATTCTGGTGGCTCGTAAGGGCAAAATTGTGTACAGCAAAAACTTTGGTGCATTGACCTACTCCCCCAATTCGGAAAAGGTAACCGATGAAACGCTCTATGACCTGGCTTCCCTGACCAAAGTACTGGCCACACTGCAATCGGTTATGGTTCTCTACGACCGGAAGCAGATTGACCTAAATCAAAAAGCATCCGTTTACCTGCCCGAATTGCGGAATACCAACAAGCAGAATATTGTGCTAATGGATTTGCTCTGGCACCAGTCGGGAATGGTATCGTATTATCCTACTACCTGGGACCGGACCCGCCTACCCGGAGGGGGTCTGAAAGCTAGTTATTACTCCGCTACCCACGACAGTTTGCACACCCTTCAGATTGCCCCTACCCTCTGGGGCGTTCCGGCCCTGCGCGATTCGGTCTGGAAGTGGGTTATTCAATCGCCCATGTCGCGCAAGATGGACCAATCGGGTAAGCCTGCCTACGTGTACAGCGACCTCAACTTCCTGACGCTGCAAAAGATTGTAGAACGGGTTAGCGGGCAACCCCTCGACAAGTTTGTGACCGACAATGTGTACAAACCGCTCGGGCTACACCAACTCGGATTTACCCCTTTGCAGCGGTTGCCTGACCCTATCTGTGCCCCAACCGAACAAGACACCTACTACCGAAACCAGTTATTGGTTGGCACCGTGCATGACCAGATGGGAGCAGTACAAGGCGGAGTTTCGGGTCATGCCGGTTTATTCGGTAATGCCCACGATATTGCTACGCTGCTGCAGATGAATCTTCAGAAAGGCGTGTATGGCGACCAGCGTATTCTGAATCCGATGACTGTTCCTTATTTTACCCAAACACTCAGTAACCGAAGCCACCGCGCGCTGGGCTGGGATAAACCGAATCCAGCCAGTACAAGTAGTGTATATATGGCCCAACAGGTTTCACCCCGGTCGTTCGGCCACACCGGCTTTACGGGTAATGTAGTTTGGATTGACCCCGACGAGGAGTTAATTTTCGTATTCCTCTCGAACCGTATTTATCCCACAGCCGGTAATAACTCAATCAACACTACCAAACTTCGTCGGCGTATTCACGAAGTAATCTATAGCGCGGTGCAGTAGTGGTTTCCTGGTTGAAGGTCGGCAACAGCTTTCTTTTACATATATTTATTGCGTCATTTGTAGCCACTTCCGGTGTGAAGTGGCATTTTTATTGCTGTGTGTACCAAATGAGGATATTTTCAGAATATATTTCTAATTTTTACTAGCTAAATAACTAATATTCAGTAAATTATAGAAAAAATTAATACATACTCTTACCTGTGCTATCCCACCGAAATTCATCTTCCCTGCGTATATAATTTACCGTTGAGCGCTGTTCTTTCTATTCATTTTTTATATGAGATATACCCTTTACGCTTATCTATTTATCTGCCTGAGTATTGCCGGGTTATCTACCCGCAGTATGGCTCAGACTATTTCGACTGGGGTGGTCAGCCCGGTCAGCGTTTGTGCCGGTGGAGCCGTCTCTATTACGTATACTGTGTCTGCGTCCTTTGCGGCTGGAAACACCTTCTCGGCACAACTCTCCGACGCAACCGGTGTTTTTCCGATAAAACCTGTGGCAATTGGCACACTGGCCAGCATAACATCGGGTACAATCAATGCAACAATCCCATCATCGACTGGCGCTGGTACTGGCTACCAGGTTCGGGTAGTAGCCAGTGCGCCAGCCCAGACAGGGTCAACCAGCTTAGCTTCCCTCACCGTTAACGCTCCGCTTTCGCCGGGGATAACAACACCGGTTACGTACTGCGTGAACCAGGTCGCGTCTCCGCTAGTAGCCACTCCCTCACTGGGAGGTACGCTAAAATGGTATACATTAAGCGGCACATCAACGAGTGCCCCAATCCCCGACACCAAATCAGTGGGTCCAACATCCTACTCAGTCAGTCAGGTGGTTGGTGGCTGCGAAAGTGCCCGTAGTATTATTACGGTCAACGTATCAGCAGGCCCCAACGCCCCCGGTGTATCATCCGTCAGTTATTGCATTGGTCAGTCGGCTACCTCATTAACGGCAACGCCTTTGCCCGGTGCTACGCTTACCTGGTACACATCGGCATCGGCTAGTGCAGGCTCTTCCATTGCCCCAACTCCGGCTACAAAAACTGCCGGTACTACTATGTATTACGTAAGCCAGACTGTAGGAGGTTCCTGCGAAAGCCCCCGGGCCAGCCTGATTGTAACAGTAAATAACGCACCAGACGCCCCAACGGCCACCGCCCCTGCCCCTTATTGCGCCGGAGCAGTAGCGGCACCGCTAACGGCAACCGGGCAGAACCTGAAATGGTACGGTACAGCTGCAATCGGCGGAACTGGCTCTTCACTGGCACCGATACCCAACACCGCATCGGCCGGTACAATAAATTATTATGTCAGCCAAACTGTGAATACCTGCGAAAGTGCCCGAACCAGCATTGCCGTAGTTATAAACCATGCTCCAGCTATGCCCACTACTACGTCGGCACCTACCTACTGCCAGAATCAGGCGGCTGTTGCCCTTACAGCGACACCATCCGCTGGTGGCACCCTCAACTGGTATGGTACAATTGCCAACGGAGGAGCGGCTTCAACAACGGCTATCGTCCCCGCCACCAGTTTGGCAGGGACGGTCAATTATTACGTTAGTCAAACCGTGAATGGTTGTGAAGGCCCCAGAGCCGCTATTGGCATTGTTACCAAAGCGACTCCTTCGGCTCCAGGCATCACTACCCCCATTACTGCCTGTCAAAACCGAACCGGTTATTCTCTGGTGGCGACACCTTCCGCCGGTGGTACCCTTAACTGGTATGGCACGTTAGCGGTGGGGGGTACAGCGACGCCTAATCCCGGCACCCCTTCCACTACCTCCATAGGCTCGACCCTGTACTACGTCAGTCAAACAATAAGCAGTTGCGAAGGCCCCCGGGCAGCCATTACCGTTTCTGTCAATGCCATTCCTGTTCCGCCATCGGCAATCCTCCCTCGTGCTTACTGCCAAACCGAAATCGCATCTCCGCTGATAGCCAGTGGAACCGCGTTGAAATGGTATGGTACGGATTCTACGAACCGGAGTCCAGCTACGGTAGCAACGATACCATCTACCAATTCCAGCTTTACAGGGAGTATAAATTACTACGTTACCCAAACCGTTATGGGGTGCGAGAGTTACGTCCGTGCCATTCCGGTTACGATTAAAGTGACCCCTAATTCACCCGCTGTTCAGGATGTAAGTTTCTGCCAGAATTCCCCGGCTGTCGCACTGACGGCCACGCCGGTTCCAAATGCGACCCTCAACTGGTACGGTGAGAATGTATCAGGTGGTACGGCTTCTACTAGCCCACCGGCGGTTCCCAATAATGTCGATAAAACGTATACCTATTATGTTAGTCAAACACTGGATGGGTGCGAGTCGGGTTTGGGAGGTGCGGCTGGGCGGGCTGCTATTCGGGCGCGGGTCAAGCCAACACCCGGTGCGCCCGGTGTAAGCCCGGTTAGTTTCTGTAACAATGGTCCGGCTCAGGCATTGACGGCGAATGGCGCAGGGCTGAAATGGTACGACGGGGTAGACAGTCCACTGGGAGTCACTCCAATACCCGGCACGGGTACGGTAGGGAACCAGGTCTATAAAGTGACCCAAACCTCCGGCGAGGGGTGCGAAAGCCCCAAAGCCAGTCTGACGGTCATTATCAATCCCCTGCCCGGTCAGCCAGGGGTATCGAATCTGACGTATTGCCAAACGCAACAAGACCAGCCTTCGCAAAACCTCACTCCCTTAACAGCCAGCGGACAAAACCTGAAATGGTATAATCCCGATGGCAACGCCTATCCTAACGCTCCCCTCCCTTTGATTGACCGGGCTGGCACCCAGTCGTATCAGGTTAGTCAGACTGTTAACAACTGTGAAGGAGCCAAGGCGACTATCCAGGTTAACGTCAACACCTTACCTGCCCCCACTACGCCAAAGTCTGTTGTAACGTACTGCGTTAATGCCAAAGCTGTTCCACTGGAGGCCAGTGGCGAAACGGGTAGTCAGTTGAAATGGATTGACCCATACGGGCGGATTACTACTGATGCGCCTACGCCATCGACCATAAATACCAATGTAGTGCTTGGTGGTGATCCCTTTTACGTGTATCAGATTGGGACCAATGGATGTTACAGTTCCCGTGCAATCATTAAAGCGGTTGTCACATCGCCACCTACCCTGGCCGTGGTTGCGCCTGTTTCGAGTACGAACCTGGGGCAAAAAGTGCCCCTTCGGCTGACGTTTACCAGTTCCGGGCCGTTTGCGTATACCATTACCGGAGGATACACTGGTAGTTCCATCTCAACTGATACAACGATTTTGGTACTGCCCCGGGGAAACACCATCTATCAGGTTGAAACCGTTTCTAACGGGTGTGGCATAGGATTACCCGGCAATCCGGCCACGGCTCAGGTAACTGTTCGTGTACCCACTATACAGACCAGTGTGTTACTGGCTTCTACGCTTTGCGTTGGTAGTTCCTTCACCGTGCCTTTCACCACAACTGGCGCGTTCAATACCGGCAATTCGTTCAACTTCGAGTTGGTTAGCCGGGTAGACACAACGAAGAAATACGACATACCAGCCACGGCCATCGGATCACCCGTAACTGCTACCCTGCCTACTACCCTGCCCGGCGGGGACTATTTTGTTCGTGTCAAAGCCAATAACCCAGAAATTGGTATTATTGGTAGCAACAGCCTTACCCTACTAACTGTCCGCGCACTAGCCAGTGCCGTTCTTACGGGTTCACAAACTATTTACGAATCCACGCCGGTTAATCTGACGATTACACTGGGGGGCGATGGGCCATGGGCCATCGTGTATGCGGATAGTCTCCGAAGTTATTCTGCTACGGCGGATCGTAACCCTTATCTTCTGGAAGCCCGACCTACTCAAACAACTACCTATCGGCTGACGAGTGTAAGCAACGCCTGCGGCAGCGGCCCCGTTTCCGGCGTGGCTACCATTATAGTAGTACCCCTGCTGGGCGTAGTTGATAACCCACTCGATCCCCTGGTAAAAACCTACCCAATCCCTACCGCCACAACGCTTGTGGTTGAATTGGATGTACCTTTGATCAAGCAACCGGCCACTCTGTTACTGACCGATGCGAGTGGGCGACCCATCATGCAGCGCATGACCCGTGATCGGATTAATGAGCTGGATCTGACCACTCAACCTAACGGATTGTACCTCTTGCGCATCCAGGTTGGTGACCGGCAAACCATTCGGAAAGTGATGAAACAGTGAGTAATCAGTCGGATAGTGACTGATTATAGAGTCAATAGCTATGCCTGACGAGTATTTCATGGAAATGGCACTGATCCTGGCCGAAGAAGCCGCCGATAACGGAGAGATTCCTGTTGGTGCGCTGGTCGTTTGCCGGAACCGGATCATTGCCAAAGCCCGTAACCAAACCGAGCAACTCAACGACGTAACGGCCCATGCCGAATTAATGGCCATTACGGCGACCGCGCATTATTTAGGCAGTAAATATCTGACTGACTGCACGCTATACGTAACATTGGAACCCTGTGTGATGTGTGCAGGCGCCTTATTCTGGGCGCAACTGGGTCGGCTGGTTATTGGTGCGGCCGATTCTAAACGGGGCTACAGCCGCATACAACCTCTCCTGCTCCACCCTAAAACCAGACTTGAAACGGGCGTACTGGCCGAGGAAAGCAGTGCGTTGCTTTCAAAGTTTTTCGACCGGTTGAGAACATAAACTCCTGTCGACGTGTTAATTTAACCGAATAATCATTCATTCTAACCAAGCAATATAATGGCTTTTGTATTAGATCCCCTTCCTTATCCCAGTGACTCGCTTGAGCCCAATATCGACAAGCAAACGATGGAAATTCACCACGATAAGCATCACAACGCCTACGTGACAAACTTGAATAATGCCATTGCCGGTACAGAAATGGAAAGCAAATCCATCGACGATATTCTGGCAAACATCAGTAAAGCTCCCGTTGCTGTCCGGAATAATGGCGGAGGTCATTACAACCATACGATGTTCTGGAACACCATTTCGGGCAATGGTGGTGGCGAACCAACGGGTACGCTGGCCGATGCCATCGACACGAAATTTGGCTCCTTCGCTACCTTTAAAGAAGAATTCACTAAAGCAGCAACCACACGCTTTGGTTCGGGCTGGGCCTGGCTTATCGTGACCCCCGAAGGTGAACTAGCCGTTACCTCGACACCTAATCAGGACAACCCGCTAATGGATATTGCCGAAATGAAGGGCTTCCCGGTTATTGGACTTGACGTTTGGGAGCATGCTTATTATCTGAAATATCAGAATAAGCGTCTGGACTACATTGCTGCTTACTTCAACGTAATCGACTGGGCTGCTGCCGAAAAACGCTATCAGCAAGCCAAACAGGCATAAGAAATTATGGATTATAAATGATGAATGACTAAAAAAAAGGGAATTCATCATTTATAATCCATAATTCATCATTACTTTTGCACTCCCAAAAACGGTGATTGTAGCTCAGTCGGTTAGAGCGCCGGATTGTGGTTCCGGAGGTCGCGGGTTCGAGCCCCGTCTTTCACCCTGGTAAAAGCCCTGACATTGTCAGGGCTTTTTTTGTTTCCTCCCCGTTCATTAGTTTCTACCTGACTATAGTTTCCAACCGTAACGCCTAAACGTTTGTAATCTTTAATTTTGTTTAACGTTTTATCGTAAACATTGAACAAAATAAATGAAGTCATTGTTAACAGGTTATTAATCAGCACAACTATGAGCACGTATTCAATCAAAGATCTGGAACAACTATCGGGCATTAAAGCCCACACGCTCCGTATTTGGGAGCAGCGCTACGCCATTATAGCCCCACAACGGTCAGATACCAACATTAGAGCCTATGACGATCAGGATCTAAAGCTGGTACTGAACATTGCGATGTTGAAAGATAACGGCTACAAAATTTCAGATATTTCGAAACTGTCGTTGGATGATCTGTACAGCAAGGTCGTTACGGTTACGGATAAGCAGCTCAACTACCCGGATCAAATTCAGGCGCTTACGCTGGCCATGCTCGATTTCAATGAGGATAGGTTTGAGCAAGTTGTCACCAGTAACATTCAACGATTCGGCTTCGAGAACACGATGATTCATATCATCTATCCGTTTCTGAATCGTATCGGTGTCCTGTGGTTAACCGATACAGTAGGCCCTGCTCAGGAGCATTTTATTACCAACCTGATCCGGCAGAAACTTATCGTAGCTATTGAAGGCAACAGAAGCAGTCAACGCGCAAACGGCGAGAAATATCTGTTGTTTCTCCCGGAGGGTGAATACCACGAAATCAGTCTTTTGTTTGCCAACTATATTATCTCGGCTCGGTCAAACAAGGTCATTTATCTGGGGCAGAATCTTCCGTTCACTGAATTGGAACTTGTTTACGAACGGCACAAACCCGACTATATCTTTACCGTGCTTACCTCTTCCCTATCAAACCATGATGTGCAACCCTATGTAAACCGCCTGGCTACTGCTTTCCCGGATACACAGATACTACTGACCGGTTATCAGGTAGTAGGACAGGACATCGATACGCCGGATAATGCCAAAATAATCAATCAGATAAGCGATCTCATCCGTACCTTGAAGTAGCGTACTATAGTTGGCAGCGTGTCTATTATGCAAACGCTGCCTGGTATTTTCCGTACCTATTGTTCAGCGAAAGCCAGTGCCCGTCGTTCTGCATAAGTATGCAGGTCGCCAGACACCTGAAAACCAACATGCCCACCCGTTCGGGGCGTTTCCAGAAAAATATGTTTGTGCGTTTCGGCCATCCAGCCGGGCGAACATTCGGGTGATAGCAGCGGGTCATTCTGCGCGTTGAGCAACAACATCGGAATAGAAATACCCGCCATAAAGTTGACGGCCGATGCCTGGTTGTAGAAATCATCGGCATCCCGGTAATTATTGACGGGTGCCGAAAAAAACTCGTCAAAATCGCGCCATTGCTTTACCTGCTGTAGTTTCCTCATATCCAGCCGTCCGGGAAAGCGGGTAGCTTTCTGATTTATCTTGACCAGTAACTTTTTCATGAACCGATTCCGGTAAAACCGGTTGGATGGCTGGTCGAGCAGGAGAGCACTAGCGCCCAAATCGGTAGGAGCCGAAATAGCAACGCCCCGTTTGATGACATCGGGAAGCTGATGTCCATTAACGCCGAGGTACTTCAGGGTAATGTTACCGCCCATACTGTAGCCAACCAGCACTACTTTCCGGTAGTTTCTGGTCTTCAGCGCGTGGGTGATCACTTCACCGAAATCACCAATTTCACCGTGATTATAGAGCCGGAACGCCTGGTTCATCTCTCCACTGCACGACCGGCAATTCCAGGCCAGTACATCGTAGTTGTGCTCGGAAAAAAGTTTGGCCGTTCCCCGAATGTATTGCCGGTTGCTATCGCCTTCCAGTCCGTGCGTCAGGATGACCAGTTTGTTTTGTGCCCTGTCGATCCAGTCCAGATCAACAAAATCACCGTCGCTTAGCGTCAGTCGTTCGCGCTCATAAATGACGTTGCGCACCACCCGCGTAAGGCTGGGCAGGATGGTTTGGAGGTGGCCATTATACTGATAAGCGGGTGGGCCAGGATAAGTTGGAAGAATTAGCGGCATCTTAACTAAACAACGGATACATTTACAACGTTGTTCCTGCATAATTTCACCGTCATGCCCATTGCCAAATACGCGTCCGTCGTCATTGCCAGTACGATCAAGTTTGTGGGTGGGCCACTGTCGGGCGCTGCACTGGGCTTATCGTGGCTGGAGACGGCCCTTTGCACGACTCTTGGCATGATGATCAGCGTGATAGTTATAACGTACGCCGGAGCCGCTCTACAGGCTTTATGGCACCGCTACAACCCCACCCCCACCCGGCTCTTCACCAAACGAACACGCATGGCCATTCGGGTTTGGCGACGGTCGGGTATGGCAGGAATCGCCTTGCTGACACCCGCCATACTGACACCCATTGGTGGTACGATTCTGGCCGTTTCGTTCGGTGTAAAACCCGGCCGACTGATTCTATACATGTTCATCAGTGGGATTCTCTGGGCTGTCGTACAAACACTACTTATCTATCAGATTCCCGGCTTGAAGGGCATTATGGGGTAACATGATGCTCAGCGGCTTACCGTCTGAGGGGGAGCAGTGGCCGACTTTTTTCGGAAGTCGCCCTGAGAAAAGTGCTTCTCTATCAGGCAGTACATCAGAATAAAAAAGTACCGGCTGCCCATTTCCTTGATTTTCAGTTTCGACTCCCCGTACTTCCGGTTCGTCCAGCTATTTGGTACCACCTCGTACGTATAACCCCGCACAATTGCTTTCAGGGGTAGCTCGACGGTTAAATTAAAGTGAGGAGCCAGGAAGGGTTTAATTCCTTCAATGGTTTCACGCCGGTACAGTTTAAACGCGTTCGTTGTATCGTTGTATTTGATTCCCATCGTCATCCGGACAATGAAGTTAGCGACGCGATTAATGACCTTTTTCAATTCGGGATAGTCGATCACTTTGCCACCATCGTCCCAACGGGAGCCAAATACGGCATCAGTACCGGTTTCCTGCATCTTGCGATAGAACTTCACCAAATCCACCGGGTCGTCGGACAGGTCGGCCATGAACACCGCCACACAATCGCCGGAGAAACGCTCTAAGCCGTACCGCACGGCGTACCCAAATCCATTGGGCCCCGGATTGGTGTAATACACCAGCGTCGGAATTTCGGTAGCGGCCAGGTGTTCCAGAACACGTAAGGTGCCATCCTTTGAGTTATCATTCGTCACACAGATTTCGTGGTCGATTCCGTGTTTAGACAGTGTTTGATAGAGCGCGCGCAGCGTAGGCGGCAGCGACTCTTCCTCGTTATAGGCGGGTATGACAACGCTTAACTTCATGGTTGATCAGATGCGGGCTTTTCCCGCCATTGGGGTGATTGACTACCGGTAGGGTAACAGGCGCAGGGTACTGTAGAGTTTAGCTATCGGTTCTGGTACAATATACTTTCTAATAACGTCTTTGGCAGCACGCCAGCCGGGTTTTGCCATGTTGAGATACTTTATGGCAAGGCGCGCCCGCCGGAAATAACTTCCCTGATACTGTTTGGCATCGAGCATCATCCGGTAATAACGGGCCATATTCCGGCGCAGAACGGTGTCGTACCGATAGTCGAGTTCCCGATTGATGTCGCTGTACATCTGAATACGATTGCGCAGGAAAACCTCGTTCTGGTAATTATCGTGAAAGCTGGCCCCCGCCCTGTTCTTCCGGTACACCGACATCACATCGGGGATATAGCCAATCTTACCCAGCTTGGCTTTCAGAATCAATCGCGGAATGTCGCCACTCGACGATTCCCGAAACCAGGTCGGGTACTCGCGGATGCTGTTCCGGTACAAAGTACTGGACGTAGCCATAAACCAGATTTCATCATCACCAATCAGATCATCGACCGTGTAAAACGGCTTCATGTCCGGTCCGTTGAGTATATGCGACGGACTACCATCCTCGTAGGTAATCAGCGCATTATGGAACGTCATGGAGTAATCCGGGTGCGCGTCCAGCAGGTCGGCCTGCTTCTGGAGTTTGAGCGGATCGGTCAGGTAATCATCCCCATCTATGAGGGCGTAATACTCCCCTTTGGCCAGCTTGAGGGTTTCCAGAAAATTGATTCCCCCATTTTTGCCCATGTTATGCGGGTGCAACACGCCAATGACCAGACCCGGATGCTGACGCTCGTATTCCTGGATAATATCCCGGGTGCCATCCGTCGAGAAATCATCCCCCACTAAAATTTCGATAGGAAACGTGGTCTTTTGCGCCAGAACGCTGTCGATAGCCTGCCGAATGAAATTCTTCTGATTATACGTAATAATCAGTACGCTGACTTTGGGCATGAATGAAACGTTTACAGTTCATAGTTTACGGTTTACGGTTGCGCGAAGCGATCTTATCATGCCAATGGACCGCTTCGCGTAACCGTAAACCGTAAACCATAAACCGAACACTGTAAACCCTAAACCGTCACCTCTTTGGCGGACTGGATTTTGGCTTTCCAGCCCTGAGGTTCGTCTTTTTCAGCGGGCTTGGCCCAGGGGTCATAGAAGGGCAGAATAGCTACCCAACGGCCAGCGGGATCATCCCAGCTAAACCGGTCGGCAAAACTCGATGGGCTAACCCAATGGGGTAAATCATACCGGAACAAAATCAGATCGCCTATTTCCTGGTAACCTTCCGTTTCCACAATATGATCGTTGATAACGTAGCCCGTACCACCCGATGAATAATCCTTCTTGTACTGATTCAGGGCCAGAATAGTCCCTACTTTCTGCGGGTTGAGCGGGTGCCAGTGCCGACCAAAAAAGCTACCACCCAGTGGGTAATGCGTTACCTGCGGGTGAAAATAGGGTTGTCCTTTGTGGATGCCGTACTCTTCGTTATTACCGGTCAGGCTGTTCCAGAAGTCACGCATCGGCTGGAATACCTGCATCAGCGTTTGCTGGGTTGGCTCCTCCAGGTCCAGGATAGCATCGAACGTATGGTCGTGAAATAACTGCGGAGCCTGCTGAATTTTAGCAATGTGCAACCGTTGTTTATGCTGGTTATTATCGAACGGATCGGGGGCTTCGGCCAGGGGTGTTTTGGATGCCCAGGTATGGGTAGCCGCAATCACGCTGCGTAAGGTTTCTTCCGGAATGCCGGTTTTGATGATGACGATGTTTGGCTCGTTTACCAGCTTCATCACCTCATCGAACGGAATTTCCGGTACAATCCGGCCGTCCTTAAACTCGGCATCAACTTTTATCAGATATTTCGCTACTTCTTTCATGGTCGTTGTCTTACTGATTTACTACAAAATAGGTGGCTATCTTCATAAAATCCAAATTCCACCGGGCTGATCTTAATCAGTTTTAGGTTGCGTGGCATAACCAAATCCCGACGCACCAAAACCGTTGCCGTTGTAGAACATAGTCCATTGACCTTGGTGCGGGAAAATGTGACAATAATCCATCATCATGGAGTCCCATCCCGCTGCCGACCGTTCAATACCGGCCAGTTCATCGCGCCGGGTCCAGTTGATGCCATCTTCCGATTCGGCATAGCCAATCCGGTAACTACGCTGCACGTCGGTGCGGTAGTTGGTCGCATTCCGGAAGGAAAAATACATCTTGTACAGATCCCCATCCTTATAAACCGTTGGTCGCCCGATGGCGTCGGTGAATTCATCGTAACTGACACAGACCTGACCCGTTCGTTTCCAGTCCAGCCCGTCGTGAGATTCGGCGTACTTTACATCGTAGAACGGTTCCGGATGCCCGTCAATGACTTCAATTTTTGTGCAGGATAAGTACCACATTCGCCATAACATCGATCCATCGACCTGTTTTTCACGCATGATACAGGGCTGCGCTACCCACACCTGGTCGAAGATGTAGCGGTCCATAAGGGGGCCGGTAAATTTTCGCTGAAACGTCAATCCACCATCCCGACTTATGGCCAGTCCAATGGCTAGTCGGTAACTGGCCGTTTCGCTTTTGTTCCAGCCCGTGTAATACAGCCAGATTTCGTCATCGACGGGCAAAAACCAGGAAGGCATCGTTCCGGTTTCGTCGAACGTACCCACCTCGCCCTTAGATAGGCAGGCTTTGTCGTGTACGTACGTTACCTCAGACAGGTTATCGGGATTCAACTCAACGAAGGAGACCGCCGATGCAACGCTCTCATCGCGGGTAGAGAAATATACCCGCAGTTTGTCAGGCATTGGGTAGCCAAACGGAACCTGCGCGTGCGTACGGCTGAATGGCTGAGTGCCATCGGGTTTGTAAATTAAACCTTGTTTGTTCCACATAAGAAACTAATTTATTGAGCGTAAGCGAGCGGTTTTAAAGTACCCGGAACACGCTTGACCCTGTCTTTCCGAACGTAAATACGGGTATCGTTCACCAGCCCCATGTATGTATAATGCGTTGCCACAAATTGACCGAGTGGTTTAATCAGCTCATGGCCCTGCGTTTTCCGGTCATTCATCCACATATTCTGACTACCAACGGCATCCACAAACACCGGCGGAAAAGAGCGCAGGAAGTCAGCGTAGTATCGCTGCTGATAAACAGCCTGCATGGGATGCATGAAAGCACTTCGAATGGTATGGTTCTCGGCAACGCCCTGCTGCATATTTGTTTGAACGTAATAATCGCAACGCCACCCCCAAACGGCCAGTTTTTCGCCGGGTTTAGCATACTGCCGCACTACGTTGGAAACCGGTGACTGCTGAACCATCCAGCCATTCTGCCCATCGGATGGATACATATTAAGAGGAATTTGTTGCCGATAGTGCTGAATGGCCTGCACCCCGAACAACCCCAGAAAAATAGCGGTTGCTGCTATACCAATCCATTTGCCGACAGACCCGCTCAAACTAAGTTGGTGCCACCCGTAGGCCAGGCTAAAAAAAAGGGGACCAATGATTAAATAAAGATAATGTACGTAGCCGGAACCGGTTCGGGTAATGGCAAATATAGTAGCTACGAACAAAGCACCGATGAACCCGCTGATGCGCCACGCGCCCTGACCGGCCCGAACACCACGACGCAGCGATACCGCAAAACCCACCAACCAGATACCAAAAATGAGTTTGACCAACCAGTCGAACTCGCTGCCTCTTCGCAGAAACTCCGGTAATTGAAGCAGACTCTCCAGTTGATTAGTATCACCGCCGTATTGAAAATTCCCTTTCAGATAAAACGTAACGAAATCGTCGTACACGCTAGTTGCCGTTGTCAGCACGACAACGAGTAGCGGAAAGGCAAGGCTACCAACACCCAGACAGACTACCCGGCTCACTTTAGCCATTGGGGTTAGCTCCGCCCGTGTCAACACATCCAGCAGTACGAACAGCCCCACAACGGCAGCCAGCGGAATGGCCTGTAATTTCCCGAACGGGACCGTTCCCAACAAGAGACCAATGAGACCAGTTCGGACCAGGGATGGCTTTCCCTGGGTTAGCAGGGTAGCATATAAGTAGTAACTTAGGCTAAGCAACAATAGGGCAACCAGTTCGCTGTTGTAATGCAGAAAATCACCGTTCTGGGTTAGGCCCAGCATGAACACAAACGGCAGCAGTGTCAGCGGAGAAACAGCCTGGCCAAACCACCGGCCCGCCACCACAAAAAGCAGCCAGAGGTAGCCGGAAACCAGGCAGAAGGCCGTAAAATGGGCGGTAATGTAATCGAAGGGTAATCCGAACAGCCCCGGTATAATGAGGAAATAACTATCCAGCGGGCCGCCCGTTGTGCCATCCACCGACCGGAAATAGACGGGGTCGTGATACAGGGTAAATGCCTGCGTTATCATCTGACTCTCGTCCGGGTTGATTTCCGCATTGAAGACGATTGTAGACAGCCGTAACAGAAAAAATAGTACCAGCGACAATAACCCAGCCAGTTTCCAGTCAATGAGCGGTCGTTGAATTAGTGACCGGGCGGCCAGCCAGAGCAGCGCCCAGCAGAGCGCATAAACGGGTAACCAATAGGTGATTGGGTATGTGTCGAAGTGGGGCATTCGGTGTGTACAATAGTTCTGAGGTAACTAATTCATTAGAAGAATCAGCTACCTCAGAACCCAATAATAACTACTTGGTTACCGCCAGGCGGGCCACCATACTATCGTGAATTTGGGTCATCGTTTCTTTCAGATCGTAGGTCCAGTTCCAGTCCGGGTAGTGCTGCTTGAACTTTGTGAGGTCAGAAATGTACCAGATATGGTCGCCACTGCGGTTGGTTTCCGAATACTGGTAGTTCATTTTGTTGCCCGATATCTCTTCGCACAGCGCCATGGCTTCGAGCATGGAGCAGTTGGCATACCGGCCACCGCCCGCGTTGTATACTTCGCCCGGACGTGGGTTTTGATAGAAATGCCAGAACATGTTGACCAAATCCCAGCTGTGAATATTGTCGCGAACCTGCTTGCCCTTATACCCGAAAATAGTGTATTGATTGCCGGTGATAGCGCATTTCATCAGATACGACAGAAAGCCGTGCAGCTGCGCCCCCGAATGGTTTGGTCCCGTCAGGCAACCACCCCGGAATACGCCGGTATTCATCCCGAAATAGCGACCGTACTCCTGAACCATAATATCAGCCGCTACTTTAGAAGCCCCAAAAACCGAGTGCTTAGTATGGTCGATGCTCATATGCTCGTCAATACCGTTCTCGAAATAAGGGTGGTTCTTGTCAATCTCCCAGCGCGTTTCGGTTTCAATAAGCGGCAGGAAGTTCGGATTGTCGCCGTATACTTTGTTAGTCGAGGTAAAGATAAACACTGCTTCGGGGCAGTGCAGCCGGGTCATTTCGAGCATGTTGAGCGTCCCAACGGCATTGACACCAAAATCGGTGAATGGCTCGCGGGCGGCCCAGTCATGACTGGGCTGGGCAGCAGTGTGTAAAACCAGCTTTATATCGGTACCAAACTCCTGGAAAATAACCTCCAGTTGCGATACTTCCCGAATGTCGGCTGCCCGGTGCTGGTAATTTGGGTACGCTTCGGCCAGGCGGTTTTTATTCCATTCGGTCGAGCCATCAGCCCCGAAAAAATACTGCCGCATGTTGTTATCAATCCCGATGATGAGGTCAAACTTATCGGCAAAAAAGGCAACCGCTTCACTTCCAATCAAACCGGCCGAACCTGTAACTAATGCAATTTTCATGTCTCTATTTTTGCTTAAAAGCAGTTAGCTATTCAAATAGTACTTTTTTTACTGAATCGGTACTATTGAACAAAGTAACGTAAAAATTTACACCTATTATAGCCAACGGACCTTTTAGGGGTAGTAACGAAAGGGCTTTCCAGTAAGCGGTCTCATACTATAAAAGCGATTAACCAGTACGTGCGCACTGATTAATCGCTTTTACATTCTCGATTGATAGCCGTTATATACCCTGCCCGGACGTGCCGGGGCCAAACAGTTTTTCGCGAATTTTCTGGGTTCTAGCGTCCAGTGCCGGGTTGGGCGTATATTGATAGCGTGACTGTACGGCTACCGAATCCCTACCTAAGCCATATACTTCTTCATCACCAGCGCGGTAGTCTGAACTGTAATCATTAGCCCGATTGTCGGTTTGGCGAACGGTATTGTATTTCTGATAGTCGCAGGATGCCAGTGACAATACCGACACTACTAAAAGACTTATATTGAGTACGCGCTTCATAGCTACTTAATTACTAATTGATTCGGCAAAAATAAGCAACAGTCTTTAGTCGACCGTATTTGTGCATTAGTTTTTTCTTGATCCGTTGCGTATTTATCAAAATTTGATGGTTCCATCCTCCATCAACGGCTGCACGGCTACTGTTTTAATTGACGAATTTCCTCCGCCACGAAAGCCATTAGCTCCCGTATGTAGTCGCGGGAGAAGTCGAACGGTACGTTAGCGGCAGCGTATATCTCACGGATGGGGGTTTTATAGCCCAAACTCAGCGCGTTTTTATAACCTGCCAAACCCAACGCCGGGTCTTTACGGTAGTTTCGCCAAACACCAATGGCCCCTAGCTGCGCAATGCCGTACTCGATGTAATAGAAAGGAACTTCGTACAAATGCAGTTGCCGTTGCCAGATGTACTCTTTGTAAAAAGCGAACCCGCTCCAGTCCGTTACAGTATCGGCAAACTGTGCATAAATCCGAAGCCAGTGTTCGCGCCTTTCGGCATCAGTGTGGGTCGGATGCTCGTAAATCCAGTGCTGAAACTTGTCGATGGTTGCTACCCAGGGCAGTGTTTCGATGATGGATTCCAGATGCTGTAGTTTGGCCCGGCGCAGTTCGTCGGGGTTTTCGAAGAATACGTCCCAATGGTCCATCGACAGGAGTTCCATGCTCATGGAAGCCAGTTCGGCCACTTCCATCGGCGGGTTACGGAATGCCTTCAGGGGCAGTTCACGGGTTAGAAAGGAGTGTACCGCGTGCCCCCCTTCGTGTATCATCGTGACCAGGTCGCGCAGGCTCGACGTGGCATTCATAAAGATGAATGGTACGCCAATTTCTTCGAGCGGATAATTGTAGCCACCAGGTGCTTTCCCTTTGCGCGACTCCAGGTCGAGGTGGCCCATAGCCCGCATAATTCGCAGGTCATCGCCCAGTTCTCTATCCAGCCGGTCGAAGCATTTGATAGTTTTTTCAAGCAGTTCCTCCCCCGTAGCAAAGGGTTTCAACGGTGGGCGCCCTTCTGCATCTACTTTGGTATCCCAGGGGCGCAGCGGATTTACCCGTAACTTCTCTTTACGCGCAGAAGCCAGTTCTTCCAATAACGGAACAACGGCTTGCGCCACCGATTCGTGAAAGTTTACACAATCCTGGGGCGTATAATCAAACCGCCCCAAAGCCGCAAAGGAGTAGTCCCGGAAGTTGGTAAAGCCCGCGTTGACCGCTATCTGATGGCGTAAATCACGTAATCGATCGAACAGATGGTCCAGTTCCTCGTGGTCCTGATACCGCCGTTCCCAGATTTTGCGCCAGGCCTCTTCCCGCACCGCCCGGTCGGTAGATTGCAGCCGGTCACTGGCTTCGGGCAGGGTCATTTCTCGCCCGTCGATGTTGACCGTCATGGCCCCGGCAATGGCTCCGTACTTACGCTCTTCGGTTTGCAAGTCGGTTTGCAGCGGGATGTTTTCGTCACGGAAGATTTCGATGGCTTTCTTCATGCCCCGCACCATTACCTCGTAGCCTTCGTCGGTTAATTCACCGATGTACGGGCTATGCACCGCTTTCAGGTCCAGGTCGTTACCGTAGGCGGTCATGGGTGGTTGAATCTCCGCAATAAAGAAATTCAGGTTGTTCACCAGTTCCTCATTGGCCGTATCGCAGGTCATACGGATATACCGCCAGGCAAAATCCTCCGACAGATAAGACTCCAGCTCACTACGGTCTATAAGCCACTGCTTCAATTCATCGGCGGTGCTGATGGGACGGCTTAGTAGTTCGTCGTAAAACGGTTTCACATCGTCCCAGCTTTGCAGCGTTATGGATTCGCCAATGAACAGGCGAGCCGGGCGGGTAGGTATAGTTATTATTTCGTTCGAGGTCATCGGTAGTACGGATTTGGGTCCGTTTTGACGAGAAAAATGGACTTTAGTCTCTGTTAACTTAATCCCGTTTGAAACTTTTTTGTTCACAAATTTGCATCTACGAATAATTTCGTATACGTTTACTACGAAATTATTCGTAGATTAATTATGAAGCCAACTGACGCTGAACTGGAAATTCTGCATGTACTCTGGACCAACGGCCCCAGCACAGTACGGCAGGTACACGACGCTCTGAGCCAAAACCGTGATTTGGGTTATACAACCGCCCTGAAACTGATGCAGATTATGGTCGAGAAAGGATTGCTTACCCGTGAGGAGGATGCCCGGTCGCATACATACACAGCAGCCGTCAGTGAGGAAGCAACGCAGCAGGGATTGGTCGACCGCTTTGTGGAAACGGCTTTCCGGGGGTCGGCTTCGAAACTGGTGATGCAGGTGCTGGGTAATCACAAGGCCTCAAGGGAGGAGCTAGACGAGATTAAACTGTTGCTAAATAATCTGGACCGAGATTAATGAGATTTCCTGGATTGCGCTGACTTGTTAGAACAACACTTTGTAGTCCATCATATATAACAATGACGTAGTTAGATAGTAAGATTATCTCGTCTGTACGTATCCTGGACGTCCACGTTCGGGTGAAATGCGAAGTTTATACGCCCGGACGTGGACGTCCAGGATACATACTCTACCACTACATTTCTATTTTCCCAACCAAAGCCACTTATTTCTCATGAACGTCTATAACTTTCTAACGAGCCCAATCACCGATGCCCTAGGCTGGACGTTGCTTCATGCCATTTGGCAGGGTTTTGCCTTGGTACTGCCCACTGCAGTACTACTACATGTTCTTCGGCACCGGTCGGGGATAATACGGTACCGCGTGGGAGTATCTACCCTGCTGGCGCAGGTACTGGTTTCGGTCGGAACGTTTCTCTGGTACTACCAGCCCATTTCCGCTACACAGCCCCCATTGCCAGCTACTACAGCCCGTTACGTATCGCAGATTCACTGGCAAACAGTGGCCCAGTCGATACCCTGGCATCAGCAAACCCAGCAATTTCTGGAAAATCACCTGGGTCAGTTTGTACTTATCTATCTGATTGGGGTGGCCCTGTTCGGGCTACGGTTGGCGGGAGGATGGGTTTATCTGCAACAACTAAGCAAAACAGCCATTCCTCCTGCATCGCAGCATTGGTTGAAGGTGGCCAATCAAATTCGTTCTACGTTGGCTATTCGGGCGGTGGTGCAGGTTCGTGAGTCGGCCCGCGTAGCCATGCCGATGGTGGTGGGGGTGTTGAAACCCGTTTTATTACTCCCCATTGGCCTGGCCACGCACTTATCGACCCGTGAAATTGAAGCCGTTTTAGCCCACGAATTAGCCCATATCAAACGGCACGATTACGCCGTCAATCTGCTGCAATCGGTGGTGGAAGTGCTCTATTTTTTCCATCCGGCCTTATGGTGGCTGTCAGCGCGGGTGCGCGAAGAGCGGGAGCATTGCTGCGATGACCTGGCTGTGCAGGTTTGCGGGGGTGATGGCCGCATTCTCGCGCAGGCACTGGCCCGCGTAGAAGAATTAAGGCTGACTCAATCCGCGCAAGCGCCTGTACTGGCGATGGCTTTTTCGGCAAAACGGCAGCATTTATTACACCGCGTTCAGCGGGTATTGGGTGTGCCCACACGCCCCTTTGTATCGAATAGTAGTTTGGCGGGACTAACGCTGGCCACTATCTTGTTTATGAGTGTATCAGTGTACGCTGTACAACAACAGCAACCAAAACCAGCCGCTAAACAGCCAAAACCAGCCCATTCGACCCGGAAGCATACGGTTGATAGCAACTCGGAATACGGCATGGCGGATAATAAACGGATCAGCTACGTTCGCTGGAAAGGCCAGAAACTACCGGCAACGCGTGTAGCCCGACTACAACGCCAACTTGACCAGGTGATGGCCGGAAAACTTTCGCTCGACACCGTGAAGCAGCCCGACCGGGATATTCTACTGACCATTATCGAGAAAAACAATGCGCTTGGTGGCGGGATGAAAGGTATGGCGGCAGGATTAGCTCACATTGATTATGACAACATCGTGGCGAGCGCGATGAATGAAGTAAAAGGACTTGATTACAAAGCTATCGTGGCTGACGCGATGAACGAAGTCAAAGGGATTAATTATGATAGTATCGTTAACACCGCGATGCAGGAAGTAAAATCCCTCGATTACAACCGGATTGTTAATGACGCGATGGCTTCAGTTGATACGAACATTCTTGTTGACAATCTTGCGTATAGACAAAATAGCCAAAAAGGAGCGCAACAACGCGCTCAATATCATCGTCAGATGGATAGCCTGAGTCAACTCATTGCCCAACGCTCACGGCAGATGCAGGCTATACAGCTTCAAATGGAAAAACTTCGTTTTCCGGTGGAAGAAGTTGAACGGCAAAACGAAGTATTAAACTGGAAAAAGGATAAACTTATGGAGCAGCGTAACAAACTGATCGAAAAACATCAGAAGTTACTCTACAATGACGGAAAGACAAAACTGAGTCAGTCGGAAGTTGAAAAACAGGTAGAAGCGCTCGAACCGGAAATTAAAAAACTGGAAGGAAGCATGGAAGAGTTGAACCGGCAAATGGAGCAATCTAACGCGAAACAGGAAGAACTCAAAGTCCCAATGGAAAAGCTGGAACAGGAATCCGAAAAACTGGAAGAACAAATCGAAAAACTCTCTGACCAAATTGGGCGACACGGCGATGGTATGGCGCTTATGGTGCCACCCATGCCAAGTATAAATGCTCGCACACCCCGCGTACCCCGCTCCATCCCATTTCCCGTCCTGGCCCCAATGTCCCCGTTACCAGCGCATCCGAGCACCAATGTCAGGGCTGTTGCACCAGCGGCACCGCGTCCCAAAATTGCCCCAAATCCACCAGTAAAACCAGTACCAGCACCGAAGCCAGAATGACAGAATAAACAGAAAGCGTGGTTGGGGGGGTGTTGGACCCGGCCCCCCCGATGGTGTTTTTTTTTTTTATTTGGTAAAAATAAAAAACCAAACGACAACCACCGGGGGGGGCGCGCAGGGTGGTTTT
>JBBSTD010000082.1:0-28939 GCA_038236215.1 Cytophagales bacterium | reverse complement strand
GTTTGAGGTCAAAAAAAGGCGAGATTGCGTTCCATTGGGGGTCGGTCAGTGGTTGCCACTGTTTGGTCATGGCTTTGTCGTTTAGTCACAACAAAGTTGGCACGACTCCCAACCTTTATCAATTCCCCAACACGCTCTAATAGCCCGATGAAGATGTAGGTGCGGACGGTGCTTCGATATTCGGCTTTAGCGGCTTCGATTTCCTGAGCCTGTTGTTTTTCGTCAAACGTCAGCGACAGTAACTGCTTTATTCTGTCCTGACTATAGAGACTGTCTTTGGCGGCCACCGCAATTTCATAGTACCGCAGGGCTTCTGCGTCGTTTTTGCCTTTGTAAAGTTTGGTTAGTAGTTGGCTGCTTTGCAGAACAGCTTTAGGAGAAGCACTTTTTTGGCCATACAGTAAGGACAGTTTGGCATAGTGAAGAAGAGAATCTTTTTGAGCGGTTTTCTGATAAAATGTTGCCAGTCTATAATAGACCTCATTCAAGAGTGTATAGTTATCCTGTTTAATGAAAATCGCAATGCTTTGTTTGTAAAGGAAATAGGCCTGGTCAGGCTTATTTTTAGCCAGGGACACGTCCCCTAATAAAGAGATAATATGGCCATAAGACAAAGGATCTTCCAGATCTAGTTTGGCCAATGCCAACGCCTGCTTTAAATATATGCTGGCTGAATCAAGTTGATTCAACTGATAAAAACACTCCCCAATGTTCCCAAGAATAATGGGCTTTATGTGCTGCTTGGGTTTAGCTATGATTTTATAAACGGCATAACATTCCTGCATTAACGCCAGGCCTTTTCGCCATTCACCCTGTAGCATATACGTGTCAGCGATGTTATTTAAGCTGACGACTACGCCATAAGTATTTTTTAATCTACTATAAAGTTCTTTAGCTTGCCTGTACGCTTTTATCGATTTGGCATAATCGCCCCACTGGTCGAATGCCAGGGCTATACCAGTAAGTGCTCGTACCTGGCCCTTAGGGTAGTTGAGCCGAGTGGCAAGTTCGTAGGCTTGTTGAGCTAACAGGTAAGTTGTATCTGGTTTGTTGCGATAATATTCAAAGGCTAAAACGTTGAGTACGTTTACTCGCGTGGTGTCATTGGCCGTAACCGGCAAGGCGTTGAGTTTTTTCAACAGGCTGTCCCGCGCCACAACAGATTGCGCCAGAGCAGCACTAATCGGCAAACAGCAAAAGAGGCAAATCAGAAGGAAGCGAGGGAGCATGGTAGGAAGGTAAGGGGAAGAATATCAGCAAGGTACCCAAATAAAGTCCGGTTGTGTACGTCAATAGGTTGTTGGGTGTAGGCCAGTTTCTCAGCCCACTGCTTTAGCGGTGGGTGTTAATGGAAAATCAAGTTTTTCTATAACCGTTTCAACGGTTTTTACAGGTAGCAAAAACCGTTGAAACGGTTACGATAATCTCAATTTCTTTTCTGAACCCCACCGCTAAAGCAGTGGGCTGAGAAATCTGTCTCCTTCGGCGTATTTCATTGCTCGTTCCACCTTTCTTACCCCCGTCCCCTAAAGGGGCGAGGACATCTCCACCCCTTTAGGGGACGGGGGTTGTCGATAGGGATACAGCGCATAAATAAATCTTCATACTTACTGCCGCCGGTTAGTTCTTCCCGGCGATTGTCTGCTGACTCTTGATCCAGCTATCCAGTTTGCTCTCAAAAATAGCCAGGGGCATCGCCCCGTCTTTCAATACCTGATCGTGGAAGGCCCGGATGTCGAACCGATTACCCAGGGCTTTCTCCGCCTTTTGGCGAATGGCCATGATTTTCAACTCGCCAACCTTGTAGGAAACCGCCTGCCCTTGCCAGGCAATGTAGCGCTCGACCTCCTGAATAGCCTCAGCCTCCCCGATGGGTTCGTTGGCCAGGCTGTACTGAATGGCCTGCTCCCGCGTCCAGCCTTTCTGGTGAATACCCGTATCGACTACCAGCCGGATGGCGCGGTGAATTTCGCCTTGGTAGCGGCCCAACGCCTGGAACGGATCGGTGTAAAGACCCAGGGCCTTCCCCAGACTCTCAGCATATAACCCCCAGCCTTCCGTGTAAGCCCCGTAACGACCAATTTTCTGAAAGGCAGGGAGGGCGGTGTTTTCGATTTGGAGTGAAATCTGGTAGTGGTGACCCGGAATGGCCTCGTGCAGAAACAGGTCTTCCATACCCCAATAGCTGAATTTGGTCGCATCGAGTACGGGGAAATAAAAAACGCCGGGGCGCGACCCGTCGGGTGTGCCAGGCCAATAATGAGCGGGTGACGAAGCAGCCCGGTACTTCTCAATCGGGCGAATCTCGAAGGCTGTTTTCGGGACCATGTTGAACAGACTCGGTAACTGGGGCTTCATGGTCTGGTAAATCGTTTGAAACCCAGCCAATACGGCCTCATCCGTTTTATACGGAAAGAATTTAGGGTCCGTATCGACGTAGGCAAAGAACGCTTTCAGGTCGCCGGTAAAACCTACCTGCTGCCTGATGCCATCTATCGCCTGCCGAATCCGTTTTACCTCGCTCAACCCCAGGTCATGCACCTCATCGGGCGTCATGTTCGTGGTTGTCGACGATTTAACTAAGTACGCGTACTGGGCCTTGCCGTTAGAAACGGCTTCGATGCCAACCGTTTCGCGGCACCGGGGCAGATACTCGTTCTGGAGGAACGTATAGAGCCGACTGTAAGCGGGTATAATCTGCTCCGTAATGGCGGTGGTATACGCCGTCGTCAGGCGTTGCTTATCCCCGGCCGAGAAAGTGGCTGGCATCGTTTGTACCGGCTTGTAGAAAACACTTTTCATCACATCGTCGACGAGCATCGCCTTTATCTGGGGCAATACTTTTCCGATAACCACCTTCGGCTGCATGTAGTTCTGCGCCATGCCGATCCGCATGTTGGCAATGGCGGTATCGGTCTGCGCGACAAAGCCGTTGATGCGTTTCAAAAAATCGTCGTAGTCTTTCACCGACTTAAACGGGTGAGCACCGGAGCCTGAACCCATCAGCGAAAAATAGATCCGAAAATCAAACATCTGGCTCATGGGTGTCAGATACGCCGGAAATTCCATAGCTGCCAGATTAGTTGTCAGGTCGTAGCGAAGAATCTGATAGTTGAGCTTATCCCGCTCACCCAGTTGCTGCTCATTGTAGGCTTTCAGTCCATCGAGGTACCGCGTAAAGAGACTCTTCATCTGATCGCGGTAGGGCTGACTGAACGCGTTTTCGAGTTGATCGTTGTAGCGGTAATCGCCCATATACGAAGCCGCTGTTGGATTCAGTTTCAAAAAATCCTCGTAATAGGCAGTAAGCATGGACGGAAAGCCAGCCGACGAAGGGGCGGGTGTTTGACCGAAGGCCAGTCGAGCGCCGGTGACGAATAACAGGAGCAGGCAAGTACGCATGGACGAACAGGGTTTTAAATGAGTTAGTACTGTACTGGTTTGGGCCAATGCATGGGCCAGAAATAGCGGGTATTTTGTCATTGTATTACGTCTCTACTTCAGTAAATTATCCTGCAAAAACAGCATTAATGCTCCATAGACGTAATCGCGGTTGGCTTTTTTGGCGAGGCTGTGGCCCTCGTCTTTCGCTATGATATACCAAACGGTGTTGCCCTGCTGTTTCAGCCCCGCCACCATCTGCTCAGACTCCGACAGCGGCACACGCGGATCGTTCTTGCCCTGATAGACAAGCATCGGTTTGGTGATGTTTTTGATGTTTTTGATGGGCGAAATCTGCTCAAATACGGCCATCATCGCCGGGTCGCGTTCGTCGCCATATTCGGCCCGGCGCAGGTCGGCGCGGTATGAACTGGTATTTTTCAAAAACGTAGCAAAGTTGCCGATGCCGAACAGGTCAACTCCGCAGCGCATCCGGTCGTTGTAATTGGTCATCGTGGCAAGGCACATATAACCGCCATACGAGCCGCCGATAACACTCACCCGCGAGGCATCTAAATCGGGCTGTTTGGCAATCCAGTCGAGTAGCGCACCAATGTCTTTCACCGAATCTTCGCGTTTGGGGCCGTTGTCGAGCATGAGGTAGTTTTTGCCGTATCCACTCGATCCGCGCACGTTCGGTACGGCCACGGCAATACCCAACTCATTGACCAATAGATTGATAAACGCGCTGAAATTGGGCAGCGACTGTCCCTCCGGTCCACCATGAATACTAATCAGAACCGGCACTTTGCCCGACTTGCCTTTCGGTTTATAGATAAAGGCCGGGATCATCCGGGGCTTGCCATTGACCTGATCGAAGGTTGGGTACTCGATCAGCGTCGGCTCGGCGAAGGTGACCGGGTTCAAGCCGCCAACTTCGCTGCTGGTCCAGCGGACGAGGGCGTTGGTCTGCAAATCCAGCACATACACATCGCTGCTGGAGAGAGCCGAACTGACGCTCAGGCCCAGCCGCTGCCCGTTGTCGGCCAGTTTCATCACGCCCAGCACGCCCGGCGGCACATTCGGGATGGGAGCGTACCGTTTGGTTTTAGTGTCCAGCACATAGAGTTTGGAATAACCACCTTCGTTGGTCGAAAAGACCAGTTTCGACCCATCGCGGCTGAGGTCGGTTTGCTCCACGTTCCAGGCGATGGCGGTGGTGAGCGGGGTTTGTTTGCCGCTGGCGAAGTCGATGTAGCGTAGGGTCTGAAACTCGCTGCCTTCGTCCGAAACGACATAAACGCCGGTGCCCGCCTGGTTGAAGATGACACTGCTATACGCCACCGGCGCATCGGTCGGGTGAAACCGTTCAAGCTTGCGGGTAGCCAGATCGAACCTATATAACTCGCTCTCGTTGATCGACTTGTAATTTCCCAGTATCATCTGTTTGCCGTCTGCCGACCAATCGGCCACGCCCCATCCACCGCCTTTGAACTCGGCCAGCCTGATAGGTTTGGCGTTGGGCGAAAAATCAAGCAGAAACAGATCGAGGTCGGCCCCGTTGCGCTCATTGCTCATGAAAGCAAGCTGCGTTCCGGCCCGGTTCCAGCCCTGAAACAAGTGTCTGCTTTTGCCGTCGGTCAGCAGTTGAGACATCCCCGTTTCGAGATCAAAAAAGTAAATCTGAAAATTCTCGTTACCGCCGTTATCATGGCTGTAGATGAACCCGTTTTTCGTTTTGTCGGGACAGACGGCAATGTTGCTGAGTGGCTCCTTGAAAAACGTGAGTTGTCGGCGGTCGGCACCGGGCGCGGCCACGTAGTGAATCTGCGGCACGTCGGCAAAGCGGGTCGAGATAAACAGCCCTTTTCCATCACGGTCCCAGTCGGCGAGGCCCGCCCCGCGCACGTTCTGGTATTGCTCCACGCGCTCCATAAGGCTGGCGGGCAGGCCGGGAATGTTTTCGACAACCAGATTGCCGATTTCTTTGCGGGCTTCCTGCGCCCGGATTGGCTGGGCAAAAACGGCCAGCAGCGTGATTGACAGAACCAGTAGAAGAGCGGGGATACAATGCGTTTTCATGGTAATAGGGGGCGTTTTTGGAATGAATTGTAGTCGAGTATTCGAACGGTGCGGATAGATTACCTGTTTTTCATCTCAAAATTGCCCGTCAGAAAGCAGTCGGAATAGCAATCCGGAGTGGGTGCAAATGCGTGAGCATAAACAGGCAGGCAGTAATCAGGGTGAGGCTAACGGCCAGCACAAGCACGGCACTTGCCAGAACGAGGGCTGCCGTAAACGGGGTAGACTGTTGGTAGGGGTGCATGATTGAACGAGGTTTGAAGTAACTGATTGATTTCGGCTGATGATTGGCCGACGGGTTACCTATCCATTGTTAGTTGCCATATTAGTTTCGTAACCCGTCGATATTTATGTGGTTGTAAAGTGGAGTACGGCTGGATTATTGCCGTAGGACACCTCTTGGGCCCAGATGGCCCAACTACCTGTAAGTAGCGCCAGACATATACAGGTTGACTTACTCATAATTTTTATTGTAAATTGAATTAGTTGGTGGCTGGTTTTACGTCAAACACTTCCACCTCAAAGGCAAGGGTACTATTGGGGTAAAACAAAGGACTAGACGTCGCTATAGTATAGGCGTACAAAGACGGAATAACCAGCTTGATTTTGCTCCCAACCCGACACAAGGGCAGGCCAAGCTGGAACCCCTTGATAAATCTGGACAGTGGAGACGTGCGTGGCTTGTCGAGTTGCTGGAAAAACACAGCCTTGGTGTAAAACTGATATCCCTTAAGGAACACGACAATAGAATCTGTCAGACTGACCTGTTTGCCCGTGCCTTCCCGCATCATAGCGTAATAAATACCGTCTTTATAGGTAAGCTTTTCTGATTTACCTTCGATAACGGCGTTCTCAATCTGCTCCTTTTCCCGTTTGTACTGCTCATCGCTATCAGCGTAAGCATCCTTGAAGGTAATTACGGGTGCTGGCACAGCGGTGCTTAATAAATTTTTCCAACTACGATTGGTGCGCCGGAGCCATACGGCTGAGAATCGGGCTGCTGAATCCGCTTCGTGGTAAACCGAGGTAAAGGTGGCTGGGTTTTTAAGGGTAGTTCGTTGCCCATCAATCAGGCAACTACCAATTAGTTTCCAGTTGTTCTCGTCCGGCAAGAACAGGTAGCCCGAGTACAGCATATTTTTGGCAGTCGTATCGGAGAGGGCTACGATTAGCATGAGTTGATAGGTGGTATTGGGCTTCCATACGAAATTCCAGGATAGTTCTCCCCGGCCTGATTCCTGTACATTGATTCCTTTGGCAACAACCTGCGCGCCCACCGGAAAGCTAAAGACGACGTTTTTTTGCTGACCGCTGGCATTCAATGAGAGGGTACCCAAGCTGGATCGAAGGCCAGCCTTAACCGGTTCGCGGCTCTGAAAATCGCCAACTGATACTTTTGTCAACAACTGACTGATTTCAACACTGTCTGCCTGGAGATACTCAGTCACGAAAGGGTTGGTCCGCGATTGGGCCACCAGTTCTGTAGACAGGAAAATGAATAGACAGAAGGTAGTAAGTGTGAATGATTTCATTGGAATTTGTAGTAAAGGAATGGAGTGAGCATTGACCAACCGGCGCAACTGAACCGGTTCTTCGTAAATCAGGAGATTGAATGGAATGGTGTGGATAGATGACTGTTTTGTCCTCCTCTTACCAGACCTTGATCCGCTGGTCGGGAGCCTTGTACATTTTCTCGCCCGGTTGCACATTGAATGCTTTGTACCAGGCATCAATATTGGACAGTGGGCCATTGCAGCGAAACGGATCGGGTGCGTGGGGGTCGGTCAGTATTTGCTGAGCCTGCGATTCGGGCAGCATGTTAGCCCGCCAAACCTGAGCCCACGACAGGAAGAACCGCTGGTCGGGCGTGAACCCGTCGATTTTGGTTTTACCCTGGCCCTGTTTTGTTTTCTTAAACGCGTCATAGGCAATGGCCAGACCGCCGAGGTCAGCCAGGTTTTCGCCCAACGTTAATTGGCCATTTACCTTGAGCGAATCCAGCACCCTGAAGCCAGCGAACTGCTCTTTCACTTTATCGGCGCGTTTGGTGAAATTGGCGGCATCGTCTTTGGTCCACCAGTCGCGCAGGGTTCCATCGGCATCGTACTGACGGCCCCGGTCGTCAAAGCCATGTGTCATTTCGTGGCCAATCACCGCAACAATACCCCCGTAATTAATGGCGTCGTCAGCCTCCGCATCGAAAAATGGGAACTGCAAAATAGCCGCCGGGAATGTGATTTCGTTGTTTACCGGGCTATAAGACGCGTTTGCCGTTTGAGGAGTCATGCCCCATTCCGATTTATCGACGGGTTTGCCTAGGTGGCTAACGTTGTCGGTGTACGCCCACTTTTGGGTAGCGCTCACGTTGCTGTAGAAATCGTCGCGTCGGATGGTAACGCCCTCGTAGGCTTTCCACTTGTCGGGATAGCCAATCTTGCGCTTAAATGCAATGAGTTTGGTCAGGGCGCGTTTTTTGGTGTCGGCAGTCATCCAATCAACAGCGTTGATATGATCGTTGAATGAGGATTCGAGATTATCAATGAGCACCAGCATCCGTTCTTTAGCTTCGGGTTTAAAATACCGCTGAACATAGAGTTGCCCTAATAGCTCGCCCAGCGATCCGTCGATCAGTCTGCTTCTGCGCTGCCAGAGGGGTGTCAGTTGTTTCTGACCCGATAGCACCTTGTTGAATGCAAAGTTCTGGTTCACAAACGGAGTACTCAGGAATGGGACCGCGCTTTTAAGCAGGTTCCACTGCATATATGCTTTAAGGGACTCTACCGGGGTTGCTGTCAGCAAACTATCCATGGAATGGTAGAACGACGGACTTTGCACCAGCACGGTATCTTGTCCGCGAATGCCCATTTTAGGCATCCAATCGGCCCAGTTGATGCCGGGAGTTTGCTTCGAGAAATCACCCACGGTCAGTTTATTGTATGTCTTGATGGGGTCACGTGATTCTACACGGGTCATTTGTGCGTTGGCCAGGGCTGTTTCCAGTTTCAGAATCGCATCAGCGTTGGTAGCGGCCCGGCTGGGGTCTTCGCCAATCAGGCCAAACATTTTGGTCAGGTTATCCCGATAGGCATCCCGGACTTTCAGGCTGCGTGCATCGTTCTTGAGGTAATAATCACGGTCGGGCAGCGTGGTGCCTCCCTGCACAAACTGAACCACATACTTATTGACGTTTCTCCTGTCCTGCGCCACATACAGCGAAAAAAACATCGTGCTTCCCTGAGAGCGCTGATAGGCAATTTCGTTCAGCAGGTCGACTCTGCTTTTTACCTGCTCCACACGGGCAAGGTCGGCTTTGATTGGGTCGAAGCCCTTCTGATCAATCGCTATACTATCCATACCACTGGCGTAGAAATCGCCTACCATCTGATGTAACCGTCCTTTGCCGGGGTTTTTGGCAGCCTCTTCGAGCAGTGATTTCATGGCATCGAGGCTTTTCTCGTACAGGATTTCGAAGCTACCCCAACTGGTCTTTGACACCGGTACGGAGTTTTTCTTCAGCCACTCGCCGTTGGCATACTGGTAAAAATCGTCGCCGGGCTTCACGGCGAGGTTCATGTTCTGCCGGTTGATGAAGGGTGTTTTCGGAGCGGCTGGCTTTGGGGCAGGTCGGGTCAGTCGGGACAAATGCTTACCCGGTTTAGGGGGCGTAGCGGCCATCAGGCAAACCATTAACAGAATCGAAGCAAGGAAGGTAAGTTGTTTGTTCATGGGGAAATTGGGATTGAGTTGGCACGTTTTATCCTGTTTGTTAATTCTTTTTGGCGATGGCCTGCTGACTCTTGATCCAGCTATCCAGCTTGGTCTCAAAAATGGCCAGTGGCATCGGCCCGTCTTTCAATACCTGATCGTGGAAGGCCCGAATGTCGAACCGATTGCTCAGGGCTTTCTCCGCTTTTTGGCGAATGGTCCTGATTTTCAACTCGCCAATCGTATGGGAAACCGCCAATGACGAATGACTAATACCTGTATCCGTACAGTTTGGTAATTTTCTTTTTCTTCATCCACTGGCCCGACATGGCCAATCGGCGGTCGGTCAGGGGGCGGTCGGCGGGGTTGCGGGGTTGTTTGGCAATGCTGTCGATGACGGCCAGATTGTCGATCACTTCGCCGAAGACCGTAAAGGCTCCATCTAAGTACGGGGTTCCGCCGATGGTTTTATACACTTGCCGCTGGGCTTGGGTCGGTACCTGGCCCCCCGGTATCTGGCGCCCGCCCCATTTTAGCCCGTGTTCAAGCTGGACGTTCAGCGACGAATCGGTCCAGACGAGGCCCTGGACCAGGTAAAACTGGCTGTCGCTCGAGGCTTTGTCGGGCCGTTTGGTGCGGGCCGCTCCGATGGCCCCCCGGTAGTGATACCGTTCGGGCCGAATCTCTGCCGGGATCAGGGTCCCGTTGTCAGCCTGGCCCAGGGGTTGCCCGGCTACGGCGGTGCGCGAGGTAGGGTCGCCGGACTGGATCATAAACTGCGGGATGACCCTATGAAACAGCAGCCCGTCGAAATAATGCCGGTCGATGAGCTTGATATAGTTGGCCCGGTGCAGGGGCGTATCCTGAAAAAAAACCAGATGCGCCGTGCCGAAATCGGTGGTCAGCGTGACCAGATAATCTTTCTTTTTCGGGTTCTGAGCCACTGCCAGCGTTGACAGTAACAAACTGAATACTAAAATTTTATAGGTTCGATTCATGGATGACCAGTAGTTAAACGATTGACAGAATACACCCAGCCCGCCGACGGCTTGTCAGCGGCACAGAGTTTTTCTTTAACCATTCGCCGTTGGCATACTGGTAAAAATCGTCGCCGGGTTTCACGGCGAGGTTCATGTTCTGCCGGTCGATAAAGGGTGTTTTCGGCGCGGCTGGCTTTGGGGCAGGTCGGGTCAGTCGGGACAAATGCTTACCCGGTTTAGGGGGCGTAGCGGCCATCAGGCAAACCATTAACAGAATCGAAGCAAGGAAGGTAAGTTGTTTGTTCATGGGAAATTGGGATTGAGTTGGCACGTTTTGCCGACTCAAAGATCTCTCATGGTCCGTTGATGCCCTGTCAGATTGGGGCAGATGTCGTCAAATTCGGGGCATTTCGCCCATCCTGTAGCCAAACTGAGCCTAAATCAGGCCCTTTTAAGCTGACCGGCGATGAAATCGGTGGGGTTTGCTGATAGAATGCTTTAAAGACAGACGCGAAATGCGACGAACTTTTGAACCCGCTTAAGCGGGCCGTTTGCGTTACGGTGTAGCCTATACGCAGCAACTCGGCCGCACTTTGGAGTCGATATTGGCGAATAAGGTCAGTGGGTGTTAGCTGGGAGAGACTTTGCCACTTTCGGTACAGCGTTTTCCGATTGATGCCTGGTTGAATCGCCAGCCAGTTGACACTGATCGCTGGGTCTGGCAAATGCGGCTGTAATAGGGCATAAATCCGGCGCACTACGGATTCAGGGAATTCGTTCGCCAATACTTCGGCTGGCTGTTGGGGAGATAGTTCACTCAGGATGATCCCGGAACATCTTCCCGCAGCCATACACTTCTTCCATGCCAAACCTCACCAAACGACTATCCTTGCCTTCTCGGGTTTGTACATCTTATCGCCCGGTTGCACATTGAAGGCTTTATAAAAAGGCGTGAAGTTCATCAGCGGTCCGTTCACACGCCACTTGGCCGGTGAGTGCGGGTTGGTGTTTACATACATGCGCAAAAACTCATCCCTGGTTTTCACCCGCCATATCCGGGCTATCGAAATGAAGAAGCGCTGATCGGGTGTAAAGCCATCGAGTTTCGTCGTATTTTTTCCAGGCGTGACACCGCCCTGCTCAGTCAGTTTGAAGGCATCGTACGCAATGGCAACCCCCGCAATGTCGGCCGTGTTTTCACCCACCGTTAAGGCTCCTTTTACATGAACTGAGTCGAGCACGGTAAACTGATTGTACTGTTCGATCACCTGTTGCGTTCTCGCTTTGAATTTGGCGTAGTCCGCTTTTGTCCACCAGTTGGTCACGTTGCCGACTTTGTCAAATTGTGCCCCCTGATCGTCGAATGAGTGGGTTATTTCGTGACCAATCACCATGCCTACGCCACCATAGTTGAGCGCATCATCGGCGTATAAGTCGAAATAAGGGGATTGCAAAATGCCCGCCGGGAACACAATTTCGTTGAGCGGGGGATTGTTGTACGCCGTTACCGTTGGCGGAGTCGTATGCCATTCCGTGCGGTCGACGGGCTGCCCGACTTTAGCCAGGCGGTAGATGTATTCATTTTTAGTGGCCGACAACCGGTTCTCAAAATAAGCAGCTCTGTTTACGGTCACTTTCGAGTACTCCCGCCATTTGTCCGGGTAGCCTATTTTCTGATTGAAGGCGTACAGCTTTTCTTTAGCCTTGGTCTTGGTGGAATCACTCATCCAGTCCAGCTTGTTGATGCGGGCTTCAAACGCTTTCTTGAGATTGTCTACCAGAGCCGTTATCCGTTTTTTGGCATCGGCCGTAAAATATTTTTTCACGTATAACTGGGCCAGGGCATCACCCAGCGAGCCATCAACCGCTTGCGTCATTTCTTCGCCCCGTGTTTTCTTGACGGCTTGCCCGGTCAAGATTTTTGCATACGCAAAAGAGGCATCGGCAAACGGCTGGCTTAAGAAACTGGAATAGTTGGTCAGCGCATGGGCTTTCAGGTATGCTTTCCAGTCTTCGATGGATACGGACGTTAACATCCCATTCAGCTTGTCGTAATAAGCCGGTTGCTCAACGTTGACGGAATCGACCTGTACGCCCAGGTTGGTCAACAACGCAGGCCAGTTCAGGACTGGCTGTTTTGTCGACAGATCAGTAACGGCCAGTTTATTGTAGTTCGCCTTTACATCCCTGCGTTCAATGTTGGTTCGATGGGCGGTGGCAAACTGTTTTTCAACGTCGTAGGTAACGGTCGCGTTTTTCTGAGCAGCCGCTGCCTCAGTACCGGTCAATTCAAACAGGCGGGTGAGGTAGTTTTTATACGCTTTTTGAATGGCGAGGGTTGACGAGTCGGTTTTCATGTAATAATCCCTCTCCGGCAAGCCAATCCCGGTTTGATAAAACTGGGCAATATTGACCGTGCTCCGTTTGTTATCGGGCCCTACACTAAAGCCAATGATAGACCCATCACCTACCTTTTGTTCGTCAGCCACCAGCGTCAATAACGAAGCAACATCGGTCACGGCATCAATGCGGGCGAGCAGCGGCCTGATAGGTTCATACCCCCGTTTGTTGATGGCGGACGTGTCCATTCCTGCCGCGTAAAAATCGCCCACCTTTTGTTCAATGCTTCCTGCCGGATTGTTGCTGGCTGAAATGCTGTCCAGAATTCCCTGCAGCCGTATACGCTGCGGGTAGTTCAGAAAAGAATAAGAACCCACTCCTGTTTGACTGGCCGCTATCCGGGCGGTATCATACCAAATGCCGTTGGCGTACATGAAAAAATCATCCCCTGGTTTCTTGGAAGGGTCTATTCCCGTGAGAACAACGCGTTTTCTGTTGGTAATAGAAACTTGCTTACAGGCTCCTGCCAATAACAACAATAGCGAGAAATATACTACTCTTTTCATGGTTTGCGACTATAGGTACTCGTCAATGTACACCGGCTAAGGCGCGTCAAGATAATCAATGAATTGAAATGACGAATCATGTACACTTCACCAAAGTTGCCCAAAGGGTATTTTCACGGTCGAAAGCGGCATAGAAGAGGCTGGTTTGCCGCTTGCACGCCCGATGTTTTTTAGAATGGTGTGGATAGACTACCCGTTTGGGTGGGGAAAAGTTGACCGTTTACTGGCCGTTGCCCTGTCCATTTTGGGGCAGATGTCGTCAGATTCGGGACATTTTGGGCGTTGAAACAAGAAAAAACGCCCGATTTAGGCGTTTTTTCTGGGAGTGTAGCCTAAGCCCTGTTCAATTACAATCCCTGTTCGTTCAACTACGCCTGGCCAGAGTGGATATGAACTCAGTAGGCGTTTGCTGGTAGAACTCCCTGAAAACAGCCGTGAAATGAGAGGGCGTACTAAAACCTGCCTGGTCGGCCGTTTCGACTACATTGTGGCCCGCTCTGAGTAACTCAGCCGCCTTCCGCAGGCGATACTGCCGTATCAGATCGGCGGGTGCCAACTGAATCAGGCTCTGCACTTTCCGGTACAGCGTCTTTCGGTTCATGGCCAGTTGATCGGCCAGCTAGTCAACACCAATTGTTGTGTCATCCAGATGCTGATCCAGCAGTCCATATAATCCGAACCAGAAACGGGTCGGTGCTTAAGGTTGGCACAGGGAGCGGTTGGCTAGCCAACGAATCCACCGCACCGGAATGCCGGACCACGTCGGACCGGCCGGGCGAATCCATCAGGTCGCAGGAGTGCAACCTTCCGACCCCGACGGGCAAGTCAAACTGCTTTCGGTAATGGTCCCCTAATTTCTGTTGGCGGGTAATTAGGTTGTGGAGCCGCAACTGCAACTCATCAATACTAAACGGCTTGGACAGGTACTCATCGGCCCCCTGCTGGAGGCCTTCGATCCGGCTGGGCTGGGCGGCTTTGGCCGTTAGCATCACCACGGCGATATGATCCGTATCGGGATGGTTTTTGATATGGCGGGTTAATTCGTAGCCGTTCATGCGGGGCATCATCACGTCCGTAATCACAATATCGGGCAGTTCGGCCTGGGTCACTTCCCAGCCCACCTGCCCATTCTCCGCCTGCATGATGTGATAGGAAGCACTTAACTCACCGGCCAGAAACTCCCGTAACTCGTCGTTGTCCTCAACGAGCAGCAGACGGGGTACCCGTTGCCCATTAGTTGGCTGCTCCCTGTTTAGGGTAGCGACCGGCAGGGGCACCGGCAGCGCGGCAGCGGTGATACGGCCCGGCAGGCTTAGCGGTTCGATGGCAACGGAATCCGATACCGATTGCACGGGCAGCGTCAGCCGGAACGTAGTACCCACGCCCACGTCACTCTCCACCACAACCGTGCCGCCCATCAGCTGGGTCAATTCTTTCATCAGTGCCAGGCCGATGCCGGTGCCTTCGTAGGCCCGGGTTGAGGCCGTGTCGGCCTGGTAGAAACGGTCGAAGATATGGGGCAGCTTGTCCGGTGCAATCCCAATACCGGAATCGGCGATTTGCAGGGTTATGCCCGTCATGCCGTCCGTTCCCAAAACAGGCGTGAGGGCCACGGTCACTTGCCCGCCCGCCTGGGTGAACTTGAGTGCATTCGACAGCAGGTTCATCAGGATTTTCTCCCACTTATCGGCATCGAATACGTACTCCTGCCGGGGCAGGCTATCCGCCTGACAGACTAAGGTGATGCCTTGCTGTTCGGCCCGCCGTTGGAACAGATCGATCAGGTGACAAATGAACTCGGTGACGTCCCCCCGCAGCTGGGAAACAGCCATCTGATTAGCTTCTAATTTTGACAAATCAAGGAGCTGATTGATGAGTCGAAGCAACTGGTCCGCATTACGCTGTACCAGCGTTAGCAGGGGCCGGTCAAACCGCTCTTCCCGGAGCATTTTCTCCACCGGTGAGCTAATCAGCGATAACGGGGTACGAAACTCATGGGTGATGTTGGCAAAAAAACGAGTTTTTATCTCGTCAATGGCCTTGAGTTGTTCGGCCTGCATACGGTTGAAGGCCGACTCCTGCTGCTGGCGGATTCGATTCGTATAAAACCGGATGTACCCCCAGATGACCCCACCGGCGAGCATCGCATAAAACCCATATGCCCACCAGGTGGCCCACCAGGGCGGCTCGATGATCACCCGCACCGATGCCATGTTCTTCGTCCAGAAGCCATTGCTGTTAGCGGCTTTTACCCGAAAGGTATAGCTGCCCGGTGACAGACTGTTATAGCTGACCGAGTGGCGATTACCGGGCTTAACCCAGTTCTTATTGATGCCAACGAGTTGATAGGCGTACTGATTTTGCTCCGGGTGGTCATAGGCTAACCCCGCAAACTCAAACGTTAGCATAGTTTCGTCGTGGTGTAAGCGAACGACGCTGTCGGTGAGGGCATGGGGCTTATCCAGCACGTTTAGCCCGGTAATGTACACCGGGAAAGGCCGGGTATCATCGAGAATCCGACTGGGGTTGAACTGGACAACGCCGTTCTCGGTACCGAAAAAGAGCTGGCCGGGTAGCCGATAAACAGCCCGGTGCAGAAAATCATTACTGATCAAGCCATCGGTAACGGTATACGTATGGCTGTTTTTGGTACGGGGATCGAACCGGCAAAGGCCCTCGTCGGTACTGAGCCATAAACACCCCGATTCATCACTGGTGATACCAACTATACTATTGCCGGGGATGCCCTGTTGATGGGTAATCACCGAAAATAGGCCGGTCCGCCAGTCAAACCGGTTTAGCCCCCCCGAATGCGTTCCAATCCAGATGCTACCGTTGGTATCTTCATGAATGGACAACACCTCATTACTGCTCAGGTGCCCGCTGGCACCGGCCGTAGTACGAATGGTTTTACCGTTGTTTGGATTCAATCGCCAGATGCCCTGCCGGTTGAACAACACCCACACCTCGCCAAACTGACTGACCAGCAATCCATACACATCCTTATCGGGAATACCCCCGGTAGTTTCCGGTTTATACTTATAGTACGTGTACTGGTGCGTAATCCGGTTGAAGGAGGCAATACCGCCGTTGCCCCCAATCCAGAGCTTCCCATTGGGAATCCGATGACGATCGATGAACTGGACCGGAATTTCGGAAGGATAATTGGTATATTTTCCGGACGCCAGATCGAGGTGATATAACCCGTCTGCCGTGCCAAACCAGATACCCGTCGAGTCGTCGGGGACTATAGTGTGTACGGCATTTTTATGCGTCCCGAACGAGCCGAGTTTTTCGGGCGGAATACGGGCAAACTGAGACTGACCAGGGGATAGTCGATAAACGGTTTCGGTATTGCTGTACCAAAGCTGCCCCAGCTTGTCCTTACATACCGTGTTGACTTTATTTTCGGGCACAGTGGGCAGCCGCGTATTGGGCCTGGCCTGATACATCCTGAATGGTTTGGTATTGATGGCCTGCCGGTCGATGCAGTTATCCGTTCCGACCCACAGCATTCCCTGACGATCATGATAAACAGCCGACGCACTGCTGCTGGCAATGCCCTTTGTCAGGTTCGGATCTGTCTGGTAGGTGACCACCTTGTCGCTGACCGGATCGATGGCATAGAGTCCATTGGTGGTACCTACCCACACAATACCGCCAGCGTCCTGATGGATTGTATTCCGCCACACAAAGGGATTAAGCTGACCACCGGGGTTATACGATTCCAGACGCCAGGGTTGTTCACGCAGATTAAGGCGCAGTAGACTGTAGCCCGCCGTGGCTGTGCCCAGCCAAAGCCGGTCCTGCTTATCCTGGTAAATGGAAGTAAAATAAGGCTGTATCCCCGTTAGGCCCGGAACGGGAACCAGCGTAAACCGGCCCGTGGTCTGATTCAGCAGATACAATCCCCGCACGGTAGCCACCCAGAATCGATGCTGCCGGTCTTCGAGGGTGGTTACAATGGCGACTTCCGTTTCGGGCGAAGGATATAACGTGAAATGATGTCGCGTCGGCTCATAGCGGGCCAGTCCGGCCGATGTACTCACCCAGATGTTATTCTGACTGTCTTTGTAAACAGAGTGTTGTTGATTCCATCGGTTGTTCCGCGTAGGGGAAATGGAGTGTGGCCTGACAACGCCTGTCTTTTGGTTAATTTCGTGTAGGCCGCCCACCGCAGTGGCCACCCACATCTGATCTAAGTTACCCTCACACAAACCCCTGATGTAGCTATCCCGAAAGCTACGGTTTGGCTGCCTCGGATCTGGCTGGAAAACGGTGACGGTATGGCCGTCGTACTTGTTTAGGCCCTGCTTCGTGCCAAACCACATGAAGCCAGCGCTATCCTGAAGAATAGCCGTTAGTGAATTATTAGATAAACCGTCCTCCATGGACAGGTGCTCAAACTGATTGGCAATGGGATAGTAATGAGGCTTTCTTTCCGGATTGCCCGGAGGTAGGTAGTCATAGGGTTGGGCAAACCCCGGCACTGACAGCAACAAAAGAATGGTTAGCGGGTATAGGTAGGCCATGCAGTTAACGATACAGGAGAGAAAGGAGCAATTCACCGGCAACCGTAGCAGTCGACCCGCCTGTTCGGTTCTGCCTTACATGGCAGTGTACTGTTAGGATGGCCATCACCTGAAAGCTACGAAATATGCTTTACACAAGTTGGAAGCCAGGTTAATATTTATGTTGCCTGTACGCAATCAGTGGCTGAACAGGCGTTCCGCATATAGTTAGTGAGATTGGCCCTACTGGGGTGGAGTATAACCTTACCGATCTGTTCATGTAGTTTATTGTCGTAATCGGGCGAGTTGCATATTCAACGTGTCACGACCCACTATCCCTTGAAGTCGCATAGCATCGTTTGTCCGGTTACTAACGGTGGCCCGTAACGTGTCATGAGAATAGAAGGCTAGCAGAGCAATAGCCGCTAGTGCAGATTCGCAAAATTTGAAAAACCAGGAAGTCCGGTTGTCGGATAAGACGTGTGTCATCGCCTGGCTTTTTGTAAGTCTAAACCTTCGAAAAGCACCAGGTGGCTTGCATTGACACTATCCGGCGTTTTCAGGCTCTTGAGACCGTAACCTGTGCCTTGGGAACAAATCAATGCAATGCTCAAGCCAGGCAATCCTGCCCGGTCTTTAAAAGGCTCTAGTTGCTTGTTAATCTGCTCTGCCGACGGTAGGACAAATAAGCGGCTAAGAAGAAAAAATCAGACAACGTGGCATATAGATAATTGCCGGTTGCAGCGGTCATAACGACAAGTACAAGGCCAAATGCACAAAGGGCCAAATAGTTATTTCTCATGATTCACAACGATTTAGACGATGTATGAGGGAGCCTGTGTAAAACTAAGTAACCGCAATCAGAATACAAAGGGGACAGACTATCTGGTTACTAATCAGCCTCATTGCTATAAAAAATTACTGCACTTCCAGCACCATACTTTCCCGGCGGATAATGGCCTTCGGGTTGAAGCCGATGGTTATCGGGTAGGTATAGGAGTGGGTAACGGTACGCTTACAAATGGTCGAAGCAGTGCCGGGCTATGTAGCCGTTGGCAGACGCGGATCAATCGGATAAGGCTGTATGGATACTATCCTGCACTCGCTTTGCCGAGAATGAAGCGGGTCTAATAAGATGTTGCGGGAGGGAGATTTCGGAACAATAGCGGACGCTATAGCCAGACATAGTGTCTGATGTTTCCCGAACTGCTTTGTTGCAAAGTCAGCCAAACCGGGCGATGTAGCATACGGGTCATCCCAGCCGATGGGTAGTTTATCCGTATCCAAAAAGGTAATTGAGTCATTGGGTACGCTGATCTCACATAAAATCAACGGCGGTAATTCGGATAGGGGTGTTCCCTCCAAGTGGACCATATATTCCAGAAAACACAACTCCGGGGTGGTGGCCATGTACACCATAGGGCGGCCTTTGGGATTCCAGCGCCCTCCACGCAGTTGTGCTCCGACCCCTTCTAAAATGGTGTTCCGGTGGCTGTCGGTTTGAATGCGGTATAGCCGGTGCGCCGTTGGAATAATAGCCATCAGCTAAAGACCCCGTACTCGATACGACCCAGAATGTCTTCTACCAACTGAACGCCGGTCGGGCTATCTAATAAGGTTAAAGGCGAACGCTCCCCTAATAGACGAAGAGGCCGACGAAGCCAACGGGTGAACTTACCCTGATCCTGGAAGACCGTTGCGCCATAGTTCGCCAGCCGCCCTAACAGCAAGAGACGCTCAGACGTAGCTGCGTCGAGCCTTCCCGCTTTAGCCTGTCGGTGAAAGGTCGCGATGGATTGGTTCAGCAATGGGGCCATCTCCTTATCAGAAACGCTCAGTAAACGGGCAATACGACCGGCTTCGTCACCCGGGAGACCCTGACGTGACCGATCAATGAGCTGGAGTGGAGTCAGGAAAGTGAGAAAAGCAGCCGTTTCTTCTGGCTGATGGGTACCGGTCTGGTTTACCATGCTGATTAGTCGATAATCCAACTGTTTAGAATCATTTGATTGCAATATAACGATTTTTTGATTCTATTGATTCCGGTAATCAGCAAACAGAACGCTATCAACTAACCCACCTGTAGAGTTCCATCCAGGATACCCAGGTAGCATTCTTCTTCCTGAATATCATTAGTTTCCCTTCACCACATCGATGACCACAGCTATAGCCAGAATAGAAGATGCACAATGAATGGTCCCGAATAAAAATAGGGTTCGAAAAACTATGAAGTCTTGAACCGTAATGCTCATTAAAATACGTCCATCCCCGATTTCGGTCACTAAAAATACTATCTACGGTTGCTCTAGTAAGCATCTTGCCATCCTCGAACAAATGGCCAGTCCACACTACTTCAGACTGTAGCCTTAATTGATTCTGGATATAAGTACGCTCTTTTTGCGTTAGTACTAAACGGTCATTAGGTTCAACACCCCTGTTACCAATTAGGGCCTGCAACGTATCCTGGGCTAATGCTTTCTCCATGCGCTTGATTTCACCTGCCCACAACCTATCCATGTACACAATCTTGGTGGACTGGTCGAAGAAATCGTGAAGAAACGCTCTACTCTCCGGGGTCTGACCGTAAGCATTTATTCCCGCAAGGCTAACAAGTATAAAGCCCCAAACAGATCTCATGAGTTAACTATGCTTAGGAGGTACATTCAGTTGTTACGAAAGTAAATTGATGCAAAACTAAACAGCCGAAACCAGAATACGAAGGGGACAGACTACCTGACAACCGTTCAAAGTCGCCAACAAAAAACTTACTTCACTTCCGTTACTTCCAGTACTACGCTTTCCCGGCGGGCACTCACCTGTGGGTTGAAGCCGATGGTCATCAAATAGTTGCCGGAGTAAACGGACGTATCGGCGTTGATGGTGGAGCGGGTGCCTGGATACACGTTGAGCTCCTGAATTTTATAGCGCTTGCCGGGATTTAGTCCCTGTAGTTTGATGGGGGCCACGCTACCCGCTTTGTAGCGATTCTTAACCAGGTAGTTGAACCAGATGGCTTTGTCCTTCGCGTCGTTCACGTAAGCCAGGGACGCCACGTCGTTTGTGTACGGGGAAGCCAGCCGGAACAAATCCCCCTGCCAGATGGTGGTTTTGATGCGGTCGTAGGTTTTGAGGGCTTCCTGGCTGAATGCAAGTTCGGGTTCGGAGAGTTTGCTGACCACAATGTCATACCCTATTTTACCCATCATGGCCACATCCGTCCGGAACTTGATGGACTGCTTGCCCCAGTCCGTTACGTGGTTGCAGGTGGCAATGGACGGGAAGAAATAGGAGTAGTTCCACTGGATAAATACCCGCTCCAGCCCGTCGGTGTTGTCGCTGGGCCAGAACTCGGTAAAGTACTTTAAGGCACCGTAATCCACGCGGCCACCCCCGCCGGAGCACAGCATCATGGGCAGGGTAGGGTACTTGGCCCGCAACCGGTCCAGCACGTTGTACAGCCCCTGCACGTAATTGACGTAGAGGTGCGACTGGTCGGCTAAGGTGGCTGAATAAGCGTTGTAAATCACAGCGTTGCAATCCCATTTGATGTAGCTCACCGTTGGGTTCTTCGTCATCAAGTCATCGACGACATCATATACAAATGCCTGCACTTTTGGATTGGTCAGGTCGAGGACCAGTTGATTCCGGAAGTAATACTCCTCCCGGTTCGGTTGTTTGATAACCCAGTCCGGGTGTTTTTCGTAGAGTTCACTTTTGGGACTAACCATTTCGGGTTCCAGCCAGATACCGAATTTTACCCCGGCACTTTCGGCGTCTTTTACCAGATAACCTAGTCCGTGGGGGAGTTTCTTAGGATTCTCCTGCCAGTCGCCCAGGCTGGTGTGGTCGTTGTTGCGCGGGTACTTCTTGCCGAACCAGCCATCGTCCAGCAGGAATAAATCGACCCCGAGTTTATCGGCGTCTTTGAAAAGGGCGGACAGTTTCTCCTCGTTGAAATCGAAATACGTAGCTTCCCAGTTGTTCAGCAGCGTCAGTCGGTTGCCCTGTCCCTGCGGAATCCGGTATTTCCGCGCCCAACGGTGCAGGCTTCGGCTGGCTCCGCCCTTGCCAGTGGTAGAGTAAGTATAGATGAAGGCCGGGGTGGTAAACTCCGTGTTGGGTGCCAGGGTGTACGCCGACGCGTAGGGGTTGATGCCGGGAATGATGCGCAGATTGTGCAATGGGTCGACTTCAAACGCTAGCTGGTAATTCCCCGACCAGGCCAGCGTACCGGCAATCACGTCGCCCTGCTCTTCTTCGGCAGGCTGGTTCAGGGCAACCAGGAAGGAGGGAGGTTGAAACAGATCGGCCCGGGTGCCAAGCTTTGAATCCAGTACTTTGATGCCTTCGGTCAGCATCGTTTCGGAGGGGTTCATCTCGCTGGCCCAGTCGCCGTGGAAATGCGTCAGGTAATAGTTCTGCGCCGGGATGTACAGGTTGGCCGATGCGTATTTCTGCAACGTAACCGCCTTTTTTTCGGTGTGCCGGATGGTGGACCACTGTTCAATCACATCCTCATTCTGGTACGCTTTGTAACAGAGCGTCACCTCAAATGGATACTTCGGGTCTTTCAGGTACACTTTTGTCAGGATAGCCCCATTTGTTTCGGGGTCGGTCTCGTGCCGGACGTACTTAAGGTCGAGGGATGCGTTGCCGTCGGCGTGGGTTACCTGAATTGCGGGTTCCAGCAGGTTACGGCCTCCGGCGGGCGTATACACCGAGTTGTAAATGCCGGTATAATCTTCGCCCCGCTTTCCGTTGACTGGAATAGCCCCGTATTCTGCTACGTTCTGAAGTCGGGCACCCAGGTGGACTATCGTGGGAATCTGCTCCTTATCGACCCGGATAACCAGTGCCGTCTGGCGGGTTTGAATAACAATATGCGTATCGCCGGGTGCGGCTGTTATACTTGACGTGAGTAGGAGAAATAGCGAAAAAACCAGGCAAAACTGTTTCATGGGTAGGGAGAAAAAGGGAGTTTAAATAACCGTACCGCCGTCAGCGTAAAACAAGCTGCCAGTGCTGTACGACGACGCATCAGAGGCCAGAAAAAGGGCCAGCGGGCTGATCTCGTCGGTAGTACCCATGCGGGCGATGGGAATGCGTTTGGTGAAATGATTCAATGTCTTTTCATCCTGCCAGAGTGCCTGGCTGAACTTGGTTTTTATCAGGCCGGGGCAAATAGCGTTTACCCGGATGCCATCGGGTCCCCATTCCTTCGCCAGCACTTTGGTCAGCATGTTCAGTGATGCTTTGCTGACGCTGTACATCCCCAGGCCGGGGTCGGGCGTATGCCCGGCAATGCTGCTGATCATGAGGATGCTGCCGCCCCCCCGCGCTTTCATGCTGGGGTAACACAGTTTGCTCAGCTCAAAAGGCGCTTTCACATTCGCCTGCATAATCTTGTCGAACGCTGCCCCGTCGCAGTCGAGGGAAGGGCCGAATACCGGGTTCGTGGCCGCGTTATTGACCAGGATATCAATGCCGCCGTAGGTGGCAATACTCTTGTCGACCAGTTGTTGGAGTTGCTCCATGTCGCCTACGTGAGCTGCGATGCCAGTTGCTTCGCCCCCCTGCGCGCTGATGTCGCTGGCGAGGGCATCGCAGGCATCCTGCTTACGACTGCTGACAATGACTTTGGCCCCGAAGCGGGCAAAAACGCGGGCCATATCTTCGCCGATGCCTTTGCTGGCTCCGGTAATGACGGCTACTTTGCCGGTGAGGTCAAACATGGCTTTTTCAGCCGTTTCGCTTGATTGTGTATCCATAAAAGTAAGGGTTAACCGCCAAGGTCGCCAAGGTTTCGCAAAGTATGCAGATTCCTGTTTTGCGTCCTTAGCGAAATCTCAGCGACCTTGGCGGCTGAAGAAAGCTACTTCTCGAAAAAGCAGACGGTACCGCCTACCCAATCTTTATTTTTGTTGAAATCTACCCCAATCATTTCGCCCCGGCTCAACCGACCCAGGTTCGTAAGCAGCGTTGGCCTTTCATCGGCCTTCGGCCAGATAAAAAGCATGCGAATCTCGCACTTGACCAAGCCATCCGGCGACTGAATGACCGGTTCATACACTACTTTTTTCTGGAGCAGGTAGCCGTCCCGCTGATCGGTCGGAATGGCATCGAGGTCGGCGGGCGTAACGTTGAGTTTTACCCCACTACCGGCAAACGAGAACAACGGTTTCAGCACGTAATTTTCCAGATCGGTCGGGTATTCGGGCAAATCAGACAGGTAATAGCTGTCCGGTACGTACGGGCTTTTAAGGAGTGGCAGGGTGTATTTGCTGATGCGGAAAAACCAGTTCGGGTGCCCGATCCACTCCACATCTACGTCATCTGTAAGGTGAAAATCGGTTTTCAGATCGGGGAAGTTCTTTAAATCGTCGAATATTAGCCGGTTATAAATCCGTTTGATACGGACCTGCCGACCCTCTTTTTCGTAATAGAGTGCCCGGCCTTCTTTCCTGATTTTGGTCAGGCAAACGGGTGCTACGCCGGTGGCTTTTTCCGTCAGTACAAAGTCGATGCGGGTCTTTTGCTTTTCGGGATAAATTTCCAGCAGAATAACCTCTTCCGGTTCGCAGTCACCCACCAGCATCTGCTTCAATTGCGTCAGATAGTCAATATTGGTATCCGCATTGAACAAGTGCGAGAGGTTATCCGGAATTGGATAAAAAGTGCGGAAAAGGTTGGCCAGATAAGGCTGGAAACCGTAGAGCGACGGAAATCCCTGCAATTCAATAAGCTGCGGGATAAACTCTCCGTTTGATTGGTCTTTGCAAATGGCAAAGTCAATGGCCAGGAATTGGGTGTGGGCATCCGGTCCCTCGCCCGGTTCGTTCGGAACCCGTTGCCCGGCTGGTATTGCCTTTTCGGTCAGGGCGTCGAAATCATCGCGGGTAAGTACGGCAATGATGTCATCGCATGCCTGTAAAATCTTGTTGGTTAGTAGTTTAGGAACAAAAATAGGCGTTTCCGCTACCCGAAAGTCCAGTTGACCGGGCAGATCAGCCTCAATTTTATCTAAAAAAGCCCGGTAGAGTTCCGGGCTAAAAACTTCGTTATAACGCTGACGAACAGACTGTATCATACACTATACGCTTTGTGGTTCTTCGGCAGTAACGGACAGGGCCTGGATGGCATCCCGCAAAAATCCGGGTATAATGACCGACTCGGTCAGCGCAATCTTGTCGGGGTCCAGCAGGTAGGAGACCATATCGTCGTACTTTTCCTGCCCAAAATTCAGGACGATGTGATTACGTTTTTCGGCAGTCTGGAAATAGCGCAACATCCCTTCATTGTCGGCTTCGGGGTGAAACTGGGTACCCACTATTTCGGGCGAAAAACGGATGGCCATCACCGCCCGGTCGAGGGGAACGTGTGGTCGGTATTTCTCCAGGCATAAGACCTGCGCACCCAGTTGTTCCAGCCGTTCGGCGTTTGGTTCCGTAACCTGGTAATCCCGCGAATCAACCGCGTAAAATGGGTCATCCAGGCCCATCAACAACGGTTCGATATCGCCTTCGTCGGTTTTGTGAATCGGAAAAATACCAAAAGAGGTTGATTTACGCTGGCTAAGCACCCCTAATTCAAAATGCCGGACAACCAACTGGAACGAATGGCAAATCAGAAACACGAACTTCTTGCGGTCGTTATGCCTGTTCCACTCCATAAGCTGATCGATCAACGTGAAATACGACCGTTCCCAGGCTTCATTTGAGGGCATTGGACTACCCGGCCCGCCCGATGAAATGTAAATGTCATAGTCCAGATCGGGAACATCGTTGCTCCCCCGAATATCGAACACATCCACCGATAGTTCACTGGGTTGCTCTAATTGGTGGTTTTCCCCCTGTGCATTCCGGATCAGGTGCATAATGCAACGCATACTTTCGTTGGCGTGCTTATTGTTCATATCCAGAACGGCAATTTTAACTGAGTTCATAGCGATGAGTTACGGTTGGTCTATTGATGAAATTGGTTCTGGAAAGAACGGTCAGAGTCCGTAAGAAGTTTCTTTAACAATGTAATCTACAACCTGTTTCAGATCATTCGTTTCCTGAAAAACGGCCAGCTGACGGTCGGCACCGGTACCCATCTCCATAATTTTGAGCAGGTATTCGCATTCGGCGCGGCTGCCTAGCTCGTCGACCACATCGTCGATAAAGTTGAGTAATTCATGCAGCAACTGATGCGTGGGCACTTCCTCCTGCTTGCCGAAGTCGATCAGTTTTCCCTCAATTCCATACCGGGCGGCCCGCCATTTGTTCTCGTTGATCAGAATACGGCGGTAGGGCCGGAAATTGAGGTTTTGCTTGTGCAGCTTATAAATCTTAACGACTAACGCCTGCATGATGGCCGCCAGACAAATGGTTTCATCCACGCGCATGGGCACATCGCAAATCCGAAACTCAATGGTGTTGAAAAACGGGTGGAGCCGAATATCCCACCATATTTTTTTTCCATTGTCGATGCAATTCGTTTTAACCAATAGGTTGATGTACTCATCATATTCAGTCGCCGATGAAAAGAAATCGGGGATACCCGTACGCGGAAACTTGTCAAAAACTTTGGACCGGTACGATTTAAAGCCGGTATTGCGCCCCCGCCAGAACGGCGAATTTGTCGAGATGGCGTATATGTGGGGCAGGAAATAGCGCACGGCATTCATAATCTGAATCCCCTCGTTACGGTTCTCGATACCCACGTGTACGTGCAGGCCGAAAATGAGGTTCGACCGGGCCACATCCCGCAACTCTTCAATCAACTGGTCGTACCGTTCGTTGGGGGTAATCAGCTGATCCTGCCAGTCGGAGAAGGGGTGCGTACCGGCTGCTGCCACCTTAAGGCCTTGATTATCAGCTAGTTCGATGATCATTTTCCGTAAGTAGGTAACTTCTTCGCGGGCATCATGGATGGTATTGCAGATATTGGTGCCAACTTCTACCACGGCCTGGTGCATCTCGGCCTTAACGCGCTCGTGCAATACAATTTGCCCCCCGTCGACAATCTTTGACATGTGCGACCGTAACTCACCGGTGTCCGGGTCAATGGTTTGAAACTCCTCTTCAATTCCGAGTGTAAATGCGGGCATAGGTGTATACGTTAAAAGGATGCCTGTTAATGTGTATCGAAAAACGATTTGGTAAGATACTGTTTTTTTGAAAACCTGCTGGCGCACTAGTTGTTTTTCCTACAAACTGACTTTTATTTCAAACGTACCATGAAAACGAAACGCAAAAAAAAATTACTGACAAAATACTGGCTGTTCGGTGGGGGTGGAGCCATGCTGCTCGGCAGTGGCCTGGCTGTATTGTTACACGGAGCCAAACTACGGGAAAACAACACCGACCCCTGGTTCTGGGTAAGCACGGGCGGATTCGCTCTCATCATGTCGGGCCTGAGTTTTATTGGTGATGCCAACCGGTTCAGAACTATGGTCGATGTACTGAAAGAGTTGGACAGTCGTACAAAATTGTGAAGAAAAGCCCGTATCGAATGCTACTTTACAGGCCTCAACCCTGTTTCAATTACAACTGGCTGTAATCTGGATGCCGGGTTACTGTCAGTCGTTTGAACTATCCTCATGCCCGACTCACCCAACCGTACCATTATCGAGACTGTTAAGGAGTACGGGAATCGGCTGTCGCGGTTTATTCGGGGGCGGGTAAAAACGGATGAGGATGCTGAAGATATTTTGCAGGATGTCTGGTACCAGCTTAGTAGCGTAGTAGATCTGGACGGTATCGAGAGTATCAGTGGCTGGTTGTTTCAAGTGGCCCGCAACCGGATATCGGACGGATACCGAAAGAAAAAAGAAGATTCGTTTGCGGACCTGACGCCCGATGAGGAAAGTGAAAACTTTAGTATCCGCGATCTGCTGCTGGCCGATGCCGAAACCCCCGAAGACCAGTTTTTTAAGGACATATTCTGGGAAGAACTGATGCGGGCGCTGGACGAACTGCCCGATAACCAGCGAACGGTGTTTGTGCAGAACGAGCTGGAAGACGTGACGCTACAGGAAATAGCCGACCAGACGGGCGAAAATCTGAAAACCATCATTTCCCGAAAACGCTATGCCGTACAGCACCTCCGGAAACGCCTGAAAACCCTGTATGATGAACTCGATAACCTGTAAGCTCCTAAACCGCCTTTGACACAATGAGAAACCACGCTGGTAAAAAACGCTTTTTCATCCCGGTGTTCGTATTGCTGGCCCTGTTCGCCGTCACGTTTGCCGTGTACTGGCTCTGGAACAACGTGCTGGTGGCGGTAGTAGCCGTAAAACCCGTTACCTACTGGCAGGCCATGGGGCTGCTCATTCTGTCCCGCATTTTGCTGGGTGGGTTCAAATTCGGTGGCCCATTAAATCGACCATCAATGGGGGGGAGGAGCGACCACTGGCGCGAAAAATGGCGCAGCATGAGTGATGAAGAACGGGCTGCAATTAAAAATAAGTGGCGACACTGGGGGAAGGGCAATGAATAACTGACCCGACAAATTACTGCATATGCTATGAAACTAACCTGGACTTTCTACCCCAAAGGACAACCCAGCATTACACTGACGGTGTTGTATGTGCCCGGTCTGGACGCCGTTTCAATAGCGGGTTATCTGGCCGTAGACACGAACACGGCTTACGTAAACTGGGTCAATTTTCAGGTCTTTAACTCTACCGATCAGGTTTCGAAAAAAGCACTTTTTGGCTCGTTGATTAAGGTAGCAGACGCTGACAGGCAAGCGGTAGGCCTGATTATAGAGCGACGTTAGTACCATACTAACCGATCCATGCTAATTTGGATAAACCTACTGGATTCAGATGCACGCTGGTGATTAGGTTGCCCCCTCTGATGACTGTTAATGCAGTGTGCTAGATGAGATTGTCATCCTGTTCCCGAGTTGTGATAGGGCTGGGTAGTAATCTGCACCCTTGGGATGAGAGGCTTGGGGTTTCTATTACCAGCTCAGGTTGACGAAATGTGCGTATTGATTAAGCAGGTTAAAAGTAGCTGGCTTGTCAGTAACTGATAAGTTGCTCCCGACTTACAACAACCATACCTGCATCCTGGCTGAAAAGGTCTTCAAACAACGACCAGCGGATTTTCAAAAAAGCGGTCAACTCCCGATTTCTTATATTACCTAATCGAAGATAAACAATACGGGGTGGTAGACCTTTCAGAAAAAATGAATCCGGAAAGTCTGAATCCTTGGTCATAATGATGCGCTTCTCGTCGATAGCTATTTGGGCAATGTCCGCATCCTGCAGCAGATGTCCGTGAAGTGAGTGGTATGAATGGCATCAGCCCCTTTCCACCGCAGCTAAGTTGCCAGCATGGGCGGCAGTTGTGTGTCAACAATGAACTTTAGCACCACTGAT
>JBBSTD010000081.1:0-29041 GCA_038236215.1 Cytophagales bacterium | reverse complement strand
GACCTCCAGTCGCTATTGTTTACGAGAACAATCACCATACATAAGTAATCAATTGTGATACATTTGACTACTTGCATTGCCTGTTACCACACTGGAACCCGATCAAAACAAGCCTATGATGAGCCATGCAACAAAGCCTATAAATAAACACTTTTTTGATTCAAATATATGGGTGATAATAATGGAATGCACTTAAACAACGAGGTACAAATATTAAATATCTTAGCTGAGGTAGTTATAAATGACATTGTAAAAGGTATCAAGTGCTTTTTTAAAGAAAGAACAACATCAAATGAATATGAAGATATTGATGAAACTAATAGTATAACTATATTAAAGTCTCATTTTACTCAAATTGATAATTGGGCTCGTCAAATTCATTTTCATGGTTATAATAGGCTTCAAGAAACAAATGATATTACCTTAGAATTGAATATTTCTTTTAACGTTAGAAAGTTTATGGGTTTTAAATATATAAAAGATAAATATGTTATTACTGAAGAGGAATTATTGAATAGCCATGAAAATTACTTAATTCTTGGAGATCCAGGTGCGGGTAAAACAACTACACTTAGAAGGATAATTAGAAAGAATATATTTCAACCGAAAAATAATAAATATCCATTTATTATCTTAATCAGACTTAAAGAATTAACGCCAATTAATACGATAAGTAAGAAAATTTGTGAAATAATGGGTATAAACTATACTTCTAAAGAGATTGAAGTTAAAAGTACATATATTGATGAAGGAAATATCGAAGTTGTAAAAACTTATTACGAGACTAGATACTTCGTTGAGAATTTGCCAATTAGTACTGCAGTTGCTGAACTACTGAATTATATAGATGTGACTATATTATTAGACGGTATTGATGAGATTAATAATAATATAAAAAGTTTAACATTAATTGAAATACAAGATTTCTCTGAAAAATTATCAGCAGGATCGAAAATTATAGCTACATGTAGGTCGGGTGATTATTATAAACCTTTAAATGGTTTTAATGTATGTGAGATTGCTGATTTGAATGATTCTCAGATCGAAAAAATTTCTAATATGTGGCTTGGAGACTCAAAACAATTTATGCATGAAATAGAACAAAAGCCTTATAAAGACCTATGCAATAGACCATTATTCCTGACCCAGCTACTTTTGTTATTTACAAAGGACCGCGAACTGCCTGAGAAATCTATTGATATTTATGAGAAAATAGTTGACCAAGTAGTCAGAGAATGGGACTATAATCGAGATATTGTAAGGCACTCAAAATATTCTGGATTTGACATTAAAAAGAAAGTTAAATTTCTCAGTGAGTTATCTTTTAATTTAACTTACGAAATTAAAACAAAGATATTTAACGATAAAATATTTGAACAAGCATACAATAACATGTATAAAAAATTTGCTTTGCCAAAAAATGAGGTAAGGTATGTAGGACAAGAAATAGAGTCACATAATGGGTTAATAGTAAAATCACACGGTAACTTTTATGAGTTTAGCCATTTGTCTATACAAGAGTATCTATGTGCCTGTTATCTTGTTACATTACAAACAAATTCTAAGAAGCTTGCAAACTATTTTCATGAATATGCTGCACCGTTAGCGATTGCAGTTGCATTGTCTGGGAATTCTTCGAACTGGTTCGCTAGTTTAGTTTTTAAAGTCCATGTAGCAGAAATACCCATGTCTGTTTTTTTATCGAGAATTATATTTGAAAAGCCATATTTTAATGAAGATGAAGACAATGAAATGGGTTTTGCGATACTATTATTATTACTTAGGTATTATAATACGAATATACTAGATTTGATACATACAATAATATTGATGGAAAACGTAGAAAGTATGCTTGTGAAAGCATTGTCAAAATTTAAGCCCATTGACCATGTATCAGAAGACAGAAAATATTCTTTTGTTAATATTCATTTTGATAAAAACTACTCAAATAAATTTTCTTTTCAGCCGCCACAAGATGGTAATATCGACAGAAAATTTCTTTTGAAACTATATAACAAATATACTAACGAGCTACATAAGTTTAAATGGGTATAATAGTTTTTCGAATGAAGTTTGTTATTATTAATTGGTATTTATAGTATTAATTAAGTATACATGCATTGAAAATACGTTACTTGTTTCTTTTTATCTAAGAATTGAGATTCCATAAATCGGATTAATCTAACTTATGTTTCTTCTTCACCTATATAAATTAGTATTTCTTGAGCGAATAGTTGACTAGTGTATCGTTCTTTTATTCTGTAAGTGCATCTCTTCATAAATTTCAAATAAAAGTTGAGCGGTAAATAAAAGACAGACTAATAAATCCTGTTCGTCAAGGTCCTCATAATCACCCAATATTTCGGCGTACGTCATGCCCGAAGCCATCAGTTCCAGCATCGTTTCAACAGGATAACGTAACCCGCGAATGACTGGTTTGCCGTGACAAATGTCTGGATTTGTCGTAATGCGGCTTAGTAGATTCTCCATGGACGAAAAAAGCCCCGTCCTATGTGTAGGCGGGGCTTCTTAGCAGAGAGAGAGGGATTCGAACCCCCGGACCTGTAACAGTCAGTGGTTTTCAAGACCACCGCAATCGACCACTCTGCCATCTCTCTTTCTGAATGCAAATATACACGCGTTTTGAGATTTGTCAACGTAGCACGGGCCATTTTCGGGCAAAAAGCCTAATTTTGGGGGTAATAAGCGGATGTTAGACCGATTGAACTGCCAACGCAGAAAATAGTCAATCACTCAATCATTCTGGCATTCAAAATTAGCTACTATGGATACCCTTGAATCCCTTCCCACGCTGGAAACTGCCCGCAAACTGGGCGTGCTACCCGATGAGTTTGACCGTATTGCCGAGATTTTGGGTCGTCAGCCCAATTTCACCGAACTGAGCATCTTTTCGGTGATGTGGTCGGAACACTGTTCTTATAAAAACTCCATTATCTGGCTCAAGACCCTGCCCCGCGATGGGGATCGGATGCTGGCCAAAGCCGGGGAAGAAAATGCCGGTCTGGTCGATATTGGCGATGGGCTGGCCTGCTCGTTTAAGATTGAATCACACAACCACCCTTCCGCATTGGAGCCCTATCAGGGCGCGGCAACGGGCGTTGGGGGTATCAATCGCGATATATTCACGATGGGTGCCCGGCCCATTGCCCAACTAAACTCACTCCGCTTCGGTGCGCTGGATCTCAAGAAAACGAAGCGGCTACTGCGCGGGGTGGTCAAAGGCATTGGCGATTATGGCAACGCCTTCGGTATACCCACCGTGGGGGGTGAACTGCATTTCGATGAATGTTACAACACCAACCCCCTCGTCAATGCCTTTTCGGCGGGCATCGTAGAGGTGGGTAAATCCGCGAAAGCAACCAGTTTTGGCGTGGGTAACCCGGTATTTATCGTCGGGTCGGCCACGGGGAAAGACGGGATTCACGGAGCCACGTTTGCGTCGGAAGATATTTCGGCCGCTTCCACGGACAAACTGCCCGCCGTGCAGGTGGGCGATCCGTTCATGGAGAAACTGCTGCTCGAAGCCACCCTCGAAATCATCGCCACGGGCTATGTGATTGGTATTCAGGATATGGGCGCGGCCGGTATCATCTGCTCCACCTCCGAAATGAGCGCCAAAGGGGAACACGGTATGATCATCGACCTCGATAAAGTACCAACCCGCCAGCCCAACATGGCCCCGTTTGAGATTCTGCTGTCGGAGTCGCAGGAGCGGATGCTGGTGGTGATCGAGAAGGGGAAAGAGGGCGTTATTCAGGAGATATTCGACAAGTGGGACCTGAACTGCGCTCAGATTGGGGAAGTAACGGCACGGGGCGAAAACGACCTGGGCCGTCTGCACTTCTTCCGCTACGGCGAACTGGTGGCCGACGTACCTGCTTACGACCTCGTACTCGGCGGGGGGGCTCCCCAGTACCAGCGTGAGTATAAGGAACCGGCTTATATTAAGGAATACGCCAAATTTACCGCCGACGACGTAGATGATATCGAATTTGACGACATCAAAAAAATAGCCGAACACCTGCTGACGCACCCGAACATCTGCTCCCGCAAGTGGGTATATGAGCAGTATGACTCGATGGTGGGAACGGCCAACCGCAGCACCAACGCGCCCTCCGATGCGGCCGTGGTGCGCGTAAAAGGCCCCGGCCTGCCCGCTACCAATAAATCCATCGTGATTACGGTGGATTGCAACAGCCGGTACGTGAACGCCAACCCGCGTCAGGGAGCCATGATTGCCGTGGCCGAAGCCTGCCGCAACATCGTTTGCAGCGGGGGTGAGCCGCTGGCCGTTACCAACAACCTGAACTTCGGGAATCCCTACGTGCCGGAAGTGTACTGGCAGTTTGTGGAAGCCGTGCAGGGCATGGGCGAAGCCTGTAAGCGGTTCAGCACGCCGGTGACGGGTGGGAACGTGAGTTTCTACAACCAAAGCTCGGATGATGGGCCGGTGTTCCCGACGCCAACCATCGGGATGCTGGGGCTGATGGACAACCCCGACCACCACATGACGCTGAACTTTAAAAACGAAGGCGACCTGATCTACCTCATTGGCCCGTCTACAAACGACATTGCATCGTCGGAGTATCTTTATTCGTACCTGGATATCAAAGCCTCGCCCGCTCCCCATTTCGATTTCGAGACGGAATGGCGCGTGCAGGAAAGCATCAAAACCATGAACCGGCACGGCTGGCTTCAGTCGGCACACGATGTGTCGGACGGGGGCCTGTTCATTACGCTGGCCGAATCGGCCATGGCGGGTAACCTTGGTTTCGACATAGGGATCGATACCCGGCACCGGACGGATTCCTTTTTGTTTGGCGAAAGTCAGAGCCGGGTGGTCATCTCCATCACGCCCGACCAGCACCAGCACGTGGTTGGCTACCTGGAAGACAGCGTCCTGCCGTTCCGTCATCTGGGCACCGTAACGAAGGGTGGCTTCGTGATTGATGAAACGACCATCATGACGGTTGGTGAAGCAAAAAGCCTGTACGACAACGCGTTGGGGAATATTATGCAGTGAGTTTTTTTGTCATTCTAACTAGAGAGGGGGTAACAAAACGGAACGGGAAAAGTAAAAAAAATGATTGCGTTTGTCATTCCGACGAAGGAGGAATCTCGACTATCCCGACATTTGAGATTCCTCCTTCGTCGGAATGACGAACCTAGAAGATAAGCCTGGGTGTTTTCGCCAACTTGTTCATTATCAGATTTCCTTTACTCATTATGCTCAACGATTTAGCCGCCCTTACCCGCGAAATTAACACTATTGCCAAAGATGCCGGAGCGTTTCTGCTCCAGGAACGAAGCAAGTTCCAGCGCGATGCCATTGAATACAAAGGTCTGAATAACCTGGTATCCTACGTGGATAAGGAAACCGAAAAAGAGCTGGTCAAAAAGTTGAGTCAGTTACTGCCCGAGGCCGGGTTCATTACAGAAGAAGGCACCACCGGGCAGGAAGCCGACCAGTCGGCCCTGAACTGGATCATCGACCCGCTCGATGGTACGGCCAACTTCATTCACGGATTACCCATTTTCTCGGTCAGCATTGGGCTGGCGCAGGGCAAAACCCCTATTGCCGGGGTGGTGTATGACCCCAACCGCGACGAGTGTTTTTCGGCCTGGCAGGGTGGGGGAGCGTACTGCAACGAAACCCGACTGTCGGTTTCGCCCGTTACAACACTGGAGGAAAGCATGATTGCCACGGGCTTCCCGTATTACAGCTTCGACAAGATGCCCAAATACCTGCGCATTCTGGAAAGCCTCATGATGCAAACCCACGGCCTGCGTCGACTGGGGTCGGCCGCTATTGACCTGGCGTACGTTGCCGCCGGGCGATATGAGGCTTTCTACGAATACAATTTGAATTCCTGGGATATAGCCGCCGGGGTGTTGCTCGTGCGCGAAGCCGGGGGCCTGGTTACCGACTTCGACGGGGGGGATGAATTCCTGTTTCGGGGCGATGTTATTGCCAGTTGTGGCGTACACCCGGAACTGATTGGAGTCATTCAGGAATATTGGCGGTAAACGGACGTTTTCGTCAGGGGACGAATCGTCCAGGAAGCCGGGGCCTCGTCACCGACGGCGTACACCCGGAACTACTTAGCGTTCTTCCGTCAGCGGGCGAATTAATTCGCCCGCTGACGGAAGACTAGGTATACACGGATAATTAGTAGCCACGTAATGAAATGACTATCGACCAACTAGTAATGACTACCACTGACACCCTTCGCTACCCCATCGGGGACTTCATTTACGGCCAGAGCTTCCCGGATGAAGCTACCCGGCAGCATATCGCAACCATTGCTGAACTGCCCGTTAAACTGACCGAACTGGTTGGTAAATGGGGGGATAACCGGCTCGATACACCCTACCGGCCCGATGGCTGGACGGTGCGGCAATTGGTCCACCACATCGCCGATAGCCACATGAATGCCTACGTACGCACCAAACTGGCCCTGACGGAAGATAACCCAACGATTAGTCCTTACGAAGAAGGCGAATGGGCTAAACTCCCCGACTCCAGGCTCGATGTGGCTCCATCACTGGTTATTCTCCATAACCTGCACCTGCGCTGGGTCACCATTTTGAAGGCGCTGACCGAATCGGAGTTAGAACGAACCTATTTCCACCCGGTTAGTAAAAAGACATTTCCACTCCGGCAGGTCATTGCCCTCTACGCCTGGCACAGCGAACACCACTACCAGCACGCCTACCAACTGGCCGAACGGAACGGATGGGAACAACGTTTATAGGGTATGGTATTCGGTTTACAGTGGGCAGACCGCACCGCAAACCGAATACTATAAACCGAAAACTGAATACCAAAAATGCAGGAACTCATCATAGTGCTGATTTTTGCCGCTGCACTTTTCTATCTGGGAAACCGGGCCTACCGGAGTTTCTCGAAAAAGCAGGCAGGTTGTGGGAAAGGATGCGGGTGCGCCGTTGAGAAGAAGCATAGCGTCCTGACCAGCGAACGATGAATAGTTGCGCGCCCGGCTAACATTTTGGTAACGTATTTGTTGTGTTGTAGTTATGAAAATGCAACTTATAATCGGATTATTTATACTAAGCGTGTCAATGCTGGGGCTCGACGCCTGTAAAAAGCGTGTCCAGTCTGACAAGCCCCTTCAGGAAGCGTTTGAACCACCGATTGAAGACCCCATATCCTACGTAGCGGGGAACCTCACGTTCAACATCCGGGACCTGGAAGCCAAAATTAACAAGGGCCTATCCACAACGCTGGTACCGGAAGAGACTTTTGAAGGCAAGAAAGGTGAAGCCTGGAAACTCCGCGTTGAACGCACCGGCCCCATCAGGATTAGGTACGCAAATCGGCAGGTCATTTTATCCGCCCCGTTGCAGGTATGGTACAGCAATCCCATCGGGCTGCGCCGGAGCGAGAAACGGAAAAGTCGTTCCCTTTGCGCGCTGGCCATTAATTTAAAAAGTCCTGTTTCGGTTAGTCCGGACTGGCGGTTAATAACGAAAGTCAAGTTCGAGGAATACCAGTGGACCGAGGAGCCGAAAGTTCAGTTACTGGGTATAAAGATAAACGTCCGTAAATTGGCCGAAACCATTCTGGACAAGCGACGAACGGAGATCGAACAGGCCATTGATCGGGCGGTTCGTAAAGGGTTACGCCTGGACAGACAGGTGAGTAAAGTTTGGCGCGATCTGCAAAAACCACTTCGTATCGCCAAAAAACCCGAAAGTATCTGGCTGATCCCCAAGCCCTTCAGTATTGCCTCGGCCCCGGTGTACGGCAACGCCAACGAAATTACAGTGCCCATTCAGATTGCCTTCCGGGTTAAAACCCACATTGGCGAACAACCGGTTATAGCCCCGGATTCACTGGAGCAGCTACCCCGGCTGCTGCATCGGAATGAACTGCCCGACTCTTCCCGGCTGGAGGTGCTGTCCTTCGTGTCGTATAAGGATATCAATGGAGTACTGGGGAAACTCCTGCACCAAAAGCAAATCAGTCTGGCGGGGGGTAACCTGAACATAAAGGGGGGGGCAGTATATGGTAGTGGTAAGATGCTGATTTTGAAGGCAGAAGTGGGTGGGGCGGTCAACGGAACGTTGTATCTCCATGGCCAGCCTGCCTACGATACCCTAACCAATACACTACGGATTAAGAATGTTGAGTTCGATGTAGTCACCCGGGAATACCTGATGGCGACGGCAGACTGGCTGTTGCATGACCACCTGCGCGATACGATTCAGTCGAAACTGGTAATCCCGCTGGGGAAACCCATTTCAACCATACCCGAGAAAATTGAAACGGCTTTTGCCAAAGCCAAAGTAAGCCAGAAAACGGACCTCGATATTGATACCTTCCAGATGGTACCCCAGCGTATAGTGGTGCAGCCGGATGGGCTACAAGTATTGATCAAGGTAAAGTCTAAACTAGCCGTGAAAATGAAGCGTTTATAAACCCGTCTGGCAGGCGTCAGCCCGTCAGGATAGCGGCTTCCAGCGCCACAGGTACCGGCTGGCGGTGGTGCGGTAGGGTCGCCAGGGTTCCGCAATGTCCTGCAACACCCGGTATAACGCTTTGCCCGTCAATCCATTCGTCTGTTTGGGATACGCCACCATCATCCGTTGCCGAATGACCAGGTCATCGATTGGAAACACATCGGGCCGGTCCAGCACAAACATCAGCAGCATCTCAACCGTCCACCGCCCCACGCCTTTTATCGGGAGCAGATACTGCACAATTTCTTCGTCGCTCATAGCATCGAGGTGCGCCCGGTCCAGAGCCGCCCATTCGTGGGCCGCCCGTTCGTGGGTCGCGCCCGTCCTGCCGAGCGAAAACTCCGCTACACTTTGCAGGTACTTTATTTTTTGAAACGACAGGCCCGCGCTCCGTAATTCATCCGCTTGTTTCAACAGCAGTGCTTCGGCCTGCGGGTAGTTGTCGGGAAACAGGGCGCGGAACCGGGCAAAAATGGCATCGGCCGCTTTCACCGAAATCTGCTGCGACACGATGCTTTCCAGTAGAGACAGGTATACATCTCCGGCGTAATCGTTGAAAATTTTTGGCGCGGGCGTTTCAGCTATAATCCGGGCCATAACGGGGTCCCTGGCGAGGTGGAGCAACGGGTCGGAGTAGTCGGGTGGGTGCATTGGTAAGGGAAAATCGATTAATACGGACCAGTGAAAAGCGCTAAATCAGGCCGGTAAAAGGATAAACAGATGAATCGCTCGTATTAGTGCGAAAAACGCGCTACTTTAAAATTTTATACCCCTAAAAATAATTTCTCCAAATTACTTGACACGCATCAACTATACTCTTACTATTGCAGTGTACTATTTATCTAATACACTATAACAGTATTTCTGTATGATTGATTTACGAACGGTGTCATTCGGCTATCAGCGGAGGAAACTGCTGTATGAGGGCTTGACCCTAAGCCTTACACCCGGCTCTATTTATGGCCTGCTAGGGCCAAATGGAGCCGGGAAGTCAACATTACTACGGCTTTTAGCGGGCTTGCTCTATCCTAAAGTGGGCAGCATTCAGGTGAATGGCCATAGTCCCGGCCAACGTCGTCCGGCATTTCTGGAAAATATATTTCTGTTACCCGAAGAAATTTACGTACCGGCGGTGCGCATCCGGGAGTTTGTGAATACCAACGCTCCATTTTATCCCCGCTTCGACCGGGCGCAGATGGCGGGTTACGTTCGTGAGTTTGGTCTTACTGACGACCAGAAACTACATGAGTTATCGTACGGACAGAAAAAGAAAGTGCTCATCGGTTTCGGCTTGGCTACAAACACAGCGGTGCTGCTCATGGACGAGCCGACGAATGGCCTGGACATACCCTCCAAAAGTCAGTTTCGGCGACTGGTAGCCGGGGCGGTAGACGAACGCCGGACGGTGGTTATTTCGACGCATCAGGTGCGCGACCTCGAAACCCTTATCGACCCAATCGTGATTTTATCCGGGCGGGGTATTGCGCTTAAGGCCAGTGTCGAGAAAATTACGGAGCGGCTATGGTTTGGGCTGGTATCCGACCTGGACCCTGACCATCAGGCCCTGTACGCCGAACGGGCCGTGGGTGGCTATGCCATTGTGACCGAAAATCGCACCGGCGAACCTAGCCGACTTGATTTAGAGCGGCTTTTCAACGTCGTGCAAGCGGAGCCGGAACGCATCCGTCAACTGTTTTTATCCACCTTAACTCCCGCCAACGCATGAATCAGACTTTTTCAGTAGCCCGTTTTGGGCGGTTGTTGCGCAAATATTTTACCGATAACCGGGGGCACTTACTGGCAAATACCGGTTTGCTCATCGGGGGATTGTTTGTGGCGAGCGTGTTTGCTTATCAGGGTTGGCCAGGATCGGTGACAGAAACGAGAACTGTTTTGTTTTTTGTGCTGGGCTGGCTCAGTTGGTACGTATTTACGGTGCAGCAGATCAACGTAATAAATCAGAAAGAACGCGCTATGAACTACCTGATGCAGCCAGCCTCGCAGTTCGAGAAAATAATGCTCATCTGGCTTGTTTCGGGTGTGGGATTTGTGCTGGTTTTCGGGGCGGTCTTTACTGTGATTGATAGTGCAGGTGTCTGGTTCGTTAACCACCATGACTGGTCGCCGGATCAAATCGCCATGATTAAACGTCAGGGAGGATTGTTCACACTAAAGCCTTTTTTTGCTGATGCAAATGATCGTAACATACCGGTACAATTGTGGGCGTTTACAGCCCTACTTCATGCCTTCACGATGGTTTTCGCCCTGCTGATTCGGCGTTATACGTTGCCGTTGGTGGCCGTCATTGCTTTTGCCCTGCTGATTTTTAGTTACCTCGGTAACAACTTTCTGTTGCATACCCTGACGGGTTCAGGCTGGATTAGCAGCGTTAGCCCTTTTGCGCAGGCTAGCGCTCAATCCCCTGTCAATCACTATGATTACCGGATCGTAGAACTACCCCAACCCATAAGCAATCAGTTACGGTATGGTGTGGGTATCATCGCTGTTATTTTGTTGTATAGCACGGCGTTTGTCCAGTTAAAGGAACGGGAGGTATAACGATGGATTTCAGAGATAAACAAGCTATTTACCTGCAAATTGCCGAGTACGTGAGCGAGCAGATTTTGCTAAACCGCTGGGGTGTGGGGGGGAAGATTCCTTCGGTGCGCGACTTAGCCGCTGAGCTGGAAGTAAACCCCAACACGGTAATGCGAGCGTTTGATTTTCTGGGTCAGCAGGGCATTATTGCCAACAAACGCGGTATTGGGTACTTCCCGACGGAGGATGCCAACGACCGGATAAAAACGTACCGACGAGAGCAGTTTTTAGCGAACGACCTGCCGGTTTTCTTCAAGAACATGTATTTGCTTGGCATCGAGTTGTCCGAAATAGAATCCCGCTACGAGCAGTTCGTAACCGCTCATTATGAATAAACTAACCATGAAAACAAGCTATATTCTCCTGATCATTCTTGCCTTTATTACTCTCACGGGCATGGTGGCCACCGATGTGATGCTCAAACAGCAGTACGAGCGTATTGACTGGCGTAACCCGTACCAGAGTTTTGAGAAGAGGCCCCTGCCAATGGCAAAACATTGGGTCGTTGAGGGCACGCCCACCGCCGAAATTGTGGTCCTGGAAAGCGTGGATAAACCACTGGCACTAATAGCCCCCGACATGGCCAAATTTTACAGCATCCAGCAACAGGCAGAGACTGTGTACGTGAAATTTACCCCCGATCATACGGGCTATCAGGGAGAACCGCGCAGTGATGCTGACCGTGAACTGGCCGTTCAATTGGTGCTCCGGCTTCCCAAACTGCAAACCCTGCGGATTAAAGACAGCCGGGTAACGCTATCTGAACTCGAAAAGGATAGCCTGCGGGTAACGTTGCAAAATAGCCGGCTCCGAACGGCAGGAGGGAGGTCGAACGCCTTTTCTGTAGTGGCCGGGCAGAACAGTTTTGCCGTTTTTGGGGCCGACCAGTACAAGTCCCTACAGGCTACGGTGCAGGATTCGAGTGGTATCCGGCTGGACGACACGCTGGTAGAGACATTTGCCGTGCAGGCTTCGCTTAAGGCTGAAGTACAGTTGAAAGGGCGGGCGTTAAAGTGGGTGAAGTAAGCAGCGTACCCGCTAACGCCACACGTAGGTACCCACGGCACCGGCATTCAGCGTCGCGTTTACCTGTTTCCCCTGGCTGTCGATACTGAATCGCTGAGACGTTTTGCCGTCGTTTAACACGATAAGTACCAGATGGCCATCGGGCGTTTTAAATGCTACGTTGGGTAGGTTTTTTGGTTCGTCGGAGGCAACGCGGACGGAGCCGGGCCGGACGAACTTGGCCGCAACGGCCACATTGTAATAAGCCGGATTGCGGGTCACCTGATTACCGTCAATGGTTAGTGCGCCCAGACATTGATCACAGCCGCCCGGCGTATGCGGATTTTGGCTTGGATCGGCGGCCAGGTTCCATTCTAAAACTGTACGGCTCCAGTTGCGGGTGGCACCAATAATCAGTTCGCGAACGTGCCAGACCAGATCGCCTTTCAGGTTGCCCGGTGCGCCAATCCACTGCTCGGTGAAATATAGGTTTTTATCCGGATACGCGTTGTGTACCTCCGACAGGGCACTAATCGGCCCAGCGTACAGGTGAAATGCCGACCCATCGATGTAGTTACGGGCTTCGGGGTCGTTCAGCACCGTAATCGGGTAGTCGGGTCGGTCGGCGTTGTGATCGTACAGAATAATTTTCGTTTTCAGGTTGGCTGCTTTGAAGGCTGGTCCCAGGCTTTTTTTGATGAACAGTGCCTGCTCGGCCGGGAGCATGAGTAGGCTGGGGTTGTTGCCGGGATGCAACGGTTCATTCTGAATCGTGATGGCATCAATCCGAATGCCTTCTTTCGCCATTCCCTGAATATACTTCACGAAGTATTGGGCGTAGGCATCGTAGTAGTCCAGTTTCAGACTGCCGCCTTTCGAATTGCCGTTGGTTTTCATCCAGACCGGGGGCGACCAGGGCGAACCCAGAATTTTCAGTGTTGGGTCGAGGGCCAGAATTTCTTTTAGCAACGGAATCAGGTGCGCCCGGTCGGGGTCCAGGCTGAATTTGGCGAGCGTTGGGTCCGTTTGCCCATCGGGTACATCGTCGTAGGAAAATACCCGCTCATCGAGGTCAGAAGCTCCGAGACTCACCCGCAGGTAACTCACCCCAATGCCTTTTCCACGGGTAGTAAAGAGTTCCTGCAACAGTCTGGCCCGTTCGGGGGCCGCCATCTGGTGAATGAGCCCAGCACTACCCCCCGTGAGGGTGTAGCCAAATCCGTCGATGGTCTGGTACGTTTGCGATGCATCGATATGGATAACCGGCCCCTGTCTGGCTACACCGCCAAACGACAGCGACGGCTGTTGCAGAAACAGCACCGATTTAGCTGGGTCCGTCAGCCAGTAGTCCACGCGTTCAGGTTTGGCTAATCCAGACAAACGCTGGATGGATCCGGTCTGGATGGACCGGCTACGTCCAGCGTTTGTCTGGGCAAAAAGTGGGTTCGTAACCGGGCAAAGTAACAGGACCCAGACGATGTATCGCCAGCGCCATTGTTCATGTGTGAATCTATCCATTGTCAGAATAAAGCTAGCCTTTAGCCGTCTATACTGACGGATAACTCAGGTCGTTACTTTTTGCTGCCGGCGGCTCAGCCGGACCTCCTGAAGTTTGTACGTAATGCCCTTCACTTTTGCCGTTTCCTGGTAATCGTACAGCATGTTATAGATGTCGTGGTCGATAAATGGGGCTTTACTGCCATCAACTAATACCGTATCGCCGGGTTCGAGAGAGCCTAACGCTTCTTTCAACTGCGGCTTGCTTAGGAAGTACAGGTCTTTCTCAAACACAATGGTTACCAGCTTCCCCTGTCGGGTCAGGTGGAAGGTAGTCTGGAAATTGGTATAGAGTACAAAAAATATTCCCACTACCGTGCCTACCGCAATACCGATCAGCAGGTCGGTGAAAATAATTCCGATTACGGTCACGATAAACGGGATGAACTGATTCCAGCCATCCCGGTACGTTTTTTTGAAAATAGCGGGCTTGGCCAGCTTGTAGCCTACCATAATCAGTACGGCTGCCAGGCAGGAGAGCGGAATCCGGTTAAGCAGGGCACCGCCGAGAAATACGGCTATCAGCAGAAAAATACCGTGCAGAATAGCCGACATCCGGGTGCGCGCTCCTCCGTATACGTTAGCCGATGTACGAACAACCACCGACGTAACGGGCAATCCGCCAATCAACCCCGACAGCATATTGCCAACGCCCTGCGCGATCAGTTCCTGATTGGTAGACGATACGCGTTTGGCTGAGTCGAGCCGGTCAGATGCTTCGAGGTTCAACAGGGTTTCCAGACTGGCCACCAGTGCAATGGTAGCCGCTATCCCATAAATTTGCGGGTTGGCCAACGTGCTGAAATCGGGAAAATCGAAGATGGAAAAGAGACTCTTTCCCGGCGCAATAATGGGTATCTGAACCATGTGCTGTTGGGCCGTATCGCCCAGGTACCAGCCGGGCACTGCTTCCCGGAAAAATTCATTGAGCGCTATCCCCAGGATGACCACGACCAGAGCCGCCGGGAAGTTTTTAATGAATGGGCGTTTATCCCGACTGGCTATTCTCTCCCAGCCAATCAGAAAACCCAGCGACAGCACACTGATCAAAACTGCCCCGGGACTAGCCGTTTCCACAGCCCGGTACAATTCGGAGATCGTATTCTCCCCGTCGGCCAGTTGCTGAAATTCATAGTCGCCTTCGTAATCATTGTCGCGCCCCAGCGCGTGCGGAATCTGCTTCAGGATAATAACGATACCAATAGCAACCAGCATCCCTTTAATCACACTGTCGGGAAAAAAACCACTGAACCGACCGGCTTTTATCAACCCCAGGATAAACTGCATCAGGCCCGCCAGCACCACCGCTACCAGAAATGCTTCGTAAGAGCCTACCTTTGTGATGGCATCGGCCACGATCACGGCCAGTCCGGCAGCGGGGCCGCTCACACTGATTTCTGAACCCGAAAATAACCCAACTACAATTCCGCCGATCATACCGGCTACCAGGCCCGAAAACAGGGGAGCACCCGAAGCCAGGGCAATGCCCAGGCAAAGCGGTAGAGCAACGAGAAAAACGGATAGACCGGCGGGGAAATCCTGCCGGAAATAAGTAGATCGATAATTACGAAGGGAATCCAGGGGGGTAAACAGTTTCATAGACGTATAATGCCCGTGTTGGTATGCTGGTAGCGGGGCGTTGACCGGTAGTATCGTTCAAAGGTACTCATAGATTAAAAAAAGATTAAAATTACTTTATTGTGACCCCCTTAACTGACGCCGAAAAATTATTTATTTGGGAAAACCTGACCACCGATGTCCGATCACTGCTGCTGCGCAGTCATCCCGTTGGTGTGGACATCCGGAAGCTGGTGGCTCAGGTACTGGCCCGCCAGAAAGCCCGCGATAAACTGCCAACCTGGTATGCGACGGATGCCCTGATCTTTCCCCCGGCGTTGTCGGTGGAGCAGGCTTCCTCGGAGCGCACGGCCCACTACAAGGCATCGCTGGTACAGGGCGCGTTACTGGTTGACGTTACGGGTGGAATGGGCGTTGATACGTGGGCATTTTCTCAGGTCATGGAACGCGTTGTGTACGTAGAACAACGACCCGAACTGGTAGAACACGCCCGGTATAACCTGCCACTACTGGGTGTGACCAATGCCGGATTTCTGGCGGGGGATGGGCTACGGATGCTTGGAGAAATTACGGCCAGCAGTCACGAAAATAAGGCCGATTGGCTCTACCTCGATCCCCACCGGCGCGATGAGCAGGGCGGTAAAGTAGTGAAGCTGGACGACTGCGACCCCGACATTACCCAGCCGGGCGTACTGGATCGGTTGCTACAGAACACCCATAAGATTCTGGTGAAAGTTTCCCCGTTGCTGGACATTGATTTAGCCCTGAAACAGCTGGCTAGCCGGGTAGAAACGGTGCATATTGTAGCGGTACAGGGCGAAGTAAAGGAGTTGCTATTTGTTGTTGGTAATCAAGTTGTTGATAAGATTAATGTTAAATTTAACACTGTTAACCTATTGCCGGATATTGTAGTTGGTTTACAATTTCGATGGCAAGAGGAATTGACCGCAGCCGTTGACTTTGGTAATCCCCAAACGTATCTGTACGAACCCAATGCTGCCGTGTTGAAGGCAGGTGCTTTTCGGGTAGTAGCCGCTCGATTTGGTTTAATTAAACTAGCCCCCAATAGCCATTTGTATACCAGTAATACCCTGAAGCCAGATTTCCCCGGTCGACTATTTATACTCAAGGCAATAATCAAACCCGACAAAAACACCCTTAAAAAGCATATCCCCGACCTGAAAGCCAACCTGACTACACGAAACTTTCCGCAGACCGTAGCGGAACTGCGGAAAAAATTATCTTTACGGGAAGGCGGTTCAGTATACATTCTGGCAACAACCCTGCTGAACGGTGATAAGCGGTTGTTAATTACCCAAAAAGCAGCGTTGGTTCAAGCGTAAATTGAAGTACATACTTAATTAGTTAACCCACTAGTCAGAGCATAACCATGATAACATTTGTACGTTTTAGTCTACTTGGCTGTTTGTTAATAGGGTGCAATTGTACCCATGCTCAAACTGTTTACGCCGGTGAAAGTACGGTTGACAAGGGTAAAGTTGCGGGACTCTATCTGACCCTCCAGGGCGATGGGAAGCAAATGGAAAAGGATTGGGAGACTCAACTCCAGAAGTACGGACGTGTGTCGGCTTCGCGGGGAACCTACCGCGTTCCTAATGCCAGCATCCCGGCCATTTCATCGGAGCCTGTCAATATGGTCAGTACCGTAAAATCATCGCGTACATCCGCTACCATTTTTGCTGCCTTCGACCTTGGGAGTGGTCATTACGTAACCCCCGGCGGGACTGGATATTCCGGTGCTGAAGAACTACTTAAAAACTTTAGCGGTAGCACCCTCTACGGGCAGGAGGTACGCGTGGCGCAGGATGGTTTTGATGAGGCCCAGAAAAATCACCAGAAACTGGTTCGTAACAGCGAGCGACTTCAACGGGGCATCGAGCAGAACGCTAAAGAGAAAGAACGGCTTCTGAAACGAATAGACGATAACGATAAAGAACTGGTGCAGCTACAGAAGGATATAGAAACCAATAAAACCGAACAGGAGAAAGCTCTGCTGGAACTGGAAAGCCGAAAGAGTAATGTGGAAGCGGTAAAAGCGAAAAGCAGTAATTAACGCACCAGACCTGACTGGTTATGACGTATAACTATAACGGTTAATCGATAGCCTATTCGCTAACCTAAGGGAACATAATTTGCTGTTTGAACCGTAATTAAGCCATCTGGTAAATTTATTTGACTTAAATGGATGATATTATTATACAGTACACTATTATTACAAAATAATTTATAAGTCCTAATCCATAGACTATTTGTAACTCCTCATGCATATATGGCTACATCCATGACCGACGAAGAGATGATTCGTCACTATCTACCCCATAATTCCTCACAGTGCTTTGAAACACTCTACAATCGTTACGTAAATAAGGTCTACCATCGCTGTTTGCAGATGACAAAAGATTCGGACAAGGCGGAGGACTTTACACAGGACATTTTTATAAAAGTATTCGGTAAACTGGAGGGGTTTCAGCAACGGTCCAGCTTCTCGACCTGGCTTTACTCCATCTCGTACAACTACTGCGCTGACCAGCTTCGCCTGGCTAAACGATTTTCCACGACCCAACTGGAAGAAAGCCACGAGAGTACAACGTACGAAGACTCCCTGGAAACGCAGTTGCAGGAGGAAACCTATCAGGTCATGCAACAGGTTATCGCTAGTTTATCCCCGCAGGAGCGCACTATTTTGCGGCTGAAATACGAAGACGGACTGAGCATTGATGACATTGCCCAGCTATACGACCTGAAGATAAGCGCGGTCAAAATGAGACTAAAGCGAAGCCGGGCCAAAGTGCAGCAGCTTTGCACCCAGAAGTTCACCGATTAACCAGCGCCAGTACGGACACCCGTCAATTGAACAAGGTAGGACTGGTTTTACTTATTCTTACTGAAAAAACGGCAAAAGCTCCAGTTTGGAGCTTTTGCCGTTTAAAGCTGGGTTGAACAGGCCTGGGGAACCTAGTTGCCCTCTTTGAAAAATACCCGTTTCACCCGCTCACTGATGCCGGTTAACAGTTCATAGGGAATGGTGTTGATTTTCCGGGCCAGCTCGCTGATGGGTAAGTCAGGACCGAAAATAATAACGGCATCCCCTTCCGAAGCCACTGACGACGTTACATCAACCATCGTCATGTCCATGCAGACAGCACCCACCGTTTCACAACGGGTTCCGTTCACCAGCACTTGACCGATACCGTTCCCGAACCGGCGGTCGTAGCCGTCGGCGTAGCCAATGGCCAGGGTGGCAATGCGGGCATCGTGCGTGAGTACCCCCCGGCGACTGTAGCCCACCGACTCGCCCGCCTTTACGGTTTTAATCTGGCTGATAACCGTTCGCAGCGTACCGACCGTGTGAAGTAATGAGGGATTCAGCCCGCTGGCTTCAACCCCGTAAAGGCCAATGCCCAGCCGAACCATATCGAGTTTATAATCCGGAAACCGCGTGATACCTGCCGAATTGAGAATGTGTCGGGTAGGTCGATAGCCTAAAGCCGTTTCCAGCACGGTTGTACTCCTCAGGAACGTTTCGTACTGTTGCTGTGAAAAGGCATCGAACCGGGCTTCGTCCGAACCCGCCAGATGGCTGAACACCGACGCAACGTGCAGCGTTGGATGGGTACTCAGGTAAGCGGCCACCTCGGGTAGTTCAGATTCCAGAAAGCCAAGCCGGTGCATGCCCGTATCAATTTTAAGGTGAATGGCGCGGGGGCTGGTCTGGTCGGTATCTGGATGCTGGTTTCGCAGAAATTCACCCCACTCGGTCAGCACCCGCCTACTATAAATTTCCGGCTCCAGGCGGTACGAAAGTAGGGTGGAAAAGGTTTCGGGGGCGGGATTCATCACCATTATCGGTAGATTGATTCCGTTCTTCCGGAGGGTTACCCCTTCGTCGGCATACGCAACTGCCAGGTAGTCGACGCGGTGGTACTGGAGTAGTTGAGCCACTTCCGTGCTGCCACTTCCGTAGGCAAATGCCTTCACCATCACCATAATCTTCGTGCCGGAGCCAACTTTTTCCCGGTAGCTATTCAGGTTATGGGTCAGGGAATCGAGGTTGATATCGAGCACGGTGCCGTGTACCTTTTCCGCCAGTCGGTTGCTGATCCGCTCAAAGGAGAAGGACCGGGCTCCTTTTACCAGTACCGCACTAGCCTGTACGGTATGAAAGGGAAATTGAGCCAGCAACGCATCCGTGGAGGGATAAAAATAGCTATTGTCGGCAAATAACTCGGCGTTGCGGCTCAGCACGGGACCAATGCCAATGAACTGGGATACGTCAGCCTCCTTGATCAGGGTACTGACCAGCGCGTACAGGTCCTGTTCCGGTTGCCCCGACTGGAGAACATCGGATAAAAAAACGACCCGGCGGCTTCGGGTGGTTTGCTGATTCAGAAAGCGGAGGGCCAGTTGAAGACCCGCTATATCGTTATTGTACGAATCGTCAATCAGCACGCAGTGATTGATACCCGCTTTTTGTTCCAGTCGCATCGACACCGGGCGCAACCGATTCAGGCGGGGCTGAAGGTGCGTAACTGTTTCAGGACGCAGCGTCAGCATCGTGACCAGGCAGTGCGTCAGGTTCTCCACGGAAGCCGGGTCGGTGAAGGGGAGGGTTACCCGAATGGAACCGGCTTCCGGGCTGGTCAGGGTTAGGTCGCTTCCTTCCAGATGCACCTGATACGTGGCCTTATTTCCCTGCGTGGACCAAGTAACGCACCGGATGTGGGGGTTAACGGCTTTCAGCAGCAGTTGTACCTCCTCGTCGATGTCGACATAATCGGTGCAGTAAATAAGGGTATCCGAGTGGGTAAACAGCCGGAGTTTCTCCGCAATTTTCTGTTTCCGGGTTCGGAATCCTTCATCGTGGGCCGTGCCAACGTTGGTAAACACGCCAATGGTGGGCCGGATGATACGTTCGAGGGCGGGCATTTCCTGCGCCTGCGAAATGCCGGCCTCAAAAATGCCCAGCGTGTGCCAGGGGGTCAATTCATGCACCGAGAGGGGAACGCCCAGTTGAGAATTATAGCTTTTGGGACTTTTGGCGATAATAAAGTCATCGGACAGCAGGTGGGCCAGCCATTCCTTCACAATGGTCTTGCCGTTGCTCCCCGTAATACCAATCACCGGAATTTGAAACTCTTGCCGGTGCTCAGCGGCCAGCAGTTGCAGGGTTTGCAAACTGCTGTCAACTTCCCGGAATTCGGCTTCAGTGTACTGACTAAGTTCGTTCCGCCGGTCGGGACGGTCCGGCGTTCCGGTCAGGGCCGACCGTTCCACCACGAACTGGCGGACCCCTTTCCGGTAGAGTTCGCCAATAAAATCGTGCCCATCGTGGTGCTCACCCCGGATGGCAAAAAAAACAACATCAGCCAGTTGTTTTTCGCCGGGTAGTCCGGTCAGCTGTCGGGAGTCAGTCAGCCATTGCCGGTTTATGAGGGAATCGGTCTTCGTTGTCATGTCAGAAAGCAGGGTTGACCAAATGATGACGACAATTCTTTTTGTAAATCATTCATCATTCAGTTTACATCCAGCCACGTCGTTTGAAGTAAATTATTTCACCGATGGCGATTGCCACCATAATACCCCAGGTGTAGAAGTAACCGTGCGGGCTTTTGAGTTCGGGCATGAACTCGAAATTCATGCCGTAGACCCCCACAATGAAGGTCAGTGGAATAAAAATGGCCGATATGATGGTGAGTGTTTTCATGACCGAGTTCATCCGGTTGTTAACAATCGAATAATACACATCCATCAGGCCCGCAATGAGTTCCCGGTACGACTCCTGGGTTTCGATAACCTGGCTAATATGGTCGGCCAGGTCGCGCAGGTAGGGCAGGGTGTTACGCTGGATCAGGTCCGATTCTTCGCGGAGCAGCGTGCCCAGTATCTCCCGCACCGGATAGATGGTTCGGCGGATAAAGGCCAGTTCCCGTTTCAGCGTGTAGAGGGTTGCCAGCGTTTGCTGGTTAGCGCGTTCCTGCACCAGTTGCTCTTCCATTTCCTCCATCTTATCGCCAATATGTTCCGTAACCAGGAAGTAGTGGTCGATAATAACGTCCATCAGCGCATACAGTAAGTAGTCGGGTCCGTTACGCCGGGTCTTGCCCGACGACGCTTTAATCCGTTCGATAACCGGCTCGAAAATGTCTTTGGTTCGCTCTTCCTGAAACGAAATCAGGTAATTGGGCCCCAGTACGAAGCTAATGTGCTCTACGTCGATTTCCTGGTGCTGAACACTATGATGGATCATCTTCATGGTGACGAATACGACCTGAGTACCCGGTTGGGTGTCCTCTTTGGTGCCTTGGGGCGTTTCGTCGTACACATCAATTTTGGGCTTCTGCTCCGTATTGAGTACATCTTCCAGCAACAGGGCGTGCAGGTGGTATTGCTGCCCCAGAGCCGCCACTACTTTTGGTTCGTGAATGCCATCCACATCAATCCAGTGGATGTAAGGCGTTTGGGGGGACGGCAGCTGACAGGCACTTAATTTACTGCTGCTGTCGATTCGGTAATCGGTGGCATTGTAGTCGATGCGCTTGATTTTAATAGCATGTTCGATATCTGCTCCCACGTACGTGAGGGTGCCGGGAGAGGTGCCGAGGGTTTTTTCGGCGGAGCGATAACGCTTTCGTTTCGACATAATGAACCGGGGAGTCTGTTTGGCAGAAGGCCACTACTGGCCCGTTTGTGTTACTGGGTAAACGAACTGCCGGGCGAGTTGTTGATGGATGGGTTAAATTCGCTTCCGAACCCAAGGCACAAAATAACGAAGGAACTGGTAGTCCCAATAAAAAAACAATCCCTGTCCATAATGGGCAGGGATTGTTTTTTGCTGATATGAACCGTGCCCATTTACTTGATATCGCCCCGGATTTCGCCACCCGGAAATAGGGTCGTGTGCAGGTTGGCATAGTAGTAGCCATTGAACAAGCTATCCACCCGTCCGGCGGTCGTCAGGGTAGTCGTGCCGATGATGGGCGAAGCCAGACTGGCAAATGGAATCTCGACCGGCCCGGCACCATTTGCCGCATTGATGCGGTGCAGGTGGCCCATAGTCGGCGTCAACCCCGAATACGTAACCGTATAACTCAATACGCGGGTCGACGGGTCGATAACGCCTTTAAAGGCACCCGTAGCGGTCGATGCATTCGGGGTGGGCTTCTCAGCAGCTCCGCTCATCGAAGCCGTCAACTGGATAGGCCCGTTCACCCGCACATTACCCCGGATTTCGCCACCCGGATAAGTTGCTGTGTGCAGATTCGCGTAGTAAAAGCCATTAATTAAACTATCCACGCGGGTCGAAGTAGCCAGGGTAGCCGTACCAATAATAGGCGAAGCCAGTCCCGAAAACGGTATCTCGACGGGACCCGTGCCATTGGCCGCATTAAGGCGGTGGAGGTGCCCCGCTACGGGGGTTAATCCCGAATAGGTAACCGTGTAACTCAGGACGCGGGTAGCCCGGTCAATGACTCCAACAAACGAGCCGGACGCTGCGGAGCTAACCGAGATGGGTTTTTCGGCCGCTCCACTAAGGGTAGTAACCAACTGAATTTTTGCATCAACCGGGAAAGTGCGGTGGTCATTACAACTTAAAAGGGTAACCGATGAGGAAATCAGTACGCCAAATGACAGGAGTGTAGACGCTTTGTTCATGTGTGTTATGTGATTAGTAGTGAAAATGGGACAGGGTAAGCCACCCGACCTACCAAGCTGAAATTCAAGGGGTAAAGATGCCGTAAATCTGTTTTGTTTAAAAAAATATTTAAATAGTACCAGTACGTACGCAGGAGCTACCGGTAGGGTTCTGCCGGTGACTGAAAAAAAAATTAATTGATTTTAAAGTAAAAGCACCCGTTCATCCGTCATCCTCTCTGAAGCCCCGAAACAGAAGCAATGGCAACGAAAAAAAGAGTGGCTTTCCCGTCGTTTGTTGCGCTGACTCACTTTTGGTCAGGCCGGGCCTATTTTTAAACTATAAACACGTAAACAACATGAACATCATCTGGAGAATTGCCGGGGTCGCCGTAGTAGTCGGACTAGCTCTGTTTCTGCTAGCACTCGTATTGAAATTTTTGCTCATTGGTATGGGCCTGTTCCTGCTCGTCCGGGTAGTTGGGCCTCGTTTGATGGGCCGGGCGTTCGGGCGGATGAAGCGCGTTGGCTGGCAGGGAGCAGACATCATATCCATCGATAACCCTGGCTATCAGGCTGGTAAAAGCACCGTTCGTTTTGACCGGGTTATCGCCATCAGTTAAATCAACATCAGTAAACAACAAATTGTAAATCAGTAAACACAACTAATCATGCATAACAAACAAGCAGTTGAATCAGGTAATAAAGGGGGCTGTGGCTCATGGAGTGGACGTAGTAAATTTGGCGGCCCCTGGGCCGGACCCGCGTTTGGTCGGGGTAAATTTGGGGGTAGAGGCCAACATGCCTGGGGTGCCTACCGACCCCCGGTTAATATTGAAGAAACCGATACCGAGTACGTAATTGCCCTGTACGCAGCCGGACTCGTTAAAGAAAACGTAAAACTGACCGTCAAAGATGATGTACTGACCATTTCATTTCAAGGGGCTGATGCGTCAACTGAAGCCGAAAAAACCGAAACGGGGCGTATTACCTACCAGGAATTCAGCAGTCGTTCGTTTGAGCGGTCTTTTCAGCTCAACAATAAGGTGCTGATAGAAAGCATATCGGCCACCTACACCGATGGTATACTAAAGGTCACGTTACCCAAAAATCCGGCAACCAACGTTCCGGCACAAACGATTACTGTTGGGTAGTCTGGGAGAAATCTGAACAAAAGAAAAGCCCATCCAGAATTCTGGATGGGCTTTTCTTTTGTTCAGACATACGTCTGAAAAATGGAACGTACGGGTGTTAGTTCTTCTTGATATCCCCCCGGATTTCTCCACTTGGATACGCTGTTGTGTGCAGATTAGCATAAAAAAAGCCACCCACTATACTGTCCACTTTCGATTGAGCCAGTGCTGTGGTTGAGCCAATAATAGGGCTTGTCAGCGATGGGAATGTGATGTCAACCGGGCCTGTACCATTAGCGGCATTGATCCGGTGCAAGTGCCCGGCAATGGGTGTCAGGCCCGAATAGGTAACCGTGTAACTCATCACCCGGGTAGTTGTATTCAGATTTCCGACAAAAGAACCCACGGCTGTCGACGTGGTCGACGTTGGCTTCTCGCTCGCCCCGTTTATGGTTGCCGTTAACACGGCTACAGTTGGTGTTGATAAGGTAACCGGGTTGTCGGTTTTGCTACAGGACGTACCAATGAAGCCCAGTGCCAAGAACGCAGCAACAGAAAGGAATTTACTTGTTTTCATAACAATCAATAATTAGTAAAGCTGACACCGGCTGCGGTGCTGGTGTCAGTTGATAAACGGATTATTACTCGTTTGGTTTTTAACCGGCGGCTTTTTGCGTAAATTTTTCTCGAAAAATGCCCCCGTTGTAACAAACCAACCTGCTCAACGGGCTAAAAACTGCGCTCATTGCTGAACAGAGCGGTTGCATACCAAGGTAGATGGCTTTCATCGGGCTTAACGGTTTACGCCGTTGGGAACCGGTTCGGGTAACCCAGAGGATGCTATTAACCGGTACTTTCAGCGTAGCATTGGTTGGTAGGATTTATTTAATAAAAGATTGCCACTTTTGGCGTTGGCTTTAACGTTTTTTTAATAACTTGCCCCGTCGGTGTCTCACCGGGAGTTTATCAATTCTCAAAACAGTTTGTTCGTAATCCCCGGGGAATCAGTACGGTAAGAAACGACAGGTGTTCATTTGTTTTCCTGTTCATACCCTAAAACCAGTTACGATGCCCCACCTTTTACGCGTCAATTTAACCTGAGCCCAGGGTTTCAGCCCAAATTACTAGCCCCTGGCTGATTTCGGCAGGGCTATCAATTACCTCAACGTGTCCAGACTTTCGGACTAAATCCAGCGCTACGACTCCTGCACAGGCAACAACGATTTGCCCGGGCCGACCCCTAAAGGGGCTACGTAGGGCTAAGCAGCCCGCTTTTCATCTGCTTGCGTCTACCGGGTAGGTCAGACGCTGCTGTTAACTAGTACGGATAACCCCCATTTGCCGGGGGAGAGTACGGTGCTTTCTGGGTTACGGGAACAGGCAACAAGGCCTGAATGGCCACGGCCACCCCGCAACCCAGAATGTGGGCCCTGTCAGTAATCTGACGGCCCTGTACAACTGGCAGCCCCCGCCGGGTCTGGCCCTGAGAATAGAACAGGTAGTATGAGCGCGTTCATGGCCGCCAGCAGGTGAACACCTGCACTTGCGTGGCAACAGAAGAAAGTCGGTTTACTTCTACCAATCTGTTTATCCCATAAACCATACAGCTTCACATTAATCACCTCTTCCATGAAAAAGGTCTTTACCCTCCTGCTGTTCATTTTGTCCCTTTTCCCGGCCTTTGGTCAAAAAGAACCGGCCAGCGGGCCAGGCTCCAAGGAGCCTCCCCAGCCCGACTTAACCGACATCCATACCCTCACCGTTACCACCGGATTACGGCCCGGCACATCCGCTGGTCCCTCATCGACACAGGCTATTTCACTGAATAGTTCGATGGTGTTTAAAGAGGAAGATATAAACTCCCCCAATAATACATCGGCTACGGCTACGCCACTGGGTGGAACGTCGGTGAAAGTCCGCGGGAGTGTGTTCCCCAATGGCGATGTCGATTATTACTCGTTCACGGCCAACGCCGGTGACCGCGTTTATGCGGCTACTATGACAGCATTCAGTGCGAGTGGATCGACCGACAGTCAGCTTAGTCTGATTGCGTCAGATGGCACTACCGTGATTGAATTTGATGATAATGATGGTTCATTAGGCGGGTCTTCATCATCCATTGCCGGGGCTGTCATTCCTACGGCGGGTACCTACTACCTGTTGGTGAAGCACTTTTCGGCGACAAACACATTGCGGTCCTACGACCTGTACCTGAAAGTGCAGAGTGGCAGCCCTGTGCCGGAAGTAGAGGGCAATGATACCCCCGCCACGGCCAACAATGCGCCGGCCAGTGGCTGGATCAGCGGGTCGAGAGACCCGGCTTCAGCCTCCGAAGTGGATTATTTTGCCCTCAACCTGGTGGCCGGTGAAACGGTGTTTCTGAGTCTGGATTTAGACCCGGAGCGGGATGGCGTTACCTGGAACGGGCGCCTGGGATTTGCCCTGCTTGGCGATGCCAATAATCAAATAGTGGTGGTGGATGATGCAAGCACTGCATCACTCAGCAACCCGTTGTCGGAAGCCTTATTTTTTACAGTTAAAGAAACCGGTACGTATTATTTGTATGTCGATTCCGCCACTCCGGCAACCGGTGGGCCAACGGCTACGTATAATCTGTCGGTCTCCAAACTCGATGCGGCTCCCGGCTACACCAGTTATACCTCGGCGGATGTGCCCAAAACGATCGGGCCAGGCGCGGGAAGTGTCACCTCTACAATTACGATTCCAGATACCAAACGGATTAAAGATCTGGCCGTACGCATTACGCTCAATCATGATCTAATGGCGGACATAGACGCCATTCTGACCACACCGGAAGGAAACCAGATAGCCCTCTTTACGGATATTGGTGCTGGGGCTACGGGTGGGCAAACCCAAATGGATGTACGGTTCAGTGACTACAATGCCATACCCCCCACTTTTACGGTGTTGAGGCCGGTTGAAATACAGCCCGAATTGAACTCTAAACTGGATCAGTTGAAAGGCATGAAAACCAACGGCACCTGGACGTTAACCCTGTATGATGATGGGGCTAATGCGTCTGGTGGAACCCTTACCAACTGGGCACTCGACGTATTGGAAGACACAACGCCAGCTACCCTGGCGACCGCCACGACCATATACAGTCAGGACTTTGAAAGCGGTGACGGTGGATTTACGCACTCCGGTACTGCCGACGAGTGGGCCCGGGGAACACCCAATACCCCGGCTACGACCACGACTAACCCGGTGGCGGCCTTCACCACGGCGAATAGTGGCGTAAACTGCTGGAAAACAGACCTGACCGGAACCTATGAGTTAAGTTGCGATCAAACACTGGAATCAGCCAATATTGACCTGACCGCTGTCACGTCCAACACCATTACGTTGAGTTGGGCCATGAAGTACCAGATGGAGAGTGCCACGTTCGACAACCTGGAGGTTTATGTGGAAGAAGTGGGCGGCAGTGGCCTAACCCAAAACGTATTCACCTGGTTGGGTGCTACTCAAACTGTAGGGGTAGGTAGTCCGACCGTAAACATAGGTATGTCATCGGGTTGGGGGATATACTTCGCGGACATCAGTGCGTTCAAAGGGAAAATTATCCGGCTTAAAATAAGGCTCCGTAGCGACACCTCGATTAATTTCGGCGGAGTTGCCATCGACGATGTTATTATTTATACAGCCCTTTCCTGTACCACACCGGTAGCCACTATTTCGGCCAGTCCGTCCACCACCTTAACCTGCGCCCAGACCAGCCTGACCTTAACAGCCGGGGGCGGCAATGCCTATGCCTTCAGCGGGCCAGGAGTAGTTAGCCAGAGTGGTAACATGGCCGTGGTGAACGCCAGCGGGGTCTACTCCGTCACGGTCACCAACACGGTCGGTGGCTGTTCGAGTGTAACCACCATTACCATCAGTCAGAATGCCAGCACGCCGGTAGCCACCATTTCGGCTGCTCCGTCCACGACGCTGACCTGTGCCCAGACCTCCCTGACGCTCACGGCCGGAGGTGGTAATGCCTATGCCTTCAGCGGTCCGGGAGTGGTGAGCCAGAGTGGTAACACGGCGGTGGTGAACGCAGCCGGGGTTTACTCGGTCACGGTGACCAATACCACCTCGGGTTGTTTTAGTACTACCAGTATCACCATCAGTCAGGATGCCGGTACACCGGTGGCCACTATTTCAGCCTCTCCATCAACTACCCTGACTTGCACCCAGACCAGCCTGACGCTCACAGCGGGTGGCGGTAATGCCTATGCCTTCAGTCCGAATGTAGCCAGCCAGAGTGGCAATATGGCGGTGGTGAATGCCGCCGGAGTTTATTCCGTGACGGTGACTAACACCGTCAGCGGTTGCGCCAGCGTGACCAGCATCAGTATCAGTCAGAATGTTGGTACACCCTCGGTGAACATCACGGCCAACCCCAGCCTGACCATCACCCAGGGACAATCCACTACCCTGACGGCCAACGTCTCGGGCGGGACCAGCCCCTTTACCTTCGGCTGGTCAACCGGCAGCAATGCCCCCAGCATTGTAGCCAGTACCGGCGGACCCTACTCGGTCACTGCTACGGGGGCCAACGGTTGTTCGGCTACAGCTACGGCCACAGTCACGGTCAATCCGGTGATCAGTGGGCCCTTCGCCATCACGGGCGTGACCACCCTTAGTTGCCAGACCCTCTCAGCGGGTCAGCGCCGGGTGACGTTTAACCCCCGGTACGCCAGTCAGGACAGTAGCCCCATCAGCTTCTCGGTAGTCAATGAGATGCTGCCGACGACCAACCCGGGGCCCTACACCCTGGACCTCTACACTGATAACTCAGTCATCACCCTGAGTGCTACCCAGAGCGGGGCCAACACGCTTTTTGCCTACAACTGGCTGTCGGCCTGTAGCTCCTCGACGGGTAACACTCCCCCTACGGTAGCCAATCCCGTGCCGCCCCAGTCGGCCACGGTGGGCATCGGCTATACCCTGTCACTAGCCACTGTGTTTACCGATGCCGAAACGCCCAACAGCCTGGTGCTGTCGGT
>JBBSTD010000080.1:0-29769 GCA_038236215.1 Cytophagales bacterium | reverse complement strand
TTTGGCTGGCTCAATTTCCGTCGTCGGTTGTTCCGAGATGTGGAGAAAACAATAGAAAGTTCGGAAGCAATGCTCCAAATTGCCTTCATTTCTATTTTACTCAACAGATTGGCCAAATAAAATTCCCAAACATACTCTAACGATTGGTGGATTGGTACTGTAATCCGTCCTGGCCCCAACATCAAACCATATGTACCCTCCATCCGGCGTAGGGATTCGGTACTGGGCACCTCCTGAAGTACTTCCGCGAAAGTTGAACAGGCCCATTCCTGTCCCCGTCTCATTACCGACGGCCAGAACTTGATTATCCTGGCTTGTTGAAAGCTGGGTGAACCTGGCAAAGTATAAATATGGATCCGCACCAGGGGGTACCGTTCCAGGGCCTAGCATAGTGGTACCCCTTATTGGTCCTACCTGAGATAATTTGTCGCCGTTCAGGGCGTAGGTAACGAGGAATACCCCATCGCCCGTTGTAATCGTTCCGTCGGTCCTGATGGTCATCGTCCGGCCAACCCTGGCCCATTGGGCGTCAGGGATGGATTGTGCCCAGGTGGTTTGGCTCATGAGCAGACATACCCACAGAAGAAGTAAGTCAGGCCGTTGGGTGAACTGTAAATAGAATTTTTTCATGATTAGAACGAATAAAGGGTGAAGAGAAGTGATGGACAGTCTTTACGCAAGACCGCGTAAAGACTGTCCGGATTATTTAAGGTTTTACCAGTCTCACCTGCTGGCTCTGGCCTACTGTGCTGACGTTGAGCAGGAACAGACCCGGTTGCGCTCCGATAGGTACCCGCACCCGCTGGATGGGGTCGGCCTGCTCAATGCGTTGCTGGTGGAGCACTTTCCCCTGTAAGTCAACCAGATTCAGGTGCAGCACCTGCTGCTCAGCCCCGGTGATGTCGATCTCCGCTGTTTGATTAAGCACGGGGTTTCCCAGCACCCGTACCCGTAGCTGGGTGCCCGGTTCGGGCAGTGCGGCCGTTCGGGCCGATCGGCCACAGGCGGCTTTCAAATCCCAGACGTAGGTAACGGTCAAGCCACTCTGGCGAGCCATTAGGGTAAAGGGCTGCACATCATTGGCCGTGCGGGAATCTTTATCGACAAACTGGAAAGGACTGGTGGTCCATCCGGTGATGCCTGCCGCAGCATACTCAATGGTAGAGCCATTGCCTCCGAAGTGATTGAAGGTGAACTCGCCGGTGGCACATTTATAGTCGGGAGCCAGCAGAGTGAGTTGATGCCCACTCAGGGGTTCTTTTGGCAGTACAATAATGGTAAAGCTAGTGCTCACCGACGATCCGCTGGCGTGGGTACCCGCTGTCACAGTTACCGGATACCTACCCGCTGTGGTGGGTGTACCAACAATGACGGCTGCGAGAGTAAACATGCTCTCTACGGTTTCAACGAAGAGCGAGAGGCCGGGTGGCAAGCCAGTAGCGTTGACAAACCAGTTGGGCCGGTAATCGGGAATGCCGGTGGTGGGGTCGGCGAAGTAGGCGGCCAGGGGGAAGTAAGTGGATTCGCCCGCTTTCAGGGTAAGGTCCGGGATGGGTTTGCTGAGGACGGGTGGTTTTGGAGTAGGCGTACCGTTACAATACGCTCGCAGATCCCAGACGTAGGAAACGGTCACCCCATTCTGGCGGGCCATCAGGGTAAAAGGCTGCACATCATTGGCCGTTCGGGAATCTTTATCGACGAACTGGTTAGGGTTGTTGGTCCATCCGGTGATGCCTGGCGCAGCATACTCGATGGTGGTCCCATTACCCCCGGATGTGTTGAAAGTGAATGCTCCGGTAGCGCAGTTGTAGGTGGGGGCAATCAAGGCCAGCGAACCACCGATTGGGGGGTTGACTGGTGGTGGGGTAACGGGCGGAGGTGGCGTACCGTTACAGTACGCTCTTAGGTCCCAGACGTAGGAGACGGTCACTCCATTCTGGCGAGCCATTAAGGTAAAGGGCTGCACATCATTGGCCGTTCGGGAATCTTTATCGACGAACTGGTTAGGGTTGTTGGTCCATCCGGTGATGCCCGCGGCTGCGTACTCGATGGGGGAGCCGTTCCCTCCGGAGGTGTTGAAGGTAAATGCCCCGGTAGCACAGTTGTAAGTAGGAGCAGTCAGGGCCAGCGCGCCGACCGGGGGTTGGGTAGTTGGTTCGGGCTGGAGTTTGACTAGTTGGTTGTTGTCCGTAACAAACACTAAACTACCGTCCCCGGCGGTGGCGATGTCGGTAAGGCGACTCGAACCCGGTCCGGGAAAAGTTCGTCCGGCTACAACGGAGAGGTTCGTTGGATCGACCAGCCGGAGTTGCGGGTCTAAGCGACCTGACTGCGTAGTGGTATTACCAACAGCATAGTGTTTTTTGCCACCGCTGCTGATATAGGGGGTGAGGTGCCCATCGGTGAAATCAAGCGTAATAAACTTTGTCCGGCCTGATCTAACATTGCCATTGCCATCAATCTCTACCAGACGTGTACCATCAGTATAGATACGTCCAATTAATGCATAGCCTGCCCCATCGGCCGATACGATGGCGTCCGTAATGGTAGATAGTTGCTTACTATAATTCGGACCAGGGGCAGAGATTAACTTTTGCCAGGATACGTTGCCGTCTGCATCCAGCTTCGCCATCCAACCCTCACTGGCACCTGAACTTAAACTATTAGCTCCGAATTGGTTGTAGAATCCGACGACCAAAAAGCCACCATCGGGCGTATTGATAATTGAATTTCCTTTTGTTAGACTAACATCGGGGCTGGCTGATCCAGGGTAAGCAATTTGTTTAGTCCACACAAGCTGTTTGCCCGCAGTGTATCGACGTAGAATCACTGTCGATGGCGTATTCGGCTGACTGGCAGTAGCGGAGCTTAGTATAATAAACCCCCCATTGGATGTGGCAACCATATCACTGGGTACATCAGTGTTAAAGTTTGTAAAGAAAATATCAGTCTCCTGCCATGACCCCGAAACGCCGTCTTTATTAACTTTGACAGCCACATCAGTTCCTCCCCTAAGGTTTAATGGTCCGGCTACCGTTACACCGCCATCTGAACTAGCTACCGATGCAGTGATTCGTCCAATGGATTCATAATCAAATCCCTGTATTTTGCCTCCAAGATAATAGCCTCCTTTAAGCAGACCCGTTGACCAGATTTGATCCCCCCGGAGCGAATACTTTACTAATCGATCTCCTCCCTGCCCCGGAAAGCCGGGGTTATTTGGGATATAGATGGTTTCGCCTGTTACAATGTTACCATCGCTGGTAATGTCCAGCGTTCTGCCAACCCGTGCCCATTGGGCGTCAGGGATGGATTGTGCCCAGGTGGTTTGGCTCATTAGCAGGCACGCCCAGAACAGGGCCATTAGAACGCGGTGTGTTGTGTGTAAATAGGTTTTTTTCATGTGTGTAAAAAATAAGGAGTGATTAACTTTATTGGGTAATAACTGGATACAGTCAGACTGGCGGTAAATGTATAATACTAATTGCTTAGGTAATTATCCTAAAAGTAAATTGTCCCGTAATCGAAAGGAATAGTCCCAGGATTGATAGTACCCCAATTGTAACTATCAGGCTCGTGGAGTATTGCCGGCATCACCGGACGCGAATTCGGTAGGCGTTTTATGATAAAATTCCCTAAAAACAGTGGTGAAGTACGAGTGATTCTTAAACCCGGTCAGGGTGGCCGTTTGGGAAGAAGTATACCCCGTCCGTAATAGATCGGTTGCCCGGCGCAACCGGTACTGTCGTATCAGTTCGTGCGGATTCAACTGCACCAGGCTATGCACTTTCCGGTAGAGGGTTTTGCGGCTCATGGCCAGTTCATCGGCCAGCCAGTCGACGGTTATTGATGGATCGTTGAGGTGTTTTTCCAGTAGATTATAGGTCCGTTGCAAAAACACATCGTCTACCCCATTGATTGGGCTGGGCGTATCCAGCTCCGTAAACTGCCGTCGGTATTGATTGCGCAGTTTATGCTGATAGAAAATCAGGTTTCTCAGGCGCAGCAGTAACTCGTCCAGATGAAAGGGTTTCGCTATGTAATCATCCGCTCCTTCCTGTAACCCCTCGATTCGGCTGCTGTGGGCCGCTTTAGCCGACAGTATGACCACGGCGATATGATTGGTGTCGGGGTGGTTTTTGATCCGATGCGTTAATTCATACCCATCCATTTTTGGCATCATTACATCCGAAATGACAATATTCGGAAGTTCGGTTTGCGCCAGTTGCCAGCCCTCTTCGCCATTGGTTGCCTGCAAAACGCGGTAGGCAGGTGTTAATGAGTCCGCCAGAAACCCGTTCAATTCTAAATTGTCTTCTACAATGAGGATCAGCGGTATTTCTTCATCTTCCGTTGGTTGGTGCCCCTCCGTTGTTGAAACAGAGGCCGGATCAGGTAGAGCAGGCGCTTTATCGGCTATGTACACCTTCGGGGCTTCGGTATGGAAGGACACCGGATAAATCGGTAGGGTCAGCAAGAAGGTACTACCTTTATTCGGCTGACTGTCAACACCAATAGTGCCACCCATCAGGTCGACCAGTTCTTTCACGAGAGACAGACCGATACCGGTACCCTCGTAGACACGGGTACGGGAGGTATCCACCTGGTAAAATCGATCAAAAATATGCGGCAGGTTTCCGGGCGAAATCCCAATACCTGAATCGGTTATACGAATGGTTACGGGAAAACGTCCGTCCGACGGTATCGAAAGATCAGTCGTCAGGGCTACAGTTACCTGCCCCCCGCTATCCGTAAACTTCAGCGCGTTCGACAGTAGGTTCGTCAGCACTTTTTCCCATTTGTCGGCATCGAATAAGTGCTCATCCTGACTGAACCCTTCGGTTACGTAGGTCAGACTTATTGATTTCTGATCGGCCATTGGCCGAAACGACTCTGTCAACTGATGAACAAAGAAGTTGATATCGCCCCGCATCAGCGATACGTCCATACGGTTCGCTTCCAGTTTGGAAAGGTCCAGCAACTGATTAATCAGCCGAAGCAACTGATTGGCGTTGCGCTGCACCAGTGTCAGGGTTTGCCGGGTGGGTGCATCAAACTTATTGGTTTGTAATAATTTATCAACGGGCGATATGATCAGGGAAAGGGGTGTCCGGAATTCGTGAGTGATGTTGGAAAAAAAACGGGTTTTAAGCTCATCGACCGTTTTGAGCTGTTCCGTTTTCCGGCGGTTGAGCTCTAATTCCTGCTGTTGCTGGATACGGTTGGTGTAAAATCGGATGTATGCCCAGATGGCTCCGCCCATCAGCAGGGCGTACAGGCTGTAGGCCCACCAGGTAGCCCACCACGGTGGCTGAATCACCAGTCGAACCGAGGCCCCTTTTTTGTTCCAGACTCCGTCACTATTGGCCGCCCTGACCCGGAATGTGTAGTGCCCCGGTGACAAATTGGTGTAGTTGGCCACATACTGGTCTCCGTTCTGAACCCAGTTTTTATCGACGCCAACGAGTTGGTAGGCATACTGGTTTTGCTCTGGATGGATATAAGACAAAGCCGCAAACTCAAACGACAGAAAATTCTCGTCGTGCTTCAGGGTAATGACACTGTCTATCAGCAAACGGGGCTTATCCAGCACCCGTAAGGCCGTAATGTAAACGGGGAAAGGGCGGGTGTCATCGCGGATACTATCGGGATTGAACTGAACAACACCGTTCAGACTACCAAAAAAGAGACGGTTCTGCTGCCGGTAAACGGCATTTCTAAGAAAGTCATTACTGGGCAACCCATCCGTTTTTCGGTAAGTGCGAACGGACTTAGTACGTGGATCAAATCGGCAAAGTCCCTTGTTGGTACTGAGCCACAAACACCCTGCTTTGTCGTTGGTGATTCCGTAAATATTATCGCTGGGTAACCCATCACGGGTTGTGTAGGCGGAGAAACGACCAGTTTGGGCATCGAACCGGTTGATGCCACCCTGCTGCGTACCTACCCAGATAACCCCCCCGTCGTCTTCGTAAATGGTCTGAATATCATTGTTATTTAATCCGGTTTGCGGACCAGCCTGATAATGGGTAAAGCGACCAGTTTTAGGAGACAGGCGGCCAAGACCGTTTTTTCGGAACGGTATCCATACATCGCCCGTCCGGCTAACCAGTAAGCCATGGATATACTGTTCGGGTAATCCATTAGGGTCTTTAGGGTCATATTTATAGTAGCGGTAGCGGTGGGTAATGGGATTGAATGATGCAATTCCCGAGTTAGGAACAATAAAGCCGCCCACCCATATTTCGCCCGATGGTGCCCGACTCATGTATTCAACCGGCACGTCGGACGGGTAAAAGTCGAACCGACCGGTTGCCCGGTCAACGTGGTATAAGCCCGTCCAGGTACCCAGCCAAATGCCCCTGGAACCATCGGTCATGAACGCCTGCGTAAAATTTTTGAACTGACTGGTGGACCCCAGTTTTTCGGGTGGGAGGAGTTGAGGTGGAGCGTTGCCGATTGCGGGTTTATACACGCTGAAACCCGTGCTTATCCAGAAATGGTCACTGGAGTCGGGCAGTAAGGCTACTACCTTATTTTCCAGTAGGTTGGCGGTACCCCGGCTGGGCCGGGCCTGATAGGTCTTAAACGGCTTGGTGTTGATGGACTGTCGGTCAATGCCATTGTCGGTTCCGGCCCAGAGGGTCCCGGCCCGGTCGTGGTACACAGTCTGAACAAAATTACTGCTGATTCCACTAAGCGCATCCGGATCGGGATGGTAGGTAAACACCTGATTCGTTTCCGGATTAACGCGTACCAGCCCGGTGGTGGTGGCCACCCAGATGATACCCTTTGCATCGCCATGGATGGAATTCAGAAAGGTGTAGGAGATGGGAGTTTTTTCCGGACTATACCGTTCCAGATGCCAGGGCTGACGGCGTAAATCGAGTCGAAACAGGCCACACCCGGCTGTGGATGTTCCCAGCCAGAGTACCTGCTGCGGATCGAGATAAAACGCAATGAACGTAGGCTGAGCCGCACCGGCAGCAACCTGAACGGGTACCAGTGTAAACCGGCCTGTAGCCCGGTCGAAGAGATACAGCCCTTCGTAAGTAGCCACCCAAAACCGATGCTGAGGGTCTTCAAACACCGTTTTGATGGTTGCCATTGGCTGCGGGATTGGATAAAGCGTAAACCGATGCCGCGCAGGCTCGTACCGGGCTAATCCCCCCAGCGTACTGACCCATAACACGTGCTGACTGTCTTCATAGACGGAATGCTGGTAATTCCATTTGTCGGCATTGACTGCGTAGATAGGGTGGGGAGTAACCTGGCCTGTTTGCTTATCTACCTCGTGCAATCCTCCCAGCGTGGCTACCCACAACCGGTTGGCGTGGTCTTCGCACAAGTGATAGATCTGGTTGTTTTGAAAACTATGCGCCGGGTTTTTCAGGTCAGGCTTAAACGTGATGAAGGTATGACCATCGTATTTATTCAGCCCATCATTGGTGCCAAACCACATATAGCCTTCCCGGTCCTGTAAAATGCAGCTGACGGAGTTATTCGACAAACCATTTTCAACCGACAGATGGTCGAATTGATTGATGATGGACTGTTCATTCAGTTGGTTTGGATATGCACCGCCAGATTGAGCTATCTGAGCCGCTCCCAGAAGTGGAGAAAACACCAGGAGTAGTAACAGGGATACGTATACCATAACTGGCAATCACCAATTTGTGGCTGAATATAGAAAAGTTTGACTTATTTTCTGAACTGCTGCTTATTATACGGTTGATAATGCAGTCAGGAAACAAAAAAGCGGGCTGATATAATCAGCCCGCTTTTGCCATTAGACATAACTCTTTGTTCTACTTTTTATCCCACCACACGCGGGTGTACTGATCGTCGGCCCCCTGCTGTGCCACTACGGTTGCGTAGTTTTTGGCGTTCAGCGTCGTTTCCGTTACCGGGTAAGCTAGTCGGCGGGGGACGGCAGTTCCTCCATTCAGCGTGGTTGGGGCGGGTTTCAGAACGGAATAGCCCGTCCGGCGCCAGCTATCCCGACCCTGTAAGAACAGGGCAATCCAGCGCTGGGTGGCAATGCACTCAATGGCGTTGGCATCCGTAAAGGCCACACCCGGCTGCGCAATGTAGGCCGTATAAGCAGCATCGGTATAGCCAGTACCCATCCACTGCTGCAACGAGGCTTTCACGGCCGCTTCATACAGGGTTTGAGCATTGCCCGTGGTCCAGCCTAATTTGGCCGATTCGGCCTGAGCAAACAACACCTGCGCGTAAGTCATAACGTTGGCTGGTGAAGTTGGGTGACTCACCCTATTTCCCGCCAGCGAGAAGTCCTGGGCCTTGCCTGCGGCTGGGAAAACTCCGTACGGTACTCCAACGTAATTACCTTTCAGGTTAGGAGCTGCCTGATAGGGCAGGCGTGGGTCGCTAACACTCTTCAGGTAGTTCACGTACGTATCACTCACGGCAAAATCCTTCCGGTTGCTGAACGAGTAGTTGTCGTACAGGCCATTCCAGTTATTCTGATCGCTCAGAAACTTGTACTGTACATTGTCGGCATTAGCCGTCAGCACGCCATCGGCCAGGGCCGCGTTGAATTCAGTTTTTCCTTTGGCTGGATCGGCTTTGGAGATCCGCAGGGCGGCAATTAGTCGTAGCGAATTGGTAAACTTCTTCCAGCGGGCAGCACTGCCACCCAGTGAACTAGCGGGGCTACCTGCACGGTGGTTATGCCCTGAGGGGCTACGCCCACAGATTTTTAGGTAAGCGTTGTGTTTTTGGAATGGATAAACGTCATAGTGCTTCCATTTGGGTATGTTGGGTTTTCTGGATAATTGTGACAAAAGATGGTAAAACTAAAATTATTCCTTTTGGTTAAACCCAAGAGGGCTTTACTCGATATTTAAGCTACCTTTCAGAAGGCGATTGTTCACTTATAAATTCGGATGTATTTGCTAAAAAATTAAAATGTTGTTTTGGTAATTATGATAAATAAGAAATTTTGTTCTTTATTCTGGTAAAGTAGATGTTGAAGTTTATAATATTTACTTATTCTTTTAAATATAGCTGTAGGAAAAATATTACTGGTAAATACCTTACTTTCAATTGATTATCGGCATTAAGTACTTCCAGGCTCCTCAGTCAGCCCATAAATGAGCTGACTGAGGATTAAATAGGTCCAACCCGATTTGAATTCTTATAAGTAAAAATAACAGAGTCCATAACGCCCGATTCTTCTTGCTTTCAGAAAAAAAATGTCCTTATATGAGGTACTTATTCGCTTTTTTAAGTATTTCAACAACGATTAGCAGACTGAATGTAGTTAACTCTTAGACTATCTTTTTTGAGTATGTATGGAAAATGATACTTGAGTAAATCTCCCATACGCGTTCTTGATAAATAGCGAGATAAACATTAAAAAAATCATGAAAATCTGCTCAAATCTATTTTTGTCAGTTTTTTCGATGTAACTTGTTACTCATATATTATTGTAGTCTTGTTTAATTCATCATTTTTTTTTACCCAATTCTTACCAACTAATATGAGAAAATCTCTAATTGGAAGCTTTCTATTATCGTTGCTTTTCTGCCTGCCATCACTGGCGCAGGAAACGGCTGTAACAGGACGCGTCACTTCATCCGATGATGGCTCGGCACTACCGGGCGTAAGTGTAGTTATTAAAGGAACCAGTCGGGGAACCACCACCGACGCTGCTGGTGGTAAGTACCAGATTAATGCCAGCCCGAATGCAACGCTGACATTCTCCTTCGTTGGATTTAAGCCCCAGGATATAGCGATTGGAAACCGAACCACGGTTGATGTTGTGCTGGTAGCGGATGCTTCGACACTGAATGAAGTGGTGGTAACGGCTTTTGGCATTAAAACCAGTGAACGGCAGATTGGTACTTCGGTAGCCAGGGTAAACAGTGCGTTGCTTACGCAGGCCGCTCCGGTCAACTTAGCCAATGGTTTGACGGGAAAAGTATCTGGTTTACAGATTAGCACAACCAACAACGGTGTGGGCGCACCTACGGCCATTACCCTACGGGGCAGTCGCTCATTTTTGGGTAATAACCAGGCGTTGATTGTGGTAGATGGGGTCATCTCGGATGCCACCTTTCTGGCCACCATTAATCCCGATGATGTAGCTGAAACAACCATTCTGAAAGGTCCCAGTGCGGCTGCTCTGTATGGTTCCGATGCCTCGAACGGTGCCGTTATTGTAACCACAAAGAAAGGCTCGGCCAAGAATGTACCGCAGATTTCGTACAGCAACAACACGCAGTTTGAGAGCATTTCCTACATGCCGGGTCTGCAAACACAGTACAGCGGTAACGGGGGCGAAGGCGTTCCTTTCTACGATCGCAATTATCGCCGTACCTACGTTCCCTACGAAAATCAGCAGTTTGGTCAACCGTACGATGGCTCCATTCAACCATTAGGATACGGTGTAGAAGTACGGGATGCCAATGGTAATGTCCGGTTAGACACACTTAAGGTGCCCTTTGCGCAACCGGGGAAAGACCCCCGCCGGGAGTTTTTTAACACGGGTGTAACCTCGCAGCATAACGTGTCGTATCGAGTTGGCGATGGGCAAAACTACTTCGGCCTTGGTCTCCAGCGCGTCGACCAGAAAGGAGTGGTGCCGAACGACAAATACCAGCGGACAACAATCAGCCTGACGGGTGGCCGTACCATCGATAAGTTTTCATCGAATGTTAGTGTACAATCGGCTTACATAAAAACTGATTTGGAAAACGGCGATTTCAATCAGGGACGACCTGTTTATTGGAACGTACTGAATCAGCAGGCGCACGCTCCTATCAACAGCTATCCGCTCAACGACATCAACTCGCCATATGGCAACGTAAACGGGTACTATAATGCCTATTATCCTAACCCTTACTGGCAAATTACGGGCGATAACTCCCGCGCTGTGTCGAGCCGCTATACCGTACAGGGTTCAGCTGATGTGTCGTACCAGTTCAAGCCCTGGCTGAATGTACTGTATCGGTTGGGTGGTCAGATTTCTAACACACAGTCTAAGTCGCACCGGGCCGAAGTAACCTTCTCCGACTATGCCCTGACCGACCCCTGGGAAGCGGGCAACATTGCCTCCTCAACAGGTAAGGCCAATGCCAACGTAACGGATGGTACTGTGCTGACAACTCGTTTTACGGGTGACCTGCTGGTTACCATTAACCCTAAGTTTGGTGATTTTACCACCAAACTGATTCTGGGTCAGCAGACCCGGCAGCAGTACCTGCGCACAACGCAGGATTTTGCTACGGCCCTTGTTGTGCCCGGTGTTTACAACATCTCCAACCGGCTTGGCAATGCCAACGTGTTTGAATACAACAGCCAGAACCGGCTGTTCGGCGTCTTTGGCGACCTTACACTGGGCTACAAAAATTATGTCTTCGTTACGGTTACAGGCCGCAATGACCAGACTTCGTTACTATCCGAAGCAAACAGATCGTTCTTTTACCCAAGCGTGAGCGCGTCGTTCATTCTGACCGATGCCATCCCGGCCCTGAAAAATAACCCCGTACTGACATACGCCAAACTGCGGGGATCTTATGCCAAAGTAGGACAGGTAAACGTATATCCCTACCAGTTACAGAATGTGTTCAATCCCGGTACTGGCTTCCCTTTTGGCGGACAGGCGGGTTATGCACAGAGCAGTCGGCAAAATGATCCCAACCTGAAGCCGGAGTTTACCACAAACAAAGAAGTTGGGCTTGAAGTTGGCTTGTTTGGCCGGGCTAATTTGCAGGCCGTCTATTATACCACAACTACTACTAACCAGACCGTACCCATCGACGTATCGCGGGCAACGGGCTATAGTTCGGCACTTATCAACGCCGGTACAATGGTTAGCAACGGAGTTGAAATTGACCTGAGCACCTCCCGGCCCATAGGCAGCGTGAGCGGATTCAACTGGACCATCAACACCAACTTTACGTTTCTACAAAGTAAAGTAACCGAACTGTATCAGGACCTGGCCCGAATTAATATTCCATACGGTGGTAATCTCTTCCGGCCCGAAGTTTTCGGCGCAGGCTCTGACGTATATGCAGCCCGTACCTATACCTATCCGGCCCTGTATGTGAATGACATTCAGCGGGTACAGAACATCGATCCCAACGGTATCAATTATGATGCTTCGGGGCAGTTTGTGGGTCGACCTGTAGTTAGTGCCTCCACGGGATACCCCATTCTGGACCCTAACCCAAAGTATGCCGGTACTACGCAGCCTAAATATCGGTTCGGCATTACCAACACCTTTAACTACAAAGGCTTATCGCTGGCTACAGTGATTGAATACCGGGGTGGCGCGGTTATTTACAACGCACTGGGCAACGCACTCGAGTTTACAGGAGCCGGTATCCGGTCAACCTACGGTGGTCGACAGAATTTTGTATTCCCCGGTTCGGTTATTCAGAATGCGGATGGTACGTTCAGCAACAATGCGAACGTAACGACCAAAGATGGTAACCTGACATTCTGGACCAACTCGGCTTACCACAATGCGGGTTCGAGCTACGTAACGAGTGCCGATTTCTGGAAACTGCGCGAGGTGTCTCTGAACTACAAAATTCCAACTTCGATTCTGGGGTACACTAAGTTCATCAAAACGCTGACCGTTGGGTTCACGGGCCGTAATTTAATTATGCTGCGGCCTAAAACAAATGTATTCACGGACCCTGAGTTTTCGGGCGGTACCAACGCCAATGACGTCAGTAACGCCGTTGGTACGACCACTGAGTATCAGACCCCGCCAACCCGTTTTTACGGTTTCCGGATAGGCGTTGGTTTTTAATCTTTAATCAGCAACACATAATGAAAACAATAAAGAAAGCAATCATCGGTGTTCTGGCCGTTGGTCTGGTGAGTTTAGCCGGGTGCAGCAAAGAATACTTCGACATCAATAATAACCCCAACCAGGTAACGGCAGCTACGCCGGAACTGGTTCTGCCAAGCGCACTGGCCAGCACGGGAAGTTACGTTAATACAAACTTCTTTTTCCTGAACCTGTGGATGGGCTACTGGAACTGGAGCGGTAACTACTCGATTAACCTGTCGGACAAGAACTATCAGTTCACCAACAGTTACAATCAGGGCATCTGGTCAACTGGGTACGCGGTACTGAAAAACTATGATTATATAGATAAGCAGGCGGCCACGCTGCAACAACCGCTGGTGCAGGCAATGGGCAAAGTAATGAAGGCCGTGCACTATCAGTATCTGGTGGATACCTACGGTGATGTGCCCTACTCGCAGGCTCTCCAGGGCACGTCGTCTATTCTGCCAGCGTATGATAAAGCGCAGGTCGTTTACGACAGTCTGTTTATGCAGCTCGATATGGCACTAGCGTTATTTAAAAAGGGCGACGGCACGTTTAATCCGGGGCCTAACGACATCATGTTCAAGGGAGACATTAGCAAGTGGCAGAAGTTTGCCAATACGCTAAAACTACGGATGTTGCTCCGCCAGTCGGAGAAAGCGGATCGGGCTTCGTTTATTCAGGCGCAGTTGGCTACCATAAAAGCATCGGGTTATGGTTTTCTGGGCGCGGGCGAAAATGCCAGTGTAAATCCGGGGTACGTGAACTCATCGGGCCAGCAGAATCCGTTTTACGGTTCCTTTTATCAGGTAAATACGCAGCCAACCGGTACTAACAACCAGTACAAAGCCAACGGGTACGCCATTGCGTTTTACAAAAACACGAAAGATGCCCGGTTAGGGGCGTTCTATACGCCTGTACCCGCCACAACGGATAAATTCAATGGTACCTTGTTTGGTACGACCGATGTGCAGGTAAACTCACTGGTGTCGAGCATCGGACCCGGTGTGTTGAAGGGGGTTGATCAGTCATCGCCGGTTTTGCCTTCGCACATGAGTTTGTTCATGCAGGCCGAAGCGGCTCAGCGGGGCTGGATTTCGGGCAGCGCGAAGGATTACTACCAAAAGGCCATCACCGAATCGTTTATCAACGTAGGCCGGACAGCCGCCGAAGCGATGGCTTATTATTCGCAGACCGGGATTAATAACGTCAACTTCGACGCATCAGCCAATAAAATTGAAGCGATTATTCAGCAGAAATGGGCTTCGGAAAATAGCCTGAACCCATTCGAGTCCTGGTCTGACTACCGCCGTCTGGGCTTACCGGCAGATATTCCAATCTCGATAGAGCCGAGCGTGACGAATAAGCAAATTCCAGTGCGGCTGTTTTATCCGCAAACGGAATACAGCTTCAACACAACGAACGTAAACGCGCAGGGAACCATCAATCAGTTCACGAGCAAAATATTCTGGATCAAGTAATGGCCACCCAAAACAAACAAACCATGAATAAATTATTTTCAATCATCGTGGCTGTAAGCCTGGCATTTAGCCTGACATCGTGCCTGAAAGATGATGAGCACTTTGTTGATTTCGCCGGGGTGGGCTACGTTGCTGAGATTCCGTACACCGCCAACCGGAGTATTATCAAGGCGTTTCCTGTCTCGCTGGCAAAGGCTTCTGTCGATACCTTAATCGATGTTAATATTGCCTCGCCAAACCCGCCTTCGATGGATATCCCGATTACGCTGGGTGTAGACCAGGCCGCGCTGACAACCTATAATGCAGGTAGTACAACCAAGTATACGTTGCTGCCGGCAGATGCGTATAAAATAACCAACTCGATGGTTACGGTACCGGCGGGCCAGCGTACTGCCAGTCTGAAACTTAGTTTCATACCGGCTAAAGTGCCAACTACGGGTGGCCCATACGCATTGCCAATCACGATTCAGACAGTACCATCCAATGTGACGATCAGTGCTAATTACAAAACCCAGATTGCCACTATTTCACTAACGAAATGACGGGTAATGAATAGCGTGCATAAAAGAGCCCATCAATTGATGGGCTCTTTTATGCACGCTATCCTACGGAAGAAGCCCCTCATTAGGCCTGATTTGCCCAAACTGCCCGGTAAAAAAATGGCGGCTAAGAAATAATTCCGGTCAGACCATCCATGATGAAGAGCAAGATGAACGTAGTCGCTCAGTTAGCCAGCGTTCTGAGTGGTCGCTTTTCGGAGTTGCCTGTTTTCGGGAGAAATTACTTACCGACCACTTTCGTATAACCTTACAGAAGTAGATAGGATTAGTAGGTTATAATACACTATCGGGTTGGGGATTCACTGGGCTGACGCCCCAGGAACCAGCACAATGAATAGAGTGGGTTCCTGGTAAACCTGATTCCTGCCTATCCGTTCTGAATGGTATCGAAGTAGAGTTTTAGCTTAGTCGCCCGGTCACTTCCAACTATTTCGGCCACTTCTTCGAAGGTGGCTTCGCGGATTTTTTTCACGCCTTTGAAGTGCTTCAAGAGTTTAGCCGCCGTTTTCTTGCCAACCCCTTCCACGTTTTCCAACTCGCTGATTAGGCTGTTCCGGCTGCGTTTGTCGCGGTGGTAAGTAATGGCAAACCGGTGCGCTTCGTCGCGGATACGCTGAATGAGTTTTAGCGACTCCGACTTCTTATCGATGTAGAGGGGGAGGTTATCTTCGGGGAAGTAAATCTCTTCCAGCCGCTTGGCAATACCGATGATGGGTACTTTCCCGTACAGGCCCATGTCTTTGAGGGCATCACAAGAGGCACTAAGCTGACCCTTGCCTCCGTCAATTACGATCAGGTCGGGCATGTCGAGGCCCTCGGTGAGTACGCGGCTGTACCGGCGCGTCACGACCTCATACATACTAGCAAAGTCATTGGGGCCAATGACGGTTTTGATACTAAAGTGTCGGTACTCTTTGTTCGCCGGTTTACCACCAATAAAACACACCATAGCCGCCACGGGATTGGTACCCTGAATGTTGGAGTTGTCAAAACATTCGATGCGGTTCGGAATGGTCTTGAGTTGTAAATCCTGCTTGAGCCGGATGAGCACGCGGTCTTTTTTGCTGGCGTTGGCCGTGGCCTCGGCGGCTGCCCGTTCCTGCCGTTCGCGCCGGAAGTACAGCACGTTTTTCAGCGACATATCCAGCAATTTTCGTTTATCACCAATCTGCGGAACGGTCACTTCTGCTTTCAGATCGACATCGAGCGGAATGTTAGTAATCAACTCTTTGGCCTGACTGCCGTACTGCTCCCGAAACTCGATAATCATCATTGCCAGAATATCGGGGTCGGGTTCGTCCAGTTTCTTTTTGACCTCTACCGTGTGGGCCTGCACAATGGTGCCGTTCACCACTTTCATGAAGTTGACGTACGCGGCTGTTTCGTCGGAGGCAATGGAGAACACATCAGCATCGGCAATCTTTGGGTTCACGACGGTTGATTTGCTCTGGAACCGCTGCAACACGTCCATTTTATCTTTGTATTTCTGCGCCTGCTCAAAGGCCAGATTACTAGCCGCTTCCACCATGTGGTTTTTGAAATATTCCTGCGCCGGTTTCAGGTTGCCCTTCAAAATATTGTGAATCTGCTCCACATCTCTGTCGTAATCCGCTTCGGTCTGTTTGCCTTCACAGGGACCTTTGCAGTTACCGATGTGGTATTCCAGGCATACTTTATACTTGCCCGCTTCGATATTTTCGGGCGCGAGGTTATAGTTGCAGGTCCGAATCGTGTACAACTGACTGAACATGTCCAGCACGGTGTACATGGGTTTCAGGTTAGCGAATGGGCCGTAAAAAGTGCCCTGCTTCCGGTCAATACGCCGGGTAGTCATCACACGGGGGAAGTGCTCATTCGTGACGCAAACGAAGGGGTAGGTTTTATCATCGCGCAGCAGAATATTGAACTTCGGCTGGTATCGTTTGATGAGTTGATTTTCTAGTAGCAGCGCGTCGAACTCGGTATGAACAATGGTGAATTCTATTTTGCGAATCTGGCTGACTAGCCGCAACGTTTTCCGGTCGTGTCCTTTGGAATTGGTAAAATAACTGCTGACGCGGTTTTTCAGGTCTTTAGCCTTACCGACGTAAATCACCTCACCCGATGTATCGAAATACCGGTAAACGCCCGGCTCATGAGGTACTTTGGCTAATTCCTGTTTGTAGTCGAACTCGGGCATAAAACTGGTCGGCAATGGGCGAAAAATAAACACTGATGGGCGTAAGAAGCCGCCTTATAAAACACGGAATGCCGCCTAAAGGTTGCCGGTTATTCTGATAAGAAAAGAGCCAGCGACAGGCTGGCTCTTTTCTGGTTACTGTAGAATTTCGTCATCCTCTCCCGGCACCACTTTGGGCGGAATATACCGTTGGGATGAGTCGATGTAGTACCCACCACAGTCGATTTGGAAATTGTTTGGTTTGCGGAAGGGTTCCGGGCGATATTGCGTCAGACTCGGGTCCTTGTATATTTTCTGCATGTACATGGCCCAGGCGGGCATGGCCATCCGGCCACCCTGCCCCAGTTCAATGGTTCGAAAGTGAATGGCCCTGCTATCGCCCCCCACCCATAGGCCCGACACCAGGTGCTGGGTCATGCCCATAAACCAGGCATCGGAGTAGTTGGAGGTGGTACCGGTTTTGGCTGCAATCTCGTTGCCCCCTTCCGACAGTTTGTACTGCGTCCGTAAGCGCTGGGCCGTGCCATTGGGTTCTTCCACGGCTCCCCGCATCAGGTGCAGCATTTCGTAGGCCCGGTTGGCGCTGATAACCTGTTTGGCATCGGGCGAGAACGTTTTGAGCACATTCCCGTTTTTATCAGTAATCCGAAGGAGCATCATTGGTCGAACGCGCATTCCTGCGTTGGCAAAGGCACAGTAAGCACTAACCATTTCGTAAACGGATACGTCGCCCGTGCCGAGACAGAGCGTTGGGTTTTCGGGTAGGTCATTGCTTTGAATACCCATTTCGTGGGCATATTTTATGACCTCGGCTGCCCTGGTTTTCTTGATTAGTTGGGCACTAACCGTGTTTATCGACCGACCTAAGGCCTCCCGAAGCGATAGGTTCTGATAACTGTACTTTCCATTTGAATTTTTTGGCGTCCAGGCAGGGCCGCCATTGTTATCCTCGCCATGCGCGAAGGTGGTTGGTTGGTCGGTAATGTGGCTACAGGGCGTTACAAACCCCTGATCCATAGCGGTCAGATAGATGAACGGTTTGAAGGTTGAACCCGGTTGCCGACGACTCTGGCGCACGTGGTCGAACTTCATGTGCCGGAAATTAACACCCCCCACCCAAGCCTTGACATGGCCATACCGAGGGTCCATCGACATAAAACCCGTGTTGAGTAGTCGCTTGTAATAGCGAATCGAATCCAGTGAACTCATGGTCGTGTCCTTCTCGTTTCGCTTGCCGCCGTACACAAATACTTTCATCTTAACGGGCTTGTTCATCTCCGCCCAGATAGCCTTTTCATCGTTACCGTACGTGGTTTTCAATTGCCGATATCGGCTGGTTCGGCGGGCTTCCCGCTGGATGAAACCGGGAATTTCTTCATATATCGTTCGTTTGCCCACTTTTTTTGGTTGAACCCAGGGATTTCGGCCGCGCCAGTGCTCGTAGAATTTCTTCTGCTGGTCGCGCATATTCGCCATCACGGCCTCCTCGGCGTAGGCTTGCATCCGGGAGTCGATGGTCGTATAGATTTTTAATCCGCTGGTGTACAGGTCCAGGTCGGCATCGGGATTTTCTTGATTATATTGCTTAATCCACCGCTTGATGTCTTCTTTGACAACCGACCGGAAATAAGCGGCCATACCCGTATTCTGGTTTTCGATGCTGAAATCCAGTTTCATGGGCTTGTTTTTATAGGTATAAAATTGCTCGGCCGTCAGGAACTTGTACTTTTTCATCTGACTCAGCACCACATTCCGGCGTTCGCGGGTGCGGTTTTCGTACAAACGCGGGTTATACAGTGTCGGGTTTTTTAGCATACCCACCAGCAGGGCGGCTTCCTCCACATTCAGTGCCCAAGGTTCTTTGCTGAAGTAGGTTTTAGCCGCCGTTTTAATACCATAGGTGTTGTTGCCGAACGATACCGTGTTGAGGTACATCATCATCACCTCCTGTTTAGTATAATTCCGTTCCAGCCGCACGGCCAGAATCCACTCTTTTGTTTTGGCAATTACCAGTCCGACAAGGGGAATATCGCCCAGTGGACCGCGCAGTTCTTCCCGGCGGGTATCGAACAGGTTTTTGGCCGTTTGCTGCGTCAGGGTACTGCCGCCCCCCGAACTCGATGCGTCGCGGAAGGTAAGCAGACCACTAACGGCCCGGAACAGCGAGCGGGGGTCGATACCGGCGTGTTTGACAAAACGAGCATCCTCCGTTGCTAGCAGGGCGGAGGTGACATTGGGCGATACCTGGGAGATTTCAATGGGTGTACGGTTTTCGGAATAATATTTCCCCAATAGCTGGTTATCGGCCGTATACACTTCCGAGGCTTCTTCGCTCTTCGGGTTTTCCAGCGCTTTTAAACTCGGCATACCACCGAACAGCCACAGGAAATTGTAGCTGACGGCCAGCACGTAGAGCACCAGCATCAGGATGCCCAGTAGCGAAAAGCGCCACAGATTTTTTATAATAGTCCGGAATTTTCCGGGGGCAAAATCAATCATTTCTGTTTTAGGGATTAATAGCTTGTCGGCTCAGGGGCCGAAACGGATTATTTTCTATTGGCGGCTGTCTGTTCAGCCGCAGCCTGCATCTCTTTCACGTTTGGCAGGAGTTGGCTTCCCGGATAGTCGCGTACGTATTCGGCCAGGGCCTGTCGGTAAGCGTCTATGGGTTTCACCTTGCCAATCAGGATAACACGCAATAACGCTAATTTGTCCTCCAGTTGACTACCGGCCAGCCGCCCGAGTGCATTTTCGGCCCGGGCCAGGGCTTCGGTTGGGTTATTGGCTTTGTAGAGTTCATAGATTTCGGTGTACGTTTTCTGCGCCTGCGCTTCCGAATCCGTCGTTTGGTTAATGGCCTTACCCGTCAAACGGGCGTAGGAGGTATTTGGGTATTCTGCCAGCAGTTTATCTTTCCACGACGACTCCTTGCTCAGTTGCTCATTGGAGAGGTACAACAGGTAATATACCTCTGGTTTCTGAATCGTGTTCGGATACCGGCTCAGCAACTGCTCGAACGTCAGGATAGCATCAGCGGGTTGATTGAACTGGAACTTGTAGAGTTTCCCCAGCTTATACAGCGCACTTTCAATCCGCTGGTTGGCGGCTACCTGCGCTCCCGGAGCAAACGGAATTTTGAGCTTCATTCCCTCTTTCTGCGACTTTCGACCCGTTGCCAATGCCATAGTGGCATCCGCTGCCTGAGCTGCCTGAGAATTGGGAAGCGTGGGGTTGGGATTGATGGCCTGAACCGATGGTGAAACTCCCTGTACCGGACTATTGACCCCCGCTATGGCTGCCGATTCCTCCTTATTCGTTCGTCGCCAGTTATCTTCCAATGGCCGGTTGCTCCATTTTACGGCAAACTCCTGCTTCCCCTGACTCAGCGCAATGGGGTTATACAGTACCCATCGTTGGCCGGGTGCAAGATTCGAGTTGGTAGCGCCCGGCACTACGGTACTGTTTCCGTTCGTTGCTTTGTCAATAATTTGCTGGGCTAAAGCAGCCCGTGCCTTGTCTTCTTTTTCGCGCTGATCAATGGCCTTGTCGAGTAGCTGATCGAGGGCGGCCGGGTCCATTTTAGCCAGTGCCAGCAGGCTGTCGTCCGTACGAATGGTTGTTTTGTACTGAACGAATTCGTCGAGGGTCGTCTTGCGGCTCAGCAACGCTGCGTAATCGGGCGATTGTTTGGGCAGCAGGGCCAGGGCACTGTCGTAGTATACTTTGGCGTTCAGGTAATCGGTCTTTTTCTCGAAATAGAGTTTGCCAATTTCCAAGTAGGTGTAGGGAACCTGCGTGGTATTAGACCCGGCCGCCTGAATGGACTGGGTATAGCGTTTGATGGCCTGGTCGATGTGACCACTCCGGGCTTCGAGCAGGCCCATCGTAAAATAGATTTTATCCTTCAGGTCCTCGTTCTTGCGGTCGTTCAGCAATTTGTCGAACGTTTCAGCTGACCGGGCCATCCGCTTCTGGTCGCCGGTGAGGCCGTTGCTTTGAATAGCGTAGAGGTTGGCATAAAACAACTGGTCGTAGGTAGGGCGGGACCGGAGTACCTGCTGGTACTGGTCGACGGCTTTGGCCGGTTGCCCAATCAGGTCGTACAGTTGCCCCGCAATCAGGTGAAGTCGGGCTGTTTTTTCACCTTTCTTCAAGCCGGGAAACGTAGCTTCCAGAATCCCGACGGCCGTGGCGTACTCGCCTGCCCGCTCGTGCAGATAAGCCTTCGTTAGATAAAAATCGCGGGTGTTTACGTTATTAAGCGGTTGCGTGCGGAGGTATTCCGCTACGTTCAGGGCGTTGGTATAATCCCCGCCTTCCACATACGCCCGCATCAGGCCTACCAGCGCCGTATGCTTGTCATTGTCATTGGTACCCTTGGTATTAACGTACTTGAATACCTCGATAGCATTGGGTAAATCCTGTTTCAGGAGTCTGGCCCGGCCAATCAGGTTGTAGGCATCGTCGAGCCAGTTACTGTTTTGGTGGCGTTCGGGAATAAGCGATGCTTTTTTGATGGCATCATCCAGTTCCTGTTTTACGGGAGCGGTGGCATTGGAATCGACGGGTAACAGAATGGGCAGCAGCTGGTTGTAGTTCTCCTGCCGGTTTTTGAACAGAACCCGCTCGGCTTCATTAATCTCATCGCGGGCAATAACGTAAGCATTATAGTGCGCTGTAAGATTATGGTAGCCTTTACTGACGGATTTGGTGCTGTACTGAGAGCAGGAAAGTAGCCCACCGGTCAGGGCAACCAGGACCGTAAGCACTAGCAGTAAAGGGGTATGACGATAACGGGACATCCTAACAAAAACGCGTGGTCAATCGTGGTAAAACGTTGCCCTATGCGTTGATTATATGGAACGTTTGGTCAAATTAACGAATTTTGCACGGTATATTGTACCAAACGGTAAACTCTGTGGCGAACGACCCCAACCAATCCGATTTTGAAAGCCCTCGCAAACCTGTTCGGGCGGACGAGCCGCTAAAGAAAACGACGGAGAAAACAACGTCGTTCGTTCAGTTTAGCGGCATTGCCTTTCAGATGCTGGGCACCATTGGGCTAGGGGTATGGGCCGGTATGAAACTGGACGCCTGGCAGCAAAACCACCGACCCGTCTGGACCATTGTATTATCGCTCACCGCCATTGGGGCATCACTGTACCTGTTCATCCGGCAGTTGACCCGCAAATGAGTTTCTAATTCACTACGTTTACAGGTCAACCATTTGCAACCGTGAGCACCGCCCAGATTATATAAAAACAGTATAAAGTCCTGCCCAGGCGCGTCCGGCACGAATTGAAGAAACCTAGTATGAGCGAGGAAAGCGAAGAAGAACCGCTTTCATTGATGGAAGAAATTGAGGTAAGCCTGAAACAGGTAAAACTTCTTCGGGAAGGGAAACTGACCCGAAGGACATTCAACGATCTCAAACGCGACATGCATACTGGCGAATAGGGTAACACGTACTTCCCACGATGAAAGCTAGTATTGACATAATGAATAGGCTACGAAACAGGCTATTCGAGAATGCCTTGAATTAGTGTAATCGCCCGGCCCTGCATGGCCTTCTCCGCGTCCGGCAAAATCTCGCAGTTATCCCAGAGGCCCGTCACGAGTGTTTGCGCGTAGGAATCGGGGAGTCGGTTGTCCAGCATTAACTGGTGAGTAGAGTGGTTGTCGTAGGTGTAGGCGTGGAACGTGTAGGTAAATAGGCCGTCAGTATCGTCGAGCAGCAGGTACCATACGCGGGGAGTACCATCGTTGGCGGGCATCCCGATAACGCCCGCGTTAAGCCAGTACTGTTCCCTCTGTTTCTCGGAAACCCGCACGTCAGCAAAAGGTAGTCCAGCGTGACCGGCCAGTATTACGTCGGCCCCGGTAGCCGCAAAACTCGTTTCTTTCTCTGACCAGGGCGTCGATTCGAACACAAAATCGGCGATACTGGTGGCAGCCCCGTGCAGCACCGTTACCGATTTACCCGCATACCGGAATGACAGGTGAAGCGGCAGGGTACTTAGCCAGGTAACCGATTCAGTGGATAATTCACGAACTGCATAGGGGAACCAGGTGCGCGAGAATAAATCGCATCGTCCACCTTCGGTGAAGTTGCAGCCGCAGTCGTCTTCGCCCCGGATGATATTCTGCTCCACGTTGCCCTGAATGGCGTGAATGCCCCAGTCTTTCACGAACTGCACCGACTCCTCGGGTTGGGCGCAGTAGCCCACCATATCGCCGGTGCAGATGATGTTGTGGGCCGGAAGATCAAGCTGGTCGGCGATTTTTTTGAGTGCTTCCAGTGCCTGTAGATTCGAGTAGGGACCGCCGAAAATAAGCAGCCTGCCACTACGCATTCCAAGGTTCTGGGTATCCGGGCTATCAATCATTAGTCTTTTTTTGGAAAATAGCACTGCCTGCGAAAACCAGGAAACAGAAACCCGATGTAATCAGGTTCACGCTGAGCAACGATCCATACTTGCCATCGCCCAGGCGAAGGAATTCGGGCAGAGGAAAAAAAGTCAGCAACCCGCCCAGCACCAGCCCCCCCACCACCGACAGGTGAAAGGCAAAACGCGGCACGGGAATATGCCAGAATAGAAATACCGGCGCTAGGCCCAGCACCAGCGTACCACTGATAGTAGTGGCCGACAAAATGGCGGGGTCAAAAAACACCGGAATGGTGCCCAGTACTGTTAACACCACCATGGCCCATCGCCCTTTCGACACGCTAGGCACGGCGGCTTTACTCAGGTCAATACTGATTAATTTGGAAAACGACGCCATGGCCGAATCCAGGGTCGAGGAGGCTGAGGTAACCATTATGAGGTTCATCAGCAGCAACATTGGCACGCCAAAATACCGCGCTACGGCCACCGGTGCTTCACCCGTCAGGGCGTTGAGTTTGGCGAAGATGCCCACGAAGCTGAAGAAGATGATACAGAGCGCACCGATGGCACCCGCCCAGCAATACGCTTTCAGCGTGGTACGGGTATCAGAAATAAAGCCCCGGTCGGTGAGGACCGGGTCGTGAAACGGGTAGCTGAAACATTGAACCAACGCCACCAACAGCAAATCGACGCCCTGGCTCAACTCCCAGCGACCACTGTTCAGAAAAGGCGTCAGGCTCCCCCCGTAGTGCGGCAGAATAAAGCCTAAAATCACTGTCAGTAAAATCACAAATAGCGCCAGTTGAATCACGTCGGTCATGATGGAACTGCTCATGCCGCCCTTCAGCGTATAGGCCAGCGTGAGCAGGGTAAACACGATAATGGCTACGTAGTAATCGGTGGTTCCCTGCGCCCCGAAATACGAGCCGATAACGATGGTGTTGGACCAGATTTCGTTGTACAGCCGAATGATAATCAGGAAGGTAAAGACTACGACCGCACTCCCCCCGAACTTTGACTTCAGAAAATGGTGAATACTTCGATAGCCACCTTTGTTGCGCATCGACACGATGACAAAACCGGCCACCAGAAACGATACGTAGTACCCCGCGTAGGCAACGCCCCCCACTAGTCCGAAGCTTTGACCCAGGTTGGCGGCATTGGTAATCGACTTAGCAAACAGCCAGGAAATCACCAGACTACTCGTCAGGAAAATGGTATTTGGAGTGCGCTCTCTGCGGGCCCCTTTGAAAAATTCGGGCGCGGTCCGGGACAGGGGCGATACGAAAAACAGCGTAATGCTCGACGCCAGCACCAGAGCCCACTGCAACAGGGTTGTGGTCATGCGGAGATGATTAGCGGGTAGCCCACCACACGGGCACGTTGATACTGTTGTTCTGGGTTTTGTCGGCGGCTTTTTTGTACTGCACCGCGTTGAGCGCGCTCTCCGTACCGGGATAAGGCATCCGAACCGGAATCAACCCATTGTTGAGGCTGGCCGAAATCGTTTTCAGGCGAGGGAAGCCAGTCCGGCGGTACTCGTTCCAGCCTTCGTAGCCGTTATTGATGTTGCCCAGCCATTTCTGTGTCAGGATTTGCTCGATTGGGTTCTGACCATTCTGTCCGTATGCCACCAGGTTACTGGTTAGGTAATTGGCAGGTAGTGTCGTCCGCCAGTAATCAAAAGCCTGGGTGATACCCTTTTCGTACCAATCCTTCGCCGGAGCCGCTACCAGACCCCGCTCGGCGGCTTCGGCCAGCCAGAAGCTGGTTTCGTAGGCTGTCATGTAGTTGGCATTCAGTTTGTCTGACTCCTCCCGGAATACCGTTCCCGTAAACGAGTAGTCGGCCAGTGAGATGGAGAGTTTTGAGGCATCTGGCCCGTTGAGCAGCCCTTTGTAGGTGCCCGGTTTGGCAGCGGTGGGCCGGAAGTACGTCTGTATCCGGGGGTCGTTCAGGCTGGTCAGCAGTTCCTGACTGGTGAGCGACATGATGAACAGGTTATAATCCCCAATGCGGGCCGTTGACATGCGGAAGTTGTTGGGCTGCGACAGCGAGAATCGGTACACTGCGTTGTCGGTATTGGCTTTGATGTAGTTACCCTCCGTAAACACCTTTTGCAGCGCATCTTTCACGTTTACCTTCCCCGAAATGCGCATCAGCGATTTGATTTTCAGGGAATTGGCGAACAGTATCCACTTGCTGCGATTACCGCCGTACAGAATATCGCCATCCAGGGCCGTGGCTCCTTTATAAGCATTGATGGAGGCAATGCCTTTATCTAGGTTGTCCAGTATGCCTCCGGCGGCCGTGTAAATGGCCTCCTGCGTGTCGTAGGCGGGCGTAATAATCCCCGCTGTCTTTCCTTCCAGCGCATCGCTGTAGGGAACATCGCCGTACAGGTCCGTCAGGGCGGCCGCTATGTAGGCTTTCATAATCAGGGCCGGGCCTTCGTACACCCCGAAAGCTGTGTTGGCGCGTGCTTTTTGCAGCAGAATCTCGTTGTCGCGCAGGTTGGTGTAGATGAACGGCCAGGGATTGCCGCCGTACTGTGGCTCGCTGAGGCTGTGTCGGTCGAACAGGTTAAAGTCGATGGCCGTAAAGTACTGTCCCAATAGGTTGCCCGCTACAAAGGCTTCGTACGACATCTGTTCGCCGTAATCGAACAGAACTTTGCGGAGCAGGAGAGACGGTTGTACGTCGACCGGTGCATTGGGGTTCGTGTTTATTTCCTGGAATTTCTCCGTACAGCCCGGCAGAAAGCCGGCCAGTACGAGGAATAGGAAGGTACTATATAGAGTCCGTTTCATGGTTGATTTGTCTGTGGCCTAGTAGCCCGGCATTTCGGTGGTCTGTATGATCGTATGTAGCCTAAAAATTCACGCTTAGTTTTACGCCCACGTTGCGGGTAGTTGGATAGGTCATGTCTTCCACACCCGTCTGAAGTTGATTTTGCTGAAACGAGGTTTGCTCGGGATCGAAGTGGGGGATATGCGACAGGGCCAGCAGATTACGTCCTACCAGCGCAACCGTCAGCCGCTGCATACCCAGCTTTTTAGCCAGCCAGGCCGTTTCGGACACAGTATAGCCGATGGTCAGTTCCCTCAGTTTCGCGTACGATGCGTTGTAGGTACTGTTCTCCTCGTTGTTGCGGTCATAGTACATCCGATAGTAGGTCTCGGCGGGAATGGCGCGGGTGTTGGGCTGATAGTTCGGGCTTTCAGTGGTACCGGTATTTACCACGCCCTTAGCTATGATGCCCGCGTCGGGCCGGTCGGTCGTTTCGATTAACTGACCCGCCACACCCGCCAGCGCCAGCGTCCGCGATACCAGCACCCCGCCCTGCCGCCAGTCGACTAAAAAGCCCAGGTTCCAGTTCCGGACGCTGATCTGGTTCGACAGACCCACGATGAAATCGGGGTTGTAATTACCCAGTTTCTTCAGTGTGTTGTCGGCAATGTACTGTCCATTGCTACCCACGATGAATTCGCCCTGCGCGTTGCGCAGGTAGCCCGTTCCCCACATGTCACCCATGCGGTCGCCCAGCCGCACCTGGTACCAGACGGTCTGGTTCACGTTGTCGTAGATGCGGTTGTAGCCCAGCGTCAGGGTGCCTGCTTCTTCGGGCAGTGACACTACGGTGGTCCGGTTGCGGCTGAAATTCAGGCTTACGTTCCACCGGATGCGGCTCGTCTGGATGGGCGTTGCCGTAACCACGGCCTCAATCCCCCGCGACTGCACTTCCCCGCCGTTAATAACCCGTTCGCTATAGCCTGTCGGGATGGCAATGGGCAACGACAGAATCTGATTGCTGGTGCGGGCGTTATAGTATGTCAGGTCGACCCCCAGCCGGTCGTTGAAGAAGCGAACATCAGTACCTACTTCAACCGAGGTGATCGACTCCGGTTTCAGGTTGGTATTGGCAATGGCGCTCTGGTCGCTGAAAGCAGGTTGCGAGAAAACCGGGTTGCGGGCGTTATACACCCCCGTTGTTTGGTACGGACTGGTGTCGTTGCCGACACTGGCGATGCTCGCCCGTACTTTGGCAAAAGAGATCACTGCAGGTAGACTAAACTGGTTTGATAAAACCCAACTCGCTGATACCGACGGATAAAAGAAGGCTGTATTAGCCGTGGACGTTGGTGTCGCCAGGGCGCTCGACCAGTCGTTGCGGCCGGTGATGTCGACAAACAGCACGTCTTTAAAACCTAGTTTTGCCAGCGCATAAAAGCTATTGATGCGCTTCCGGGCGCTCTGCTGGTACACCTCTACTGGGGACGCTGCGTTGTTGAGCTTGAACACGCCCGGCTGTGCCAGCGTCAGGGCCTGATACTGGTCGAACGAGGCCAATTGATCCATGCGGTTGCCCCCGGCCGATACGTCGAGTGAGAGGGGACCCAGGCTGCGGGTGTAGTTCAGCAGGAAGTCGGTGTTGATTTCCCGGAAGAAAACATTATTCTCGGCGTAGGCTCCGCTCTTGAACCGGTTGCTGCTGAATGCCCGTCGAAACTGGCGATTCTCACTGGAGTAGTCCGTGCCGCTCCGTACCATCAGCGTAAGATTGGTAGCCAGTTCGCCCGTAACGGCCAAGTTCCCGATGAGCCGGTCGCGGTTAAACGAGTTGCGGTTTTCGTAGAGGGTAAAATACGGGTTGTCAAAGTACGTATAGTTGTAGGAAAACTGCTGAATACCTTCCAATCCCGGCTGCCAGTACTGCTTCATGGGGTTCACATCGGTCTGCCGACCCAGCCAGGCATCCAAAGCATAGTTGATGTTTTCTGACCCGTACTTAGTGGCAGGGCGGTTATCGCTGCCACTATTGATGTAATTGATCGACGAACTGATTTTTAATCGTTTGATAGGCTCAAATTGCAGCCGGGCGGCCAGCGTTTTGCGCTTCAGGTCAACGCCCGGAATGGTCGACTGGCTATTCAGGTCGGTGAAGGAGAGCCGATAGCTGCCTTTATCGTAGCTGCCCGAAATAGCCAGGTTGTTGATGGCGGTACGCCCCGTTTCGTAGAAATTTTTCAGGTTGTCGGGGTGCGATACAAACGGGGTAGGGGTGATGGGTAGCCCGCTGTACACCTGCGTATCAGCTCCGCGCACCACCCGGCCGTCGGGTAGGGTCACGGGGCTGTCATACTGTGGAATTAGTAAACCCGCGTCCAGTTTGGGGCCGTAGCTGTACGAAATATTGTCGTTGATACCCCCGCTCAGACCGTTGACGTATTTGAATGCGCCACTGTTACCCTGCCCGTAGCTGTTCTGAAAGCGGGGAAGCTGGAACGGACGCTCTGCGTAGAAGGTACTGTTGAAGCTAACGCCAATACCTTTACCCGCCGATGAGCCGTCTTTGGTCGTAATCAGGATAACCCCGTTGGCCGCCCGGGTGCCATAGAGGGCGGCCGCGCCGGGACCTTTGAGCACCGACACCGTAGCCACATCGTCGGGGTTGATGTCCATGGCACCGTTACCAAAGTCGATTTCCTGAAACCCGTTAGCATCATCGTTAACCCGGTTGACCACCGTAGCGTTGTTGATCAGAATACCATCGACCACAAAGAGCGGATTGTTGTTAGTGAAGGACGATTCGCCCCGAATGATAATGCGCGAGGATGACCCCACACCCGTGGAGCCGGACGTAATCGTGACGCCCGCTACCTTACCCGACAGGTTATCGAGAAAGTTGGGCGCCTTTATGTCGCTTATCTGACGACCATCGACTTTCTGAATGGCGTAGCCCAGGCTCTGGGCGTTGCGCTCCAGCCCCAGGGCCGTTACGACGACTTCATTGAGCGAAACCCCCGCAACGAGTTCGACGGTTAGATCAGTCTGACCGGTGTACTGAATTTCCTGCGATTTGTAGCCAAGGTACGAGAACGTCAGGACATCGGCTGGCTGGAGATTAGTCAGGGTGAACGTGCCCGCGGCATTAGTAAGCGTACCCGTCTGCGTGCGTTTTACCTGCACGGTGGCACCGACAACTGGTTGCTGGGACGCCTGGTCGACGACCTGCCCGGTTAGTTTCTGGGCATATGCAGCGACGTGTAGCAATAAAAGAAAGGCAATAAGTAGTAATGGCCGCATAAAATGGGGATTGTATAAGAAAAGAGATGTTGACGGTATGCGCGGAAAACGTACACAAAGGAACTGATAAATCAACTACCCGCCAGTTCCGGCTTACAGATTAGTCTGGGTGAGCGTCGAAAAAGGGAATGTTATATCCTCTGAGCCGGTAAAGACGAACGGACCAAATGATTGCGAAGAGAACGAATTCATAGGTATCTTCAGCAAGTATACGGGGGCAATTATAGGAAAGCACAGTAAGTACACTAGCAGTTGGGAAATGGGT
>JBBSTD010000079.1:0-30098 GCA_038236215.1 Cytophagales bacterium | reverse complement strand
CAGGGCTTTCATCTGAAAATAATTTGGTAAGTACTTGGCTAACAGTAGTCTTTTAGGATAAACACCAAGAAGTTAAAGTTTCATCTACGTGTTTGAGGCAACAACTTGGGGGTGCTTGGTGTTTGCAGACAGTTTCTTATCCGGGGTTTTTCCACCAGTAAGCAGCGTCTTCCAATGACTCACTACTTTATTGCTTTGCTAAGACTACCTGGTAGCCTAAACTCTGCAATTTTGTCAGCGCACTTTGCATCTGACGATCCTGATGGCGCTTAGCTAAGTAATCCGCACCTAAATCCATATATTTCTCACCTGTTTTCAATATGTGATAAGCCGCCAGCAGGATCTTATGTCCTATCGCAATCAGGGCCCGTTTCTTACCACGACGGGCCACAAAGGCCCGGTACTTACTACTCAGATAAGTGGCTTTGGTTCGTGAGGCCGACCAGGCCGCTTCGACTAACAAACTTTTTAAATATTTACTGCCATGGGTGATGCGGGTACTTTTTTTTTGCCAGCGCTTTCATGGTTACCCGGAGCCATACCCGCCCAGGAGGCTAAGTGCTTCTCGGAGGGAAACTGCTCCATGTTAGTACCAATCTCAGCCAGTAAGCCCACCGCCGTGTGATGCCCCACACCCGGGATGGTTTGTAACAAGTCAACGGCCTCTTGCCACTCAGCTACCTGACTGTCGATCTGCTGGTTAATGTCAGCAATGAGCGCTTCTTGTTGGGTAATACTACGAAGTAAGGTCGTCAACATGAATTGATGATGCCGCGTGAGTTTACCCACTAATGCCTTTTTTAACTCGTCCCGTTTGGCTTTCAAGCGGCCATGAGCCAGTTTGAGTAATTCATCTACATTAGTCTGGCCACGACTCAGGGCTTCCAGCATCTGTCGGCCACTGACCCCACTGATGTCGGTGAGCACCGAGCTCAGTTTGATATTGGCATCTTCGAGCACTTTTAAGATGCGGTTCCATTCAGCCGCAATGTGCCCCGTTGCTTTGCGCTGATAGCGGAACAGATCCCGCCATTCCCGTACTTGTTGTGGGGGCACAAAGCTGGCTTTTAGCAAGCCCGCCAATAAGAGTTTGACCAGCCATTCGCTGTCTTTCTTATCGGTTTTGTGGCCGGGTACGTGCTTGATGTGGCGAGCATTAACTAAGAGGATCTCGAATGCCTCGCCCAGTACATTGAAAACAGGCTTCCAGTAAACCCCGGTACTTTCCATGGCTACATGGGTAACCTGATGGGTTCGGAGCCAGTCAGCCAGCTCTTCAATGTCTTGGGTAAAAGCGCCAAAACTACGGGTTTGGGCCCTTAACCCCTGGCCCTGAATAGTCGCTACCAGTACGTCTTTGTGAACATCCAGGCCGCAGCCCCGACTCACAAGTTGAGCGAACTCAACGGTTGGTTGTTGTGTCGTATCCATACCCGAAAATAAACAATTTTCATGACTTGGGGTGAGCGCGCGATCATGTGAGTTTCTTATAAAAATGCAGGTTAAACGCATTTAACCTGCTGGAAATGCGAATTCAAGGAATCTTAAAAATAGAATTGAGCAGGTTTTGTACTTAAACAAAATCAATTTTGCTCAAAATCAAGAAAATAAAATCCGCAATGTTGCTTTTCTTGATGCCGATGATGACCCACTTAAACGAACTCAAGTCATTGCATAGTTAGCGAATACATTCACATTTGATTTCTTTCTATGGCCTAATAACGCTTTGTCAGGTGATTTAGAGCAAGTATTAGAAAATATTTATACTACTGAGCAACAGCTATTTTTTGACTGTTGGCAAACCTACGAAACATGTCTGGGTGCTACTGGCAATTACCATCTTCCCAATCGAAAAGGAAAAATCTTCGCCTACCTGGAATCCATGCTTGGTCATACAGAATCTCAACGAGAACTTATCAGCAAACCGGACAAACGTAATTTCCTAAATAAAGATCACTGGAACCCTGACCCAACCCATCTACCTTTACAACCACTAAAAGTTTTCTTAGACTATTTTTTTAGCAACCAATGAACGAGCAGAGTAAAGAATTTCTGTATAAGTACCTGAACAATGCCTCCCCTACCGGTTTTGAATCGTCGGGGCAGCAGATCTGGTTGGATTACCTCAAACCTTACACCGACGAATACATCGTGGATACCTATGGCACCGCCGTTGGGGTCATTAAGGGCGAAGGCGATTATAAAGTCGTTATCGAGGCCCACTCCGACGAGATTTCGTGGTTCATCAATTACATCTCCGATGATGGCTACCTGTTTGTTCGGCGCAACGGCGGTTCTGATGCGCTGATTGCACCATCCATGCGCGTCAATCTGCATACCAAAAAAGGAGTGGTAGAAGGTGTATTTGGCTGGCCCGCAATCCACGTCCGTGACCTCACCAAAGACACCGCCCCCAAAGTAACCGACCTGTTTATCGACGTGGGAGCCGCTACCAAGCAGGAAGTACTGGATATGGGTATCCATGTGGGCACGGTCTGCACCTTTGCGGATGGATTGCGGGAAATGAACAACCGCTACTTTGTAGGACGCGCACTGGACAACCGGATGGGTGGCTTCATGGTTGCCGAAGTGGCCCGGCTCCTGAAGGAAAACAACATCACGCTGCCCTTTACGCTGTACATCGTGAATGCCGTGCAGGAAGAAATTGGCCTACGTGGTGCCGAGATGATTGCCCGTCGACTCCGCCCCGATCTCGCTATCTGTACCGACGTAACGCACGATACGCAATCGCCGAAGTACGAGAAAAAAGAGCAGGGCGACCTCAAAGCGGGCGATGGCCCGGTGCTGTGCTACGGCCCGGCAGTGCAGAACAACGTGCTCAATTATATCATCGATGTGGCCGAACAGAATGAGATTGCCTTCCAGCGGCAGGCGGTGAGCCGTTCCACCGGCACCGACACGGACGCGTTTGCCTACGCTACAGAAGGCATTGCCTCCGCGCTGATTTCGCTCCCACTCAAATACATGCACACCACGGTTGAAACTGTCCATATGGACGATGTGCAGAACGTTATCAAGCTAATTTATTCGACATTGCTTTCTCTGAAAGGCAACGAGGATTTCCGGTATATCAAATAAAATCTGTGGAGTCAGATTCTCAAACCTGACTCCACAGAAACGAGTAAGTACTCCTGTGACCAACCCTGCCCAAAACAAGCAAAACGCCATTGCCTTCTACGACCTGATGTTTAATCAGTGCCAGCCCGAAGCCGCCATTGAGCAGTACGCAGGCGACGTGTATATCCAGCACAATCCACACGTGGGAAACGGAAAAGAAGCATTTGTCAGCTATTTTACCCGTATGGCCGCCGAGTATCCCGGCAAGAAGGTAGCTGTAAAACGGGCCATCGCTGAAGACAATATGGTCGTGCTACATTGCTACCAAACCTGGCCGGGCGACAAAGATTACGCCGGTATTGACATCTTTCGGTTTGATGATAAGGGCAAAATAGTAGAACACTGGGACGTGCTTCAGGTAATACCCGATGAGTCAGCGAATGAAAACACGATGTTTTGAGGATATTGAATTGATGCTGACGTAACCTATGGAAAAAGTGATTACCCCAAAGTGGGTGTTGCCGGTAATCGTGGTTTCGCAGTTTTTTTGTACGTCGCTCTGGTTTGCGGGTAACGCCATCATGCCCGACATCTTATACCGTTTTCATCTTGAACAAGGCTTTTTAGCGCATCTGACCAGCGTAATCCAGTTTGGGTTTATTACCGGCACGTTCGTTTTTGCCCTGCTGGCCATCGCCGACCGGTTTTCTCCTTCCCGCGTATTTTTTGTCTGCTCCCTGCTAGCCGGTTTATCCAACCTGGGAATCGTTTTACCAGCCGTTACGCCAACAGGGGTTTTGTTCTTTCGCTTCTTAACTGGTTTCTTTCTGGCCGGCATTTACCCGGTCGGGATGAAAATAGCGTCGGATTATTTTCAGAAAGGGCTCGGAAAATCGCTGGGGTTTCTCGTCGGGGCTTTGGTGCTCGGCACGGCGTTTCCGCATTTGCTGAAGAGTATAACCGCGCATTTTCCCTGGGCATACGTCGTTTATCTGACCTCAATTCTCTCCGTTTTGGGTGGTTTATCAATCTGGCTATTCGTACCCGACGGCCCTTTCCGAAAAGCAGGCCAGCAACCACTTTTCCGTGACTTTTTGTCAGGGTTCAAAAGCGAGAACTTCCGGGCTGCTTCGTTCGGCTATTTCGGCCACATGTGGGAGTTGTACGCGTTCTGGGCCTTTGTCCCCATCATGTTGACCAATTACGGAAACCGTTATCAGGAAGCGGGTTTGAACATTCCGTTATTATCCTTTCTGATTATTGCATCGGGTAGTCTTGCCTGCGTGAGTAGCGGGTACTTGTCGAGTTATTTTGGTGTACAGAAAGTAGCGACTATTTCACTCGCATTATCCTGCCTGTGCTGTCTCGTCTCTCCGTTTTTCTTGTTCTACCCATCACCATCCACTTTTATTATTTTTCTATTCTTCTGGGGCGTAGTGGTCATTGCGGATTCCCCATTATTCTCAACATTAGTAGCCCAGAACGCGCCGGAACAGTCGAGAGGGACATCACTTACGATTGTGAACTGTATTGGCTTTTCCATTACCATTATCAGCATTCAACTCATCAATCTATTGTCAGGACACGTTGGTAGTCAATACGTGTACATGACACTGGCACTCGGGCCCGTATTGGGGCTTGTTGCCTTACTGTCAACGCGTACGTCACCAAGCGTTTAGAAACGTACCGTTTAAAATCAGCCATTTCCCTTCACTGGCGTATCCAAGCTGGAAGCATAACTGGCTAAAGTACTACGAACTCTACCCGTCGATTTTTCTTCCGGTTTTCTTCGCTATTATTCGGAGCAACAGCGTCTATTGGGCCGCGTCCAACGGCTTTCAGGCGGATTTTAGAAATTCCATTGTTGACCAGATAATCAACAATGGCCTGGCATCGGTCGCGGGAGAGTTTTACGTTCAAATCGAAATCCCCCTGATTATCCGTATGACCGCGAATCTCAATTTGTAAACTTGGACTTGCTTTCAGGACATCCGCTAACTGGTTGAGTTCAGGGTATGATTCAGGGCGCAATATGGGGCTACTCTGGTCAAAATAGATATTTGGCAGAGCAATCGGTTTGCCCTTTTCAAAAGGTACCACAGGTTTGAGTACTGCAACTGGTGTCGCTACTGCCCGTATTGCTACCGGCGCAGTAGCGGACGTTTTCATCGGAGACGACACAACCGGAATTTTCCTGGCCGTCGCTTCCCGGGCATCGGGTTTCGTCTCGACCGGCGCCCGTTTTGTGGTTAGAATGACCCGTGCTTCGTTTTGGGCACTGTCCAGTTTTATGGATTTCACAAAATCGTCATAGCCTTCAACTTCGCAGCTTAGTGAATAAATTCCTTTGCCGGGTAGGTCAACTTTAGATAATCCGGTAGTGGAATCGGGGATAAGTTTGATTGATTTATTACCCGTATTTATGCCGTTAATCGTGAAATGAACACCCGGAATAACAGTTCTGGTCTGTCGGTCAACAGCCAGAATCGTCAGGCTAATCCTGATCCGTTCCAGTTCGGCATCAAACTCATAGCGATTACCCTGCGGGGATACGGGTATGGTCATTTTACGATTGACCGATGCATAGCCCGGTGCATTGATGTCGATAGACAATTGGTCGGCCTTCGTAAATGTACGGTGAAGCTGCCCCGCAGGCAGGGCAAACCGTTCGACTTTACCAGTAAGTATCGAAGTAATGATCGCCGTTGCAGAAGTGAGCGGTGTTGTGATATTGCTGGCAAAAACTTTGATAACCAGCGTACTGGGCTTCGTTTTCTGCGTCGAATCAACAACGAATGCAGACCTCGTTCCCTGGTTGAAAAGCGAATGCCTGGTGGGCAAACTGTTATTGCCGATACCCGTACTGCTGATGAAAAACAAACAGTATAACATGGAAAAGAATACCACCAGCCCGTGGCGGTCAATAGATTGACTTGTCAGGCTGTCAGTCATGAATACAAAAGGTTGACTTGTACACTTACTAACGAATGGGTACGAAAAAATGTCTGATCGCGGCTAATTTCTACCAGCAAATGGGTCACTGATACCCACGCGCCTGTAAGCCAAACAACTCGGCGTAGCGGCCGTCTTTCTCCAGTAGTTCGTAATGACTGCCGATTTCGAGCAGAGTGCCGTTTTCCAGCACCAGAATACGGTCGGCCATGCGGACAGTGCTGAACCGGTGCGAGATAATCACGGATGATTTACCCTCGGTTAATTTGCCAAACCTTTGGAACACTTCGTACTCGGCGCGGGCGTCGAGAGCAGCGGTGGGTTCGTCCAGAATGATAAGCTGGGCATCGCGCATGTAGGCCCGCCCCAGGGCCACTTTCTGCCACTCCCCTCCCGACAGTTCGACCCCTTTACCGAATGAACGGCCCAATTGCTGGTCGTAGCCCCCCGACAGTTTGGCAATAACGCTGTCGGCCAGACTACGCTGCGCGGCTACCTCAATGCGCGGTTGGTTGGTACGTTCATCGATATCCCCAACGGCAATGTTAACCCCGGCCGACATTTTGAATCGGGTGTAGTCCTGAAAAATAACGCCAATATTACGTCGTAGTTCGAGCAAATCATACTCTCGCAGGTCGTAGCCATTGAGCAAAATTCGGCCTTCGGCTGGGTCGTAAAGGCGGGCCAGTAGTTTGACCAGCGTTGTTTTTCCGGCTCCGTTTTCACCGACCAGCGCCAGCTTTTCGCCCGGTTCGAGGGCGAACGACAGATTGCGTAAGGCCCAACGCTCGGAGTTGGTGTACTTGAAACCGACGTTCTCAAACTCGAATCGGAGTGCCGCTTCCCCTTCCCTGATGGGCCTGGGAAAGGAGCGGGTCGTTTGGGCCGAATGGATGAGGGGTTTGATGGCGAAGTAATCGAACAGGTCCTGCAAATAAATAGCCTCCTGCGTCAGGCTGCTGAACTGGAGCAGAATACCTTCCAGCGAACTACGCACCTGCCGGAACGACCCGGCCAGAAACGTGAGGTCACCAAGGGAAATTTGGCCCGTTGTTGCCCGTAGCACAATCCAGACGTAGGCCCCATAGTAGCCCGCCGTACCAAGGGCTGTGAGCACCACGCCCCAGCCCGCCCGGCTCAGCGCGAGCGTTTTATTCTTCTGGTAAAACTCGTCTGACAGTGTCCGAAACCGCTCGACCAGAAACCCCGAAAGACCAAAAATCTTGACTTCTTTCGCCGTTTCATCACTGGCCCCTACGTAGCGCAGGTAATCCAGTTCCCGCCGTTCAGGCGTCCAGGAGCGGGACAGGGAATAACTACGCTGATTGAAATAATTATCCCCGATAAAGGAAGGCGTTACCGCCACCAGAATCAGGAGTAGCAGCCATGGGTTGTATACCGCCAGACCAGCCGCCAGAAAAGCGACGGAGATAAGCTCCTGCACCTGTCCGAATACGCCCGACAGCAATACCGTACGGCCCGTCGTCTGCCGCCGGGCGCGTTCGAGTTTGTCGTAAAACGTAGCGTCTTCGAACTGTTCCAGGTCGAGCGTAGCTGCGTGCTCCATGAGCCGGACAGAGGTGCTGTTAGCGAATAAATCGCCCAGCAGCCCATCCATAAGCGAAACGGCCCGGGCCAGTGCCGTGGACAGAATAGCCAGCCCGAACTCAGCGGCTACCAATTCCCACAAAAAAGTCGTGTCTTTATCAGTCTGCCCGGCCAGCCGCACCACTTCGTCGATAAGCAGCTTACCGATGTACAGTACCGAAGCGGGAATAGCCGCCCGCACTAACCGCAGAGCCGCGTTGCCCATAAACAGACCCGGCGAAACGGCCCAGACCAGTTTAAAAAAAGCGGGCAGATTACTCAGCGCGGCAAAGCGTTCGCGCCAGCTTAGTTCGTCTTTTGCATTGGCGACGCTACTCCGCGCATTTTCAGATTTTGCCATATCTGAAAGGACAAGACGAGCGGGGGATTAGTTCATTGGCCGAAGCCCTCTAAATTCGCCCGAACAGTATTCTTTCAGCGTTTCTTCATTTCATGCTGATGGGCGTAAATGTAGCGTAACGCTACGCTAAACTCCCAGCCAGAGTCATTGGCGATGAGGGTACTTTTCGTTTCCGACGCACTGTTTACGGTATAGGCTATACCGGAGCGGACGGCAATCTTTCCGGCTATGGAAACACGCCGATTTTCGTTATTCGTCACGCTCATTTTCGTCGTTTGTCAGTAACCGGATGAGCGGATAGCCTGACCTTTGTAACGTACAAATCAACTGGCAAACGTCATGACCAACACGAATCCTTCCGTTCTTATTCTGGGTGCTACCGGCAGCATCGGTTATGCCGTAACGGCAAATCTACTGGCCCGACAGTGGCCCGTTACGATACTTGTCCGTAACCGGCCCAAAGCCGAAACCCTGTTTCCCAACGCGCCAACGCTCACGATTGTAGAAGGCGATGTGCAGGATACCGAGTTACTCAACCGCCTGGCGGTCGATAAACAGTTTATTTTTCACGGTATAAATTACCCGTACAACCAGTGGTTTGGGAATATGGATACGGCCACGCAGAAAATCATCGACGCGGCCAGTCCAAGTGGGGCTACCATCTTTTTCCCCGGCAATGTGTACAACTTCGGTAATATCAAAGAGCCGATTCGGGAAAATAGTCCCGCCAATCCGTGTACTCGTAAAGGTCAGTTGCGGGTGGAAATCGAAGCGATGCTGGAGCAGGCTGCCGAAGCCGGAAAGAGCCGCGTACTCAACGTGCGGCTGCCGGATTTCTGGGGTCCCAACGTCCTGAACGATGGCGTGCGGCCTGTATTCGAAAATGCCCTGAACGGCACAGCCCTTCCCTGGCTTCTGACTGCTGACATACCGCACCAATCCGTATACACCAACGATGCCGCCGAACTTATTACCCGGCTTATGTTGAGGGAATGGGATATGAAAGGCAATGCTACCTCGAAACCTTACGAAGTCTGGAATTATGGTGGCACAACAGTACCATCGGTTCGGTCGTGGTTTGGGCAGATAAGCGACCTAGCGGGTAATCCGTTGAAAGTTCAGGTATACAGCCGGTTTCTTATCAGCGTATTGGGACTGTTTATGCCCACACTTCGGGAAGTAAAAGAGATGCTCTATCTCTACGAAAATACCATTCTGCTGGATGATAAAAAGATACTCACGCTCTTCCCTGATTTCCGCCCCACCCCCATGAAACAGGCCCTGACCGACACGCTAACCTGGTTTTCGGAACATCAGCTAAAAAGACCATTCAAGCCTGTCCAGTCTGGTATTTAACCGCAAAGAACGCAAAGAAGAAGGGCGCGAATTTCTTTACAAACCATAAGCCAATGAAAACCCTATTGAAGTCCCAAGAAATTATCCAGTTTCTGGGAGCCATTTTCCTGTTCTCCCGCCTTGATTTTGCCTGGTGGTGGTTCCCCGCCCTCATTCTGTTACCCGATGTAAGTATGATAGGCTACCTGTACAATACCACCATTGGGGCGGTATTGTACAATCTTGTTCATCATAAAGGGCTGGGGATTATCATTGGATTATCGGGCCTGATGATGGGTAGCCAAATCCTGATGCTAATTGGTGTTATTCTCTTCGCCCACGCGTGTATGGACCGGGTAGCGGGCTATGGCCTGAAGTATCCGGATAGTTTCAAGCACACCAGCCTGGGAAATCTCAAAATCAGGCGATTGCCTGCGCCAGTCGGAACGCACCCGGCGTTTGCCCCGTCCATTTCTTGAAGGACCGAAAAAAGACACTAGGTTCGGCAAAACCCAGCAGGTAGGCAATATCGGTAGTACTCATGTTTTGTTCGCGCAGGTGGCTAACGGCCAGTTCGTGGCGGGTTTCATCAAGAATATGCTGGTAGGAAGTGCCCAGCTCCTTCAGGTGTAACTGCATCGTGCGGACGCCCATAGCCAGCCGGTCGGCAACGGTTGCCAGAGTTGGTTCCTCCCCCTTCATGAGCGAAATAATCTCACCTTTCACCCGCGACGGCAAGGTGGGTGTTTTGAGTTGGTCCAGCATGGTATCAGCGTGTTTCTCAAAAAGTACCGATAAGCTTGGATTTGCATTCAGCACGGGTATGTCCAGCAGACTGGCATCGAGAATCATGGCCGTTTCGGGCGCATCGAAGGTCAGTTGGGCGGGGGCAAATACACGTTCATGTTCCCGAATGTCAACCGGTTTTGGGTAGGCGAAATGAATGGCATCAGCCGTGATACGATGACCCGTTAAAGCCCGTATGGCTGATAGGTAAATGGACAACTCAGAATTGAGTACGTGTTGCGGGTAAATAATATCGGCACTGGTAATGTGTAGCGACAAAGCGAACTGATTACCGGCTGGAGTTACTTTTCCCGTCGTGCGAATGCCCTGACAAACAATATCCTGATACTGGCACAGCTTTTCGAAGGCACCGCCCAGCGTGGGGCTGTGCATCATCACGTACGCCAGCACGCCTATGGCCGCCGGATTGACCAGTTCACCCAGTTGCAGGGCAATATTCGGGTCGCCGGTGGCGGTAATTATTTCCTGCCAAAGGGCCTGCATCTGCCGGATAAGTACGCGCCCGTCGGGGTCACGCAGTTGTTCGGGGCTAATGCCTACGGCACGGGCCAGCGCATCGGCATCGGCCCCGCGTTGCCGGGCGACAAAAAGGAGCAAATTAACCGAAGCAATGGAGAGGGTATCGTTGGTTTTAACCTGGGTCATGCCGGTTGGTCAATTTCGTTACGCAAGTTCCTGAAATAGTCCGAAGCCCGCAACAGCCGACTGCCGTACCACGAAAATACTTCGCCATCCACCAGCCGTATCCGCGCCGAGGGGCAAATGGCCTGTAATTCCGTTATGTGTTTTTGCCCAAATGGATATGGCTCCGACGATAAAAAAATAAGGTCGGGCTGTGCCATTTTAAGTTCCTCCGCCGATACGACTGGGTAGCGGGTTTGCCCGGCGAAGGCATTTTGAAAACCAGCCTGTTCGAGCATGGCGTGGATAAACGTATCCGCGGCTGCTACCATGTACGGCTTTCGCCAGATGAGGTACGCCACCAAACCGCCAGGGACCTGGGCAAATGGAAGCAGGGCGTTTTCAATCTGGTTTGCTAGGTCTTCGGCTTTGTCACTTTTCCCCACCAGATTGCCCACTTCCCGAATCATAGCCAGTGCATCGGGCAAGGTGTTTATATCGGTAACGTGTACGGGATACCGTTGCTGGAGTACTTCAATCTGATCCCGCGTATTTTCTTCTTTATTGGCTAGGATAAAATCGGGATTCAGGTCATAGATAGCCCTGAGGTTCAGCGTTTTCGTGCCGCCGACCAACGTCTTTTGTTTAACTTTATCGGCCGGATGAATGCAGAATCTGGTAATGCCGATGACTTCCTCATTCAACCCCAGGTCGAAGAGTAGTTCGGTCTGCGAGGGCACTACGGAAATGATGCGTTTTGGAGTCATACGAAAGTAATTCAGCACCTAAAATTCGCCATCGGATTATCATTTAACCGCATTTAACAAAATTTTAACGGTGAGTCAAATAAAATGTGCAACGTTTACTAACACAAGCCCTCATTCAACCATGAAAACAATCGTTTATCTCACAGTAGCCGCGAGTCTGTCGCTGACGACCCTGTTCGGGCAGGCGCCCACATCGGGCAAGATCACCTACGAAGGGATGCGTCAGATTGACCGCTCGCAGATGCGGATGGTCGTCAACGGCCAGGAAGTACGTCCGGGTAGTGCTGGTGCGCCCGATGCCCCCGAAGGCACGCCGGAAGTAATGCCGTTCACGCAAAAACTGGTCTTTTCCGGGACGATGGCCAAAGAAGAACGCGACCGCCCGCAGAACATGATGATTCGTCGGACAGAAGGTGGGCCGGATGGCGCGGATGCTCCCGGTGGTGGAACCCGTACTGTACGGAGGACCCCTCCATTTGAGCAACAGATATACCTGGATTTGGCCAACCGCCAGCGCATCGACGTGTTGACGGTAAAGAAAGATTCGACCACGCAGGTCTACCGTTCCGAAAAACCAATGCCGGAAGCAACCGACTGGCAAACCACGTCAAAAACGAAGAAAATTGCGGGCTACATCTGCCAGAAAGCCACCGCCACGCGACGCAAACAGCCTTACACCATCTGGTACACGACCGAACTACCCTTCACGTACTCGCCCGTGGCCGATCTGACCCCGCCCAAAGGCGTGGTGCTCCAAATCGAATCGGACACTGAATCCTTCAAAGCAACGGGCGTTTCGACGGAAGCCGTGGCCGAAAGCAGCGTGCACCCCCCGGCTGATGCAAAAGTTGTATCGCCGGAGGAACTGGACGAGATGCGGAAGAAAGGTATGGCCGATTTCCGGCAGAAAATGATGCAGAATGGCGGATTCCAGCGTCGGAACAACAACTGAGCCTAAAGTGATATACCGATATCACTTTTGAGAACCCATTAAAGCCCAACACTAACATCGATTTTTATGTAAGCCTCCACTACGCTGCCTACAAAGCGATACGGGCTTCTGGTTCGGTCAAATCGTAACGTCGTATTATCGTTTTCAAGAAAAAAAATGTTGGTAGCCGCCCCATCAAGTACTGGTCTGACCACGCCACCAACGGTAGTGAGCCGGAATCGGTACTGCTGCGTAAACATAACGTCGCGGGTACTGCCAATGGGCATGTCCAACGGAATGGGCGAACCAATAAAGTACCGCTCGCCCGGCGTATGCAGAATGAGTTCCCGCGACCCGTTCGTAGTAGCACTGAGCAAGTAACCCGCCGTGACGGGAAATGACGGATTGGCTACCCTCCTGAACGTAGCCCGGACATCGTAGTTAACAGCACCAATTCCCAGTGAGTTAGGCGGAATTTCGGACACGGCTCTAGCCCGGCTTAGTATGGCAACAGGACTGGTTGGCGTAACTTCAGCAACGGTTGTACCATCCGCAGCCAGAAACGTGAGCCTGTCGATGACAAATTCGCAGGGGTAAGTGCGGGGAGACCCATCAGTGGCCAGACAGGCAGATTCAGGGAGATCAACTGGAATTCTGTGGTCTTCACAGGAAAAAAACAGGGCCAGTACCACGATAATCAATTGCGATCTGCTAATAAACTGTAGAGGCTTCATGCGAATGTAGTTTAGAAGTAACTTTTTTCGACGTGTCAAAAGAACGTTCAGTCAGCAGTTTATTTTATTAATTGACTGATTATGAAATAGATTGAGGGAACGGCACATAATTTTACAAACCGTTTTTGTCAGCTAATGAAATGTGATAGCGTAGAAACTAAAGACCACGCAAATCAACAATTGACCGTTTACCGTTTTTCAACCCATCCTATGGTTTCATCTGGCAAAAATTTACGTATGCGTTTCTCCCTCTTTCTGGTGATAAATGCATTGTCGCTTCATATGGCGGTAGCGCAATCACCAGGAACTATCCGGGGCACGGTTGTGGATTCGCTGAGTCGAAAGCCACTGATGGAAGCCTCAGTGTCACTGCTATTAGCCCGCGATTCGTCGCTGGTTTCCTTTGGCATTACCGATGGAGACGGCAAATTTGTTTTTCCCAAAACAGCGGTCGGCCAATATCGGGTATTGGTCACCTACGTGGGCTACAAGAGTCGGGCTAAACGGGTATCGGTTACCAGCGAAAAACCCGATGTCGATGCCGGAGCGATTGACCTGGTATCGACATCGCAAACACTGACGGAAGTTGCCGTGCAAGGCGAAAAAGCACCCATTGCCGTAAAAGGCGACACACTGGAGTTCAATGCCGGTTCGTTTAAAACCCGCCCTAACGCGCAGGTGGAGGACCTGCTTAAAAAATTGCCGGGCGTGGAGGTAGACCGTGATGGCAACATAAAAGCGCAGGGGCAGAGTGTGCAAAAAGTACTGGTTGATGGCAAACCATTCTTTGGCAATGATCCCAAAATGGCTACCCGCAACCTTCCTGCGGACATTATTGATAAAGTGCAACTCTTCGATCAGGCATCGGAACAGTCGGCTTTTTCGGGTGTGGACGACGGCGACCGGGAGAAGACAATCAACATCACCACCAAAAAAGACAAGCGCAAAGGTTCTTTTGGTCAACAAACCATCGGTGCCGGACCAAAACCCGACGATAATGCCCGCTACTCCGGCCGGGTAAGCCTGAACCAATTCAATAACGGTCGGCAGATTTCGATGCTGGGCATGGCCAATAACATCAACCAGCAGGGCTTTACGGCTCAGGACCTGGGTTTGGGCAATAACTTCGGTGGAGCCGGACAAGGTCAGGGTGGAGGGGGCGGTGGAAACGTCGTTCGGGGTGGACAGGGTGGCGGAAATGTCAGCAACCAGGGGCAGGTGGGCAGCAATGCCATCACTCAATCGTGGGCAGCCGGTATCAACTACCGCGACGGCTGGGGCAAGAAGATTGACGTGGTGAGCAGTTATAACGCCAGCAACACCAACACGCTCACGAGTCAGAACAGTCGCCGACAAAATGTATTACCCACCACCTCAACAGCACCCGGCAAAATCGACTCGTCTTTCGTAACCAACAAGACGAACGGTTCCAACAATACGAACACCAATCAACGGATCAACCTGCGGCTCGATTACCGGCTCGACACCCTAACCACCATTCGGGTCATTCCCAGTCTATCGTGGCTGAACTCCAGCTACAATAACCAGAGTCAGTCGCAAACGGTGAGTGCCGAGGGTGTGCTGGCCAACTCCAGCATAACCAACTACAACTCGACGGGCAATGGCTTTACGGGCAATAACTCACTGCTGCTGTTCCGCAAGTTCAAAAAAGTGGGCCGGACGTTTTCGGTGAACTGGAACGTAGCGATAAACAACCAGAACAACGACGGTGTCAATCAATCGGAGAACAAATTTGTCCGCTCTAATGCGCCTATTTCCACCACTATCGGGTCGGGCACGGCCATTACCGGCGCGGATAGTGGCGGGCTGTTTACGCAACGCATCAACCAGCTAAACAATCAGCTAACGCGCTCGATGACGAACAGCATCAACATCAGTTATTCTGAACCGCTTTCGCTGCGGCAAACGCTGGAATTTCATTACAACCTCTCCAACAACCACAATACGTCAAACCGAGCCGTTAATGATTTTAATGAATCATCCCGCCAGTACGACCTGCTCAACACGACGCTTACTAACCGGTTTGTAAACGATTACGTAACCAATCGGGCGGGGTTAACCTGGCAAACCAGACGACTGAAATACACCTACGCATTTGGGGTAGATGGGCAGCAGGCGAGTCTGAACGCCAATAACCTTAGCCGCGAAACCAACCTGAACCGGACGTTCACCAACATCCTGCCCAACGCCCTGTTTACGTACAATTTTGGCAAGAATCGCCGACTACGGCTCAACTATCGCACCCGCGTCAACGCCCCATCGGTCAGTCAGTTACAGCCGGTTCCGAATAACACGAATCCGCTAAATATTCAGCTTGGCAATGAGGCTCTGCAACCCGAATACAGCCATAACCTCTCGCTCAACTTCAATCGGTTTGAGCCATCTACCTTCCGAAATTTTTTCGTCTTCCTGAACGCCAGCCGAACGGATAACAAAATTGTCAGCTCTACGACCTTCACTCAATCGGGGGCGCAGACGACTCGGCCCGTTAATACCGATGGCTATTACACCGTCAATGGCTCGTTTGTAATAGGGCAGCCCATTAAATTCAGTGAACAGAAAGCCAATCTGAACCTGACGACCAACATGACATACAACACAGGTACGAGCTTCGTAAACAGTCAGTCGAACCGGGCCAAAAACTGGCTTATCGGGCAGGGAGTAAGTATAAGCTCCAATTTCACGGAGAAGCTGGACCTCAATCTGGGCGGAAATATCAACTGGCAATCGGCGAAGTATTCGCTGCAAACCCAACAAAACCAGAACGCCGGACCGACCACCTTCCTGAATCAGAGTGTAACGCTGGATGTGTACTATCAACTGCCGCTCAAGCTTACCTTCTCCACCAACGTGTATTACAATCATTACGGCGGTAGTTCGGCCAGTTACAACCAGTCCTACACGCTCTGGAATGCTACGCTGGCCCGGCAGTTGTTCAAACAGAATCAGGGGGAGATTCGGTTTCAGGCGTTCGATCTGCTGAACCAGAATCAGAGTATCGTTCGGAACGTAACCGACACCTACACGGAAGAAGTCAGAAGCAGGGTCCTCAACCGGTACTTCATGGTGAGCTTCGTATACAATCTCCGCAAATTCGGGGCGGGCATCACCCCTCCCCGCGACCCCTTCCAGGAGCGAAACCGGGGTAACGGAAACGGCCGGGGACAGGGTGGTGGTTTCCGGCGCAATGGGTAGAAAAGTGAGAGTGGTTTTATAAAGCGAACACTTCCTCTTTCACAACATGCAATCGTTCAAGGTAGGCTGTTGCGCGATTGAATCGTACTGGAAGGTTACTGCTTCCCGAACCATCGTCTTTAAGTTAGCGATAGTTTCTACCTGTGTAAAGATATTCTCTCCAACACCTGGGCTGTATACCCACCTTCCGGGTCCTCTTCAACTAAAAAAAATAGTTCTTTCATCGGTAAGCTTCGGTATGAACTGTTTGTGTCAAATCTACGAAAACAGGGCCAAAGATGTAAAGGCAGCGTGATAGCAGGGTGTAGCCAAATGCCAATAACGTAAGGTGCCTAAAAGCATGACTTCCCATAAAATAATCGCTGCACAACTGCGTATATTTGTACAATAGCAAGAAAAAACAATACAACGTTTATGGAACAGGTCATCAATTACTTTTCGCATATTCCATCGTCGCACCGGAGTTTGATTTTGGTAGGAGGCATCGCTATTTTCTGGCTGATTGAAAGTGCTATTCCGCTGTTCCGATTCAACTATCACAAGTTTCGGCACGCAGGTATCAATATTTTCTTTACGCTGACGACTATCGTTATCAATTTTGCGCTGGCTTTTGTCCTGCTCAAAACCAGCGATTGGGCCGTTCAGCATGGGGTGGGGTTATTGCAGTGGGTTTCTCTGCCGCTGTGGGCCAAAATGCTGACTGGCTTGCTGGCAATGGATTTAGTGGGTGCGTGGCTGGCCCACTGGACGCAGCATAAGGTAATATTCTTGTGGCGCTTCCACCTGATTCACCATTCCGACGTGCATATGGATACGACCACCGCCAACCGGCATCACCCCGGCGAAAGCGTTGTTCGGTTTATTTTCACGACGCTGGCCATTTTGCTCACGGGTGCGCCCATGTGGCTGGTGTTTATGTATCAGGCTCTGTCGGTATTGCTGTCGCAGTTCAACCACGCAAATATTGAACTTCCCCGTTGGGCCAACCGGGTGCTCAGTCTGTTTATTGTAACACCGAACATGCACCACGTTCACCACCATTACGTACTGCCGGTTACGAACACCAATTACGGCAACATTTTCCCGTACTGGGACTGGCTTTTTGGTACGTATCACGAAATGGCCGGTAGTGACCTGCACTACGGTATCGATACCCACCCTGACCCGCATGAGCATGACCACATTGGCAGTTTGCTCAAAATGCCTTTCAAAACCTACCGCCCACCCGTCGGCGAACCCGTTTCTGAGTCTGACAAAGAATTATCGCACTGATGTGCCGGGGCAATCAATTTTAGCAAGCGTGTATCGGTATCCTGCGTCGGAAATTTTTAGTTGCCATTTTCCCTGCTGCTCAACGCGTTCGCCCTCATACCAGGAAATACTATCGCCGTTCATAGTCAAGTCAAGTGTATACGGTTGGGTAGTTCCCTCGCCCGAGCGCTGCCAGTCGGCCTCAATTTTTGCCCCACGAACGGTTCCCTGAAATGCTCCCTGCGCCCGGTCTTTTTCGTACGATTTATTGTCAAGATAACCGGTTGCTTGGTCTCCATCAATAACCAACCGGAGTATGGTCGTATCGCGACTCAGGATTTGCCGGTAACACAACGTATCCGGGTGGACTACCTCGGTAGCGGTTTGGTCTTCTGTCTGCTCCGATGGACGGCTCTGGCAGGCAGATAACAGCGTAAGGATGGGGAAGAGTAAACGAGTGCGCATAGTCATAAAGGTATTTCAGAAAAAACAGCGAACAGGGCGTATAGTTCATCCTTACCCGGCACCTTTATCTATCCAACAGCCGGATATTTGTCCCGAACATTCTACTTTTCAACGTTGCTCACGAAAGTAGAAAACAATACAATGAAGGGAGCGTTCTCCAATCAGTCTATTTCATCTTCCATAATACTCAAAACAACCTGTAATTAGTCATGCCAAGTAATCGGTACACCCTGATGTTGCAAAAATGTGGCTTGTTCGCCCTGCTGCTAATTAGTTTAATCATCACCTTTTCGGCCTGTAAAAAGCAGGACAGTACAACGCCAACACTCACTTCAATTACTGATCTCATTAATAACGGAAGTAAGTTCACCTTGCTCAAAGCGGCTCTGGTTCGGGCCGGATTAGATGGCACATTTAGTCAGCCCGGAACGTACACAGTGTTTGCCCCAACAGACGACGCGTTTAAAGCCTTTGGCTACGTTGATGTGGCAGCCGTTAATGCTGCTCCTGTCGACTTACTGAAATCAGTTTTACAATATCACGTACTTAGTACCCGGATGGGATCAACGGATGTGCCACTGGCTGTGAACACCGCACAAAATACGTTGCTGCCTACGGGGGTGGTCTATATCTCGAAAGTGGCATCTGGAACGGCTACAACTGCCACCAGATTATCCGTTAACGGAGCGCATGTAGTGCAGGCCGACGGACAAGCTAACAATGGTGTAGTTTATGCCATTGACCGGGTGCTGATACCACCCATTTTCGGCAACATTACGGCTACCATTCAGGGCATTCCGCTTCTGCTACCTACGGCTTCGTTTAAGCTATTACAGGCTGCCGTAATCAAAGCGGACATTGGTAGTTCGCTAACAGGCACAACGCCATTAACCGTTTTTGCACCAACGGATGCCGCCTTCAAAGCCGTCGGGTATGATTCAACGACTATCGCCAAAACGTCTGCACAAGACCTGACCAGTTTACTAACCTACCATGTACTGAACGGCCGAACCTATACGCCGTTGATTACCGCTGGTTCCAGCCTGAGCACCCTACAGGGCGGAACAATTACGGCTGGTTCCAGCACCACGGCCTTAACGGTTACGGGGAAAGGGAACGGTACCACACCCTCCAACATTATCGGGCCGGACGTTACGGCCACGAATGGGGTAGTGCATGTTATCGACAGACTGTTGCTGCCACAGTAAGCACTTTGCGAAGTACATTAACTCGTTGAACAGGCCATCCCTACCAAGATGGCCTGTTTTTTTACAGTGATATTGGTTTCTCAAAACCGACACGGCACCCATGAAGCATATCAGTCTTGAGAAACCAACACCACATAGACTCTACGACAGGTCAGGAATCAAAATCCCACCAGTACTGTTTTATGTAGACAGAAATCACCCTATTTAAATCCTCAATTTGTCGGGGCGACAAGGCGTAATTGTCGGTAAGACTTTCGACCTTTGGCCTATCGACCTGTGACTCCTTTCGAATGGCTAAACCACAAAAAAAACTGTTTTTACTCGACGCGCTGGCACTAATCTACCGCGCTCATTTTGCCTTTAGCAAATCGCCCCGTATCTCCTCGCGCGGCATTAATACCTCGGCCATCTTTGGTTTCATGAATGCCATGATGGAGGTGCTGACTAAAGAAAAACCTACTCATATCGGCGTGGCATTCGACTCATCGAAAAAGACGTTCCGGCACGAACAGTTTCCGATGTACAAAGCCAACCGGCAATCGCAGCCGGAAGATATCAGCGTGGCTATGCCCTACATCAAGAAAATTGTAGAAGCCATGCACATTCCCATGCTGATTATGGATGGCTATGAGGCCGACGATATAATCGGGACGATTGCCAAGAAGGCAGCCTTGGCTGATTTTGAGGTGTATATGATGACGCCCGATAAGGACTATGGGCAACTGGTAGAAGAGCACATCCACATCTACAAACCCGCCTTTATGGGCAAACCCGCCGAAAAACTGGGCGTGGCTGACATTCTGGAACGCTGGCAGATTGAACGCATCGACCAGGTAACGGACATGCTCGGCCTCATGGGCGATTCGGTTGATAACATCCCGGGGATTCCGGGTGTGGGCGAAAAAACGGCGCAAAAACTGGTGGCCGACTTTGGGTCGGTCGAAAACCTGATTGCCCGCGCCGACGAGTTGAAAGGAAAACTCAAAGAAAACGTAGTCAATTTCGGGCAGCAGGGATTGCTGTCGAAACAACTGGCGACTATCCACCTGGATGTGCCCGTTCCGTTCGATGAGAACCACCTGCGGCATACCGAATACGACAAACCCCGGCTGGCGGCTTTACTGGATGAGTTGGAATTCCGGCAAATGAAAACCCGGCTGCTGGGAGCTGGTTACGACGAAAAACCGTTGCCCGATGCATTCAAAACGGTACAGCCAGGAGGCCAGGAACGTTCTGCATCGGCCCAAATGAATCTATTCGATTCTCCGGATGCGCCCGCTTTCCTGCCGTTCCCTAATATGGGAGCCGTCAACCCATCGGGGGCGGATGATCTGCCGTTCGATTTCGGGTCGGATAACGCGCCCGAAAAAGCCAAAACGGCAAAGAAAACGTCGGTTCGGGTGCCGGTAGCTTCGGCATCTCAGGCAACGCCCGCTCAGGTAACCGCAGCATCGGCTGCCGATACCGTAACAACGGATGATGGCGTTGGGCAGGAGCGGCCCGTCGTTACGGTAACAGAAATTCCGGACAGTGGTGCACCCGCTTACCTCGATGTTTATCCTGATTACGAAATTGACGAGGTTCAGCCGGAGCGACGCAAAACAATTTTATCCGTCAAACACGATTACCGACTAGTCGACACGCCCGAACTGCGAACTAGTCTGATAAATTACCTAAGACTCCAGACCAGCATTTGTTTCGACTCCGAAACAACGGCTATTGACCCCGTAGAAGCCGATCTGGTGGGCTTGTCGTTCGCTTACCGGGTTGGAGAAGCCTTTTATGTGCCCGTACCCGAAAATCGAGAGGAGGCACAGGACATTGTCGATGAGTTCAAGCCCGTATTTGAGAACCCGGCCATCGGTAAAATCGGGCAGAATCTGAAGTATGACCTGCTCATGCTGAAAAAGTATGGCGTAGAGGTAGCGGGAAAACTATTTGACACCATGATTGCCCACTACCTGATTGAGCCGGAGATGCGGCACAACATGGATATGATGGCCATGACGTACCTGAACTACAGCCCGGTTGAAATTGAAGCCTTGATTGGTAAAAAAGGCAAAGGACAGTTGACCATGCGCGATGTAGATGTACAGAAAGTGGTCGAGTACGCGGGCGAGGATGCCGATATTACGCTTCAGCTTAAAGAAACGTTTGCTCCCCGACTCGAAAAAGATAGCCTGTACAAGTTGTTCGAACAGGTGGAGATGCCACTCGTGCAGGTGCTGGCGGACCTGGAACTGGAAGGCATCACGATTGACACCAATGCCCTAGCCGAATTATCGGCCACGCTCGATGTGGACATGAAGCAGGTGCAGCAGGACATTTTCGGCATTGCCGGAGAGTCATTTAACATCGGTTCCCCGAAGCAGTTGGGCGAGATTCTATTCGATAAACTCAACCTGGACAAAAACGCCAAAAAGACAAAAACAGGACAATACGCTACGGGAGAAGAAATCCTCTCCAGGCTGGAAGCCGAAAATCCCATCATCGGCAAAATTCTGGACTACCGGGAATTGATTAAGCTCAAAAATACCTACGTCGATGCCCTGCCGTTGCTCATTAGTAGGCACGATGGCCGGATTCATACGTCGTTCAATCAGGCAGTAGCTTCCACGGGACGGCTGTCATCCACCAATCCAAACTTACAGAACATCCCGATTCGGACCCCACGCGGTCAGGAAATTAGAAAAGCTTTTGTGCCCCGTGGCCCCGAATTCCTGATAATGTCGGCCGACTATTCACAAATCGAATTGCGGATTATGGCGGCCTTCAGTGGGGATGAAACCATGCTGGAAGCCTTCAACAATGGCGTTGATATTCACACCCAAACCGCGAGTAAAGTATTTCACGTTGGGCTGGATGAAGTAACGGGTGAGATGCGTCGGCAATCCAAAACCATTAATTTCGGTATCATTTACGGCATTTCCTCCTTCGGGCTATCGCAGCGGCTCAAGATTTCGCGCAAAGAGGCCGGGCAGATTATCGAGGAGTATTTTGCCGGTTTTCCGGCGGTGAGAGCCTATATCGAGCAGTGCGTCGAAAAAGCGCGGGACTTTGGTTATGCCGAAACCATTCTGGGCCGTCGGCGGTATCTGCGCGACATTAATTCGCGCAACCAGACCGATCGCATGTTTGCCGAACGAAACGCCGTAAACGCTCCAATACAGGGCAGTGCCGCCGACATGCTCAAGATTGCCATGATCCATATCCATGATTTCATGCGGCAGGAACGGCTAAAATCCAAAATGATTCTGACGGTACACGATGAACTGGTCTTCGACGCGCACCGCGACGAGATCGAGTTACTTCGCACCCATGTCGACGATATTATGAAGAACGCCATTCCGATGGGTGTCAGGATGGAAACCGGTATCGGCATCGCCGAAAACTGGCTGCTGGCCCACTGATAGTTTGATAAGCTGATTTGAATTTCCTGATGACCCAAATGCAGTTTGGGTCATCAGGAAATTCAAATCAGCTTATCCTCAACCGCCATCCGAACCAGTTCGGCCGCGTTGCGTACCTGTAGCCGACGCATCATATTGGCCCGGTGATTATCGACCGTTCGAACGCTGAGCTGGAGTTTCTCGGCAATTTCTCGGCTACTCATACCATCCACCAGAAATTGAAGGATTTCTTTTTCTTTATTGGAAAGTTTCGACTGTCGCTCGGAGCGTCCGTGCCGACTTCCTTTTTTCAACTGTTGCATGTATCCACTCAAAATGATGGACGCAACGGGTGAACTGTAGTATTTCTCTCCGCTGGCAATGGTACGGATCGCTTTAATCATTTCATCGGATGATGAGTCCTTCAATATATACCCATGAGCACCAGCCTCCACCGACCGAAGAATATAGTCTTCATTGTTGTGCATGGACAGCATGAGCACCCGCACGTTTTTATACAGCCGATTGATAACCTGTGTCGTCTGAATTCCCGACATACCGGGCAGCGAAATATCCATCAAAATCAGTACGGGCAACGTTGCATTTGCCTGATGCACTTTCAATTTATCCAGTGTCTCTTCCCCATCATTGGCCTCGTCGATTATTTCCAGCCCTTCGGCCTGCTCCAACAAGAGACGAATACCATCACGAACGATTGAATGGTCGTCTACAAGCATTAATTTAGTAGGTATCATACTGAGCAAAACTCGTTTGGTAGGGTATAGTAATCTGCAATTTCGTCCCTTTCCCCGGCTTTGAATTGATCTTGAACTTACCATTCACCAGTTTGGTCCGTTCCTGAATATTCTGCAAACCCTGAGACGGGGGGCGCGATGTATCGACTCGATTAAACAAATTATTCAGCTCCTGTGAGGAATGCACGGGTTCATTGGGCTGTTTTTTTTCAGGTATCTCAAAACCCATCCCGTCGTCACTTATCACTAATTGCAAAGAGTTTCTCCGCTCCTTTAGTTCAATCGTTATGTGGGTTGGACTGGCGTGCCTAACCGCATTGCTAACCGCTTCCTGCGTTACACGATATAACATAATTTCAACGTTTTTGTCTAAACGAGGGCCGTGGGTCGCCAGATTCGTTTTAAACGTTACATCCATTGTTTCACTGCGATCATGGTCGGCCAGCATTTTAATGGCTGGTACCACCCCAAAATCACTCAATACACTGGGCATTAGATTATTGGATATCGTGCGGGTTTCCTGAATGGTTTGTGTCACTAAACTCTTCAGGGTTCTCAGATTGGGCGAGTACGTTATTCCTGTATTCTGTTCACTGGCGGCACGGGTGAGTCCGGTTTCAAGCCCTTCTATCTGTAATTTAATTGCCGTTAGCATTTGCCCAAGGCCGTCGTGCAGTTCACGCGACAGCCGTTTACGTTCTTCCTCCTGACCCGCAATCAGATAGGATGTTCGTATTTTCTGCTCGCCTATTTGTTGCTCGTACTGCTGTTTTGTCGCATCAAACAGTTTCTGCCGGGTTTCTTTCAACGACTTGTTCGCACTTAGCAACTGCTTATTAGCTGCCGTAGTCTGGCTCTCGGCTTCTATCAACTGCTCAAATGCCTGTTTGAGTTTTTGAGCAGCAGGCCGAAAAATCAACCAGCCAATACCGATAAGTACTAAGCCCGTAAACAGGTAAAGATAAAATTCAACAGACTGCATTGAGTTGAGTTTATTTCTCAATTCGGTGTTATACTCGACAACGATACTATCCATTTTTTCCAGAAATGGCTTTTCATTCGCCAGCAGTAGCTTTAGACTAGCCTGCACATCGGGTCGTTTGATTTCATCGGGACGCTGCAATTGCATGAGCCGACGGTTGCTTTGCTGAAAGGCTTCAAATTGCGGTTTAATTCCTTCATAAAGTCGCTGCACTACATCCGAGTTGGTAATCCTGACTTTGAGATTACTAATATTACCTACCCGGCTTTGCAGGTGGTACTTTTCAAAAATGGGAAACAGGCGTCGTAATTCGGCTACATTCTCAACGAATCTGTTCTGCTCGCCCGGGTCGGCCAGAAGCAGGGCCTGTTTCACAATCTGCTGGCTCTGGTGCCTTTGTAAGGCTGCGTGCCGAATGACCAGCAGTTCCTCCTGGATAGACCGGATGCGGGATTGGGTTAATACCTGCCCCATTGTCAGCAAAACCGCCAGAATAATGATCCACGTCATGTACAGATGCGTGAACCGGACGGGAATTCCCAGGCCATTTTTTTCGTTATCGTTGGGTAAATCAGTCAATGTAATTGACGCAAAGTGAATTAGTAAAAGTAATCTTTTTCGTATTTTTACCTCTATCTTATCCTGTTAATACATTTGACGCTATGAACCGTATCGTGATTCCTTTCCTTTTCGTATTGTTTGTTGCTTCGTCTTTCCGGCCAGCCACATGGCCGGTAGAGCAAATCAGTACAAACGCAGCCCCTATTCATACGGCTGAGCCTGTAAAGTTATCATGGGAGATTCTACGCGATGTAACGTTTAAGAAAAAATGGTATGCCGAAGAGTCTGTTTATATGCTTTACCCCACCTTTGGGCAAAGTATACAGAAACTGAGTGGCAAAACGGTTGATCTAACGGGCTACATATTACCGGTTGATCTGGAATCGAATACATATGTACTGTCCGCTTTTCCGTACAGTGCCTGTTTCTTCTGTGGCGGTGCCGGGCCAGAGTCGGTGGTATCACTTAAGTTCAAGAAGACCGATAAGAAATTCAAAACCGATGAGCGGCACACATTTCGGGGTACTTTCAAACTCAATGCCGATAATATTTACGAGCTAAACTATATTTTGGCCGACGCCGATGTATTGCCTCAATAGTAGGCTACTTCACTCTTCTCTGATTATCGAAAGCCCGTTATCTATCGACAATAGCGGGCTTCTTCATGAACTTGTGGTATCCTGGACGTCCACGACCGGATCTAACTATCGTTTCAATTCTCCCGGATGTAGACGTCCAGGATACGAGAGAATTCTGTAAAAAATAAAGCCTGAACAAGCCCACAAAAAAAGACCAGCTCCATTTTGGAACTGGTCTTTTTTTGTGGAGAATATCGGATTTTCTACAGTTTTGCGGCATTAGACACAACGCCAAACAAACACCTATTTATAGGGCTTGCCAACAGGTTCATTCAGGCTATAACCAATCCCTGATGTACCTGCTGTACCGCGTTCGGAAAAAAACGCTTTGTCAGTTCTAAATAGTCTGACTGCAACGATATGTATTTGCGTTGCCAATCTATCAGCTCCCTTTGTAGCCTAATAACGTCCTCATTCTCTTGACGAACCGGACTCGCTACCGTTTTGCCTATCTCAATATCCCCCCCATCAAAAAAAGTATCTAACTCAAATCCGAATTTCTCGGAATAAGGTTTTAGCACCTTTCTACTAATGCGCTCGCTTTTCAGATGCTTTTCTACTGCTGCTCTAGTAACTGAAAACAAATCAGCTAACTCGCTGATATTGTAGCCCTTAGTTTTTATTATAGATTTAAGTTTCTCCCCGTGATGTTCCATATCAGAATTATTTGCGGAAAAAGTTTGTATTTTGGTATCTTTTAGATGTAACATTGCAAACGTTTTAACGTACTCTATACCCGTTTAGACGTAAAATTATACCAAAGTTTAACCACTTACCAAAGATTATTTATGCAAGGGAACGGTAAAAAGACGCTGAATGAGTTAGGCCGGGCCTATAAATCGGCTAAAGCACCTGTACAACTCAAGTTCAAGGCTACACTATTGGAGTACTCAGAACGCGATAGCACAGACTATTGGAGGGGATTCCGGGACGTATGGCAGTACTCAGAAACGCCGGGCAAAATGCCTAGTAGTATTATGCTGGCAGCACACTACCTATTAAACGTTGATTTTCAAAAACTAAACGATTTCGCAAAATGAGAAACTACATTTTCCATTATCGTACAATGACTTATAATAGAAGTCATTCACTACACGTAAAAGCATCTGACTTTCAGGAAGCAATGCACATTTTTTTAACCAATACAAAGAGCCGGTTATTTAGGACTTTTCGCGTCGAATTTCTGTAATGCACCAACCTTGTTTTAATCTTTTCATTTTATGGGCAAAGCGTCCGACAAACCAATAAAATTCCTTGTCATTATGGAATATTTAGAAAGCAGATACGAGTTTAGATTTAATACCGTCTCTATCGACATTGAGTATAGAGCCAAAAAAGACGGGGCAAACTGGCAGGTATTAGTACCGGCCAAACTTGATTCTGAACTATTTAGGGAGGGGTTTACGGGATTCGACAAACAATTAGGGGCGTTGATTAACGACCCCGATTTTGTACCACATTACGACCCGATTTTAAATTACTTTGAATCATTGCCGGAACATGACAACACTACCGACTATATAGGACTGTTAGCTAATTACGTGCAAACGACCGATCAGGAATTTTATATCAGGCAGTTTCGTAAAATGCTCGTTCGGATGGTAGCGCAGGGATTAAACCAGATTGCGTTTAACAAACACTGCTTTACTTTTTTCTCCAATCAAAACGACGGTAAGACGTACTTTTTTGAGAATCTTTTACAGGGCACTCCCCTATCTGAATACTCCAAAAAGAATATTGATTTTGAGGGGAAAGATTCCAAGCGTTCACTGGCAGAAAATTTTATGATAAATCTGGATGAATTGGCGGGGTTGTCTAAGCAAGATGTAAACCGGGCGAAAGCGTTCTTTTCTGAATCACAAATCAAATTACGCTTACCATACGACCGCAAAGATACGATCATGTTGCGCCGGGCTTCTTTCGTTGGCTCCACTAACCAGCGCGAATTTTTGATTGATGAAACGGGTAACGTTCGCTGGATAGTATTTGAGGTATTGACCATTAACCACGATAACGGGGGGCCGAATGGCTACAGGGCTATCGACGTAAACAAAGTTTGGGCGCAAGCCTATTTCCTGTTTAAAAGCGGTTTTCCTGTACAACTGGATAAAGACGAGATAGCACACTCCGAAAACAATAACGCCCGGTATGGCCGTGACAGCGTAGAGTATCAAATGTTACTCGAGTATTTTACGCCTTGTTCAGAAAAGGACGGTGGTACTTTTTATGCACCCTTTAGGCTTGTGGAGCATCTTACTAAGATAATCGGCAATACGACAAGGTTAACCAGTGAAAACGTTGGCCGGGCTTTACGAAAGATGGGAGTAGATAAAGACCAAAAACGAATACCAAATAGTACTTATCCGGTTTGGGGTTACTGGTTAAAGGAAAACCCAGTAGTACAGTTAGCGGCTCCCCAAAACGTGTTTTAGCCCTTAAAACGAAAAAATACTTTTTTTGGCAATTCGTCTTACTACACTTACTACATACTACCTACTTACTTTAAAATCAAGGGTTTGGCTGTAGTAGGTTCTATACTTTTATCTTACTACTCTCTTACTACACTTACTACATTTTTTTATTATTTGAGGGATTTTGTAGTAAGTAGGAAAAAGGAGAAACGGGGATTTAAAGGGCCGAACGTCAGACAGTTACGGCAAAATGTAGTAAGTAGTAGGTTGTAGTACCCTACTTTTCAAAACTTTTACTTTTTTTTCACTCCCTTTTATTTTGGCGGCTTTGTATTAATAGGATTATGCCGCCAAAATAAAAGGACTACTTTTTACTAAAATGGTTGACGCGCATACGATTGAGACTGTAAAAAAGGTATCTATTACCGCCTATCTGCAAAGTAAAGGCGTGTTACCAGCTCACAAACTGCAAAGCGGACGCAATCAGTATGCTTATTGCTCTCCCCTATCAGGAGAACGAACACCCAGCTTTTTTGTAAATGATGTTGCCAACGTGTTTTACGACTACAGCACACAACAAAAAGGCGATGTAATCAGGCTCGTTCAGCAATTAGAGAAAGTTTCATTCTTGGAAGCCGTGAAGCGATTACAGGCGTTTACAGGCACGTTCGATAGTGAAGAACTATCCGGCTATCAGATTGCATCTGATACCGACGTAGATAACACATTTCGCATTACGGCCAATAGAACACTGCAACACGTAAAACTAATTGAATATGTAGAGCAGGAAAGAAAGATACCGTTCGCTTATGCTCATGGTTGGGTAAGGCAAATACATTATACCCGAAAAGGCAAACGCTATTTTGGCGTTGGATTTCGGACAGACTCAGGGAGTTGGGCAATACGAAACCAACAATTCAAAACGTGGATAGGTGCGAGTGATATTACCACAATTCCGGTAAGTGATAGTAAATCATATTATGTATTTGAAGGATTCTTTAATTACTTATCGGCACTCACTTACTACGGAAAGTATTTACCAAATTCTAATACGATCATTTTAAATTCTGTAACGAATATAAAAAGAGCGTTACCCGTATTAGAAAAAGCCCAAACCGTTTTTTGTTATCTGGATAACGACCGCGCCGGGCAAAGTGCCTTGTCTGCCATAGAAGCAACCGGCGTAAGGGTTATTGATAGGTCTGGAATATATCGGGGGTACAATGATTTCAATGAGTACATTAAGTCACGTTAATACTACCCGTATAGGCTTACGGGTGGCTTACGGTAGGCTTACGGGTAGGCTTACGGGGTTTTTGCAGTAGGCTTACGGGTAGGCTTTTCATAACTTAAATCAACTAATAAAATGTACGATAAAGACGATTATACAGACGTTGTAGAAGTATCACTAACCATTTTGGATAACATGAGTTTTGAGGAAATAAAGAACTGGATTTCTGAAAAACGAGAATCTATTTTTATTCGCTATGTTTTAGATTGCACATTATCTAATGAAGATAATAAGTCTTTCACGCTTGAGGAAATCATAAAGCGGATAAATGAACACTCCTTTGTTAACGGAAAAAAGGACGCGGAAATTTATTTAAAGAAGGCAATCGAAAAACATTGGATATTAAAAGAAAACGGTAGTTATCAAATTAATGATTTACCATTTTGACCAAATGAACCTCATAAAAAAAGCCCGTTCACATCGAACGGGCTTTTTTTATGTTGGCTCTCCTAAATGCTCGAATATCTTTTGTACTACGGCGGGGGGGAATTTTTGTTGTTTACCCTTCTCCCAGCCAATAGAAAAGGGCATTTCAACTACCCATTTTTCAAACGTTCGCATACCTACACCGTATGCTTTTAAGAAATCAACCTTGCTGTAAACGCCAATCTTAGCCATTTGTGTAGACAACTCATCAATAAAAACGCCGTATCCTTCACGAAAGTAAATAAACCAAATCACATACTAAAATGTAAACTATTCTTGTACCGTCCTAACGGCGCAAGCATGGCAGATTTAAACGTAAGCTATGCCGGGTT
>JBBSTD010000078.1:0-30300 GCA_038236215.1 Cytophagales bacterium | reverse complement strand
TAGTCATTGATAACCGTTTGTAAAAACACCCGGTCATCGAGGGTACTGCTAATGCCCGTTACCGCCTTTATTTTATCGGCAGTACGTTGTAATGTATCGGCGCTGTTTTGCTGGATAACCGCCCGGATAACTCCCATATCGCGGTCGGAGAGCAACCGGACATCGGGGAATTGAACGATGTGATTTTCAACCTGCGGCTGAACGAGTAGGTCGTCCAGCGAAATAGCGGGTTTCAGCCGTACCACCGATGTACCAGCCGCCAGGTCGCCCAAGCGCTGCCCTTTCCCGTTGGCCGCCACGGTGATAATGGGTACGATACCACCCAGGAAAACGGCCGACTCGATAATGCGAAATACCCACCGCAGTAAATAGGCTCCCAGTCCAGGCTGTGAACCGTCAAGCATAACGACCCTTGTTCTCATGGCAATCTTGCCCGCACTTTGCCCATTCAGCAGCCACTCGCTGGCCAGGTCGTAAAACACCACCGGCAGCATGACTAGGATGGTGTAGAAGGTGTTAGTACGAAGCCCCAGCGAAGCCGGTAGGGCCAGTACCAGAATAAACCAGCCGAACAGAACCAGGTAGTCGAGCATCGCGCCCAGAATTCGTTCGCCCAGACTAGCGGGTTCGTATTCCAGCAGAACATTTTGGGAGGTGCGGATGGCAACGGACATGCGGTGTTGGTTGTAAGCTATTCGTAGTGATTACTGAATTGAGATATTCGTCAAAAATAACACCCTTTCTTTGGTTCTTTATGCAGAAATGACCAATTTTCAGCATCCGGCTATCCGCCAATGACTCCTGACCATTCCCCATGCGCGAAGCCCTTTTTGTAAAACGAAACGCCGACAAGTGGCGTGATATTGAACAGAATCCCAGCCGTGACCCTGATGAGCTGACAAACCGATTCGTGGAACTGACGGATGATTTATCATACGCCCGCACCTTTTACCCCGATTCCAGCGTAACGCGCTACCTGAACGGCTTGACCGGTCAGATGCACCGGGGCCTGATGCAGAACCGACGCGACGACCGGGGCCGGGTGCGTACGTTCTGGTTCTATGAATTGCCCCTGCTGTTTAAACAGTCGCATCGGTTGCTGGCCCTGTCGGCGGGCATTTTTCTGGCTGCCTGCATCCTGGGATGGGTATCCGCATCTCACGATAACACCTTTGTTCGGTTGATTCTGGGCGATGGATACGTGAACATGACGCTCGAAAACATCAAAAAGGGCGACCCGCTGGGCGTGTACAACAGCCGCGACGAGGCCACGATGTTCGTACAGATTACCCTGAACAACATTTACGTAGCGTTCCGAACGTTCGTTTTCGGGTTGTTTGCCTCGTTCGGTACGATGGCGATGCTGTTTTACAACGGCGTGATGCTGGGCGCGTTTCAATATTTCTTCCATGAGCGCGGCCTGTTGCTCGAATCGGTATTGAAAATCTGGATTCATGGGACGCTCGAAATATCGGCTATCGTCATTGCCGGTTGTGCGGGCCTGACGGTGGGAAACAGTTTGCTGTTTCCGGGGACTTACTCCCGGCTGGAGTCATTCAAACGAGGTATGAAGCAGGGGTTGAAAATTGCTATCGGACTGGTACCCATTTTCATCATGGCGGGCTTCCTGGAAAGTTTTATTACCCGCCTGACCATGCCCCCCATTGTCAGCGGGTTGATTATCCTGGTATCAGCCACGTTCATCGGCTGGTATTTCATTGTTTACCCTATTCGACTAAACCGGAAACTACAACATGATTCAACTTTTTCAACAACGTGATTTTGGCGACAAGATCAACGTTACTTTCCAGTACATCGTCCAGAATTTCCGAAGTCTAGGGTTGTCATTGCTGTACATTGTGGGGCCGATAGCGCTGGTAGCGGGTATCGCTTCGGGCATTATGCAATCCAACCTGTTCGACCTAGCCAGGTCGTCCGGCGGTGCCGACTCCAGTTCGGACCCGACGGCTGTTTTTCGGATGATGCAGAATGTATTTTCGCCTGCTTTTGGGATTGCTGCCCTTTTCAGTTTGCTGGCGATTCTGGTGGTTAGTGTGGCCACGTACTCCCACATGAAAGTGTATGGCCGCAAAGCCGCGCGGCATCTGGAAACCAGTCAGGAGCCGGTTCCAATCAGTGTTGCCGAAGTGTGGGAAGAGATGCAGGCGCACATTGGCCGGGCAATTGTTGTTAGTGTGCTCAGTTCTATCGTTACAGTGGTAGCCACCTTCTTTTTTGTACTTCCGGGTATTTACGTAGGTATCGTTTTTTCGCTGGCAATGGCCGTCGTCGTTTTTGAAAGTACGGACTTTAGCCAGACCTGGAATCGCTGCTTTATACTTATCCGGGATAAGTGGTGGTCTACCTTTGGGCTGCTCATCGTGATGGGTATTTTGTCTGGATTGGTGGGCCTCGTTTTTACCCTGCCTGCCGTTATTATCAACTTTCTGATTGGCTCGAAACTGTTGCCCGATGTGGGGGGATTCTGGGTCGTGGCAGGCAATGTGCTGGCAACGGTTGGAGGCACGATGCTGCGTTCCATCATTTACATCGCCTTGGGCTTTCAATACACCAATCTGGTAGAGCGACAGGAAGGTCGGGGACTTCTTTCCGCCATCGACTCTATTGGTACCAACTCTACCCAACCCCGGTCATCGGATGAAGAAACGTATTGATACCGGGTTTTCATTTCGTCGGGTGTGTTTTATGCTGGGCCTGCTGTGGCTGGTAGCGATGGGCATACCCGTCTCGTTGGCGCAGTTGACCCCGGCAAAAGCATCGCCAGTCGTTCGCGACGACCGGGCACCCATCCGTGTACGCTATCCGGAAACCGAACACCTAAGCGACTTACAAACGGACCGTGCGTATCAGTATGGGCGCGACACCCCCCCGCCTGAGAATCCGATAACCCGTTTTTTTTCGTGGCTTTTCCAAAAAATAGGCCAGTTTCTGCGGAGTAAAGCGTACGAAAACGTCTGGCAGTACGTGATTTTAGCCACCGTTGCCGGACTGGCTATTTACTTGCTCGCCAAAGCGGAAGTGCTGGGATTCCTATTTCCTCAAAAAGCGCAGGCCACAGGCATGGATTACGAAAATCTGGCTGAGGATATTCAGGAAATTAATTTTGATGCAGCCATCGAAGAAGCCGTTGCCGTACGAAATTTCCGGCTGGCTGTTCGCCTGCTTTACCTGCAAACATTAAAAGAATTGACCAACGCGGGCCACATTGCTTACAAACCCGACAAAACCAACCGGCAATACGTACAGGAGTTGGTAAACACGACGCTACAGCCCGATTTTGAGAAGCTGACGCGCCGGTTCGAATTTGTCTGGTACGGCGATTTTCCGGTGGGTGATACTCAGTTTACTACCATACGGGATGAGTTTAGGCAGTTCAGTGCCAGCGCGGAATCAGTTGGTAAGCCACATTCGTACAGCAATTAATACCAGTATTCCAGCAAAAACCTTCGACAGGACTACCGTGGGTAACATCGTCGCTAGTTTAGCTCCGAAAAAGCCGCCAATCAGAAAGCCAGCCGCAATCCAGATGGCGGCCTGGATATCAATATCGCCCTGACGATAATACGAATAGGCCGCTAACAGGCCAACCGGCGGAATAAGCGTAGCCAGCGTAGTGCCCTGCGCCATTTGTTGGGAAAAGCCAAATAGTAAGACTAATGCTGGTACGATGATAATACCCCCACCAATACCAATTAATCCGCTAAGAACACCGGCCAGCAGGCCGAGGAGGAGTAACAATATAATCTGGTTCATATGGCTTGCTATTTATTGACGTAACTCAAAAAAACTTGTTTCGTTAACCAACGGTTCATTAAAAATAGGTAGGGCCAATTCCGGTGGATAACTTACCCCATTTGCTGAAGAAACAGGCCGTTTTTCGTTTGACCGAATCCCGTTTTTCAATATCTTGCCACTTACTATACCGCGAAGCTGATTTTGCCAAAACCTAACAAATACCTCTTTATTCTGCTGACAACGGTTGCGGGGTATATGCTCTTTGAGTACTACCGCCCGAAGCCCATCAACTGGCAGGCTACGTATAAGAACAGCGATAAAATTCCATTCGGTACGCAGGCATTATTTGAGTTGCTACCCGACATAATGCCCAAATCGGCTGTTGAGACGGTGCGTTTACCCGCGTATAATTTTCTGACCGAAACAAAATTGCCCGCCCGGAGCAACTACATATTTGTAGGTAAGGAATTCACCTCTGATGAAAACGATTTAAAGCCTATGCTGACTTACGTTCAGCGGGGGAATAACATTTTTATTTCGGCTTATTCCCTGCCTGATACGCTGGGTAAGATACTGGGTTTTAAGGCCGAAGAAAAAGAGTCTGCTAAGGCAGACACTACCCTACGTCAGAATTTCACTAACACGCAGTTAAGTACGCCAAAAGGATACAACTTTTTCCATGACGATGGCCGGAATTATCTCAAACTAAAAGACACGCAACACATAACCGTATTGGGGCGTAATGCCCGGAAGGAACCTACTTTTATTCGGGTTCAGTACGGAAAAGGGCAGTTCTTTGTGCATAATCTACCCCTTGCTTTTACTAATTATTACGTGCTCGACACCAAATCGTCAGACTATGCTTTCAAAGCCCTGTCGTACCTGCCCGCTTTGCCCACGTATTGGGATGAGTACCAGAAACAGGGACGGTTTGATGAAGACCAGCAATCAATTTTTCGCTATATCCGCTCACAGCCGCCACTGAACTGGGCGTATTATCTGATTGTGTTCGGCTTGATTTTATACGCCATCTTTGCCGGAAAACGAACCCAGCGCATTATCCCCGTTTTGGAGCCGCCTAAAAACACCTCACTGGATTTCGTGCAGAATGTAGGTCGACTGTATTTCCAGCGGGGCGACCACGACAATATGGCCCGTAAGAAAATCCAGTATTTCCTGGCCGATATTCGCGAACAATACGGACTGGATACAACGGTGCTGGACAAAGCATTTACCGAAACACTAGCCCGAAAAAGCGGGACTTCTCCCGATGAAACAACCCAGTTGGTAGGGCTCCTGCGTGATGCTCAGAAAAGTATTTCTCTCTCCGAATTTGATCTGCTGACCCTGAACCGGGCCATTGAAAACTTTAAACAAGAAACAGTCTGAGTATCCCTATCCAGACGCCTTATATGGAAAATTTTGATACCCGATTAGATCTAACCGCGCTTACGGCTTCCGTCGATGCCATTCGTGCTGAAGTCGGTAAAGTTATTGTTGGGCAACAGCAAGCCGTTGATTTACTGCTTACTGCGCTTCTGGCCGATGGGCATGTGCTCATTGAAGGTGTACCAGGCGTTGCCAAAACGCTCATGGCTAAACTGCTGGCAAAGACAATGTCCGTAGGCTTCAGCCGTATCCAGTTCACCCCCGATTTAATGCCCTCCGATGTACTGGGAACGTCGGTGTTTCAGCCCAAAACTGGCGATTTTACCTTCCGGCAGGGCCCCATTTTTTCTAACCTCGTCCTGATTGACGAGATCAACCGGGCACCAGCCAAAACGCAGGCGGCCCTGTTTGAGGTGATGGAAGAACGGCAGGTTACGAATGATGGCACAACTTATACGCTTGCTGACCCATTCATGGTGCTGGCTACTCAGAACCCCATCGAGCAGGAAGGTACGTACCGATTACCCGAAGCCCAACTAGACCGTTTCCTGTTTAAAATCGTCATTGGGTACCCGTTTGGTGATGAAGAAGTCGCTATTCTGCGCGGGCATCATCAGCGTCGGAATCTTGCCGACGCCCTCGATGCGGTAGACGCTATTCTGACTGCTGACCAGTTAGCATCCCTGCGCGGGCAGGTGCATCAGGTACACGTGGAAGAAAATCTGTTTACCTATATAGCACAGATTGTGCAAGCTACCCGGGCCAATAAATCACTGTATCTGGGCGCGTCGCCCCGCGCGTCGGTCGCCTTATTGAACAGTGCCAAAGCCCTGGCTACTCTCCGTGGCCGCGACTTTATCACTCCCGAGGATGTGCGGGAACTGGCTCCGTCCGTCCTTCGCCACCGTATTCTGCTAACTCCCGAACGCGAAATGGAAGGCGGGACTGCCGATGAAGTTATTGCGCAGTTGGTGCAGAAGGTCGAGGTACCAAGATGATGTATCGTAAGTGGGTTTGTCCTGCTTAAAAACCAAAATCATTGAAATTTATTCGTCCCCTTTTCGTCGCTACACGCCTGTGGTTGAGCTTGGTAGGCTTGGTGCTGCTCTTTGTAGCGGCATACGCTTTTCCGTTGCTATTTCCACTGGTGCGGATACTTTTCGTTGGGTTCGTTATCCTGATTGGGCTGGATGGCTGGATGCTGTTTGGTATGGCCAGGCAGCAACCTGGTCTGGCTTTTTTTGCCCGCCGGGACGTTTCTGACCGGTTATCCAACGGGGACGAAAACCCAATCACGATTTATCTGGAGAACCGGTATTCATTCCGGGCTGATGTTGAGGTTATCGACGAGATTCCCTTTCAGTTCCAGCGTCGTGATGTGCTGTTTCGTGCCCGGTTGAAACCCCGCGAAACGCAGGCTATCCGGTACGAACTCCGGCCCACCAAACGGGGTGAATACAACTTTGGAGCCGTTAACGTGTTTGTGTTATCCCCATTGGGGCTACTAAAACGCCGTTTTCAGTTCGGGCAGGGAAAAATGGTGGCGGTGTATCCGTCGTTTTTGCAGATGCGCCAGTATGAATTATTGGCTGCTACCAATCGGTTGAATGAGGTAGGCGTGAAACGAATGCGTCGCATTGGGCATAGCATGGAATTTGAACAGGTTCGCCCATATAGTACCGGTGATGATGTGCGGACGATTAACTGGAAAGCTACCTCGCGCCGGGCCGATGCACAGGGAGCGTCGCTGATGATTAACGCGTATCAGGATGAGCGCTCCCAGCCGGTTTATTGCCTGATTGACAAAGGCCGTGTAATGCAGTCGCCGTTTGATGGACTAACCCTACTCGACTATGCCATTAATGCCAGTCTGGTATTGAGCAATATTGCGCTGCTAAAGCAGGATCGGGCTGGTATCATGACGTTCTCCGACAGCATCGGCCAACTGCTGCCCGCCGACCGTCGGGCGGGGCACATGCTGAAAATTCTGGAGCTGCTGTATCGGCAGAAAACCCGCTTTCTGGAAACGGATTATGAAAGCCTATACGTCAGTGTGAAGGCGCACATCCGTCAGCGGAGTCTACTGCTCCTGTTCACGAATTTTGAAACGGTGGGAGCTATGCAACGGCAGTTGCCATACCTGCGCCGGTTGGCCAAAGACCATCTATTGCTAGTCGTTTTCTTTGAGAATACTGAACTGCGGAGTTTACTCGATAAACCCGCTACGGATACCGAGCAGATTTACCTCAAAACCATTGGTGAGAAGTTCACTTTTGAGAAAAGGCAGATTGTGAAAGAGTTGGGGCTATATGGTATTCAAACCATCCTGACTGCTCCGCAGAACCTGACCGCCGATACGGTAAACAAGTACCTGGAACTGAAAGCGCGGGGAATGATTTAATTATCGCCCAGACTGCCTTTCACCGATTCATAATTGGATTTCAGCTTCCCCATTTCTTTCGCCAGAAAGGTCTGTAGCTGTTGATTAAACTCAGGTTTCTCCTCATCCGGGAGCGAAGCATACAGATCTTTCAGTTCCTGATTAATGGCGGCTCGTTCGGCATCAGTAGCCGCGTTGATGGAGCGATAATGATAACCTCGAAAATCGTATTGGGTCATTATTCTTCTTCGGGTAGATTGGCAAAAATTTCGCTTAGCTGAATTTGAAATCCATCAATAGAAACGATTTCGTCAGGTTGTCGGTATAACGTTTCCATCCATACGTTGGGCCTGTCAGTGCGTTGACATACAATTATTTCATGGTCAAGCGGGTCAACAAAAATGATTTCCTGTACGGTACTCATCTCCTCGTACTTCCAGCGTTTAGCCCCCAAATCGTAGTTAAATGTCGATTCAGAAAGTACTTCTACAATAAGATAGGGGTTGGTAATGATGGAGCGTGATTTGCCCTGATATGCTGGTTTTCCTTTAATAACCACTAAATCGCCATTATAATGTCGTCGTTTTCCATCTTTACGAAGCCCCGTGTTACTACCTGCTACGTAAAACGACTTTCCCAGGTAATAGCCGGTCAATAGATAGGCTAACCGGGTGACCAAAATCTCATGAATAAGCTTCGCTAAGCCCATAACTATAATTTGCCCATTATGATACTCAACCCGAGAATCGGTTTCGGTTAGAAAATCTTCAAACTCTTCCCAGGATGCGGGAATTTCTACTAATTCTCCAGCCTCAATCTTTTCTACCTGTTTGTCGGTCAGCCGTATTTTTTCCAGAGCCTGCATACGTCCATTTGCTTTTTAGTAAAGATACAACAACCCAATATAAAGCAAAAAGCCCTTCCGGTGCGAAAGGGCCTTTTGCTTTGAGCTTTATCCTTTATGATTTCATCAGGTCTCGCTCCGCTTTCATGCGTTGCCGCTCAATCCGGCCCGATACCACGATGCTTACTTCATAGAGCAGCACAAGGGGTACGGCTACCAGCACCTGGCTGTAGATATCCGGGGAAGGCGTGATGATACCAGCCACGACCAGGATAACCACCCAGGCATGCTTTCGGTACGACTTCATGAATTTAGGAGTCAGCACACCCACCTTCGAGAGCACAAAGGCAATCATAGGCATCTGGAAAATGAGGGCGCAGCCCAGCGAGAGGGTTACCAAAACACCGATGTACGAGGTAATGTCGAACTGGTTCTTAATCTCAGGCGTAATCTGATAATTAGCTAAAAAGTTGATGGCCAGTGGCGATACAATGTAATAACCAAAGAGCAAACCCAATCCGAATAGTAGGGACACAAAAAACACGGCGCCACGAGCCGCATTCTTCTCCACATTACGTAAACCGGGTTTTATAAACCGCCACACCTCCCAAAACGCGTACGGAAAGGCAAAGCAAAGCCCAATAATGGCCGATGAGGTCATGGCCATCGTAAACTGGTCTGATAATCCCAGTGCCTGCAACTCAAAGTTGAGTTTGGTCACGCACAAATCGCTGTAGCCCGACATTTCCGAGAGCTTACACATCATGCGGTACGTCCAGAAGCTGGGATGCGCGGGGGCTAGAACTACATACTTGAAAATCTCTTCAATGTAAACGAACGCGATAATGGCGAACAAAAAAATGGAGCCTACAGCTCGAATAATGTGCCAGCGGAGTTCTTCCAGATGATCAAGAAAGGACATTTCCTTCCCTTCTTCATCTACTACAACTTCTTCTTCTTCGTTCTCGTCAGTCAGTTGGTCGAGTGGCATAATTCAATGATGAATTAGCGAATGAGCAATTGAGTGATTGAGCAAATAATTATTAGCTCAATCACTCATTCGCTAATTCACAATTAAGCTTTGTAGAGCGGAAATGCTTTCATCCACTCGTTGATTTCTTCTTTAACGCTCGAAAGAACCATTTCGTTATCGTGATTCATGAGCACCTTGTCGATATATACGGCGATTTGCTCCATATCCGATTCTTTCAAACCGCGCGTCGTCATAGCGGCCGTTCCTACACGCATACCAGAGGTTACCATTGGCGATTTATCATCGAATGGTACCATGTTTTTATTGATCGTAATATCCGCCTTTATCAGCGTATTCTCTGCCAGTTTACCCGTCAGCCCTTTGGAGCGCAGGTCAATCAGCATCAGGTGGTTGTCTGTACCATCCGAAATGATTTTATAGCCCCGGTTCAGAAAAGCGGTAGCCATAGCCTGTGCGTTGGCTTTCACCTGAACAGCGTAATCGTAGAAATCATCCGTTAGTGCTTCCCCAAATCCAACTGCTTTAGCTGCAATAACGTGCTCCAGCGGACCACCCTGCGTACCCGGGAACACGCCCGAATCCAGCAACGACGACATTAATCGGGTTTCGCCCTTCTGGGTTTTGATACCGTACGGATTCTCAAAATCATTCCGCATCATAATGATACCGCCCCGTGACCCACGCAGTGTTTTGTGGGTCGTCGTCGTCACGATGTGCGCGTGCGCAAGGGGGTCATTCAGCAACCCTTTGGCAATCAAACCAGCCGGGTGCGATACGTCGGCTAGTAATAGCGCACCAACCTGGTCGGCAATATCCCGAAGACGGGCGTAATCCCAGTCGCGGCTGTAAGCAGAAGCACCGCAGATGAGTAGTTTCGGGCGTTCACGCCTGGCTGTTTCTTCCACTGTATCGTAGTTGATAACACCCGTTTCGCGCTCTACGCCGTAAAATGTCGGACGGAAATATTTGCCGGAAATATTCACGGGCGAGCCGTGCGTTAAGTGGCCGCCGTGCGAGAGGTCGAAACCTAAAATAGTGTCGCCCGGTTTCAGACAGGCCAGAAAAACCGCAGTATTGGCATTGGCACCAGAGTGCGGCTGCACGTTCACCCAGGTCGCACCAAAGAGTTCTTTGGCCCGGTCTATGGCAATCTGTTCAATTTGGTCAACTACTTCGCAACCACCGTAATAGCGCTTGCCGGGAAGTCCCTCCGCGTATTTATTCGTCAGTACACTACCAGCCGCTTCCATAACGGCGGGCGATACAAAATTTTCGGAAGCAATCAATTCAATACCCGACTCCTGACGATGCCGCTCTTTGGCAATCAGGTCAAAAATTTGGGTGTCGCGGGCGGTAATCGTATCGGTCGTCATAATCAATTGGCTAAAAGCAACTATTGGCTATACAAAAGTACGGCTTAATCCGATATGTGGTGTCGATTTCCGATGATGTCTGTAGCGTAAGCGTACAGAATATCGACGGGCCGTACAGAATGGTTCACGTTCCGGTACCTACCTCTTCGTATAAGTGATGATCAGGCTAGGTCGCCAACGGTAACCGCTCCTATCTACTCCTAGCTTCCAACTGGTATTGAAATGGTGTTATACCCGTATGCTTTTTGAACAGCCGGTGAAAGTGCGAGTTGCTGGTAAAACCAGACTCCATACTAATCTGACCGACCGATAAATCAACGGTAGTCAACAGTTTACGGGCGTGGCCAATGCGGAGTTCATTCAGGTAATCGACAAATGTTTTTCGGGTGCGGTTCTTAAAATACCGGCAGAAGGCTGCCGGAGCCATCCCCGCTATTGATGATATATGTTCAATGCGTATTTCACTCCGAAAGTTAGCCAGCATAAACTCCAGCACCCGTTTCATTCGTTCGGTTTCGGCGGAACCAGTAGCCAATTGATACCCATCACTGGCCAGTAATCGGGCTTCTGCATCGTTGGCTAACTGGTTCAAAATAGCTAGCAGGGCCAACAACTGTGATAAGCCCGTCTGTTTGGGCAATTGCGCTATCGATTCCGCAACCGATGCGCTGCAAGCCAAACTAAAGTGCAGCCCGTAGCGGGCTCGTTGAAGCAGTTGGCGGATAGCAGCCGCTTCGGGTAAAACAGCCAATACACGCTCATCGAACGCAGCAGGAAACTGAACCACGACTGACTCTGCCCGCAGGCTGGAATCAGGCTGATAAAACTCGTCATCATTTCGCCAGAAATGGGGTAGGTCGGGGCCAAGTAACACCAAATCACCCGCCCGAAAGGTGTCGACATGGTCACCCACGAACCGGCGACCATAACTGTGGGGAATGTACGTCAGTTCATATTCCGGGTGGTAATGCCAGGGCGAATCGAAGTAAGGTAGCTGGAATTGCCTGACCAGCACCGAACGCTGCTCACCGAGCATCACTTTTTCAAACAACGCTTTCACTTAGTGTGCTATTTTGACGTAAAAACTGGACATTATCTCAAAGCATTGTCAAAATTGCATATAAACTGGTAAAAAAAAGGCAATATAGCCTGCAAGGCTATTCCTATTTTTGTACTGCAAAAACGCAACGAACCAATCTCCTTTGCCCACATGGAAACGACAATTGATAAAAAGACGCTGTTGAACGAGTTGAGCACGCCCTATTCCATTAGCCCTGACGCTATTACCTTTTACCGCCAGAACGGTTACGTCAAATTAAAGCAGGTGCTGAGCCCGGAGGTACTGACTCATTACGGCGATATTCTGACCGACCTGGTTTTTCGACTTAATACGCTCATCAAGCCCATGGAGGAACGCACAACCTATGAGCGGGCTTTCCTGCAAATCATGAACCTCTGGCGGGAAGATGAACAGGCCAAAGAGTTCATTTTCTCGACGCGGTTAGCCCGGATTGCCGCCGATTTGATGGGTGTAGAGGGCGTGCGAATTTACCATGACCAGGCATTATATAAAGAACCGTCGGGCGGAATTACCCCCTGGCATGCCGACCAGTTTTACTGGCCGCTGGCTTCGCCTAACACGGTTACCGTCTGGATTCCGTTGCAGGAGACACCTATGGAGATGGGCCCGCTGGCTTTTGCCGAAGGAAGTCAGCATGTAGAAATTGGTCGCGACATTGAAATCAGTGACGATAGCGAGAAAATTCTGGCCGACGAACTGCAAAAGCAGAATTTCCCGCTCAATAATGCTCCGTTTGAGCTGGGTGAGGTGAGTTACCACGCGGGCTGGACGTTCCACCGGGCCGGGCCTAACGTATCGAACCGGCCGCGTAAGGTGATGACCATAATTTACATGGACAAAGACCAGGTTGTTATGCTGCCCCGTAATAAATACCAAACCGCCGACCATGCAAAGTGGCTAAACAACGTTCCGGTTGGCAGCAACCCCCAGAATGAGTTAAATCCAGTCCTGTTTAGCTATTAGGCTCTTTACAGGAGATTGCGGATGGTTGGGCCGCAAATTGAAACGGAAGAATCGCCGAGTCGGTATTGATTCAGTGGGTGTAGGATAAATTTGCATCAGGCCCCAATTTAAATTGGGGCCTGATGCAAATTTATCCTACATGCGATTTAGTAACAGCCATTTATTGCTTAAATAGGCGACTATTACCATTGATGGAAATATTTTTGCAGTATTTCTGTTGTTCTACCAAATCATCATTTTTCAAAAACGAAATGAAGTTCCTCCTGGCACTCGTTGTAGGGCTGTTTGTCAGCCTAATCACAACAGCGCAGATACGCAAAGACCCCACGAACTGGTCGCTTAAAGTCGATAAACAACCCGCTAAAGTCGGCGATATTGTCAGCATCCAAATTCAGGTTCGTATTGCCGACAGCTGGCATATTTATTCCAACGACCTCAACCCGGATATTGGTCCGCTGCCAACTTCGTTCAAATTCCCAAAATCGGAGAATTATACACTGGTAGGGAAAACAACGCCGGTTGGTGTTCAGGAGGTTTTTGAGGAGGTGTGGGGAGCAAAGATTCGCCAGTTTGAAAATAAAGCCCTTTTTGTCCAGAAAATAAAAGCACTCAAACCCAACTTTACGTTTACCGGAACGGCTGAATACATGTCCTGTTCCTCGAAAGACGGCACCTGCCTGCCCCCCGCCGAAGTGGACTTGTCAACGGAGGTGAAGGCTATAGCATCAACGGGTACTGTCCCTGGTACTACTACAACGGGCGTAGCATCAACGCCCGCGCCGACATCAACACTCACCAAACCCACATCTGAAACAGCGATAGCCGCTGTAACGCCAGACCCTGTTCTTGCGGTATCTGACACCGTTGAAGCCGTTGAAGCCGTTGAAGCGGAGAAATCAACCGTGTCGAAAGCTACCAGCAATCCTGAAGAAGTGTTGAATGAGGAAGCTGAGGCATCGGATGGTTCGCTGGGCGGTTTCCTGCTGGCGGCTTTTTTGTCGGGTCTGGTTGCCTTGCTTACACCCTGCGTTTTCCCCATTATCCCGGCTACCGTTAGCTTTTTTACCAATCAGCAGGGCGGGCAGTGGAAGGCACTCCTGTACGGCTTTTTTATTATTGCCATCTACGTGCTGATCGGTACCGTTGTGTCGCGGTTTAACGGACCGGCTTTTGCCAATTTCGTTAGTACGCACTGGGTGCCAAACCTGCTGTTTTTTGCCATTTTCTTCATTTTCGGTCTTTCGTTTCTGGGTCTTTTTGAAATTGTATTGCCCAACTCGCTGATCAATCAGGCCGATGCCCGGTCGGAGAAAGGGGGCGTTTTGGGTATTTTCTTCATGGCATTCACGCTGGTGCTGGTCTCGTTTTCGTGTACTGGCCCCATCGTCGGTAGTTTGCTGGTTGCCTCGGCGGGTGGCGAAGTAATCAAACCTATTCTGGGAATGGCTGCTTTCTCATCGGCTTTTGCGGTACCGTTCACGCTGTTTGCCGCCTTCCCACAATGGCTAAAGAACTTGCCCCGGTCGGGGGGATGGCTCAACTCGGTTAAGGTAGTACTTGGTTTTCTGGAACTGGCTCTAGCGTTCAAGTTTCTGAGCGTGGCCGATCAGGTATATCACTGGCACCTGCTCGACCGTGAAGTGTTCCTTTCTATCTGGATTGTCATATTTGCCCTGATTGGCTTCTATTTTCTGGGTAAACTACGGCTACCGCACGATAGCGAAACGAAATTTATCAGCGTGCAGAAACTGCTGATGGCTATTGCCACTTTTTCGTTTGTGGTGTACATGATTCCGGGTTTGTGGGGTGCTCCGCTGAAAGCCCTTTCCGGCTACTTACCGCCCGAAACCTCGCAGGATTTCAACCTGCATAACCAGCAATCAACGGCCAATACGTCATCGCAGGGTACCATTGCGGAGCCAATTAAACATGCTGACCTGTTTAATTTTCCCCGTGGCTTTCAGGGTTTCTTCGATTACCAGCAGGCGTTAAACTATGCCAAAAAGGTAGGGAAACCGGTGTTCATTGATTTTACGGGTCACGGCTGCGTGAATTGCCGCGAGATGGAAGCCCGTGTTTGGTCGGACCCGGCGGTAATGACGCGGCTGCAAAATGATTATGTACTGGTAGCCCTCTACGTAGATGATAAAACCGAACTGCCCGAATCGCAGTGGTACACCTCCACCTACGACGGCAAGGTGAAAAAAACCATCGGTGCCCAGAATGCCGATTTGCAGATTACAAAATACAACAACAACGCGCAGCCACATTACTGCCTGGTAAATAGCGAAGGAAAACTGCTGGTATCGCCTAAAAATTACGACCGCGAAGTAGCGAATTTTGTGGCTTTTCTGGATGCCGGAAAAGCGAAGAGTTAAAGGTGTCTTTATCATGGCTCCGGCCACCCGGTCTGGAGAATGAGGAATCTCAAGACAGTCTCAATTTATAGTCAGAAGAAACAAAGTAAACGTCATCTCATCTCATAAAAAAGTCCCCGCCTGAGTCAGGCGGGGACTTTTTTATGAGATGAGATGACGTTTATTCAGGCTACCGACTCCGTTGGAATAGCCTGGGACTGTACCAGTTCCAGGTCGGGTTTGGATTGGTCGGCAACCGTTACGCGGCCACGCTCTTTTCGGACGATGCGCGAATAGAGTGAAATTTCCTGATCAAACAGGAACCGGAAAAATAACCGTACGTACGATGTATGAAACTTTAGGGTATCGTAGTATTCCGGGGCCGATTTCTTGATTTCGGGAAGCCGGTTCCAGGGAATAGACGGGAAATCGTGGTGCTCGTTGTGGAAGCCCACGTTCAGGTTCGGACCATTGAGGCCGCCATAGTAGCTGTACGTTTCCTGCTCCGGATCGAGGGTCAGGTAGTGCTCCTGAATCCAGCGGGCACCCAGCGGATGGAAACCAACCGAGAAAAACAGGCAAAGCACCATAAACGCCAATGCTTTCCAGCCAAACAGCACAACGATTAGTGTATCGAAGACTAACTGAACGATGATATTAGCCAGTACCCACTTATCGATAACCGCCAGTTCGTGCATCCGCAGCGTACGGATGCCCTGAAAAATGGGGAAAAACAATAGCCAGAGGGCTTTGCCAATAGCGTAGTTATTAATCAGTTTGGCTTCGTACCAGTCGGGTAAATCCGCGTCCAGTTCATGCACACCCTGAAATGCGTGGTGCTTAATATGGAAGTTTTTGAACGATAGCGCCGTTGGGAATACGGTGGGTAGATTCGCAAAAATAGCCGCCCACATATTGGCGGTAGGCTTACGAAAAATCAAGTTATGGGCTGCTTCGTGAATACACACGAACAGCGTATGCGCCGGAAAAGCGCCAATAAACCAGGCCGCGGCCACGATAACCCACCACGACTGATCCCGAACCAGCCAGGCCATACCGGTCATCAGCGACACACAAGCCAGAATAACCCAAATCGTATTCGGGTTCTTCTGCCCGATCAACTTCTTTAGTTCCGGGTGGGATTTTAGTATTTGTCGGGTACGGATTCGGTGGGGTTCAGAAGCGTTTGAACGGACGAAATCAGTTAACGTTGCCATAGATGAGGTGTCACTGGATAACGGGGCCGCCTGTGCGCCGGGCCGCCGGTACTGTTTGATGAAAATGAACAGTAAAATTAATACATTTTCAACTGCCAGCAACATACCGTTTACTGAAACGTATCTGATTTTATCCTATTATCACGTCAAAAAAGAAAGGCGAAGCTAAGCAGCTTCGCCTTTACCGATTCAGGTTGATTCAATCAAAAAAAAGTTGGTAGTAGTGAATGGTAAGGTAATGTGTAATGAATGGTGAAAGTAGAACTTAATATCCGATAGGGAAGGAGTAACCCAGCGATACGGCCACGCCCCGATTGCGCACATTGACATTGACAATGGGCACTTGTATCTGCCGGGTGAACCCCTGCGTATAGCGACCTTCGATAAAGAATTTTCCGGTTCCGGCATCCATCGACAGACCAAGTCCGCCAACGGCACCCACATCCCAGCGGCTTAACATGCCTCCGTAGTTGACATCTACGTCGTAAGCCTGCGTTGTAAACAGGGCGGAGGCACGGGTACGGATACGGCCATCGACGGCGTAACTGACGGCGGGGCCAGCAATAATATAAGGTTGTACGGCTCCGTCGGTCAGGTTGATTTTTGCCAGCAATGGAATTTCAATGTGCTGCGACTGATAGGCTACCGTGGCACCAATGGGCAGATTGAATCCCCCAAGGTTTACATCCAGCCCTTCTTTTATAGCCACCCCTTTTTGCACATAGGCAAATTCAGGACGGAACGAAACGCGATCACTTAGCGGAATGTCGAGAAAAATAGCACCCGTTGGGCCAACGGTTGAATGAAAAGCGGGGGTCAGGCTGCCTAAGTACTCAGGCTTAGAGGCAAACCCTATGTTGGCTCCTCCCCGGACACCGATTTGAACCTGGGCAAAGGAGGTTTGCGAAACCAGAGAGCCTAAGCAGGCAACGAGACCGATAAGCACAATTCGTTTCATGATAGTAGGAAAAATAAAGTAGAAAGTGAGAACATGAATTTGATCGTGTAAACTGTCGGCAATAGGCGAAGTCGTTGTTTTAAGTGATTTCGTAGGTTAGAGAGTACCGCTGTGGAAAGGATTAATCCAGGCAGAAAAAAAATATAATGACATGCCTCATCAGCCTCTTTTGAGTGATCATTTTCACCGTTTTGGAAGTTGTACTTTTTCTTGAAAACATTGTTATACCCTTGTACCTTTACTACCACTAATACCCCCTTAACCTAACCATGAAATACGTCAAACCAACCAAATTTAGTTATCTACCTAAACTGCTGATGCCACTGGATGTACTTGGCCTTTTCGAGTGCGACCCATTTGGTAGTTCACTGGTAGTCAGGCGTTTTATGATTGGTATGGTAGGCTGGTTTACCTACGCACGCTACACAGTTGTCAATAAAATTCAGATTACGGGGACCGAAAATCTGGAAAATCTGCCCATCAATAATGTGCTCTTTCTCTCGAATCATCAGACCTATTTTGCCGATGTAATTGCTTTCTTTCACATCTTCTGTGCGGTAAAGTGGGGTTTTCAGAATACGATGGTGCCACCGGTTTATTTATTCGGCCCCCGCGCCCGTCAGTACTACGTGGCCGCTTCAGAAACCATGAAGAAGGGGATTGTGCCCCGCATTTTTGCTGCTGGTGGTGCCCTCACCATTGAGCGGTCCTGGCGGGCCGAGGGGCGCGAGGTGCAGCGGGCGGTAGACGACACGGCGAATGAAAGGATTGCCAAAGCACTGGCGCATGGCTGGGTGGTAAGTTTCCCGCAGGGCACTACAACACCCTATGCCCCCATTCGGAAAGGCACGGGGCACCTCATAAAAAACATCGAGCCAATTGTTATTCCGGTCGTTATCAACGGATTCCGCCGGGCATTTGATAAAAAAGGGTTGCGGTTCAAAAAGAGAAACACGCTGCTTACCGTTCAGTTCAAACCGCCCCTTGAATACAGTGCTGAGGATAGCGTTGAGGATATTGTTGCCAAAGTAAGACACGCCATTGAGCAGGACGCTCCGGAATGGGCGCAGGAGAATACCTAGGCTGGACGGATGATAATCCCCAAGCAAACGGAGTACCCTATACCAAACACAACGGTTATGAACGCTTACTTTGAAGGGAAAATAACGCTGAAAAACTACTTTTTTCCGGCATGCGTCGTTGGCTTTGCCCTGTTTATTTCCAGTTGTAGTAATTCTCATAGGCCAACTGCTAACCGGGATTTTTCCCGCGTAGTGCAGGACACAAACCCGCCCGTAGAACCACTATCGCCGGAAATGAGTCTAAAAAAGATTCAACTACCACCGGGGTACCATATCGAACTGGTGGCTAGTGAACCCATGATTCAGGAGCCGGTAGCCCTGGCCTGGGATGGTAACGGACGCATGTACGTGGCCGAAATGAACACGTACATGAAGGATGCCAGCGCCACCGACGAATACGCGCCCACCAGCCGCATCAAACGACTGGAAGATACGGATGGAGATGGCCGCATGGATAAGTCAACCATTTTCATCGACAGCCTCGTGTTGCCCCGCGTCATTTTGCCCGTAGGCGACGAGCTATTGGTTGGCGTAACCAACGTTCAGCACATCTGGAGCTATCGGGATACTAACGGCGATGGCAAGGCCGACGAGAAAAAAATAGTGTTCCAAAATGACGCCATCGACTCCCGTAATCTGGAACATCAGAACGGGGGACTGGTCTGGAATCTCGACAATTGGATTTACCCCACCCGCGATAACCTGCGGTACAAATACCAGCAGGGGAAGTTAATAGCCGATACCCTGATTGATAACATGATTGGGCAGTGGGGGATGACCAATGATAATTATGGACGGTTGTTCTACTCCGAAGCCGGTCCCGGCCTGCCTGCCGTGCAGATTCAGCAAAACCCGGCTTACGGCGCTCTGAACTTTGCCGACCAATATTCGGAAGATTTTACCAAGCCCTGGCCCATTATCGGTACGGTCGATGCGCAGGGGGGGCGGGATGCCCTTCGGCCGGAAGATAATACGCTGAACAAATTTACATCGGGTTGTGGGCAGTCCATTTTTCGGGGTGACCGCCTGCCTGCCGATATGCAGGGCGATTATTTTATTGCCGAGCCGGTGGGGCGCATTATCAAGCGCGGTAAGGTGACTAACAAAGATGGAAAGATTTACATTGCTGATGCCTACAAACAGAAAGACTGGCTGGCTTCGGCCGATATGAATTTTCGCCCCATCAACACCTATACGGGTCCCGATGGCTGTTTTTACATTGTCGATATGTACCACGGCATCATTCAGGAAAGCGAGTGGACAAAACCCGGCTCGTATTTGGGGGGTATCATTCAGCAAAAAGGACTGTATAAGAATCGGGGAATGGGCCGTATTTATCGCGTCGTTCACGACGACTTTACCCCGGATGCCCATCGCCCGACTATGCTCAGTGAGTCGAGTGCTCAACTGGTTACGTACCTGGACCATCCCAACGGCTGGTGGCGGGATAATGCCCAGCAGTTGCTTATCATTCGGAACGATCAGTCGGTAGTACCAGTCTTGAAACAGATTGCTCTGGGCGGAAAAGTGTCGCTGGCGAAAGTGCCCAGCCCATTGGCCCGTATTCACGCGCTCTGGACATTGGAAGGGTTACAGGCCATTGACAAGCCCACCCTCTTTCGGGCCTTTACCGACCCTGACCCGCAGGTTCGGAAAACAGCCGTTTGGATTGGTGAGCACTATCTGGCAAAAAAAGACCCGGACGTAATTACCAAACTGGCTATGCTGGCAACCGACCCAAGCCCCGATGTGCGTATTCAACTGGCTCTGTCACTCCGAAGCCATAAAACAGACCATACGCAGGCCATCGTTAATAAGCTGCTGGCCGACAACCCCAAAAATGAACTCATGCAGTTCTCCTTTGCCACCTTCGCCGAAAGTCAGAAAGTGCTTGAAACCGAACGGGCGCGCACCCGAAACCTCAGCCCCGCCGACCGCGCGCTGGTTACGAATGGGGCTACCATTTTTAAGCAGCTTTGCGCCACCTGCCACGGTCCCGATGGGAAGGGCATCGTAATAGGAGGGGGGCAAATGCCTGCTCCACCATTGGTAGGGTCGCCCCGCGTAACGGGCGATAAGATTCTGGTTACGCAACTCCTGCTCAATGGTATGCGGGGCCCGGTCGATGGAAAAACGTACCCTGATATGATGCCCTCTATGGGTGGTAACGACGATAAATGGATCGCGTCGGTATTGAGTTACATCCGCAACAGTAGCGAACTGGGAAATAAATCGTCCGTGGTTACCCCCGCCGAAGTGGCCGAAATCCGGGTTAATACCCCTAAAATGCCGGGGATGACCCAACAGGAACTGGAAATTTTTAAACTGGGCCGGGCCGAACGGACAAACTGGAGCAAACCCGATGAAAAAAATAAATAAGAATAGCGTCCGGCTCCTCCGATGCTGGTTGGCTGCACTTGTATTCGTGTTGTGCGCTCCCCGGCTGGTGGCGCAGGAGACCACGTACACGAATAAGATTGGGATGGAGTTCGTCCTGATACAGCCGGGTAGTATGGTCGTGGGAAGTTTTCAACCTCCTTATCCGAAACCGCCGGAGAATGCATCGGCTGCCACAAAAAAAGGTGTGCCCTGGACAGACGAAGAGTATCAACTGGGCGAAGAATTGGTTAAGCAGGATGCCCGGCCGGGTTTCCCGGTAACCATTAATCACTCGTATTACATTGGCAAATTTGAGGTAACGCAGGAGCAATGGAAGCAGGTGATGGGCACGAACCCATCCGCTTTTCAGGGCAGTAAAGTTACCGATGATGCCGACCAGCATCCCGTCGAGAATGTGACGTGGCAGGATGTGCAGAAATTTCTATCAAAACTCAACGCGCTGGATAAAGGCAGGCAGTATCGGTTGCCTACAGAATTCGAGTGGGAATATGCCGCAAGGGCGGGCGCTACCGACGATATTGCCTGGGAGGCTATTCAGGCTTCTGCCCAACTGGGGTCGGTCACCACTGGACGCGTGGGACAGAAAGCGCCAAATGCCTGGGGGCTGTACGACACGCTCGGTAACGTGTGGGAGTGGGTGCAGGATTATTACAACGAGAAACTCTTTGCCGACCCGTCGCCAATTCGTGCCGGGAGGCAACATGTGTTAAAAGGAGCCTCGTTTATGGGCGACGTGAAAAACGCGACCTACATGACCCATGCTGGTGGACCAGGAAACGGCTGGGATGTTGGTTTTAGAGTGGTACTGGAAACGAAATAAGATAGAAATGCGCCCAAGAAAACTAGTTACGCTCTTACTGCTCACGTTATCAATACATACTGCTTACGCTCAAATCGGCAAAATTCCGGCAGGATTCACGCCCATTTTCAACGGAAAAAACCTGAACGGATGGCACACCAGCCGCACCTCACATCAGGGAACGACGGGTAATTTCTTCGTAGAAAATGGTGTTATTACGCTGAAGCAACACCCCTACGGACAGGGAGGTATTTTACTGACCGACAAAAAATATGGCAATTTTGAACTGTACCTGGAAGCTAAAGTAGACTCCTTCTGCAACGGAGGAATATTTATACGCTCCACCGAAAGTGGCGCGGCTTATCAGATTGAACTGGTCATGCCCGGTGGACTTGGCGACCTGCTGGGCGAACGGGTGAAAGTGAGCAAAGGGGCGCACGCTGCCACAATCGCCAGCGTCTGGAAACCCGGCGACTGGAATTCGTTCCGTATTCGGATGGAGGGCGATATTGCCACGATCAGCCTGTGGGTAAACGGCGAACCAATGTGGACCGTTACTGAGCCAGTCAATGATTTTGTAGCCGGGGAAACTGCTGGTTTCATTGGGTTGCAGGCCCACTGGTCGGCGGTGTATTCCGAAGCGTCCAACGCCTTCAACATGGCCAATTCGTGGAAACCCGGTGCTGCTCACCGCTTCCGGAACGTTGCCATCAAAGAGTTGAAGTAACGGGATAAGTTGGGGAAATACGCTGCTTATTCCATTAAAACGCTACCGCCAGTAATCCCGGCCCCGTCCGGAAACAGCGAATTTCCAGTCGTTCTTCGTGGTTGGGTAAGCGCACATGGCCCACCAGTTTTTCCGCATCGTCGGCAAAGGGTTCAACGTACAGGTGCTCCCGAAAGGTGAGCTGGCGTTTGCCGTACAACTTGTACAGAGATTCTTTAGCACACCAGTAAATAGCCAGCCGATGCGGGTCATTGGCTGCGTGGGTTAGCTCATCGGCCGATAAAACGCGCGGCACCACCCGCCTGAATTGCTCACGAATGGGCTCGATATCAATGCCGACGGGCCTAGATTTATGCAGGATAGCCGCTGCCCAGCCACTCGTATGCGAGAGGGATATATGCCAGGATGAATCGATCAAAAACGGCTTTCCAAATTCGTCTTTTTGCAGGCCGTGGTAGGATGCATCCTGTTCTTCAATCAGTTTTCGGATAGCCACCCGACACGCCAGCCACTCAACCCGTTGCGCCGGATGGGTTATCATGGCCAGTTCTTCCTGTTCCATCGTGGTTAGGAATAAACCGGCCCGCAGTGTCGGTTCATCGTCGGTAATTGACTGAAGTATGGCTACGCAGTCCTGATTTATTTGTAACGTCACAACTCAAAAGTCGGAAGACGTTCGACAAAAAGAAAGGTTTGACGACCTTTGATTGTCAACTTATTCGTTTGAATGCGGTGGTAGTAGAAAAAATAGACACATTTGGCGGGCATCGGGACCCGGTTTACACCCTCGAAAACAGTGCTGTACCAGACCAGTTTTTCTCGGCCGGGGGCGATGGACAGGTAGTACGGTGGCGATTGGAACGGCCCGATTTAGGAGAACTGGTGGCCACGGTACCCGCATCGGTGTACGCCCTGGCTATGCACCCAACCAGCGGGCTGCTGTGGGTTGGGCAAAACTTCGCCGGTATTCACCTGATTGATTCTGATAAAAAGCAGGAGGTATCCTCCCTAAACGTAACGTCGGCTGCCATCTTTGACATAAAGTTTTATAAAAATGACGCTTTTCTGGCGCTCTCGGATGGCATTGTAGTTGTGGTTGATGCTGACCAGTTAATAGCGCGAAAGCATTTGAAGGCCACTGACCAGTCGGCGCGGTGCATAGCCATCAATCCGGTGGAGCGGGAGTTTGCCGTGGGGTACAGCGATCATACTGTCCGCATTTTTGACTTACAAACTTATGCGCTTAAGCACGTAATTTCGGGGCATTCAAACTCTGTTTTTACGGTTGCCTACTCACCCGATTTTCGCTATCTGCTCACCGCCGGGCGGGATGCTCACCTTACGGTATGGGACGTGGAAAAAAACTACGCACTGCACCAGGACATCGTGGCGCATATGTTTGCCATCAATCACCTGGCATTCAGCCCGGATGGTACTTTGCTGGCCACGGCAAGTATGGACAAATCCATTAAAATCTGGGATGCCGAAACGTTTCGGTTGTTGAAAGTGGTGGATCGGGCGCGTCATGCCGGGCATGGTACATCTGTCAACAAATTACTCTGGACAGCCCCCCGTCAGCTTCTTTCTGCCAGTGATGATCGGACAATTTCGGTGTGGAAATTGACCTGATAAACAGTGATTAGATAGGATTACGCTATTTTTTGGCCTATTTTTTGTAAATTCCGTAGAATGGCTGTTAATTTCACCCTTATCTGATGACTAGTGACTACTCTAATTCAAGCGCACCGATGAAAATTACGCCCATAGAAATCCGGCAACACACATTCGAGAAGGGGTTGCGCGGCTATAAACCAGACGATGTTGACGCATTTCTCGTTTCGCTTTCGCAGGAGTGGGAGCGTGTTACGAGCGATCATAAAATGCTGAGAATGCAGCTTGAACTAGCCGAAAAAGAGCTGGGAAAGCTGAAAGAATTCGAAATGACGCTGTTTCGTACCCTCAAAACAGCTGAGGATAACAGCGTACAAATAACGGAGCAGGCCAATAAAGCCAGTGAGGTCCATATTAATGAAGCCAAACGAAAAGCCGACGAAATTCTGGCGGATGCCCGTAAGCGCACTGCCCTGATGGTTAAAGATGCCGAAAATCAGTCGCGCTTTTTGAAAGATAATATCCTCAATGACCTAAAATCGCTGGAACATGATTTTAAGGCATTGGAAGGATATAAGGAAAATCTGGCGATTCAGATTCGGGCACTAGCCGGTAATGCAGTGGATAGTGTTGATCGGTTTGAGAAGAAGTTTGCCAAACAAAATCTAAAAGGAAAAATAGACGAAGTCACTACGCAGATTGAAGAGGACCGAAAGAAAGAGAACGAACCAACAGAGAACGGTGTGGCGGCCATTGACTCTCCAGAACCGGAGCAGCCTACCAGCAACGCTACCGACCTACCTGAACTGATCGACCGGGCTGAAGCTGTTCCTGAAGCGATTCCACCAGACGAAAATAGGACGAATAAACTGGAGGATAGTGTTCATATCGCTGAACAGGAACTGGTTGCACCGACAGCCAGCGAAGCACCAGTTGAAGAACAAAAGGCACCTGAACCGACACCCGTTAGCGAGGTATTGCCAAAATCTGAACCGGTTAATGAAGACGTGGCCGAAGAAGCGAAACCCAAAAAAGGCGGTTCATTTTTTGACCAGATATAACGTAACGGGCCAATATATACAGCCCTTTTTATGGGAACAATTGCGCTGGAAGGACTCGAATTCTTTTCCTATCATGGCTTTTACGATGAAGAGCAAAAGATTGGCAACAAGTATTCTGTCGATATAATCGTTACGGCCGATTTTTCGGAAGCCGCCCGACGTGACCGCCTGAGTGCTACGGTCAATTACGAAGATTTGTATCGGATTACGTTGGGTGTAATGAAACAACCCGCCCGACTGCTGGAACACATTGCTCACCAGATTATCCAGGAAATAAGGGCCACTTATCCCGATTTGGAAGCCGTAGAAGTCAGCGTATCCAAATTCAATCCGCCCATCGGTGGAGTCTGCCACCGGGCAAAAATTACGTTGAAGGAGTGAGTGGAGAAACGGGTCCGCCCGTGCGGTTAAACGTCGTAGGTGGCTGACGCATCAAAATTGCTTTTGCGTCAGCCACCTACGACGTTTAAGCTTACGTACTTACACCGCCTGTTGCAATCCGGCGAAGGAAATGGCCATGTGCGAGGCATCATAAACGCACTCTCCGTTCCGAATCAGTAACACCTGCGGAGATTCGTGCTCTACGCCAAAAACGGTTTCAATCTTGTTTGATATTGGCTTGTAAGCCAACAAATCGAGGTAATATGGTTTTACGCCTAAGTGATCGTTCCAGTTGCGTTCCATTCGGCTAAGAGCCATATGGCTAATCGAACAACTGGTGCTGTGTTTGAAAATCAATACCGGACTCCTGTTTGATTCTTCTTTGATAAGATCAAGTTGGTCGTCGGTTGTTAGTTTGTTCCAATTCATTGTATCCACATGCTAGCTGTATTCTGTAGACGTAAAATTAGTTTTACGGTCAAAAAGTTCGTTAGTTTTTTGGTGTGTAACGGAGCTTCTCTGCCATTACGGGCGATATCGCTTCTGAATAGGGGCCGTAAGCGTCGACTAAAACACCTTTATGGCCGTTTCTGGTCTCTATGGCGTACAGCACCGATTCGTCGGATGGGTTTGTCATGCCTTCAAACCGGTATACGTCAACGATGTTAAAGTCGGTGGGGCGGAGTTCGATGTTGTCGGGCTGGGAGTGCAGGCAATCCGGTTTGAGGTTATAATCCTGCGTATAGCCTTCTTTTCGTAGGCCTTCCAGTGCTTCGGTGAGGGTGTCGTACGTTTTCATGAACGGAGGATTTGATTTTGTGTTTGTAGCTTTGTTGGTATAACCAATCGCACAACCGCTTGTTTCCGGGACTCTATAACACAGGTATCTTTGTTTTTCAGGCGCTGGCGCGGGTGGCGGCTTCATTTAACCCCAAGGCCCGTAAATGGGTGGAAGGAAGGCAGGGTTGGGTTGAGAGGTTACGACATCAACTTACGACCAATCAACAGCCTATTGCCTGGTTTCATGCGGCTTCTCTGGGCGAATTTGAGCAGGGGAAACCCGTAATGGAAGCGTTTCGGGCGCAGTACCCAACGCACAAAATCCTGCTGACTTTCTTCTCCCCTTCGGGCTACGAGGTTTGTAAAGACTACAGTGGGGCTGATTTTATTCTGTACCTGCCCGCCGATACGCCCGAAAATGCCCGGCAGTTCGTTCAACTGGTCAACCCGAAAATTGCGTTTTTTATCAAATATGAATTCTGGTACAATTATCTGCGCGAATTGAAAGCCGCTCACGTTGCTGTCATTTCGTTCTCCGCCATCTTCCGCCCGAATCAACTGTTCTTCAAACCCTACGGTAGCTTTTACCGGAATATGTTAGGGTACTTCGATCACTTTCTGGTACAAAACCAGGAATCGGTCGATTTGTTGGATAGTATTGGAATTGCCTCCGTTACGCTGGCGGGTGATACGCGCTTTGACCGGGTGACGCAGGTTTCAGCCATCAGAAAGGCTATTCCAGTGGCGAAAACCTTCAAAGCAGGTATTCCGCTTTTGGTGATTGGGAGTGCCTGGCCCGAGGACATGGACATGTTAATTCCCTTCCTAAATACCTTCGACCAACCATTGAAGGTTATCATTGCCCCCCACGAAATTCACGACGCCGAAATCGAAAACTGGCGCAGGCAGCTCAAAAAGCCTTCTGTTCGCTTTTCACAGGTCGGTGACCAGCCTATTTTTGGAGCAAGTTTCCTCTTTATCGACAACGTAGGCATGCTGTCTTCTCTGTACCAGTATGGTGAGTTCGCCTACATTGGTGGTGCGTTTAAACAGGGGTTGCACAACATTCTGGAAGCGGCCACTTTTGGAATGCCGCTGTTTTTTGGGCCGGAATACAGCAAATTCCAGGAAGCTATTGACTTAGTAAACGAAGGCGCGGCTTTCCCGGTCAGTAACGTAACGGATCTAAATGCGCTATTCAAAAAGCAATACGATGATTCTGAAAAAGCAACCCGTGTCAGCCGGGAATACGTGCAGCGGAACATTGGCGCAACCGCAAAGGTTATGCAGGTCATAGAGCAATTAAAGAGTGAAAGGGCCAAAGAACTAAATAACGACTAGCAACCTGCCTTTTCTTTCGTTTTCCTATAGCATCGGCGATTTGCTTCACGCGGCAATCCGGTTTCACTCGCTCATTCAATAGATACCTCAGTGAAAAATAAAGGTTTAATCATTCGCTCCACCGGTTCCTGGTACGATATTCGTAACGAAGATGGCCATATCTTCCAGGGTCGGTTGAAGGGTAAATTCAAAATCAAAGGGTTCAAAGTTACTAATCCCATTGCCGTGGGAGACCGGGTGCTATTTGAGGTAGAGGACGAAATTGAAAACACGGCGATTATCACCGATATCGACCCCCGCGAAAACTATATTATTCGTCAGTCGGTCCACAAAACGGCGCATGGGCACATTATTGCGGCCAACCTTGATCAGGCAATTCTGATTGCAACCTTGGCAATGCCCCGCACCTCACTCGGCTTCATTGATCGCTTTCTGGTCTCGGCCGAATCATTTCGGATTTTAACGACCATCGTCTTTAATAAATCAGATATTCTGAACGAAGAGGGATTGGCGTATCAGCAGGAAATAATGGATTTGTACGAACGGATTGGCTACCAGTGCATTTCCACGTCGGCCACGGAAGGCGCTGGAGTAGAAGCCTTCGAGCAACTGCTCGATCAAAAAGTTACGCTGCTATCGGGCCATTCGGGGGTGGGCAAATCGACGCTTGTCAATGCTATTGCCCCCGACCTGAACCTGCGGACGAACGAAGTCTCTACATTCGCGAATAAGGGCGTTCATACCACCACTTTCGCCGAAATGTTTGAACTGGCCCCCAACACGTACATTATTGACACGCCGGGTATCAAAGAACTTGGCCTGATGGATACGGCAAAGGAAGAGGTGAGCCATTACTTCCCCGAAATGCGGGACCGCCTGAATCAGTGCCGCTTCGATAATTGCCTGCATTACAACGAGCCGGGCTGCGCTATCAAGGAAGCCGTTGCCGAAGGGGAAATCGCCGAAAGCCGGTATATGAGCTATCTAAGCATGATTGAGGGCGGGGATAACCGGCGATAGAGTAGAGACCGGTGCGCCGGTGCGACAATATGTTGCGTCTCCTATGCCTCAGCAAAACCATCCGGTTATGAGACGAAACGTATTGCGTTTCATAACCGGATGGTTTCAATTCGTCATGGCAGCCAGCAAATCGGCCTGGGTGATGATGTGAACCTGCTCCCGTTCATCGCGGACCAATAGGGCTTTATTATCCCGGTCGATGAGGGAGGAAAGGGCATCAATCGTGTTATCCAGACCAACGAATTTGAAGGGTTTGTCCATCAATTCACTCACTGGGTGATCTTTCACCGTTGGGTCGTCGATGAGTCGGTTTAGGACAGTCGAGTCGGTCAGGCTACCAATTATGTGGCCACTCTCGTCGGTTACCGGAATCTGCGAAATGCCGTAGCGGTTCAACACCTGAATCGCCTGACTCACCGAAACCCCGGCCCCGATGGTGGTGAGTTGCGATGTTCCGTTTCTATGATGGATAATGTCGCGGGCAGTTTTGAAAGCACGGTCTTCCAGAAAACCGTGGTCTTTCATCCAGGTGTCATTGTAAATCTTGCCCAGGTAGCGCGTGCCATGGTCGGGTAGCAAAATGACCAGTACATCGCTCTCTTTCATGTTTTCTCTGGCCCATTCCAGTGCCCCATGCACGGCAGTGCCACAGGACCAGCCCACAAATAAACCTTCTTCGCGAGCCAGCCGACGGGTCATAATGGCCGCGTCTTTGTCGGTTACTTTCACAAAAAGGTCAATGACGTTGAAATCCACATTCTGCGGCAGAATGTCTTCGCCGATGCCTTCGGTTAGATACGGGTAAATCTCTCCCTCGTCGAAAACGCCGGTTTCCTTGTATTTTTTGAAAACGGAACCGTAGGTATCCATCCCAATGGTAACAACGTCCGGATTCTGTTCTTTCAGAAATTTGCTGGTGCCGCTAATGGTGCCCCCCGTTCCTACGCCAGCCGCAAAATGCGTGATTTTGCCGTCGGTGTCACGCCAGATTTCGGGGCCGGTGGTTTCGTAGTGAGCCGCCGTATTGGCCGTGTTATCATACTGATTGGGGTACAGCGAGTTCGGAATATCGCGATTGAGTTTCTTCGCTACTGAGTAATATGAACGTGGGTCATCAGGGGCTACATTGGTCGGGCAAACGACTACTTCGGCACCCACCGCCCGCAGAATATCAATCTTCTCCTGCGACTGTTTATCGGCCATCGTAAAAATGCACTTGTATCCCTTGCCGATGGCGGCCAAAGCCAGTCCCATGCCCGTGTTGCCGCTGGTGCCTTCAATGATGGTACCGCCGGGTTTCAGTACGCCCCGCGCTTCGGCATCGGCAATCATGCTAACGGCAATGCGGTCTTTGACGGAGTTGCCAGGGTTAAAATACTCGACTTTCGCCAGAATTGTGCCCGGAATACCCTTCGTCACTTTGTTTAGTTTCACCAGGGGCGTGTTGCCAATGGTGTCGATGATGGATTTATGATAGTTCATGGTTCTGTGGTTTTGTTGTACTGGTTCAGGAATGAGGTCACCTGGTGGTGAAAATGAGCGAAACTGCGGGACTGTTTGGCAAGTCTGGAAAAATCAGCTTTCGATGCCGCTTCTCGAACAATCTTTTCGATACGCTGACGGTCTGGATTCTTCGTGCCGTAAACCTTAGAGACTGTCTGAAAACCTCTCTGACATAGAAAAGGCATCTGATAAATTGGGACTTTTGTAGCGACTAAACTTCAAAATGTCCTTCTCAGATGCCTCAGCACAAAACTAAACAGAAAGTCCACAAAAAGTATCCTAC
>JBBSTD010000077.1:0-30741 GCA_038236215.1 Cytophagales bacterium | reverse complement strand
TATACTACGTAACCGAAGTACAGAGCCCTCTTCGAAAGGGTACTGACTATCAGGACTTGTCAATGAAATTTGTATAATGGTACCATCCCAACCTTCCAGTTGGCTGGCATTGATTTCGTACGTACGGAACTGACCATCGCCAATGATTGGAAAATCGACATAGCGTCCTGGAATTTCGAAAAAGTCGATTTCATCAAGTTTTCGCCATACGAACCGGGCAACAGTTCCTTTTGTCTGGAAAGCAGCATTTATGTAAATTTTAGGTATTTCGGATGCTTTAAAAAATGTCATTGGTCCCATAACCCGAAAACGGAATTGTGTTTTTGAATCGGCCCGATACCAACGAACGACCAGTTCACCGCGAACGGGCCAACCCTGATCGCGGGTGTTTCCGTAATACCAACCCTGCCGGTCATTGACAAACTTATAAGCCGGACCAGTTGGTGGACGGGGCTGTGCGTAGGCAAACTGCCGAATATCGTTCAGGCTACCAACTACCAGCGTGTACTCAAACTCATGGACGCCGTTGTGGTCGATGAGCAGAAAAGGCTCACTGTTGATATAGCCCGACGATACATCGAACTCACCACCCGACCGGGGGTTTGTACCAAAACCAGCCGAAGCAAAACGAACCTCGTTGGGTTTATAAATGCCCACGCCACGCCCCTCGGCGTTTAGCAGCGCAATCCAGTTTTCGCTACCAAAACGATTTGTGACATTCCGATCGTTAAATTCGGATACGGCACCATTTGTAAAGGGCTTAACACCACCATACGTAACGAAGCGGTAGTAGGGGCCGTTCAGGTATACGCAGGGAGCCTCCTGCGTTCGGGCTTCAAATTGCGTAGTGTCGGTCCGGTTCACAGTAAGGCGGCTACGAACATGAATGGTATTGTCTTTCAGTTCCATCCAGTGCTCCATCACGCAGTCGGCGGGTTCGTTGAATAAGGGCCAGATTAGGGGAATCGTTTTGACATAGATGGTATTCTGCGTCTGCTGGTAACTAACAATCTCGGACGGATGGTTGTAGTAATCGCCCGTCTGAACGGGGTTCCAGCCCAGGTTACGCCATTCATAAACGGGTTGCTTACCATTTACACTGTAAGGGTAAGGCCCGGCATAGAGTGATGTCTGGATTTGCCGCCCCAGGTCATTGTTGTTGACCATGTTTACGGAAGCGCCAGCCTCCGACAGGTACGTTATGGCACCACCCGCGTTGAGGTCAATACCGACACGAATCTTGTCATTGTCCAGATACAGTCGTTTTTGGGCAGAAGGCTGAACCTGCCCGGGCAACCCACCCGATGGTGGATTGGGAATAACAGGGGCCTTGTAAGGATCTGTGGACGGATAATCGCGCACGCACGTAACCGCCAGGCAGCTAACCACAGCACACACGAGCAATAACAGGTAAGGGCGATTCATAATCGTAGTGAGTACAACAATATAATAATCAAAAGTAGAGGTATATCGAGCCTTTTACAACAACCCTTTATCCGCTAGCGGTTAAAATAGGGGTTTCGGTTCAGGAAACACGCCAATCCATTGGCCCGATAATTCCATCCAGGCATGAACCTCATTCAACGATGTTGCTGCTGGAAAAGAATCCCGTTGGAGTAATAATCCTGATTATCCCGTTTTATTCTCCCGTTCTCCTTTTTCATTCCCCGACAAAACCCTAATTTTGCAGGATTTTTGACCACCTGAAAGGCTGTCGACTATCAGTTACTGCGCTCAAACTACTAGTCATTCGGGACCGCCCGTGCGGTTCATTGTCCCGCTGAAAAATGCCTAAAAACACGAATATCCGTTCCGTTCTGATTATTGGCTCCGGCCCCATTGTTATCGGGCAAGCCTGTGAGTTCGATTATGCTGGCTCCCAGGCCGCCCGCTCCATTCGGGAGGAAGGTATCGAAGTATCGTTGATCAATTCCAATCCGGCCACTATCATGACCGACCCCATCAACGCCGATTACGTATACCTGTTGCCACTGGAAAAGAAATCCATCGTCGAAATCCTGAAAAAGCACCAGGAAATGGGACGCCCTATCGACGCCGTTCTGCCAACGATGGGCGGGCAAACGGCCCTTAACCTGGCTATCGACTGCGAGAAGGCGGGTATTTGGGCGAAGTACAACGTGACTATTATTGGGGTGGACATCAAGGCCATCGAAACAACCGAAGACCGGGAGAAATTCCGGTTGCTTATGCTTGAGCTTGGCGCGGGCGTTTGTAAAGGCCGTACGGCCCGTTCGTTTCTGGAGGGCAAAGAAATTGCGCAGGAAATTGGCTTCCCACTCGTCATCCGGCCGTCGTTTACGCTCGGCGGTACGGGGGGGGGCTTCGTAAATACACCCGAAGAATTCGACAAAGCCCTTACGCACGGCCTGCACGCATCGCCAGTGCATGAGGTGCTGGTGGAACAAAGCGTAATGGGCTGGAAGGAATATGAACTGGAACTGCTGCGCGACAACAACGGCAACTTCGTCATCATCTGCTCCATCGAGAACTTCGACCCGATGGGTATCCACACCGGCGACAGTATTACGGTGGCCCCGGCCATGACCCTGCCCGATACGCTGTACCAGAAAATGCGCGATTTGTCCATCACCGTGATGAGTGGCATCGGGCAGTTTGCGGGTGGGTGCAACATTCAGTTCTCGGTCAACCCGCAAACCGACGATATCATTGTTATCGAAGTGAATCCCCGCGTGAGCCGGTCATCTGCACTGGCTTCCAAAGCAACGGGTTACCCCATTGCCAAGATTGCGGCTAAAATGGCGGTCGGGTATAACCTCGATGAGTTGATGAACCCCATTACGGGCACCACTTCGGCCTTTTTTGAACCGGCTATCGACTATGTCATTGTAAAGGTACCCCGCTGGAACTTCGACAAGTTTCCGGGAGCCGACCGCTCCCTCGGCTTACAGATGAAGTCGGTGGGTGAAGCGATGGGCATTGGCCGGAATTTTCAGGAAGCCCTGCAAAAAGCCTGTCAGAGCCTCGAAATCCGGCGCAACGGGCTGGGTGCCGATGGGCGCGAACTAACCGACCGCGTGGCCCTGACCGAGAGTCTGCAGCACCCGAGCTGGAACCGGCTGTTTCATATCTACGATGCGTTTAAAGCGGGCATGTCGTTCCGCACCATTCAGCAACTGACCAAAATTGACCCCTGGTTCCTGCACCAGATTGAAGAACTGATCGAGTTGGAGCGCGAAATCCAGCAATACGACCTGGAAGACCTTCCTCCCGAACTCCTGCGCATTGCCAAGCAGAAAGGCTACGCCGACCGGCAGCTGGCGCACTTGCTCCAGGTTAAAGAAAGCAAAATTTACAACTTCCGGCAGGATCATAATATCCGGCGGGTGTTCAAGTGCGTGGATACCTGCGCGGCTGAGTTTGAGTCCCAAACGCCTTACTATTACTCGACCTTCAACAATCAGCTGCCCATTACGCAGGACCGGCCCGAACCCGTTTCGGACCTGCCCGGCAACGAGTCGATTCGGAGCAACCGCAAGAAAATTGTGGTGCTGGGTTCAGGACCAAACCGCATTGGGCAGGGCATCGAGTTCGATTACTCCTGCGTACACGGCGTACTGGCGGCTAAAGAAGCGGGCTACGAAACCATCATGATTAACTGCAATCCGGAAACGGTTTCGACCGACCCCGATATTGCCGATAAACTGTATTTCGAGCCGGTTTTCTGGGAACACGTTCACGCCATTATCATGCACGAACAGCCCGAAGGGGTCATCGTGCAGTTGGGTGGTCAGACGGCGCTGAAAATGGCGGAAAAATTAACCCGCTACGGCATCAAAATCATTGGTACGAGTTGGGATGCCCTCGATTTAGCCGAAGACCGGGGCCGTTTTTCGGGCCTGCTGCGCGACCTGGGCATTCCGTACCCCAAGTTTGGTACCATTCGGGAGTCCGAAGGAGCCATTGAACTGTCGCGCGAGCTGGGGTTCCCGTTGCTGGTTCGTCCAAGCTATGTGTTGGGTGGCCAGAACATGAAAATCGTCATCAATGAGCAGGAGTTGGAGCAGCACGTGATGAAAATTATGCAGGACATCCCTGACAACAACATCCTGCTCGACCACTTTCTGGAAAACGCCATCGAAGCCGAGGCCGACGCCATCTGCGATGGAGAAGATGTGTATATCATCGGTATCATGGAGCACATTGAACCAGCGGGTATCCACTCCGGCGATTCGTACGCCGTACTACCCACCTTCGATTTGAGCGATGATGTAATTCGTCAAATCGAGGAGCACACCAAAAAGATTGCTATCGCCCTAAGAACTGTCGGGTTAATTAACATCCAGTTCGCCATTAAGGATGAAACGGTGTACATCATCGAAGCTAACCCACGGGCTAGCCGCACAGTTCCGTTCATTTGCAAGGCCTACCAGGAGCCGTACGTTAACTACGCTACGAAGGTAATGCTGGGTGACAAGAAGGTGAAGGACTTCGATTTCAAGCCCGTTAAAAAGGGATATGCCATCAAGATTCCGGTGTTCTCGTTCAACAAATTCCCGAACGTGAACAAGGAACTCGGCCCGGAAATGAAATCGACCGGGGAGGGCATCTACTTCATCGACGACCTAACCGACGATTATTTCCAGAAGGTGTATTCTGAACGAAACCTGTACCTGAGCCGGTAGCGCGACCGCATTCTGCTGAAATCTTATGTCAAAAACCGTTGTGCCATGCTTGTATAGGTGTGGCGCAACGGTTTTGTTGGTATTTGCGTTTAGAAAACAGATATTTATGTTAAAACCAGAAACGCTATAGCCATGACTGTTGTAACAGTTGAACTGGAGGACAAAGTTTTTCGGGATTTGGAGGAAATATCCGGTACGGTCAACCTCCCATCCGACCAGATGATTAGTCGAATAGTGAAGAACTATCTGCACATCCAGAAGGTGAACAAACTTCGTCAGGAACTAAAAGGAACTGCCGAAGCAGCTGGTTTTTTATCTGAAGAAGATATCTATCAGGAGATTTCGTAGTATCAGAATAAGGGCTTATCATTGCGTATAAACTGACCAAAACAAAGAGGCTGTTGCGGTCGAATACGCTCAAGCTATTATGGAAACGCCCCTGCGTTTACCTGCCTCCACGTCGATTATTTTCGACACCAACGTTCTCATCTCCACCTTTGTCTTTCCCGGTTTCGCAGCGGACGTATACAACTATTGCGCGCTTCATTTCGAACTCTTTACATCCGAATGGATATTGAGTGAGTTCAATGAAAAAATGAAGGAGAAGTTTGGATACTCACCCGAACGACGAGATCGCATCATTGAGACTATCCGCGAAAGACATATTGTCGTTTCTCCTACTAATAATCTACCGACGAATTCTTCCGATCCCGACGACAATAATGTGCTGCGGGTAACTCTGTTCATCAATGCTCACTTTCTGATTACGGGTGATGCACAACATTTGCTACCGCTTAAACAAGTTGGCGAGACCACTATTATTTCTCCCCGAGATTTCTATAATAGATTCATAGCCTAACTGAGGACTGTTTCCAGAAGGGCCACTCCGACCAGGCAGGCGTACCAGAGAAACCTATACCTAATTCCTAAAGAAAAGTATCCTGGACTTTAGTCCGGCCCGCCGAAGGCTAAAAAGTGTTCAAAACCAGCCTTCGGCGGGCCGGACTAAAGTCCAGGATACTTTTATTGCAACAATGCTACCGGAAGTTTTCCCAGCAGTGTCTGTATGGGAATGTCCTTACCATTACCTGTTGCGCCGGTCAGTCGGTTGGTCCAAATGTCTGGTGCATTGTCGGGTAGCACGATTTGGGTGGTTTTCCAGTCGAGGGAGCGGATATCGGCACCTTGTTGGCGGCATAGTTGTGCCGTGTGCAAGGGGGCAACTACCACCTGCCAGTCCTGCTCGTGCTGCCGGGCGAAGGCGATGATGTGTTTGGCATACTCCCCTTCTACGGTTAGGGGGATGTACTGCCCTTCGGCAAACAGGGTTGGGTTCTGTTGCCGCTCCCGCAGAAGCTGGTGAGTCAGCCAGAATTTTATACGACCGTCGAAACGGTTTTGCCATAAATCGTCCAGATTCTCCGCCGATGCCTTTCCGGCAAACTCATCCAGCCACTGTTGTCGCTTCTCGTAGTCAACCGGTCGGCGATTGTCGGGGTCAACCAGGCTCAAGTCCCAGCCTTCACTTCCCTGATACACGTCGGGCACACCGGGGCAGGTAAGTTTCAGGAGTACCTGTGCCAATGAATTAACCACCCCTAAATCGGCCATTTCGTGCTGAAATACCTGAAACCGCGTCCAGAAGGGGCTTTTCTTATCCAGTATATAATCCGTAAACGCTCGAATGTCTGCATGGTAGCTTTCGTCAATGGCCCAGCCGGTCGTATGCCGCTTGGCTTCCTGAAACGCCTTCTCCAGATACAGACGGAACCGGTTTGGGAAGTCGTCTTCATCCTGGCCCGGCATGGGGTACGCCCCCAGCAGGTTCTGGTAAATCAGGTATTCATCATTGCAGTCCAGTTCCCCCCTCACGGCACTGGTCATTTGCTGCCAGTGCTGCACTTCCGTTAGCCACTCATCGGCCAGATCCGTCAGTACATTGAGCCGTGCCCGCACATCTTCGCCCCGTTTGGTATCATGGGTAGCCGTTGTATTCTGCGCCAGCGGCCAGTGCTCCTGCCGGGACTGCATGGCCCGGTGAAACGTATCCACCGACATACCGAACCGCTCCGGCGAATCGCCCACTTCGTTGTGCCCAATGAAACTGTTGTAGGTATACATAAGCGTATCTTCTACTCCCTTCGCCATTAGCGGTCCCGAAAACTGCATTAGCCGCTGGTAAAACCGAAGTGCCCGCTCGTTATAATCAGCGTCGGCCACCGGGGGCTTGGTTATCAGCGCCGTTTCCAGCACGTTCACCGCCGTTTCGATGGTAGGGTTGTTCTGCCGAATGTTTTTAAGCAGTTTCCGGATAACGCTAGCTTCCTCGTCCGGCAACGGAAACTGGCTACCGTAGTACCGATAAATAGGACATTCAACCAGCAGTTCACCGATAGCAAACTTCAGTTCACCCGCTTTCAGAATTTCAACGTCCGGCTCATCGGCTAGATTCATGGCCAGAAAATAATGGTACAGATTATCCAGTTCACCACCCATGTACTGCGCCAGAAAGTACGATTTCCGATACCGGATACGGTCGGGCAAGGACGTGTCTGACCCAATTAACTGGTGGTAAAAGTCTACAAACGCCTTCTCACTGTCGCCGTTGGTCAGCAGGTTGTTCACCATTGCCAGAAAATCGTAGCCCGATGTTCCTTCTATGGGCCATGATTCGGGCAGGTCTTCATTGTCGTGCAGGATTTTCTCCACGACAATGTAGGTCTCCTCCCCCACCAGGTCGCGCAATTGGTGCACGTACTGAGTCGGGTCGAACAGCCCATCTACGTGGTCGATGCGTAAGCCCTGAAAAACGGATTCATCGACCAGTTCTTTCGTTAGAGCATGCACGTGCTGAAAAGTTGGCTCGTCGCGCATGTTCAGGCAAATCAAGCCATTGATGGTGAAAAAACGGCGGTAATTCATTTCCTGACGGGATTCTGGCTCAGTGCAGAATCGGTAATGTTGCTCATCGACAATCGGACGTAATTGGATCAAATCAGCATTGAGTACCCGCAAACAATCCGCTACGTATTCCTCGATCAATGGGGTATTGACCAACGATGCCAGTTGCAGCCGTACCTCATCCCAGGCAAGGGCATATTCTTTCGGCTCATCGGTGTACTGGAGTTGTTCGAGTTCTGTCAGCAGTTGTTTTATGGCATCATTTTGTGGGATGGCCGTTGCTTGTAAAACCGGTGTGTACGATGTTGGCTTTACCGGCAGCACGTTTCCACTTACTTTAAGAACGAAGCGGGACTCTTCGTAGTCGATAGTCAGTCTACCATCCTGCATTGCGTCATCCAGCGATTCTGGCAGAAACGGCGCCATGATGCGGCCATGAAAGAATGAACTGGATAAGGACGTTTCAAAAAACTGGCTGAAGCGTGAATACATCCCTTTCTCCAGCACATCCATCAGCCAGACATTGTCCGGATGGTAAGCCATGTGGTTGGGCACAATGTCCTGCAACCAGCCCATACCCGATTCCCGCAACCGCCCACTGATAGCCCTTAGTTGTTCCTGCGTGCCTATCTCCGGATTGATGCGGGTAGGATCGACGTTGTCGTAGCCGTGCGAACTCTCGGGTGTTGCCGCAAAAATGGGCGACGCATAAACGGTTGTGATGCCTAGTTTTTGCAGGTAAGGCAACAAGGCATCGAGATGGGTAAGCGTAAAGTCTTTGTTGAACTGAAATCGATACGTAGAAATCGGATTATACATCTTATTTGTTTGTGTAGATCAGAATTGATTCAGGCTGAACGCTAACGTGCTCATGGTTAGTAGCCAAAACAGTGGGAGCAGCCGCCGGTCCATTCCATTGGGGATCAGCTGAATCGAGCAGTTTGTACCAGGATCGTTCACTAGCTGGTAGCGTAAGCAACTGGATTTCTTTCGAGAAATTCATCAGACAAATCACGGTTTCTTCCTGCTGTCCAACCAGCTCACCGGCGTGTTGACGAAAAAGGGTCAGCGTCATTCGTTCTTCATCCACCACCACGGCTACCGACTCGCGGTTGGGGTGACGTAATGACGATTGTTTGCGCAGGGCCAACAGGGTTTGATAATAGCGAAAAATGGTTTGGTGCGGTTCCTGCGTAACGCGTGTCCAGTTCAATTTGGACCGTTCAAATGTTGCTGCATCCTGCGGGTCTGGTGCCGCAAACGGCCCGTGGAAGGCCGCAAACTCCTTTTTTCGGCCCTGCCGAACGGCTTCAATGAGGGGTAAATCGGAATGGCTCACAAAATAAAGGAACGGATTCAGCTCGCCCCACTCCTCGCCCATAAACAGCATGGGCAGGTAGGGACTGCTGATAACAGCACCGGCCATGAGTTTCTTCATTTCGGGACTTACCAACTGGCTTGGTCGTTCGCCCAGCATCCGGTTACCGATCTGGTCATGATTCTGGGTAAAAACCACAAACTGCCGCCCCGCATGACCCGCCGTCGATTTCCCTACAATTCGGGAATTTGGGTGCATCGTTGTACCATCGTACACATACGCATCTTTGTAGGCTTTAGCCAAATGCTGAATACCGTTGTAATCGGCGTAATAGCCGTTTCGTTCGCCCCCGGCCGTAACGCGCAGCGCGTGGTGAAACTCATCATTCCACTGGGCATCCATACCGTACCCCTCCTCGACAATGGGTTTTATAAAACGGGTTTCGTTCAAATCCGATTCCACTATCAGGTAATGTTGTTTACCCGTCAGCGTTATCAATTCATCGACACGTTCTTTCATTTCCCGCAGCAAATGTACCTCACTGGTATCACGAATAGCATGAACAGCATCCAGCCGGAGCGCGTCGATGTGAAAGTCCCGAAGCCACATCAGCACATTCTCAATAAAATACTGACGAACACTGTCGCTGTAAGCATCATCGAAATTCAGGGCGTCTCCCCAGGGGGTCTGGTGTTTTGTGGTAAAATAAGGGCCAAAGTCAGATAGGTAATTCCCTTCCGGGCCTACGTGGTTATAGACCACATCCAGCACTACGGCCAGGCCGCGCTGATGGCAGGCATCCACTAATTTTTGCAGACCAGCCGCTCCGCCGTAGGAGTTCTGGACCGCAAACGGACACACTCCGTCGTAGCCCCAGTTGCGCGTACCCGGAAACTGGGCTATCGGCATGATTTCGATGGCGTTAACGCCCAGTTCGACCAGGTAGTCCAATCGTTCTTCAATCCCGGCAAAGGTGCCCTCAGGCGAGAACGTACCCGTGTGGAGTTCATACATCAGATAATCATCCAGTAGTGGGTTTTGCCAGTCGGCATCCGACCACACAAAACTCACCGTATCAACTACCTGCGAGGGACCGTGTACGCCCTTCGGTTGCGCCAGAGAGGCCGGGTCAGGCCGTTCGATAGTATCGTTCAGGATAAATTTATAGGCATCGCCGGGCTGGATTTTATCAGTAGTTGTGTACCAGTAAGTACCGTCGTTTTGAAGGGGAATTTTTGTGTCCTGCTGACAAAGATGCAGGACTACCGACTGGGCCATTGGCGCCCATACCCGCACGTTTGTATGGTCTGGGTTATACGCAACACCCAGTGTTCGCTGGTCAATGATTGATTTATTCATAAGGTAAGTGATTGTATACACAACCAACCATTACCCGGATGTGTTACCTGGAGGGATCGAAAAAACAGTACCGATTTAGTGAAACGAGCCTATACGGCTACCTCCACGGTGGTTCCGTTGTCGGCAAAAATCCGAAATGTACCGCCTAATTCCTGCGCCCGGATCTGCATATTTTCAAGGCCGTAATGCTGCGCCGAAGACGCTCCGTTTGCCCATGTAAAACCCCGGCCATTGTCGCGTACCTGTAGGTTTATGTGCCCCGATGCATTAACCTCCAACTGTACGTGGGCGGCTGTAGCCTGCGCGTGTTTGACCACATTGGTAAGGGCTTCCTGCACGATGCGGAACAGATTCAATACCTGAGTCGAGCTAAGCCGCTGGGTTTGTGAGCCCGTTACCAGCACATCGACGTGCAGGCCGTCCGTATCATGGAAATAGCGGTTGATATACTGATTGAGCCGGTCCGAAAACTCTTCGACCGTGAAGCTCTCCTGGTGAATGGCCCAGATGGTTTCGCGCAGGAGTTTAACGGCCTCGCGGGTATGAGTTACAATGGTACGCAACCGGCTGGCCCACTGTTTGCCGTCCTGGATGGGCTGCTTTTCGGCCTGGTCGCTAATGTGGGTCAGATTGGTTACGATGAACGCCAGATGAGCACCCACGTTGTCGTGCAAATCGCGGGCAATCCGTTCTTTTTCGATCAGCAAACTGTTTTTCAGAGCCAGAGTCTGCACCTCGGCTTCGTAGGCCCGCTGTTGTTGAACGGTCGTTTCTTTGATGAGCTGTTCGGTCCGGTCACGATCCACTTTATACCGGTAGGCCAGCCCGATCGTCAAGACCAGTACCTCAAACAAAGCCGCCGTTGCATAGTAGGCAAAGTTGGCAATGGGTTGGTACGTAGGCAACAAACCGAAATTGGCGAAAACGAGGGCAAAATTCAGCGAATAAAAGGGCGAAATAGCCACCAGATACAGCAGAGCCTCCTGCACACGATACCGCCGAACAATGTTGACGATAATATACGCGACAATGACGGGTAGAGGCAACCAATAAAGTGAGGTGAATAGCCGAACCATAATCGGTTCTGTAACGGGAGTGAAGGGGAAAAACCACTCGGCGATCAGCGAAACCAGGCATAATATACCCCCCCAGAGAACCACTCTCCCAACGGTATGCCAACGGTGCGAGGGTGTATTTTTCAGATTCAGAAACGTCCGGACAAACGTTAACTGGGAGTAGAATAGAATGAGTGGAAACAGGAAGTAAACATTCTGCCGGGGCATCCAGAATTGCTCCTGAAAAGCAAACTGATTCATAAATCCATCATTGATGAAGAAGAACCCCACTAACCCCAACAAGCAGAAAATGTATTTTGAATAAATTCGGTCGAACGTAGTAAGGAAGAAAATCAGGCTCATCAGGGCAACAAAAGCCAGCGTAAACAACACGCCACCCCAATACAAATAGCTTTTCTGAACGGTGTAGGCATAAGCTGATTCCCGAACGAGTTCGATGGGAATCACCTGCGCTCCACGCTGCTTGACAACCCGCAGATAAACCGATACGGTTTGCCCGGCCGGAACGGTGAATGGAAACCAGAAGTGCCGGTGCGATATAATACGCTGATCGACCGGAGTTTTCCAGCCAATGGTTCGCGATGTGGATAAGACCCGGTTCTGAGCATCGACCACAAAAAGCTGTAATTCATCGAAGCACCAGAAATCTATTTCGGTCAGCCAGCGCTGTAACTGACCAGCGGAATTCTGCGCCCGAAATCGCAGCCAAACGGGTGTGGCTACTTTTGTACCTGTAACAACGCCAAAGTTGGGAACGGGAGACGTAACTGGGTTGAAAGCGACCCGACCCGTTGAGCTGAGCACATCGGTAAGGGTGCCGGTATGAGCAGAATCCAGCCAATAATCCATTTTCCCTTCCAACGAAATGTGTTCGCTACGAGCAGACAGAACGACCGCAGGTTGCCTGCTTAGCGGTTGTGCCGCGAGGGAGGAAACGAGTAGGGAACTGCTCAGGGCGTATAAAATTCGTTGGTAGAGAAGTCTCATTAGGGGGTTTGAGGTACCACTAATGTAGGAATTTATTCAGAACAAAGGGTTAAACGAAGTGCAGGAGAAACAAACGTAAAGCGTTCGCTAAGGTAAGTCTCTCCCCTACCTGCTCTGCCCATTACAGCGCGTAACCGCCGTTGTAATGCTGCTTCACAAACTTGTTGGCTCAGTGGAAATTGAAAGTCCCGGCGAGACTTATTTTTACCCCATTATTTTCCCCATTTTCATGGCAATTCCCATATTACCGTCGATTTTGAGTTTTTTCGTCATCACGGCCATCATGGGATTGAGGTCACCATTACCCATTTTCACCAGATTATCGACAGTTATTTGCAAATCGCAATCGGCAGGTTTATCCTCGTTGGAAACCACCACGGGCGATTGTTTGCCGTCGATATACACAACGCCCTGATCGGTAGTAATCTTCACAGTAGCGTCGATGTCATCTGCATGCGTAACTTTGTTTCTTATCTGCTCAGTTAATTCCTGCAAGGTCATTGGATTTGGCTTTTGTTAGTAGTGCGAAAACTTAGCTGTGCAAATAAGGTTAATTCTCCCTAATTATATGCGTTCTCAGTTCTTAACCCTCCTCTGTATTCTCACCTTTCTTAGCTGTGCCTTGGGTCTGGTCGATGCTACCGTGTCTTACTTCCAAACCAGTGCGGTCTCAGAAACGCCCTATGTGGCCGGCCAGCGAAAGAATACAGGCACGGACAAGGAACCCAAAAAGTATTTTGAAGATCGCTCATCGGGAGATGTTCCCTTACCGCCTGACCAGATGCAGGTACGCTCGCTGGCTATTGCTCAGTTTGCTTATTCCTTTCTGACCTTAATCGGCGCGATACTCATGTTCCGGTTGCGTCGGATTGGCTTTTGGGTGTACATAGCGGGCATCGTCGCCGGTTTTGTGCTAACGGTTTCTCTGGCCGGTTTTGGGGCCCTGAACACCTCATTCGGGGTATTTTTCAGCCTGATATTTGCGGGATTATACTGGGCTAACATTAAGGAGATGAGTTAGATAAAGCGTATAATACCAGCTCCTGTCACCACTACAGTTCGTGAATTATCCAGATGCAGACACATACAGTGCGTCTCAGGAAGGGTTGCAGGGCTTAAACCCTGACTACCCTTTTTTAGTCTATATGATATCCTGCACTTTTCAGGGTAATTACTGAACAATTTGTTTAAGCTACGTTATGAACCTACTACGCCCGGTTGCTTTCCTACTTATACTTTGTGTTGGTTTGACCTCAATGGCCCCCAAAGCCGATGACCCCGATGCTATTTTGGGCAAGTGGCTCAGTTCAAAGAAGCGGAATCAGGTTCAGATTTACAAGCAGGGAAACAAATACAACGGCAAGCTGGTCTGGATGCTGGAACCAACAGAACCGGGTTCAAATAAACCCAAAATTGATGCCCAAAATCCCGATGAAAAACTCCGTACCCGCCCCCTGATGGGACTGATCATGCTTACCAATCTGACCTATAAAGGAAATGGCGTTTGGGGCGATGGTGACATTTACAACCCCGAAGATGGTAAAACGTACGGCTGCGAAGTTACGCTCAGTAACCAAAATACGCTGGATATGCGCGGCTACGTAATGGGTATGCCTTTCCTGGGTAAAACCCGCGCCTGGACGCGTGTGCACTGATTATCCTACTGAAGCTAGTTCCGGCTAACAAAGGAATTAACTCATTGCATATCAACACTTTTCCCCTATTTTGTTCCGTGGACAAAATCAACAATTCCCGATGGCCGCAGGCTGAATAGCAACCAGAAAAACAGGGTGTGTTTACCCGCTAAAAGCCAATTGAGTTGCCCCCATCCACCGGCAATGATACACCGGTAACGTATTTAGCCGCTTCGGAAGCCAGGAACACGGCGGCCCAGCCAATATCCTCGGGTTGTCCGAATTTACCCATCGGTGTTCGACGCATAGCGCGGGCAAACCGGTCGGGGTCACCGCCCATCGCTGTTTTACTCATGGCCGTTTCAATAAAGCCCGGCGCAATCGCATTCACGCGAACGCCATTGCCCGAAAACTCCGAGGCCAGCACCTTAACCATCCCTTCCACCCCCGATTTAGATGCGGCATAAGCGGCAACCCGGTCAATCCCGTAGTAGGCCGCCATAGACGATATCATGATGATGGAGCCGCTTTTACGGGCCATCATCCGTTGGGCACATACCCTCGTCAGGCTGAAAACCGAGTTCAGGTTCGTGTGTACAATACGGTCAAAATCTTCATCCGTTACCTCCAGAGCCGGTTTTTTCATGTTGATACCCGCGTTGTTGACGAGCGTATCAATGGGGGCAATCGTGCGTTCAATTTCTTCCACCAACGCATCCAGCGAATCCCGTTTTGTTACGTCATTGACCCGATACTGTGCTCGTTCGCCCAGTTTCTCGACGGCTTCACGCAGGGGCTCTTCCCGCCGACCGGTGATAACGACACGGCCACCAGCACTGACCATACAGTTTGCAATATCGAAGCCGATACCACTGCCTCCACCGGTAATGAGGGCCAGCTTTCCGGCCAGCGAAAAAACGGCCATTGGATTTTGTTCCATTAACGCAATTGATAAATATGTACTAAGTTTTTAACCTCGTCCAGCGTTCGCTCCGGCTTTTTGAACGGGGCAGGAATCGGTTCCCGGAAATAGGTTTGAAGGTACAGCACCCAGGCATCGCGCCACCAGATGGCTTCTTTTTGCTGGGTTATCAACCGGCCCGTCACATCGGCAAAAATCTCCGGGTCGATGGCGGGTTTCACCTGCGCCCATTGCTGCTGCATCCAGCCAACGGAATCAGCACCGGTATAAAAGCGGGTACAGAGTTCATCCCAAAGGGTTCGGCCCGTGCTCAGTTTCTTCGTCCAGGGAACGTGGTGAAACCAGAGCAGGTACGGTAGGGGACAGGTTTCCACATTATTCCATTTTTGCTGCACTTCGGGGCTGTACTGCGCCAGTGCATTACTCCCGGTAGCGGTTCGGTCGAACCCTAATCCGATGGAGTCAGCCCGGTGGTAATAAATGGCCGTCCAGTCGGGGCGGGCACTTTTCTCCTGCCAGGGTTCGGGTGCAAAGTGGACACCTGCCCAGGGACGAGACAAACCCAGTGGGGTGTTATAATCGACATAGATTTCCCGCGACCGCAGCATGATATCGGTGATTGTCTTTACCGCTTTGGGTTCGTTTGTCAGGGTCATTTTAACCCAATCCGTAGCAATATCTTCCGACGAGAGGGTATGATCCCAGGCCAGCCGACCAAAAGCATACCAGTTGGCCTGCGCCATTGGGTTACCCGTCCAGTTACGGTCAGAACCGGTGTTGGCAACCCCGGCAATAGCCGTCAACTCGTAGCCCTGCAAACTGCCATCAACCACCTTCGCCACGGTAGACCCTTTACCCTTTACGTACGTATCCGACTCCAGGCACTCTTTAAAGATGGGAGCTTCGTATACCCAGTGCGTAGCAAAACCAGTGTATTCCTGCGTGATCTGAAACTCTATCGACAGGGGCGTTTTAGGCATGTTGCCAAACAGGGGAGAAAAGGGCTCACGCGGCTGAAAATCAATGGGGCCGTTCTTAACCTGAACGATTACTTTCTTATCGAACTTCCCATCCAGGGGTGTGAACTCTTCATAGGCCGCCTTAAAGCGGTCGGCATTCGCGTCGGCTTTGTACACAAAGGCCCGCCACATCACGATGCCATCGTAGGGAGCAAGGGCTTCGGCCAGCATGTTGGCCCCGTCGGCATGATTGCGCCCATAATCCTGCGGGCCGGGTTCACCCTCAGAGTTGGCTTTTACCAGATACCCGCCAAAGTCGGGAATGAGTTTATAAATTTCCTTTGTTTTATCAGCCCACCATTTTTTCACGTCGGGGTCGAGCGGGTCGGCGGTTTTCAGGCCACCGATAACTTTGGGAGCCGGGAAGTAGACAGACAGGTAAATCCGGATTCCGTAGGGCCGAAAAACAGCTGCCAGCGCAGCCACTTTCTCCAAATATTCGGCGGTTAAAAACCGGGCACTGGCATTCACATTGTTGATGACCGTGCCGTTTATCCCCAACGATGCGTTGGCGCGGGCGTAGTCCCGGTAGCGCGGATCGACCGTTGCGGGTAATTCGTACCACTTCCAAAGTGATTCACCCGCGTATCCCCGCTCAATGGATGCGTTGGTATTATCCCAGTGGTTGAGCAGGCGGTGCTGAATTTTAGGGCTACTCACCAAGGAAAGCCCACTGAGCGACTGACCGGTTTGTAATTGCCGAAGCAGGGCGAATGCGCCGTAAAGAACCCCCGCACCAGACTGGCTGGCAATGGTGATGTTAGCCGTCTTTTTTGTGATGGAGTACCCCTCTTTGGCACCTTTTTGCCCGGCGGCCTGTGGTGCCGTAGCCATCGTCAGCAAAATACCGCCCGTTCGGGTACCGGCATTTGCCACAACAGGAATCGTTTTGCCTAATAAACCCTGCAAGCCAGTCTGCAATTCATTGGCAGCCGATATCAGGATGAGGTCGTTCCCCGTAACGGCAATAAACTGCGCCGACCGGGCGTATTCTTCCCGTTTGGCAACGTCTTTAATCAGGTCGTATTTCAGCCATAACCGGTAACCATCGTCGGCATTGGCGGTGCTGGCAACAAGAAGAAACAGGAAAAGGAATCGAATCATTAACGAGGGCGATTGTTAACACATAAGAAGCACTAAAGGCGACTATACTCATTAGGCGTCCGCCTTCATCTCATCTATACTGCGTGTAATGCCCAGTTCCAGGCCGCGAAGTTCGGCCAAACCACGCAACCGGCCAATAGCCGAATAACCGGGATAAGTCTTTTTGGTGAGGTCATCAAGCATCTGATGGCCGTGGTCCGGACGCATGGGGATAGCCATTTCGCCAACGCCCGTTTGCTCGCGTCGTTTCTGTTCCAGCACAATGGCTTTAACCACGGCATACATATCCACATCGCCCGCCAGATGGTCTGCTTCGTGGAAGTTTCGGGGCTGGCCAGATGGTCCGTCGGATTCCCGTTTTGTGGTACGGAGGTGAATAAAATGGATGCGCTCGCCAAAACGCTGAATCATGCCGGGCAAGTCATTGTCGGATCGAATCCCCAGTGAACCCGTGCAGAACGTGATGCCATTAGCCACTACATTGATAGTCTCCATCAACTGGGCCAAATCGGCTTCGGTACTGACCACGCGGGGGAGACCCAGCAATGAGCGCGGGGGGTCATCTGGATGAATACACAGCCTGACACCCACTTCCTGCGCCACGGGCGCTACCTGCTGAATAAAATGGTACAGGTTTTGCCGGAGTTCCGCATCGCCAATGGTGGCATATTCATTCAGCAACCCCTGAAACGTGTCGAGCGTAAAGGCTTCCTCCGAACCGGGTAAGCCAAGCAAAACGATATTCGCTAATTCGGTAATTTGCTCTACGGATAGGGTAGTGAATTTCTGGCGGGCCGATTCGATAATTTCGGGTTCGTAATCCGATTCGGCACCGGGTCGTTTCAGGATGCACAAGTCGAAGATGGCGAAGTCTTCCCACACAAACCGAAGGGCGCGGGAGCCATCCGGCATTTCGTACTGGAGGTTCGTGCGCGACCAGTCCAGTACCGGCATGAAGTTGTAACAAACGGTTTTGATACCGCAGGCAGCCAGATTCCGAATCGACTGTTTGTAGGTGTCAATGTACGCTTCGCGGGTTGGCCGACCTTTCTTAATGTCCTCGTGAACGGGCAGGCTCTCCACCACTGCCCAATGCAGCGGGGTGTACCGTTCATTATCGGCTTCAACCAGCTGTTTTCTTTCTTCAATCGCGTCAACTGACCACAACACACCCACCGGAATCTGATGCAGTGCCGTAACGACACCCTGGCAACCGGCTTGCCGAAGGGCCATTAAGGGAACTGGGTCGTTTGGGCCGAACCAGCGCATGGTTTGTAACATTCCCATTGATTAAACGGACTATCTGTTTATGGATTTTTGTACGCCGTTGGTGCCATACGTCGCGCCAACAGCGTACAAAAGTACAATCCGTTTACCAGCCGCCCGGCATTAATGCGCTGCCTGAAGCACTAATTCGTGCACTGTTTATTTGAGATTGAGTTGACGCCGGGCAAATTCCAGAAAAACGGGCCAGTCGAGTGAGTCAACATGACCACCTTCATGGTTTCGGAAAGCAACGTCTCCCTGTATTAGTGATACATCGGGAGCGGGCATTCGGGTCGTACCAACGCCCTTTTTACCCAATAATTCATAAACGGGACTAGCGGCAGCACAGGCCAGAAACTCTCCTTTAGGATCAGCCCAACTATCTTGCGTACCACCGGTAATAAAGATCGGCCGGGGGGCTACGAGTGCAATCAGTTCATGGGCATCAACCGGCATGGCATCCCAGTTGCCCCCGTATTTCAGAAAGTTTCCCGCCATCCAGTGGTACTCGCTGGCGCCGTTTACGTTGTCAATCGTTTCGCCGAAGTTTCGCTTTTCCAGTGAGGCACCCATGGAACCCGAACAACTGGAAAACACAATGGCCCAGCGCGAGTCCAGCGCACCGGCCAGGAGGGCTGTTTTGCCCCAGCGCGAATGTCCCTGAATACCGATTTGTTTGGCGTTGATAGCTTTGTCGGTTTCGAAATAATCGAGTACCCGGCTCAGCCCCCAGCTCCAAGCAGTCAAAACGCCCCAATCGTCGGGCTTGCGGTCCTGCCCTTTGTTCATCAATCCTATAACGCCCTCATGCAATCCGGCTCCATTGTCCATTTGAAGGCCCCCCGTGTTCACAACAGCGACGGCCCAGCCCGCGTCAACCAGCTTTTCCACCGTAGTCATGGGAGTTGGGAATGAACCCCACACAATGACCATCATTGGCACTGGTCCCGACGCATTTGCGGGCATGAAGCGAAGCACGGGGATGACGGGAGTAGCCCGTGGATACTGCGTGTTGTCAACATAGCCCAGCAACTTTCTCTGCGTTGCCTTCCCGCCCAACACTGTGCTGTCGGCACCCAGCGTGGAGAAAAAGACTCGGGGGGTATTAGCCGGTATTTTTCCGTATATCTCCGTTTGATAGTCGTTCAGGATTTCGGGGCGACGCTGGTTCCACCAGGTATCGGCATCCTGCACCGCTTTTCCGTTTTTCAGTTTCAGCGGATCAGGCAGGGCATAAGCCGTGGCCGTTGCCTTGGCCTCATCATAATTAGTCCAGTTCCCCCAGGCTGACTGCACGTAGGTAAGTCCGGTATTATCGGCCCAATTGGTCGATCCCGCTACCGGCTGGAGTGCAGCGGGTCGGCTTGGGTCTGAGGCAGGTGGTGACAACGCAGGTTGTTTAACCCCCAGTTTATCCATCATCTGCTGGCGGTTTGCCTCATAGGCAGCGCGAATTTTTTGCTGATGGGCGATTTTCTCCCCGGCAGTCAGCCGATAAAATTCGTCAGACTGGGCTTTAGCCGTGTAGCCCGACAGGTTCATAGCCAGCAATCCCAACCAGGCTATCGAACAGGCACCCATCAATACCTTACTCTTTTTCATAAATCATTTGTTTTTGGCCGCCCGGCTAAAAACAAAAATGTACAGGAATGTCCAGGCGACCAGATAAGCGAAGCCAGCGATGTAGAAGATAATGTAGTAACCTTCAGACAAGCTGCCCAACAATTTATAATGATCAAGAATCCTGCCAACTATCAACGGGAAGATCGCTCCGCCTAAAGTACCTGCCATTGTACCCAGGCCAACCACCCGGCTGAGCACCGATTTGGGGAACTGGTCAGCGGCTACGGTGAAAATATTGGCCGACCAGGCCTGGTGAGCCGCTATGGCTAATGATAGTATACCGATAACCGGCCAAAGCCCGTCCACCTGGCTAATTAGCATGACAGGCATAACACAAATGGCGAACAGGCCCATTGCCCATTGCCGCGCCCGGGTAGGGTGCCAGCCTTTGCGAATAAGCATGGACGATAACCATCCACCACCCACACTACCAACCGTAGCTGCCGAGTAGATAACAATCAGTGGAGCACCCAGCTTTGTTAGATCAAGGTGATAAATGTTAGACAGGTACGAGGGCAACCAGAACAAAAAGAACCACCAGATAGGATCGGTCAGGAGCTTACCACTCATAAAACCCCATATAGCTCTATTGCCAAAGATGGCATATTTGCCGTCTGGAGCATCATCGACCAGATTCGTCGAGGCTGCGTCACCAGCCGTCATGGGATTTACCGTGGGGGCTTCTGTAATATAAGCCAGTTCAGATGGGCTGACCCGCTTATGCCGGGCCGGTACCTCGTAGTAATACCACCAGGCCCCAATCCAAAGAAAACCCAGTGCGCCCGTAATGATGAAGGCCATTTGCCATCCCCATACAATAGCAATCATGGGTACCAGTGCCGGGGCGGCCACCGCCCCGATATTAGCCCCCGCATTGAAAATACCAACAGCCAGTGCCCGCTCTTTCTGCGGGAACCATTCCGCTACGGTCTTGATGGAAGCCGGAAAGTTACCGGCCTCACCGACGCCGAGGAAGGCACGGGCCACCATGAAACCGGCCGTACCACCCGCCAGCGCATGGCCCATGGCCGCAAAACTCCAGATGATAATAGACCCGATGTAACCGAGTTTAGTACCAACCCGGTCAATGATATACCCAGCCAGTAGCGTGCTTGTGCCATAGAAAAAAGTGAAAACGGTTACAATGTTACCGTAGTCCGTTTCACTCCAGTTAAACTCTTTTTCCAGTATCGGCTTGAGCAGACTAATTACCTGTCGGTCGAGGTAGTTGATTGTCGTGGCAAAAAAGAGCAGGGCCACAATCACCCAGCGGTAATTGGTTTGTTTATTCATTGGGTCATGCGTTGTCAGCATGTTGCCGGTGGGTGGTAGATTCTGGTTTCCTGTCATAAACGAGTAAGGATAAATAAGCAAACGGGTAGTGAAGCGCAATCAAGAAATGGTACGTTTTTTTTACTGGGTACTAGCAGGAAGGTACGCGCTGCCACTGTCGGTCCCCGGAGCAATCCACCTTTCCATTAGTAGGCTGCCAGGCAGCACATACTATTTTCTGCCCGGCAGGCATCGGTAAAAACAGCCAGTAGAGGAGAGATTTCATGGGTTCAGACGCGTCAAAGAAGTTTGTTAGTGGTTTGCCGAATAAGAATGGCGACTATTTATTCTACCCGTATAAGTACGAATTAGGTTGTTGATACCCTATTTGATAAGTAAAGTGAGGGCATACTCTGGTTTATAAGGACGTAGTATCCGTTCCCAAAAATTGATTCCCTGATGCATAAGAAGTCGCGTTATCCTGCTTTAGTCACCGTTTTTTTTATGCTGATCCACGGGTTAAATCAGGCCCAGGAACTGCGCCCACCCGCTTATCCGCTCATTACCCACGATCCTTACTTCAGCGTATGGAGTATGACCGATAAACTAACTGACTCCCCCACGCGCCACTGGACGGGTAAGCCGCAGTCGCTGGAGGGAATCATCCGGGTGGATGGCAAAGCTTATCAATTTCTGGGTGCCGTACCGACCGCCTATAAACCCATTTTAGCCACCGGCGAAGCCCAGCCTTACACCGCCCAGTACACCCTCATAAAACCAGGTACTGGCTGGGAGAAACCCGCTTTTAATGCCAGTGCCTGGCAATCAGGACCGGGACCATTCGGCGATACGCCCGACGCCAAAACGAAGTGGACCACCAGTGCCAAAGACGGTATCTATTTCCGGCGGGAGTTCACCTACGATGGCCAGGCCGACCCTACAAAACTGCTGCTTTCACTCAATCACGACGATGATATAGTAGTGTATCTGAACGGCACTAAAATTCTGGATAAGCCCGGTTATGTCAATGAATATAGCTACCTGCCCCTGTCGGCAGCCGGACAGAAAGCGTTGCAGAAAGGCAAAAATGTATTGGCTGTTCACTGCGTGAGTCCACGCGGTGGGTCATTTGTGGATGCGGGCATCGTCAACCCTATTCCGTCGGCGGTTGTGGCACGGGCCTCGCAAACGGACGTGACTGTATCGGCCACGCAAACAAACTATGCTTTCACGGCTGGACCGGTAAAACTAACGGTCAACTTCATGTCGCCCCTGTTGCTGGAAGAGCTGGACATTGCGGCCCGACCCGTTTCGTACATCACGTTCGATGTACAGTCGGGTGACAAAAAGCCGCATGCCGTACAGGTATTTTTCAGTGAATCCGGTACGCTGGCAACCAACACGATTGGGCAGGAAGTGGCGGTAAATACCGGCCAAGTCAACGGGTTGAATTTCGAGTCGATTGGTACCGTGGCTCAACCCGTTCTGGCCAAAAAAGGGGATAATATCCGTATCGACTGGGGGTATGCTTACCTGGCGGTGCCGCAGGAAACCGGCAATCAGATGGAATCCGGTATGGCCGATGGCCTGAAGAAATCATTCATCGCCAGCGGTACGCTACCCAAAACGGATAAAGCAGCTCCGAGGGCCGCTATTGACCTCGCACTGGCGACCGCACTGGATTTTGGCAACGTAACGAAGTCGGCAAGTAAACACCTGTTACTCGCTTACGACGATTTGTATTCCGTGCAATATTTTGGCAAGAATCTACGCCCCTGGTGGAATCGGGATGGTAAGATGACCATGCCGGTATTGTTGCAAACGGCGGAGAAAGAGTACGACCAGTTGCAGAAAAAATGCAATGATTTCGATGCCCGGCTCCGGGCCGATGCCCGCAAAGCAGGGGGCAATCAGTACGCCGACTTGTGCGTGCTGGCGTACCGGCAGGCTATTGCGGCCCACAAAATTGTGGCTAGTCCCAAAGGCGAAGTGTTCTTCTTCTCCAAAGAAAATTTCTCCAACGGCTCCATCGGTACGGTTGATGTTACGTACCCCTCGGCCCCGCTTTTTTTGCTCTACAACAATGAACTGGCAAAAGGACTACTCCGGTTTATTTTCGACTACAGCGAATCGGGGAAGTGGAAAAAAGATTTTCCGGCGCACGATGTAGGCACCTACCCACTGGCCAACGGCCAGACCTACGGCGAGGATATGCCGGTAGAAGAAGCGGGAAATATGATGATTTTGACGGCCGCATCGGTGCAGCGCGACGGCAAGCCTGACTTTGCCAAAGAGCACTGGCCCACGCTGACCAAATGGGTTGGGTTCCTCAAACGCGATGGCTTCGACCCCGCCAATCAGCTATGCACCGACGACTTTGCCGGACACTTAGCCCGGAACGCCAATCTTTCTGCCAAGGCCATCATGGGGATTGCCTGCTACGGCCACATGGCCGGGATGATGGGTGATAAGAAAACGGCCGATGAGCATTTGACACTGGCTCGTGACTTAGCGCAAAAGTGGATGAAGATGGATGCAGAAGGTGATCACTACGCACTGACGTTCAATAAAGCACCCGGAAGCTGGAGCCAGAAGTACAACATAGTGTGGGATAAACTACTGGGTCTTGACATCTTCCCGAAGGAAGTAGCGCAGAAAGAAATCGACTTTTACCTGACCAAACAAAAGCCGTATGGATTACCCTTAGATAGCCGAAAAACATATACCAAATCGGACTGGATTATTTGGACGGCCACGCTGGCAAAATCGGACAAAGATTTCCAGAAGTTTGTAGCCCCCGTCTGGAAATTTGCCAATGAAACCCCTACCCGCGTCCCCCTTAGCGACTGGCACGAGACGACCAATGCCAAACAGGTCGGTTTTCAGGCCCGGTCGGTCGTGGGCGGGTATTTCATCAAAATGCTGGAAGGAAAACTGGATAAGGGTAAGTAAGCTAACAGCTATAATGATGAAAGAAAGACAAAAAACAGGGTTGATGCACTCCCTACTCCTGTGCGTTTCGATAGCCAGTACTAACGTTATTTTTGCCCAGCTACCACCCGTTAATCAGCCCCGGCCCGCGCCTATTATGAGCCGCTGGGAGAAACAGTTAACTGCCGAGAATGCCTGGAGGGAATACCCGCGCCCGCAAATGGTACGCCAGCAGTGGCAAAACCTGAATGGGATGTGGGACTATGCCATAACGTCTAAAACGGCGCCCGCGCCTACCAAATACGATGGTCAGATTCTAGTGCCGTTTGCCGTTGAATCAACCCTATCCAAAGTAACAAAACCCCTCACCGCCGACCAGCGACTTTGGTACAAAAAGGCAATAACCATACCCAAGGAATGGGCTGGGCAACGGGTGCTTATCCATTTCGGGGCCGTTGATTATGAATGCAACCTGTGGGTAAACGGGGGGCTGACTGGTTCGCATACGGGCGGTTCCGATTCGTTTAGTTTCGACATTACCGACTTTTTGAAAGAGGGAAAAAACGAATTGGTTCTGGGTGTGCTGGACCCCACGTCTGCCGGGGAGCAGCCACGGGGCAAGCAGTTGATGAATCCAAATAGTATCTGGTACACGCCGGTATCGGGCATCTGGCAGACCGTCTGGCTGGAACCTGTACCGAAGCAGACCTACCTCGAAGAGGTCCGATTGACCCCCGAACTGGATTCTGGCCGGGTGCGGATAGAAGCCTTGCTGGATAAACCGGCCAACAATTATACCACGGCCATCCGGATAACGGCACTGGATGGTAGCCAGACGGTGGCTACAACCCTCGTTCGGGCGGGCCGAACCGCGTATCTTCCCCTAAGCAACCCCAAACTATGGTCGCCGGATAGCCCGTTCCTGTATAATTACAAAGTGGAACTGGTTACCGTAACGGACCCCTTTGGCGATACGCCCCGCAACAAACGACCCCGTCAGGACGAAGCCCTCCGTACGGCCTACGCCAACGCTACCCCAACGGGTACGCCCCTCGATGCCGTAACGGGCTATTTCGCCATACGCAAAATTTCCGTTGGGCCGGGCCCGATTCCCAACCAGCCGGTATTGCTGCTAAATAACAAATTCGTTTTTCAGAATGGCCCGCTCGACCAGGGATGGTGGCCTGCCGGGTTGCTCACGCCCCCGTCGGAAGAAGGGATGGCCTTTGAAATCGACTTCCTCAAAAAGTCGGGGTTCAATATGCTCCGCAAGCACATAAAAGTGGAACCGGAGCGGTATTATTACCTCTGCGACAAAATGGGAATACTGGTCTGGCAAGACATGCCGTCGGGTTTTCTGGAAGGGCAGAATGAATCCCCCGGCGACCAGTCGGGACCCATTCGCCGGTCGAAGGGAAAAGAACAATTTGAACTGGAACTGCGCCGGATGATGAATCGCCTGCACAATCACCCCAGTATTGTTACCTGGGTAGTGCATAACGAGGGATGGGGACAGTACGACAACGAGCGGCTGGCAACCTGGGTAAAGGCACTCGACCCAAGCCGAACAGTGAACGCGGCCAGTGGCTGGAATGACCGGGGCGCGGGCGACTTTTACGACATTCACACGTATCAGGAGGAACCCATCGCACCCGAACCCAAAACAGACCGGGTTGTGGTTATCGGTGAATTTGGTGGCATCGGCTGGCCCATTGAAGGCCACCTCTGGAATCCGGCCATGCGAAACTGGGGATATCAGACCTATCATTCGGCCGACACGGTGCTGGCTGCTTACAAAAAGAAATACGCCAAAATAGTGGAGTACTACCAGAAACAGGCACTCTCGGCGGCTGTGTATACTCAGACAACCGACGTGGAAGGCGAAGTAAACGGGCTGCTTACCTACGACCGGGAGGTCATCAAAATCCCCGTCGAAACCCTCCGGCAGATTCACGCGCCATTGTTCAAATAGAAGGGGTGAAGTAGCGACAGGTACTTTACCCTCTGTAGAAAATACAATCTTGATTTTTTGTCATTTCGACGCAGGAGAAATCTCAACATCACCTATCATTCCAGTTTGAGATTTCTCCTGCGTCGAAATGACAAAAAATCGATTCAGTTTCAACTTAATCTTGAAAGTTAAAACTGAATCGAGAAAAAAAAACAAGAAGGCCAACCCACAAGGAATTGGCCTTCTCTATATAAAAATCAGGAAAATCCCAGCGGGGCCGCCCGCGTGGTCAGACGGCGAAACTCTCTCCGCAACCGCATGTACGGCTGGCATTGGGGTTTTTGAACTGGAAACCTTTACCGTTCAGCCCGTCCGAAAAGTCGAGTTCGGTACCGGCCAGATAGAGCAGACTTTTGCGGTCGACCAAAATTTTGATGCCCTTATCTTCCACTATATGGTCGGTGGGCTGCTGCGTCGCGTCGAATTGTAGGTCATACATCAGGCCCGAGCAACCACCCCCCTGCACCGCTACCCGGATGGCCAGATCTGCGGCTAAACCGTCTTTGGTACGTAGTTCAACAATCTTATTTTTGGCAATTTCCGAAACCGTAACCATAGTCGTAATTAAGTCAATTTTGACGCATATTAATGCTTTCTCTATAACTTTCGGCCTAAAGGAAAAGTTCTTTTGTACCCATGCTTACCAACGTCGAACACATTGGCATTGCCGTCCGGGACCTGACCGCATCGAATGCGCTGTTTTCCAGTCTGCTGAATGTAGCTCCCTACAAATCAGAAGCCGTCGAGGCCGAAGGCGTCCTGACCTCGTTTTTTCGGGTGAATGAAACGAAAGTCGAACTGCTTGAAGCGACGAATCCCGATAGTCCCATCGCTAAATTTCTGAAGAAAAAAGGAGAAGGGATTCACCACATCGCTTTTGCCGTCGATGACATTGAAGCCGAAATGGAACGGCTAAAAAACGAGGGTTTTACGTTACTGAATGACACGCCTAAACGCGGGGCCGACAATAAGTTAGTATGTTTTCTCCATCCCAAAACAACCAACGGTGTCCTGATTGAACTGTGTCAGGAAATTAAGGAATAACCCAGTATGAAGCACAAACAATGTTTTTTGATTGCCCTGTACGTTTTCATCACGACTGTTGCCCAGGCGCAGGTATCCAGCCGGGCGGCTCTGTACACGCAGCCTGGTGTCGATGTGCAGCATTACGCTTTTTCCCTGACCCTCAGCGATTCAACCAATCAGATTAAGGGCGAAACCACCATCCGATTCACCCGTGCCGACGACCGGCAAACCGTCTGGTTCGATTTGATTAGCAATAAAGCCGATTCGGCGCAGGCGAATGACGGGGCTACCGGTATGCGGGTACGCGCCGTAACGCTACCCGATGGAAAGGCTGTGCCGTTCAGTCAGCGCAACGACCGCGTGTTCATCAACTTACCGGCTGCACCGAATAAGTTAACCGAGGTAGTAATTCGCTACGAAGGAACACCCGCACGGGGATTGATTATCAGCCAGAATAAGTTTGGCGAACGCACGTTCTTCGGCGATAACTGGCCCAATAACGCCCGTAACTACTTACCCGTCATTGACCATCCGTCCGATAAGGCAACCTGCTCGTTCACCGTCAATGCCCCGGCTGCGTATCGGGTTATTTCCAACGGTAAATTCCTGAACGAAACCAGTTTGCCCAACGGACGGAGACTGACTCGCTGGGACGAGAAAACACCCATTCCAACGAAAGTAATGGTGATTGGTGCGGCCCGGTTTGCGGTTGATGAGGTTGGTTCCGTTGGTGGTGTGCCCGTGCAAAGCTGGCTCTATCCACGCGATAGTCAGAAGGGATTTATCGACTACCGCCCGGCGAAAGAGATTCTGCAATACTTCATTGATAAGATTGGCCCTTATTCCTACGAGAAACTGGCCAATGTGGAGTCGACCACCATTTTTGGCGGGATGGAGAATGCCAGTTGCATTTTTTACAACGAGAAGGTCATTGTCGGGCAAAAGGATTCGGACGTAGAAGCGTTGCTGGCCCACGAGATTGCCCATCAGTGGTTTGGTAATTCGGCCACCGAAACTGACTGGTCGCAGCTTTGGCTGAGCGAGGGGTTCGCTACCTATTTTTCGGCTCTTTACCTTGAACACGCGTACGGCAAAGACACGCTTAACGCGGTACTGAACCAAAATAAGAACCAGATTTACCGGTATACCGCGCTCAAACCGAAGGGCACCATTGTCGACTCCACCACCGCGAATCTAATGGATTTGCTGAACCCGAACTCCTACCAGAAAGGCGGTTGGGTACTGCACATGCTCCGTAACGAACTCGGCGACGATACCTTCTGGAAGGGAATTCGGGCGTACTACGCCAAATACCGCAACGCCAACGCCCATACGTCCGATTTGCAGGCCATCATGGAAAGTGTTTCGGGCAAGAAACTGGGCACTTTTTTTCAGCAATGGCTCTACCAGCCCGGCTACCCCGAAGTAGTGTGGGGAACGAGTTATGACGCGGCCAAAAAAGCGTTGGTCGTCGATGTGCGACAGGCGCAGCGTACCGGTGCCTCCTTCACGATTCCACTTACGTTCAGCATTCGGGACGCTGGTGGCCGCGAGCTTTCCCGCACGGCACCCCAGCTAATGACTCAACTGAACCAGACCTTCACGATACCAATGGCCACCAAACCAGCATCCGTCGTGATTGACCCCGGTAACGCAGTACTGATGCGGGCGGTAGAAATGGGGAAGTAGCCCGTTAATCTGTGTTCCGTCAGCGGGGGAATTAAATCGCCCGCTGACGGAACACGATGGACGGGCTTGTCTGTCTGAACCGGCCATAAATTGGTAACTTGCCTTTAACTATCAACCACTATGCTCAAGCGCGTTTCCATCCAGAACTTCAAGAGCCTAAAAGACGTCACGCTCGACCTGCAAAAAGTCAATTTACTGATTGGCCCGAACAATTCGGGCAAGACGAATTTTTTGAAGGCGTTGGAGTTTGTAGGTAATTTAGACTATAGCCAGAATGAAATAGAGTTGAATAAAGTATTTAAGAAAAATATTGATGCAGATTTAGTGTTGACCTTCACTTTCGATAATTCATCCGTAAACGTCGAAGAAAAGTATTCTCATTATAAGGTTTCACCACTGTATAATGGATTTCAGCGTAAGTACTCAGATAGAAAGTATATTCTCGCGATAGGCAGGGCTGACACCGGCGAGTTAAAGGTATTATCTAAGAATATAGCGAATGCAGAACCTCAGACAGATATTTATAGAGTCCAGATAGATGATATAAATTATGACTTTGGAACGCTGCTTGTTTATAAACCAGATCCAAACAAAATCACTCAACCCGGCCCTGTAGGAATTAGCGCAGAAACGGTCAATGCTGATGCGTCTAATTTGGTTGGGTTTCTGGATTTAATGTTGGGTAAGTATAGAAGACCTGTTTTTAATCGAACAGAAGAGGATTTACAGACTTGCATATCTGAATTTGATGAAATCAATTTAGAAGATGCACCGCCTACGGACGAACTCAAGAAACAGTTTGGCGATAAATCATTCAAAAAAATAGGCTTGACGAATAGCAAACAGGGAATAACCTACTGGGCTGACGAACTCTCCGAAGGAACTCTCTATTTCCTTGCCCTTCTCTGCATCATCAATCAACCGAACCCGCCGAAACTGCTACTACTGGAAGAGCCCGAAAAGGGTATTCACCCGCGCCGGATTCGGGAGGTGATGGACTTCATTTTTCGACTAGCTGAGGAGAAGGATGTGCAGATTATTCTAACGACACATAACGAACATGTACTAGACGATTTCGCAACGCGGCCAGAAGCAGTCTTTGTTTTTGATAAGGATGAAGAAGGCGCAACCTACGTCCGTAATTTGCAAAAAGACATTATCGAACCAACGAATCAGCATAATCGAGAATTAGGCTTGGATGAAATTGATTTAACGACAAATCTGAGCGAAAACTGGCTCTATGGACTGTTAGGGGGCGTTCCTTCCATTCCATGAGCAATCCGCTACGATATACACTGGTAGGCGAAGGATTTGCGGAGTATCAATTTATTCCAGCCTACATGGAATGGGCCGCTAAGCAAACTGCCGATTTACGGGTGGTTCGGACGAACATTCAGATTGCTATCACGAAGAACCCGAGCCTGTCGAAAGTCTTGCAGGAGGCCGCTACACTATGCGCCCGTTCGTTTGCCGATGCTAGAAATCCATGTGATTTATTTATCGCTGGCATTGACCTAGACGAGACGGACTTTACTGACGACCTGGAGATACACAACAAACACCTTCTGGCGTTGAAAGAGAGAATGGGTAAAGTCTATAAGCAATACGAAGACAAAACCATTTTATACGTTCCGGTGCAAGCAATTGATTGTTGGGTGCATTATGCGCAGCAGGATGCGACAGCAAATAGTCTGGAATCTACCGGAAAAGACGAAACCAAACGTAAGAGACTGTCTGAAAATGGTTAGTTGAGCCTTTTGAGCATCATGGGTAACATGGCAATATACAAGGCAGACTCGCTGTTGCGAGGAAGTTTTTCGTAGTCTTTTGACAAACGACGGTTAAGAGCGTGTTGGGGAATTATCTTCGGTGTTAGGTCTGGATACGTTGCAACATAATCTGAATGTTGGCTAAATAGAGCCAACTTACCGAAGAAGAT
>JBBSTD010000076.1:0-31088 GCA_038236215.1 Cytophagales bacterium | reverse complement strand
TTTACAAGATTTTATTTTTATTATGTTCTTTTTCGTACCCACGCTGTTCTGCCCCTCTCGGGGGTTGTGCTTCCTTTTCCCGCCTCACTCATATCCAAAACCCCGTTTCTGACTACTAGTACTAGTTGTACAAGGTGCCTGCGTTGATTACGGGGCTAACGGATTTTTCTCCGCATAATACAACCAGCAGGTTACTGACCATGGCGGCTTTTCGTTCCTCATCGAGTTGCACCACATTTTTCTCAGCCAGTCGGGCCAGAGCCATCTCTACCATGCCAACGGCTCCCTCCACAATCTGCTTTCGGGCCGAAACAACCGCCGTTGCCTGCTGACGCTGTAGCATGGCTCCCGCAATTTCGGGGGCATACGCCAGGTGGCTGATACGGGCTTCCATAACCTGCACCCCCGCCTGCCCAAGCCGTTCGTCCAGTTCCTGTTCCAGAAACTTATTTATCTGCCCCGTATTATCCCGCAGCGTTACGGCTTCGTGTTCATCTTCCATGTTGTCGTAGGAATGGGAACTAGTCAAAAAACGCACGGCTGCTTCGGACTGGATCTGCACAAAGTTTATGTAGTTATCCACATCAAACAGGGACTTTGCCGTATCGGTCACCTGCCAAACCACCACGGCTGCAATCTCGATGGGGTTACCCATTTTGTCGTTTACTTTAATGGTTTGTCCGTTCAGGTTACGGGCGCGTAAACTAATTCTGGTTTTGCTGTAAAGCGGATTTACCCAGCGCAGGCCACCCTGCTTCATGGTGCCAGCGTATTCCCCGAAAAGTGTACATACCATGGCTTCGTTCGGGTTGATAACGGTTATACCGACAAACAGCACAATCGATATAAACAGAAGTAAGACAGCTAATACTATCCCAAATCGGGCAGCAACTGCCCCACCAGCTAGCAATAAGCATATAACAGCCATGAACAAAACTCCATAGCCAGAGATTGACGTAAGCGGTTTTTCTTTCATATTCGTAGACGTTTATTATCAGTTATTCACTATCATTTTGATATCACAATGATAGTGAACAGCCAAATCGATTATTCACAAATTAGAGGAACGGTCCGCAAAATCCACGAGTGGTTACCTTAGGGCATCTACCTTATTCTAACCAGTCGGGGATTAATAAATGAGTGGCTGATTTTTCTACTGCCGGGTAAATAAAGGGGATGCGTTACTTCTTAACCACAGTTGCCTTAACGGGTAAACTATCTCCCTAAACGCTACGGCTCTACGTGTCTAAACCAACTACCCGATACGCCATTGTTTTAATCACGGTACTCTTTTTTCTTTGGGGATTTGCGCTGAATCTGAACCCTATCCTGATTCCCCACCTGAAAAAGGCCTGTCAACTGAGTGATGTTCAATCAGCCCTGATTGATTCGGCTTCGTACATCGCTTATTTCCTGATGGCCCTCCCGGCCGGGCTGTTCATGAAGCGGTACGGCTACAAAGCTGGTATTACGCTGGGACTGCTGCTGTTTGCGGGCGGTACATTTCTATTTTATCCGGCCGCCGAAACCCGGCAATTCACCTTTTTTCTACTAGCTCTGTTCATCATTGCCACGGGTTTGACCTTACTCGAAACAGCCGCGAATCCGTACATCACGGTCCTGGGCGATGAGGAATCGGCTACGCAGCGACTCAACTTTGCCCAGTCGTTCAATGGGCTGGCCGCCTTTCTGGCACCCCTTGCTGGTGGAGCATTCATACTATCGGGCCGGAACGTGTCTGCTACGGAGCAGCAGGCCATGTCGACCGGGCAATTCCAGGCTTATTTACAGGAAGAAGCCTCCTCGGTACAGGTTCCTTTTCTAATTATTGGGGGTATTGTGCTGCTGGTAGCCCTGCTCATCAGCCGGACAGCCCTGCCCGTTATTGACGAAGAAGACCCGCTTGTTTCGCCAAAAGTGAAGGGCTCGATTCTGGGCGAAACGAATCTGGTTGTGGGTGTAGTAGCACAGTTTTTCTACGTAGGTGCCCAGGTATGCGTGAGTAGCTTTTTCATTCGATTTGTGGGTCAGGTGGCTAATATTGGGGAAAAAACAGCGGCCTATATGTTATCTGGTGCGTTGCTGGGTTTCATGGTTGGTCGTTTTTTCGGTACGTTTTTGATGAAATATGTATCTCCGCCCCGCCTGCTGGCCCTGTACAGCCTGATGAATATCGGCCTGTTGGCCATAGCGGTATTTGGCAATGGAATGGTACCGGTCTACGCGCTGATTGGGGTCGAGTTTTTCATGTCCATTATGTTTCCCACTATCTTCGCCTTGAGCATTCGGGGGTTAGGGTCCCAAACCAAGCTGGGTTCTTCGTTGGTTATCATGGCCATTGCCGGGGGAGCGGTGTTCCCGGTCATTATGGGGCAGGTGTCTGACCTGAGCAGCATGCAAATGGCCTACCTGGTACCCGCCGTTTGCTTTTTACCGATTCTTTACTTCGCCGTTAAGAACCTTGCCGTTAAAAACGTGCAGCTAACGGCCTCTCATTAATAGTTTTTTCTGTTTAACACAGATACTGATTTTATCATAGGTTAGTAGTTAGGAAAGCCCCCGCCGGCTTGAGCGGGGGCTTTTTATTCTTTGTCAGGCACTAATTCGTTACAGATAGCTATGGATTTACACTTACAGAACAAAGTCATTATCGTCACTGGCGGGGCCAAAGGCATTGGCGAAGGAATCGTGAATGTACTGGCCGCCGAAGGAGCTATACCCGTCATTGTCGGGCGAAACGAAGCCGATAACCAGAAAGTTGTCGACGAAATTAAAGCGGCTGGACAACAGGCGTTTCAGGTCGTTGCTGAACTCACGCATCCAGAAGAATCGGAAAAAGCAGTCAGCGCTGTACTACAGCGGTATGGCCGGATCGATGGGGTTGTCAATAACGCGGGGGTGAACGACGGGGTAGGGCTCGAAACCGGAAATTACGATGCGTTCATCGCGTCTCTACACAAAAATCTGGTTCACTATTACCTGATGGTGCATTATGCACTGCCCGCGCTGAAAGAATCAAAAGGGGCCATTGTCAACATAACCTCAAAGACGGCCGATACCGGACAGGGTGGAACATCTGCCTATGCAGCGGCCAACGGGGGGCGCAACGCCCTGACCCGCGAGTGGGCCGTTGAATTATTGAAATATGGCATTCGGGTCAATGCTATCGTGGTGGCCGAGTGCTGGACACCCCTCTACGAACGCTGGATTAAAACATTACCCAATCCGGACGAAAAACTGGCGTCTATCGTGGCACACATCCCCTTGGAAAACCGGATGACAACCGCCGAAGAAATTGCCAACACCACCGCTTTTCTACTGTCGGATCGCTCCAGCCATACCACCGGTCAACTCCTGTACGTGGATGGCGGCTACGTACACCTCGACCGCGCTTTGGCCAACGCTTCCTGACAATTCTTTGCACAAAATTTATGAAAACATTAGTCTGCACAACGCCGGGTCAGTTCGATTATCAGTCCGGTGTAAAGCCGGAGTTGACGCCTGAGCATGCCATCCTGCGCATCCGGCGAATTGGTATTTGCGGCACGGATCTCCACGCGTTCGAGGGGACGCAACCCTTTTTCACGTACCCCCGCATTCTGGGGCATGAGCTGGCGGGAGAAATTGTGGAAATCGATGCCGCTGCTTCCCCCGATTTTGAACCCGGCGAAGCAGTGACGTTTATTCCCTATTTCAACTGTGGTCACTGCGTTGCCTGCCGGGCTGGCAAAACAAATTGCTGTGTTAGTTTACAGGTGTCCGGCATTCATATGGACGGGGGGATGGTGGAGTATCTGTCGGTTCCCACCTACTCGCTGGTACACGGCGATAGCCTGAGTTTTGATGAACTGGCCCTGGTAGAGCCTTTATCCATCGGTGCTCACGGCGTTAGCCGGGCCAATGTACAACCCGGCGAGTGGGTACTTGTTGTTGGAGCAGGCCCAATTGGTTTGGGCGTGATGGAGTTTGCCCGCATTGCCGGGGGGAACGTTATCGCACTGGATATAAACGAGTCGCGCCTGGACTTCTGCCGGAATCAGCTACGTGTTGCCCATACGGTTTTGGCCACGGCACCGGATGTAGTTGAGCAACTGGCCGCTATTACTGGTGGTGATATGCCAACTGTTGTCATTGATGCAACGGGTAGCCTGCGAGCCATCAACAATGCGTTCCAATACATGGCCCACGGCGCGCGGTATGTGCTGGTTGGTTTGCAGAAAGGCGATGTTTCCTTCAGTCATCCCGATTTCCATAAGCGGGAAGGAACACTAATGAGTAGCCGGAATGCTACGCGGGCTGATTTTGAACACGTCATTGCCTCTATGAAAAACGGGCAAATAGACCCCACAACGTACATTACCCACCGGGTAGCATTCGGGCAGGTACGCGCCGATTTTGCGGGCTGGCTCGACCCGGCAAATGGTGTTATCAAGGCCATGGTAGAACTGTAACGCCTTTCCATTCTACCGAGAATACGCTACTCCTTCTTTACTTTTCAATGGGGCTTGTCTGCTGGCTTTCTACAGCAGGCAAGCCCCATTTGCTTGCTGGCCGTGTAGGTCCTGTTCGTCCGAATTTACCAGTTACTCTTTGACGCAGGGAGCAGTAGTACAGAAACTCGCTCGCTTATTAATAAGCTGAGTAAATATGCTGCACCCTGTGCTGACTTACCAGCAATTCATTACGAAGCTGTTTAGGGTTTTACTTCTGCTAAATTTTCAGCGCATTTAAGGGACGATTTTTGTCATCCCGACGCAGGAGGGATCTCTATTATCCACCAAACTTGAGATCCCTCCTGCGTCGGGATGACAAAAAATAGCCATTTCACAAAAACCCAAATAGCTTCTACGCCCGATTTCGTTGATTGCGAGACTCTGGTTGTTCAGTGAAAGCGCGGGCGTATCAACTTCTGGCTGCCAGTTCTTTACGGCTGATTAACCCAATCGAAGAGCTATCAATTAATTCTGTTTTAATCGTAACTTTCGCGCTTATGAAAGTTAATTATTTCTGGTTTTTGTAAAATTTTATTCCCTATGTCAAACAAATACCTATTTATTATTCGGAAACTGTGCCTTTTTTGGTTGATATGCATACTGCCCCCCGATGTACTGGCACAAGGCACCCAGTACACCATTAAGGGGCAAGTGACCGATCCGGAAAAACAATCCCTGCCGGGTACTACGGTTGTGGTTGTTGGCACCACCATTGGTACCACTACCGATGCCGATGGCAATTACACCCTGCCAGCCTCGGTTAAGCCCGGCCCGATCACGTTAGTCTTCACGGCTATCGGGTACGAAACGCTGCGAAAAGCGATTACCGTTGGCACCGTTGAGCAACTTGTGGTTAATGCCGAGATGGTAGCTGCGACCACGAACCTTGATGAGGTAGTGATAACCGGGTCCACCCTATCCGCTCCGAAACGGGAACTGGGCAACGCCATTAGCACGATAAAGGCCGATGCGCTGAAACAGACCGGCTCTGGTAACCTGATCAACTCCTTACAGGGGAAGGTGCCGGGTGCGCAAATCACCCAAAACTCTGGCGACCCGGCGGGCGGAATCAGCATCCGGTTGCGGGGTATCAAATCACTGGTTGGCTCGTCGGACCCGTTGTACGTGGTAGATGGTGTAATCGTCAGTAACGCCAGCACCAACGTATCACAGATTGCCTTGGCCAATGATGCAGGCAATGCCAACGTGGGACAAAATCGTTTGTCGGATATTAACCCCGACGATATTGCCACCATAAACGTCGTGAATGGGGCGGCTGCCGCTGCCCAGTATGGGTCGCGGGCGGCCAACGGAGTTGTTATTATCACAACCAAACGGGGCCAAACCGGCAAGCCACAGGTTACTTTTACTACCTCATTCAATGTTAATGAGCTACGCAAAAGTGTGCCGGTCAATACCTATGGCAAACAATTTGGCTTTGCCGCCCTTCGGCTGTATCCTATCGGGGGGATTTCGGCCGCGCAGATTGCGGCTAATCCCGGCGTCACCACAACGGGCGTTTATCGGGATGGGGCTACTACCCAGTTAGCCACAAACCTGGTGGATGTGCAGCGGTACAATTACTTCGACCAGATTTTCAGAACGAGCTACGGAACGGACAATAACCTGTCTATTTCGGGTGGGCGCGACAATACACAGTATTACGTGTCACTCGGATACCTCAAAAATCAGGGTATTATCAAGGATACCGACTTTACCCGGTACAACATCCGCGCCCGCGTTGATCAGCGGTTGACGAACTGGGCCAAGCTGTCGGTTGGGTTGAGTTATGCCAACAGTTTCTCGAACGAGAAAGCGAACGGCAACGTGTTCTACAGCCCAATTAACTCGGTCAATATCACGAATAACATTTATGACATTACCCAGCGCGATGCGGCTGGCAATCTTCAGGCGGTGGAGCCAACGCGGGTGAATCCGCTATCGACCATCGAAGACATGAAGTTTTCGCAGTCGGTGAGTCGCACCATAAACAGTTTTCAACTAAATCTGACCCCCATTAGTGGCCTGACGGTGGATTACATTGTGGGCGTGGATGCGTACTCGCAGTTTGGTAAAAACTACATTCGGCCCTATCCGTACCAGGCGGTTGCCGGTTTGCCCGCGGCCCGCTATCCGTTTGGCTTTGCGGCTACGGCTACCAATCAGGTATTGCAGTTTAACAACGACCTGAATGCCCAGTATGAGCGTCAGTTCAACGAGAAATTCAAGTTGAACGCGGCCATTGGTTACAGCTACCAATATTTCCAGTCCGATTATTCGATCAACAGCGGGCAGAACCTGTCGCCGATCATTGAAACGGTTAGCGGAGCCAGCAACACGACGTATCAGGTACGCTATGACCTGGATCGCTTTAGCCTGAGCGGAGTTTTTGCACAGGCAACCCTCGGCTACCGGAACCTGGCCTTTATTACGGGGGCCGTCCGGCGTGACCAGTCATCCAAATTCTCACCTACGCAAACCAATCAATACTATCCCAAAGTAAGCGGCTCATTCATTGTGTCGGACCTGGATTTCTGGAAAAACCTCTCGTTTAGCAACGCCTTCAACAGCCTGAAAGTACGGGCCAGTTATGGCGAAGCGGGTAATCTGTCGGGGATTGGTTCATACGCCCGTTTCTATCAGTTCAGCCCGGTGGGTTTTCTTGGCAAAAATACGGTAGTGCCGGGTACGCAGTTAGCCAATCCTAATGTGCAGCCCGAACGGATGCGGGAACTGGAAGGCGGTGTCGATTTGGCCTTTTTGAACGGTCGGATAACTTTGGGCGCAACTATTTACAATCAGCAGATCAGTAACCTGGTCGTGAATCGGACGGTGGCACCCACCACGGGAGGGACCAGTATCGTGAACAACGTGGGGGCAATGGAAAATAAAGGCCTTGAGGTTGTGCTTGACGCGACGCCCATCAAAACCAATAATCTGAGCTGGGATGTTACTTTCATTTACAATCAAAACCGAAATAAAGTACTCGATCTGGGTGGCCAGCCCATTATCAGTCCCGATGCTTCTTCGGCTTCAGGAACGCCGGTCAACCTGATTGTGGGTCAGCCGGTAGGCGTATTTTATGGCACGACGTACGCCCGTAATCCAGATGGATCACTGATTTTGACATCGTCCGGTTTCCCGCAATCCGAACGCGCCTTGTCGCAGGCCAACGGGGCTATCGACTACGTGCCAGCGCGCAGTGGAGATGGTACCGTGGATGTTTCCAAGCCAACGGCCAACGTCATCATCGGCAACCCAAATCCGAAATGGACCGGGTCGTTCAGTACGAATCTGACGTACAAAAAACTGGCCTTTCATGTGTTGCTGGATATGGTTCAGGGCTCGGATGTGTTCAACGCCGATAAGCGTACCCGGCAGGGCGTGGGCTTGGGCGATTACGCAGAACAGGAGTTGCGTGGCGAGATAAAACGGGGCTATATCTTCGGTATCTACAATACGCAGGCGTTCCGGGTCGATCCGGGTTCGTACACCAAGCTGCGCGAAGTATCACTGAATTATACACTGCCCACATTAATCAAAGCCATCAGCCGTCTGACGGTAGGCGTGGTAGGGCGCAACCTATACTCGTGGGATAAGTACACCGGTTTCGACCCGGAAACTAACGCGGGGGGGAATAACGACCTGCTGCGGGGTATCGACTTCGGTAATGTTCCCATTCCCCGCACCTACCAGTTCAAACTGTCGGCCACTTTTTAAAAATGAACGTATGAAAAAGATTCATATAGCAACGCTCCTCACGGGCCTGACTTTCTCGCAGCTTGCCTGTAGTAATAAAGAATACCTGAACCCCAGTACCATCAGTCAGTCCCAGGCGGTTAGCTCGCCCGATGGATTAATGACGCTGTCCAACGGGCTGCAATACCGGTACACAACCAATGGTGCGCTGAGTGTACTTTACGCTCAAACAGCCGGAGCGGGATTGACCACCCGCGAGGAATTCGTGCTCAACGTGGGAAACCTTGACGAAGCCAATCTGGCCCTAGGGGCATCTAATGTCAACAACATCAATAGCGTAGTGCGCAATCTGTGGACGCAGAGCCACCTGGTCCGGTCAAACGCCGAATTGATTCTGGCCAATACGGGCGTTGTGGCCGAAGCCGGTACAAAAAGCGGGATTGTTGGCTACGCATCCATTTTTCGCGGATTGGCGCTCGGTACGTTAGGGCTGTTTTTTGAACAGTCGCCCATTACAACAGGCGACAATGTTCCGTTTGTACCCAGAGCACAGGTATTCAAAGAAGCGATCAGTACGCTCGAGTCGGCCGCAACGCAGGTAGCAACCACACCGGTGTCGGCTGACTTCACGGGTAAAATCGTGCCGGGTATCGATATTCCCAATACCATTCAGGCTTTGATTGCGCGTTATGCCCTGTTTTCGGGAGATCATGACAAGGCACTAGCGGCTGCCGCTAAAGTTGACCTGACGAAAAAATCGGTTTTTAACTTTGACGATAATACCCGGAATCCTTTGTTCGAAGTGACGTTCGGCAACCTGAACGTATTTCAGCCGACCAATGCCAGTCTCGGCCTGACGGGTACACTGGCACCCGATGCCGCTGACAAGCGAATCGTTTTCCTGACCAGGCCCAGCACCAATGTAGCTGTAGCTCCCGTTATTGCCACGGCTTTTTACACGGCAAACAATGCGGCCGTTCCGGTCTATGTGCCCGGCGAAATGCTGCTGATTCAGGCGGAAGCCTACGCCCGGAAAGGGGACTTGGTCAACGCGGTAGTTGCGCTGAACAAAGTGCTGACTAAAACAGCGGCTCAGGATGCGTTTGGTCTTGGTGCTGGTTTGCCCGCCTATGCCGGTGCCCAGACGGCCGATGCCATCCTGACAGAAATTTACCGAAATCGTCAGATCGAACTGGCTTACCAAGGTTTCCGGCTGGAAGACAGTCGCCGGTTCAATCGGCCGGGGCCGGGTGCTGCCAACGCAGAGCGTAACCGTAATTTCTTCCCCTATCCACTAACGGAACGGAATAACAACACGAGCACGCCCGCTGATCCGGCCAATTAGACGAGTCCATTATTTGTGAAAAAAGCCCCGGACAATAGCTGTCCGGGGCTTTTTTGTCTTTAGGCCTGTACTTACAGCGTGCTGTATCGGCGGCCGAAGCCAAGCCGGGCGGTGACGTACCAACCCGACAGGTTGACGGTTGGGTTAGTACCGTTGCTCACGGTCTGATCACCCATTGGCTGGCTAAAGCGGGCGTTGGGACTCAGCCGGTAGCCCGCGTCGAAGCCAATGACGAGTGAACACTGCTTCGTTTGGCTAACCGTTCCGCAGTCGGTATCCAGTTGCTTTACGGTGGACTTGTACACAAACTGATATTGACCGCTCAGACCGAGGTCGGCGGTGATGGTGCCGTTATGAAAAGTCGCCGTTTGCTTACTGCCCGGATTGACCAGAGCCGCTGCCAGCGACGGGGCCGGGGCATCGTTACGGGTTACCCGCAGCGCAAAAAAGGCGGGCGACAGCATCACTTTAGGGGTTAGCGTAAAGTTGGCGGTACGCACAACGTGGTAACCCGCCCCGATACCATACTGCCAGAGCGATGTCCTAACCGTGTTGGTGCCGTTGGTTACGCCCTGTTTGGTACTGTTAAAGCCAAAATCGAATTGGGTCATGACAGTCCAGGGAGACTCCTTGTAGTTGGCCTGCGTGGCAACCCCAATCATCGTAAACTGACCGGGCAACGCCCGATAACCTGTTTGTTCGAGAACGTTATTCAGCCCGCCCAGCGAAACACTTTGCGAACCCAACCGGTAGGAGATAGTCGATGCGTAAGTACGGGGCTTACGCACGGTGGATAAGCCGGACGTTATGTCCTGCGCCTGCGTAGATGTAACCAGCAGTGCCAGCCCGAAGCCAAATAAGATGGAGTACTTTTTCATACCTGATCGTTGATTTTCTTTAGACGAGAAAGGTATTCGTTTGACCAGTAGAAAGCAATTACTGAAGGGGGGGATACATCACATTTTAATTTATTTGTAATCAGAATGTTACGCCTACACTGTTCGGCGGGTACACTGGTTGGTTAACGTTGTAGAACCGGCCGGATGGCTCACAGCTTCACCGGTAAGCCCGTCTTTGTCGATTCATAAATAGCCTGGAACAGGGCGACAACCTTACGACCATCTTCGCCCGTAACGAGGGGTGGGCGTTTCTGCCGGATTGCATCCCGGAAATCGGCGATTTGCAGACCAAAGTAGTACACTGTGGCGTCGATGGTGTTGAAGAAGGCCGTGTCCTCTTCAATGAATTTAGCCAGAAAAGTTTCCTCGCCGGGGACGGTCCATAAATCATTGACGGGGGGATCGGTAATGGTCGACCGTCCGGCAATGAACAAAGCACCACCATCCGTTTGTACCCCGACCGATGCGCCGTTCTGCCCATGCACGTGTACTTTGCCAAAGATGCCGGGCTTCTGCGAGTTACTGACGATGATATTCCCCAAACCGCCATTTTTGAATTTGACAATGGCCAGTGCCGTGTCGTCTACCTCGATATACGGGTGGTTCAGGTTGCCCCAGACGCCGTATACCTCGTCGATATCGCCCATGTACCAGCATAGCAAATCTAATTGGTGGGGAGACTGGTTGACCAGCACGCCACCGCCTTCGTCTGCCCAGGTGCCCCGCCAGGCATCGCTTTTATAGTATTCTTCATCGCGCCAGCCGAGCATTTGGATGGTACCGAGTACGGGCTTGCCAATTTTTCCGGTATCGATGGCCTCCCGAATCCGCATGGATGGGGCGTAAAACCGGCGCTGGCTGATAACCCCAAGATACCGGTTGCTACGCTGAGCCGCGTCAATCATGGCATCGCAATCCTCCAGCGTGGAGGCTAGGGGCTTTTCGACCAGCACGTGCGAACCGGCCTCCAGCGCAGCAATGGTTGGCTCGCGGTGGGCGGGGTGCGTGGTACAGACCAGGCAAAGGTCCACCTTTCCCGCTCCACCATTTCCCGCACATCGGTATATGATTTGATGCCGTATTGCCGGGCGAAATCATCGGCTTTGTGGAAAGTACGGCCATAGACAGCCACTAACTGGGTGTTGGGCGTTTGCAAAGCGGCTTTGGCGTGCAAATGAGCCACTTTGCCGGGGCCGATAACGGCAATTCGGAGGAGAGCAGGCATTAGTTTAGGATTGTTTCGTCAAAAAACTGGTTGAATCCGTGCAGACGTAGCGCTGTTTTCAGCACGTCGTCCCGCGTCCAGAGTTCACCATTTAATTCAAGCGTTAAAGCTATGTAAGCGGTGTCGTTTTCATCTACGTCTTTGCAAAGATGGTAAGCAGTAAAGAAATTTCCGATGCTTTCGACTTCTCTACGATACGTTGTCGATGTTTGAATAATTCGACAATCAGGAAGTTAGGTGTGTAGAAGGTTAAGGGACTATTCAGTAACTTCCGCCGGGTGTATGATGTACAGGTGTAAATAGCGGAGAATAGAATATTATGGTCAGTAACGATTTTCTGCACGGCTATTCCTGGATAAAGCGGTGCTTATTTTGTTGCCACCAGTTTGCATTAATCTCACTACCCAGTGCCAGAATGGAATCGTCAAAATCGACTTTCTGCGCTAATTGCTCCAACTGTAAACGTTCCAGCAATTCCAGCATAAATTCCTGGCTTACCCCCTTTTTGTCGATGCTAATCACGTAGCGGTCGGGTTGATTTTGTATGTCGATCGCGTTCATAGGTCTGTTATTTATCGACAATCTACGAAGAAATAGTAGTCAAAACTCTTCTCGGCGTTTCCGAAGTCGATAACGGCAATTCGGAGGAGGGCAGGCATACTTGTTTTAATCGTATTCCAACCAAACACGCTGGAATGGGGTCATCTACTTGAAAACTGGCTTATCAATGAAACAAATTTTGCTCTTTTTGTTGGTAACTGCGCTGGTAGGGTGTCAAAAAAAGGACGTTGACTCTACATTGCCAACGAATGACGCGCTGTACAAAACGTGGGTATTGACGCATCTGTGCGTGATAGTCAGCCTACGGACTATACGCAGAGCAAATTCGTGATCACGTTCCCGCCTGATGGTAATCTCCTTGGCAACCAACCTCCCAACAGTGTGGCCTCGTGCTGCTCACCCGTCGCTTTTGAAGGAACCAATACGACAATCCGGTTTATTTGGGCTTCCCCGTCGGCTCCAGTGTGTGCCGTGATACTTTGTGCGCAGTCCCCACTGACTGGCGACATAACGTGGCGAATTGCAACCCTCACCACTACGTCGCTGGTATTGACGGCCGGAAAGATGGTACTGGTATTTGAGGCTCAATCCTGATAAATAGGTTATGAAAAATGGATTGATTTTTACCCTTCTGCTAACCATCCTTTTGGTATCATGCCAAAAGGATACCGACATCGGCCCGGCTGATTTGCTATATCAACGCTGGCACCTCGACCGGGTAAGAGGTGTTAATGATAATTTCTGGATATTGTATGATACGGACGGGTATTATGACACCGAATATCGCCGGGACGGTACGCTGATACACAGGAAAGATGGGGTTATCAAGCCAGCATCCTGTTGTGAGGCCAGGCTTTATGAGCGGAGCGGCATCATCATTCAGTACAGCGATTTTGTAACCTGCCCCACTGTTTTTTGTGCTCCTGCTCAAAAGACTACTATTACCCTGTTAAGTGATAACCTGCTCGAATTACAGGATGGGCAACGAATCGCTCAGTACACCTCCGTAAAGTAATCACGGCTTCAGCACCACTTTTATCAAGCCCTTTTCTTTGGCGTACAGGCGTTTAAACCAGTCCGCTCCTTCTTCCAGCGGAACCTCGGCACTCAGGATCGCTTTAACGTTTATTCGACCCGACGAAATCAGGCTCAGGGCGGCTTCGTACTCGCCGTTGATGGCGCAGGAACCCTGCAAGCGCAGTTGACGGGTCACGATGGCCTGCAACGGCATCTCCACGGTAGGAGCCAGGTTGCCCACCAGCGTTACCGTCGCGCCTTTCCGAACACAGTCGATGGCAGTTTTGACGGTTGGACCAGCACCCACTACTTCAAACGCAATGTCGGCTCCGCGTCCGTGCGTGAGAGCTTGTACCTGTTCGGCCATAGTGCCATTTCGGGCGTTGAGCGTATGCGTAGCACCAAGGGTTTTTGCCAAAGCCAGTCGGTCATCATCCAGGTCGATGGCGATGATGGTACCGCAACCCGCCAGTTTCAGGGCCTGAATGACGAACAGGCCAATCATGCCTGAGCCCACCACTACGGCCGAATCGTTGACCTGAATGGGGGTCAGACTAACGGCATGCAGTGCTACTGCTACCGGTTCGACCAGGGCGGCCTGGGTAAAGCTGACATTGTCCGGAATGGTGTACAGTATGTGGTGCGGTACGGTGACAAACTCGGCAAAGGCACCATTTCGTTTGAACCCATCCTTCCCGGTTCCGGTCGAAACGCCCACTACTTCCCGGCCATCACTCAGGTTATACTGGCCCCGGCGGCTGTACCAGTCGTCCAGTTTATACACGGTGGAGTCGAAGGTAACGCGGTCGCCGATTGCCCAGAATTGAACATTGCTGCCTACCTCGGCAATGATGCCGCTGGCTTCGTGGCCCATAACGATGGGCGGCACCCGTCGGCCACTACTGCCATCCATTCCATGCACGTCTGAGCCGCAAATGCCGACGGCCTGCACCCGTACCAGCACATCATTAGGGCCGATAATTGGCCTGGGTAAATCCTGAATTTCCAGGTGATTGTATTCAGTAAGAACGAGGGCTTTCATTGGTTTTGGTTTCAGTTTGTAGTAGCGTGAACTGGCCTGACAGACCGCTTCGCTGGTGGGCTAAACCGCTTCGCGCTACCGTAGCGATGGACCGCCGTAAATAATAAACGGAAAACCGTAAACTATTTACTATAAATCCTGACGAACGATTCTGTCGGTATTTGATCGTACTCACTCCGCTGTAGGTATGGATTGACTTCATACGTTACCAGCTCATCCATCAAATCGGGCAACTCGCCAAAAAGTTTGCTGGCCGCATTGGCCGTGTATTTCTTTTTTACCCAGACAAGGCGTTGATCCGGCTCTTTCCCCCACGCCGGATTGTCGCCGAGAGTAAGCTGGATTTTTACCCAGTCGTTGAAGAAATACTCCTGCAACAGCGGAATAATCCGGTCGCGAAAGGCTTCACAAAGGTCGGCGTGCGTCTGAACGTTTGTCAGGTACGCATGGCCAATCTGATGGTCACGGTCCAGGAGGCACTCGATTCGTTCGTTAATGATTCGCAGGAGTTGGGCCAAATCAACGCCATCGACCTCCCCCAATACGGATGGGTCGGGGGACATCTCCCGGAAGGAGAACCGTCGGCGCAGGGCTACGTCCAGCAGCGCAATCGACCGATCCGTCGTGTTCATGGTCCCGATAACGAACAGGTTAACCGGCACGCCAAACCGCTCCTGCGAGTAGGGGAGGGTTACCCAGAGTTCCTGTTCGGCACCCAGCCGTTTATCCGTTTCGAGCAAGGTAATCAGGTCACCAAACACACTGGCGACATTAGCCCGGTTCACCTCGTCGATTAGCAGGTAATGGGCAGGTGCTCTCCGTAGTTTCTGACTACGATTCTCCGGTGAATCATTCAGGCAGTCGGCCAGGGTGCCGTATCCCGCCTGCTGAATGGCCGTCAGGCAGGCCCGGTAGAAAATTCCTTTACGAATGCGATACGTAATTTGCCCACTGACCACCTCGGGCCGGATACCCTCAATAAATTCTTCGTAGCTGTACGACGGGTGGAACGTAATGAGCGTCGAATTTTCGTTGCGCAGGTACGGCTGCAACGCGAACGTTTTACCCGTTCCGGGCGGGCCAAACAGAATCAGGTTATGGGGCTGGTTGGGTAGTTCAGGCACGGAATCGTATTCTCCTTCCGGCTCCCCGACTTGGTTATCGTTCACGAGCCGTTCGCCTAGGGATGGGTCATCGGCCAGGCGGATGAGGTCGCTTAGGAACGCTTCATCTTCGGCCGCCTGATAGACTTCCCCGTTGTGCCGGGCGGAGTGAGGTCCCCGTTTGGCCGTTTCGACCAGTTCGGCTAGGCAATCCTGCCAGCATTTCTGCACAGCGGGCTGGTATAAGAGGTGGGCGTTGGACTGACCAATAACGGCAGCGACATAATTCGATTTTTCACTGATCCGGCCGAAGTCAATCTCGTCAAAATGTTCCAGTTGCTCCTGACAGGATTTCTTGATGGTGAGCCAGTATTCCGGTTCCCCCCGGTGCGGCTTCACCAGGCGCAACGCCCAGAAAAAGTTAATATTGGCCGTAATCGCTTTTTGGTCTTTTCGGACGGTAAACGCCAGCCTTGCATCGCCATTGGGCAGGTTGACGATGTCGATCAACTCCTTCAGTAACCCAAAGAACCGCCGGACCGCTTCGGGGTGGTCGATGTCGCGAATGCGGTCAATGAGGGGTTGTTGCTGGGTATCGGTAAGCACAGAGAATGGGAATGGTCTTTGGCGAAATTACGGTTTTTTTCGCTCTTTCGAATGCAATGTCTAGACCAAGTAGATCAATGAGTTCGACCTCTGACAAATTTTTAAACTTTGTCAGAGGTGATGACTAGTTACCGACGGTTCGATTCCGTCAAGTGCGCAACGAAGACATCGAACTCGAACTGACTGTCCGCAAGTTTCTCCACGCGTATGGTCAGAAATGCCGGTTCGATCCACTACAAATTACCCGACAAAAAACTGCCCGGCAAATTCGACGTGGTGCTACCGAAGTACAAAATCGTTATTTTCGTGCATGGCAAGAACAGACCTTTGGACCAGAGAGCAGACGATTTTAGCCTTTAATTTATATTTCAAAATTCCTTACGGTACAATTCACGGGGGCAACCACAGAGTGCGTGAGTTGGCAGATATCGTGGGAAGATCCAAGGGTTCAGTAGGTCGGAAGATGCAAAATCTCGCCAGTTTCGACCCAGTTCAGCAAGCTCGTGGTATAAAAGGGTTATCTCATGCCAGTAGTCTAGACAAAGAAATTTTTAACGAGTTCGTCCATAATTGGGAAGCTTTGGCCCTAGAGAGTGAGCGTATCCTGGCTGATAAACAGCAGATTACTCTGGAGCAAAAAGTAGAAAGATACGAAGAGAAGTGGCAGGGTAAAAACGGGGAAAATGTAGTGCGTTCTGTCAATGTTCGGGTTGGTCAGAATTTCTTCAGAGAGATCGTGCTGAATAATTTTGATTCGAAATGTGCTATCAGTGGTATTGATATTCCTGCTATGCTTCGGGCAAGTCATATTATTCCATGGTCAAAAGATGAAAAGGCCCGTGTGAATCCTGAAAATGGTTTATGCTTGTCTGCACTCTATGATGTTGCTTTTGATCAAGGCTTTATCGGTGTGGATACAGATTACAAGGTTGTACTGGCCGACAAATTGAAGAAAAAGAAGAAGGAACCTTTTTACCAGGAAAATTTCGGCAAACTAGATGGGTTCTCAATTAGAACACCGAGTAAATTCTTTCCCCGTAAAGACTTCCTAGAATATCACCTAGACGAAATCTTTGATAAATGACGCATGGTGATTTTTAGCTAGGTATCTATAATCCCTGATAGTGAAAAATAATGCGTTATCACTAGCCGAGAAAGTCATCTCCCTACTCCTCAACCAGCACCCAGCGTTTTTCCTTTTTAGCGGTTTCCCGGCGGTAAAACATGCGGTAGATAATTGGAAAAATGAGCAGGGTCAACACCGTGGCCGTAATCAGTCCGCCGATGACGACAATGGCCAGGGGCTTCTGGGTTTCGGAGCCGATGCCGGTGGATACCGCGGCTGGCAACAGTCCAATAGCCGCCATCAGGGCTGTCATCACCACTGGCCGAATGCGGGATTGAACCCCTTCCCGAATGGCTTCATCGAGGGGCATTTTGGCTTGCCGATTCTTATTGAAAACGGTGATAAGAATAACGCCGTTTTGTACGCAGATTCCGAACAGGGCGATGAACCCCACCCCCGCCGAAATTCCGAAGTTCATCCCCGTGACGTGCAGGGCCAGAATGCCGCCGATGAGCGCAAAAGGTACGTTGAGCAGCACCAGCCCCGCATCTTTTACATTCCCGAACAGAATGAACAGAATCACGAAAATAGCGGCCAGACTCATCGGCACTACCTGTCCCAGCCGCTTGGTGGCCCGAACCTGATTTTCAAATTCGCCCGTCCAGTTCACGGAGTATCCCTTGGGCAGGTTTTTTAGGGTTGCATTGACGCGTTGCTGGGCATCGGCGATGGTGCTGCCCAGGTCGCGTTCCCGAACGGAGAACTTGACCCCAATAAAACGTTTGTTATTATCGCGGTACACAAAAGCAGGCCCTGTTACTTCACGAATGGAGGCTATCTCCCGCAACGGGATTTTGCTGCCCCGCAGGGTGGGTACCATTAGGCGCATGATGTCTTCTTCGGTGCGCCGGTAGCTTTCGCCGTAGCGGACCCGGATGTCGAATTTGCGCTCGCCTTCGTACAGAATCGAAGCCGTTTTACCACCAATGGCCATTTCGATAACGGCCTGCACATCGGCGGTTGAAACACCGTAGAGGGCCATCTTCCGGTCGTCGAACAGCACGCTGATTTCGGGCTGACCAATGTTTCGCAGAATACCCACGTCTTTTATGCCCGGCACATCGCGAATGGAAGCCAGAACGGTGTTCGCCAGTTTATTGAGTGTGTTGAGATCGTCCCCATATATTTTTACGGCGTTGCTGGCATTCATCCCCGCCACGGCCTCGGCTACGTTGTCGATAATGGGCTGCGAATAGTTGTAGTTGATGCCCTGAAACTGCTTTAATCGCCCGTCCATTTCCTCGATGAGCTGGTCGGTGGTGATGTTCCGTTTCCAGTCGTCTTTGGGCTTCAGGTTCACCTGCATCTGAACGTAATAGAACCCCGATGGGTCGGTGCCATCGTTGGAGCGGCCCGTTTGTGAGAGTACACCGTTCACTTCGGGAAAATCCATCAGCTTTTGCCGGAGTACCCGCACCATGCTCACCGTCTGGTTCAGGGATGAACTCATGGGTAGTTTGGCCTCCACCCACAGCGCTCCTTCGTTGAGTGTCGGCAGAAACTCCGTGCCCAGCAGGGAAGCCGACAGGAAGGTAACGGCCATGAAAGCGATGGAGGCCAGCAGACTAATTCGCCGGTTGTTAAAACAGGCGGTGAAACCGGCCATCACAATCCGGTTGAAGAAATTGACTATTGGGTTGTTCCGCTCCCGAACGTTTTTTCGGAGCAAAATAGAACACAGTAGCGGCACCAGTGTCAGCGTAAATAGCAACGCTCCCAATAGGGCAAAACCCAGGGTCCAGGCCAGGGGGGAGAACATTTTACCCTCTACTTTTTGAAAGGAGAAAATGGGCAGCAGGGCCGTAATAATAATGAGTTTGGAGAAGAAAACGGCCTTTCCCAGTTCGCCACCGGTCTTTTTTATCAACCCCAGCTTCGACATTTTATTGAAACGAGGCATACCCACCTTATGGGACAGATGGTCGAGCGACACGAAAATTCCCTCGACCATAACGACAGCGCCGTCGATGATGATACCAAAATCAACCGCCCCCATAGACAGCAAATTGGCCGACATGCCCCGAAGCCGCAGGCACATAAACGCAAACAGCAGGGCCAGCGGAATGATAATGGACACGATGACCGTTGTCCGCCAGTCGGCCATGAACAGGAAAACGATGACAGTAACCAAAACAATGCCCTCGGTGAGGTTGTGCAGTACGGTTTTAGTGCAGAAACTAATCAGGTTATCCCGGTCGTAGAAGGTCACCATCTTCACATCGGAGGGAAGAATACGGGTGTTTAACTCCTCAATTTTGTCTTTCACCCGTCCCAGGACCTCGCTCGGATTTTCGTTCTTCCGCATCACCACGATTCCCTCTACTACGTCGTCGTCATTGTTAAGGCCCACCTGGCCCACGCGTGGCAGGTTCGATTCGGCTACTTCGGCGACGTTTTTCACCAGCACGGGATTGCCATCCAAATCCTCTACAATCAGGTTTTCAATGTCCTGAATGGAGGTGAGCAGACCAATGCCCCGCACCACGTATGCCTGTCCATTCCGCTCGATAACATCGCCCCCCACGTTGATATTGCTGCGCGTAACGGCCTGATAAACCTCCAGCGGGGTAATGTCATACTTGGCTAACTGCGTGGGATTGACGCGGATTTCGTAACTCTTTTCACGACCACCAAAGGCAACCACATCGGCCACGCCCGATACGGAACGGAGTTGCCGGTCAATAATCCAGTTGTGCAGCGTGAGTAGTTCGCGGCTGTCGCGGGAGGGTGATTTGAGGGTAAACCGGAAAATTTCGCCCGTTGGTCCGTAGGGTGGCTGCACATCGGGGTCGACACCTTCAGGTAGGGATACCGTTCGGAGCTGATTGTTTACCTGCTGCCGGGCAAAAAAGTCATCAACATCGTCCTCAAAAATGATTTTGATGATGCTCAACCCGAACATCGTGATGGAGCGGACGTTGGTTTTTCGCTGTACCGAACTCATCGAAATCTCGATCGGTACGGTCACGAATCGCTCAATTTCCTCTGCCGAACGGCCATTCCATTCGGTTACCACAATGATTTGGGTGTTGGTAACGTCGGGGAATGCTTCGAGGGGTGTATTGAGGTAACTCACGATCCCGGCAGCAATTAGCCCGAGCGTCATGAATATAATAAAGAAGCGGTTCTTGAGGGAAAAACCGACGATATCACGGATGAATTTGTTCATGGTTAGTCGTTGATAGCGTCGTATACCAGCAGTTGATTTTTGGAAATAACGCGTTCGCCGGGTTTCAGACCTGATTTGATGTAAGCCACATCGCCTATGGTCTTGAGGACGTTCACTTCGCGGGTTTCGATATCGGAGCGACCCCGGAATACCATGACGTAATATTTCGACTGGTCGAAAATGACCGCTCCCCCCGGTATTGTGGTTATCGTGCCACCGTCTTCGTAGCGAAGTGTAACGGTCGCGTGCATTTCGGGCCGGAGTTTCATGGCCTTGTTATTCAGCCGGATGCGGACCGTCATGGCTTTAGTGCCGGGGTCCAGCACTGTATAAATTTTGTCGACTTTCCCTTTGAAAATATCGTCCTGGTAACTCAGCGTCTGAATGCTGGCATCCATACCCAGGCGTACCCGGCCAATGTCGCTTTCATTGACATTGGCCAGTACCCATACTTCACTAATCTGCCCGATGGTGAACAGGTTACCGGCATTGTCGGAACGAAGCTGCATACCCCGATTCACGTTCTTTTCAATCACGTATCCATCAATGGGGGCCTTAACGGTATACATGGATGCTTTGCCGATGCCGTAAATCTTGGATACCTCCTGCACCCGGTTGGCTTCGGCCTGGGCTTTTTCTACTTCTTTCTGGGCAGCCACCACTTCGCGCTGCGAGGTAAGCTTGGTTTCGAACATGTCCTGAGCAACGCGCAGATTTTTTTCGGCCAGCAACAAGTCCGAGCGTGCCTGGATGGCCTGTCGTTCGATGTCTGCTACTTCCCCCGAGCGAATCGAAGCCAGCATCTGACCTTTATGGACGTAATCGCCCAGCTCCACCTTTACCTCTTCTACGCTGCCACCAACCAGCGGAAATACTTTGATGACCCGGTTCTCATCGGCCATCACTTTACCCACCAAAGTCAGTTCACTACGGATGGGTTGCATTATCACGCTGTCAAGCTGAATCCGGTGCATCATCGTATCCGACAGCATAAACGCTTTTTCCTCTTCCGGTGCTGGTTTTGGGCCACAGGAGGAGAGCAGGAGATGAAGTCCCCAGACTCCCAAAAGGAGTATAGACCGGCCTAATAAAGCCACTGTTAAATTCGGTGTTTTCATGATTTTTAGCCTTGACGCTATAGAGCGGTATTATTTGAATAAATCATCGCCAACGAGGTAGTTAAGTTCTTCGTACGCCCCAATTCGGTCGGCTTTCAGGCGGTTCAGCTGGCGAATACTGTCGTTATAGGCTTCGATCAAATCGACAAACTCGATGAGGGTGATGTTTCCTTTCTGGAAACTAGTGATAACGCCCCGGTTCAATTCGTCGAACTGCGTGGTAAATGAGCCCTCCACAGCCTGGACCTGTCGTTCCACTTCCCGTATTTTTTGTAAGGAAGTCGCTACGTCATTACTTATTTGAACGGCTTTCTGACGCTGCAAATGACTCTGATAATTAATCTGACTTCGGGCCGCCCGAATGGCTCCCTGATTGCGATTAAAAACCGGAATGTCGCTCGAGATCGACAGGCCAACGTAGTTCTGAATGTAACTTCCTGCCTGGTCGTAGGTACCTCCCACGCGTAAATCCGGTGTGGCCAGTGCCCGTTGCAGGTTATAGTTTAGTTCGGCTTGCCGGATCAGCGATTCTGATGCTTTCAGATCGGGCCGGTTTCGGAGGGCCATCTGCCGAAGCGTATCATCGGATTGCGCAGGCAGGTGATAGCGGGGTAGGGTTTCGTCGGCAACGCGCGGACGAATGGGCTGTTCGACAGACAGCAGGGTTCGTAAGGCGCGCTGGTCGTCGGCCAGCTGGAAAATGATTTCGGTACGGTCGTTATTGACCTGAAATAGTAAGGCTTTCAGTCGGAGTAATTCCCGGAGTGAGACGTTACTTTTTTCGTACTGTTTTTCATAGGCTGCCACGGTCGTTTGGAGGGTGGTAATCTGCTGATCGAACCGGGCCAAGGTTTGCTGCTGGAAAAAAATGGAGTAAAACCGGCTGCGCAGGTCGAAGCGCAAACCGCGCAGTAAATCCAGCAATTCCAGTTCCGTCAAGCGAGCGGCTTCCGACGCAAGGGCAACGCGTTTATTTCGCTTGCCGGCGGTGTACAATAACTGCTGTACCGAAATGATTTTTTCGCCCTGTCGCCCAACGTCCAATACCCGTCTGGTTGCATTATTATAGGTACTCAACTCCAGCGACACCGTTGGATTCTCGTACAGGCTGGCTTGCAGAATTTGTGCCTGACTGGCATCAATCCGAAATCGCTCAGCCAGCAGGAACAGGTTATTTTTTATAAACAGGCTATCGGCCTGTCGAAGCGTAAGTGAAAGAGAATCCTGCGCCGGGGAAATATGGGTGAACAGAAAAAGAAAAAAAAGAGTGATTACTAGCCGCATGAGTAGGAAAACAATGGGCTACAAAGGTCACTGATCTACGACCGATAGTAGATTAGGGGAGGTTTAAAAAAACATTAGAAAAAAATTAGAAAGGGTTACACATGGGGTAGCGAAACGGTAAATGTACTTCCCTTGCCAAGCGTACTTTCGATGGTCAGCGTACCCTGATGCAACTCGATCAGTTTGGCCGATACGGATAGCCCAATACCAAAACCATCGTAGCCCAGGGCGTTTTGGGCGCGGTAGAAGGGTTCAAAAACACGCTGGCGATCCGCGTCGGTCATGCCAATTCCCTGATCGCGAATAATAATCTGGCACTGTTGGGCATCCGTACTGATTTTTACCTGAGCGGTATGATCATCCGAGTATTTGCAGGCATTGTCGAACAGATTCAGCAGCACCTGTTTCAGCAGTTCTTCGTTACCCTCCACAACGGTTTCCGTTTCGGAATCGGGAATGTTTTGGTAGTCTATGTCAATCCGGTAATTCGGTTTCGCATCCATTAATTCGTCTTTTGCCATAAAAATAATATCGTCGATACGTACGGGCAGAAAGGGCACCTGATTGCTCGTTTCGAGGGTGCGGGCCAGAAAGAGCAGGCTATTGGTCAGGTCGATAAGCCGGTCGGTATCCGACATCAGGTTTTGGAGTACCTCTTTGTGTTCGGCAACCGTGAGGGGTCGGCGCAGACCTAGTTGAATTTCTGATTTCAGTGCGGCCAGGGGCGTTCGGAGTTCGTGCGAGGCATGCGATACGAAACTCCGTTGCTGTACAAAAGCCTGGTGCAGTCGTTCCAGCACATCGTTGAAATTCATGGCCAGCCGGGCAATTTCATCCTGCCGATTACCCTCGTCCAGCCGTTGCTGCAGGTTGCGGGCCGTAATGGTCGACACCTGCCGATTAATCTGGCTAATTGGCTGCAATGACTGCCCGGCAAAGAAAATACCCAGACCGATAGTAATGCCAATTCCCACCAGCAACCCCCAGCCCAGCGTTAGTCGGAGGTTGTCTAGTTTACTTCTGCCAAACTGGTCATAAGCGGAGGCAAGCACCACAAAGTCACGGTCATTTTGCCGGTACAGTAAGCCTATGAGTTCGTTTTGACCACTATAGATTTCTACATCCTTCTGGTTTCGAACATCATCAAGCAAAGCAGTTCGGTAATGAATGACCTGGTCATCGACGCTGGAATATATGAGTCGGTTTTGGGCGTCAAAAACCAGCACCTTCTCCTCGAACAGGGACGTTAGCGTGTTGCGGTCAATAATTTTGAGCAGCTCTCTGTCCACTTCTTTTACCTCGGTCAGGAAGCGAACGGTTGTTCGGGCTTTGTTTTTTAGCCGATCATAAAACTCTTCCCGTCGGTAGGTAGCGGATACGAAGTAGATCAGAACCGAAAAAATGATTAAGATAGAGGCCACAATCAGCGAGAACTGAAGCGCAATTCGGTTACGAATAGTCATTCTTTCACGGGTTGGAAGCGAAGAGTTAGGAAAGTCGGCGGAGCAGTCGTTCGCTACTTTTGATAGGCCAATATACTAAAAACACCCCTTTTTATTTTATCGGTCGCTAGTAGGGCCATCAATAAAACTCAACTCACCCAACTAAAAAATCCCCGCTTACAGATTGTAAGCGGGGATTTTTTAGTTGGGTAAATAAACGAAGTACGTACGCCTATGCGTGCTGACGCTCGTGCTTACCTTCCCGGATTTCTTCAATCATTTTCTTGTTGAAGGCTGGAATATCGTCGGGCTTACGGCTGGTTACCAGTCCCTGATCGGTTACCACCTCTTCATCGACCCAATTAGCACCGGCGTTTTTCAAATCCGTCTGAATGGATGGATAGGAGGTCAGTTTACGACCTTTTACTACGCCCGCTTCAATAAGCATGATGGGGGCATGGCAGATAGCCGCTACCGGTTTTTTGGCTTCGAAGAAATGACGGACAAATTGTACCGCTTTGGGTTCAGTTCTGAGTGTGTCGGGGTTCATCACACCGCCCGGCAACAGGAGTGCGTCATACTGAGCAGGGTCCGCACTGGCCAGAGGAAGATCGACCGGAAACGTGTCACCCCAGTCGGTTGAATCCCATCCCTTCACATCACCCCCTTTGGGAGCAATCAGGTGCGTTGTGGCACCGGCCTCCTGCAATGCTTTGCGTGGCTCGGTCATTTCGACCTGCTCAAAGCCATCCGTTAGTAGAATAGCGACTTTTTTACCCTGCAATTGCTTTTCCGTATTCATGGTTTCGTTGAGTTATATGTCAAATTACTTACTCTATTATAACCGTCGGGAATTGGAGATTGTTATCAATTCAAGGCAAAAGCGATGTATTCGTTCTCCGATTTGGTTTGGAGTTTTCCCCCGCCACAGGCAATCACAATGTACTGCTTTCCACCAATGGCATAAGTGCTGGGCGAGGTATAACCGGCTGCTGGTAGCGTAGTTTGCCACAGTAGTTTGCCCGTCTTTTTGTCGAAGGCTCTAAACTGCCCATCTTTGCTGGCGGCAATAAAAATCAGTCCCGTTCCAGTTACCAGCGGGCCGCCGTAATTATCGGTTCCGGTAGGAGGGATGCCTTAAGCGGTTAGTCTGCCACCACAAAAGGGGAACGGTCTGAGCGTTTCTACTGCTTCAAGCTCTTTATGTACGCAATGCTTTTGGGCATTTGCTCATATTCTTTATTGCTTTCATCCTCAATGTAATAATGCTTGACACCGGCTTTTTTCGCCAGACGTATAATTTCTGGAATATTGATCTGACCATCACCGAGGGTTACATCGTTTTCGGCTGGTGTTCCGCCGGTCAAATCGCCTTTTATACCTTTTTTGAGGTCTTTCAGGTGCATCAGCTTAAAGCGGCTACCGTATTTTTTCAGTAACGCAACCGGGTCGGCCCCACCGTGTTGTGTCCACAGAATATCCATCTCGAAAGAAACGTATTCCGGATTGGTGTTTTTGACGATATAATCGAACAGGGTACCGTCTTCGTAGGGATGGAATTCGTAGCCGTGGTCGTGGTAGCAGAAGGTCAGGCCGTTTTCCTTCAGCACTTTGCCCACCCGGTTAAAATCTTCAACGGCTTTCTTTGCGTTTTTCAGGTTGAAATTAGCTTTCTGATGCGGAATCCAGGCGACCATCACAAAGGAAGCCCCCAACGCCTTCGCTTTATTAACAACATCCATTGGGTCTTTCACAATCTGCTCATAACTGGAACCGGTCGACGAAATGGTGATGCCCCGCTCATCGCATAATTTTTTAAATGCGGCTTCTGTCATTCCCTTGGGTGCCCCACCTTCCATGTCGGTGATGCCAAGCGCCTTTATGGTATCCAGCGTAGCAATAACATCTTTGGGGAAACTGGCCCGGTACGTATAGGACTCAACCCCAATTGGAAAAGTGTATAAGGGTTTGCCTTTCTGAGCAGCGCTATCTGTCAGGCTAAGTACCACCGTGACGGCTAAACAGAACGGGAAAATGATTTTATTCATGGCTATCGGTTTGTTTTTCGTTGGGGATATAAGGTTATTTCGGGGCAGTTTTTACTTATAGGACCCTCCGAGGATAAGTGCGAAGTTCATTCGTAACGGCTGGGGAAACTGACTAATTTTGTAAAAACAGCGGGGTGCAAGCGTAAATCGGATGCGGGAAAGCGGGGCTTCAAAACGCATGTACCACCATCAGTCCTAACCGTAAATTCGGCACCAACTCTAAATCCGGGCTATTGATAGACAAGGATGAGACGGGTAAAGTGAGTTGATGATTACCTAACCGCTTCACCCACTTTGTACCTTGGTAGCCTATACATAACAAACGCATGGAAAGCATTTCGAGGAAATCATTTTTGCAAAAATCTGTGTGCCTGGGCACTGTTGTCAGTTTCCCCTCTCTCTTTGCAAATGTCTGTGCGAGTGAAAGAAAGGATGATGATTTCTATCAAAAGATAGTTCTTGCCAATAGCAGTAGTGTTGCCCGGCTACTGGATGAGTTAAAACCGGACATTGCCGAAGTCAGGCGTCGATTAGGCTATGATTTGGCCAACTTGGCAGCCGCTTTCTGCGAACCTACTTCGGTGTATTACCAGCAGGAAGCGTTGGTGCCCTACATGACAAAAATCGGGCGATTTCTGGTCAACGCTCAGCATGCTGATGGAACACTTGATTTCGGGAATTTAGCCTCTCCGCCCGACACCGCGTTTATTCTGGAACCACTCTGTGCGGCAGGGACTATCCTGAACAGTAACCGTGCCACTGGACTGAACGAAGTAAAAGCGCTCCTAAAAGAGTTTATCGTGAAAGCTGGAGAAGCCCTCCGGCTTGGGGGCGTTCATACACCGAATCATCGATGGGTAGTGTCGGCGGCTTTGGCAAAAATCAATGCGTTGTACCCAAATCCAGCCTACGTCAAACGAATTCACGAGTGGCTTTCGGAAGGCGTTTTTTGCGATAGCGACGGAAATTTCCTGGAGCGAAGCATGAACTATTCGGCCGTAGTAGATCGCTCACTCATTACGATTGGTCGCTTGCTTCCGATGCCTGCTTTGTACGAACCAGTCCGTAAAAATCTTGGACTGGTTTACTACCACTGCGAACCCAACGGCGAGTTGGTCACGATAGACTCCCGCCGGCAGGACCAATTTGCGCCCATCAGTATTTTGAATTTTTACCTTGATTACTACTATCTGGCCATTGTTGATAACAACCCTGAATTTGCCGCCATTGCCCGGTTTATAGAGACGCTCGAAGGCTTCGATAATCGAGTCCTCAACGATTTGTTAGTCTACTTTCTGGAAGATCCCCTGTACAAAAAGCCGCTTCCAACTCCCCGAAGCCCATCGGTCAATTTCGAGAAGTTTTTTACCGAAACAAGCCTCGTTCGAATCAGACGAAACAGCACGACGACCACTGTTTTTGGCGGCACTGACTTTCCTATTATTATTGCTTCTGGCCGGGCAAACAGCCCAAACTTCTTTGCGTTCAGGAAAGGAGAAGCTATACTGAAATACCTGCGTTTTTCCACTGATTTTTTTAATACCGGCTACTTCCACAGCCAGGGTATTACGCACACAAAAGAAGCCTACGTACTGCGCCAGAAAATAGAAGCACCCTACTTCCAGCCCTTGCCGGATAAGTTAAAAAAGGCCGATGGGAATTACAATCATTCGCAAAGCACGGATGGGCGATTCTGGAACAAAATGGATTTTGACCATCGACCGCAGAGCAATATCAATACATTGGAAACCACCATCCGCGTCACCGAGAAAAACGGCTCCGATGCGTTGGTCTTTTCAGTAAAGGGGACAGCAGGGGTTCGTGTAGTGATTGAATTTTGTTTTAAGGAAGGAGGTACCCTTACCGGAGTGAAGAAGGTAGATGGCTCTCCCGACAATTATTTGCTGGCTAATGGAGTGGGAGACTACCAGTACGGAACGGATTCGATACGCTTCGGCCCCGGCATTGCTAAACACGCGAAACTTACCGGGCTTGAAGGTGAACTGTACAGTTCCCATTTCGGTACCCTCCGTACCGATGGGATGCAAGTTTATTGCACCGGTATTACCCCCTTCGAGCACACGATTACAATTGGGTAGTCCGGTCTGGTTATGCGTTTTTCCAGATTGAAATTAGCTTTATGGAGAGAACGATTTTATTCATGGCTGTCAGTGGGTTTTTCGTCGGGGATATAGGGGTAGTTCGAGGCAGATTTTACTTATGGCTGCTCCATTCGTTTTAAGTAGATTATCTACCGCGTAAACTCTAATTGTCATGCAACGAAGGACGTTTATTCAGAACACGGGTTTGTTTACGGCTGCGCTGGGCACGGCTGGAACAGAGCTTTTGGCCACTGCGGAACCAGCTGTGCTGGCTAAAAATAAACTGCCGAAATGGAAGGGATTCAATATGCTGGATTTCTTCTCGCCCGACCCGGCCAACAGCCGTCCGGCTACGCAGGAAGATTACTTCAAATGGATGCAGGACTGGGGCTTCGATTTCGTCCGGCTCCCGATGGCCTACCCGGCTTACCTGACGTTTGACCGTAGTCGTAACATCACCCCTGAAGAAATATACCAGATTGACCCGCAAGCCGTTGATCGAATCGACGCGCTGGTAGCGATGGCGCACAAGCACAACCTGCACGTTAGTCTAAATCTGCACCGGGCACCGGGGTACTGCATCAACGCGGGTTTTCATGAACCATACAACCTCTGGACCGACAAGGCCGCGCTGGATGCATTCTGTTTCCACTGGGCTATGTGGGCAAAACGCTACAAGAACGTATCGCCCCAAAAAATTAGCTTTGATTTGCTGAATGAACCCAGTATGCGGGCTGACATGAATGACCAGCATTCGGTTCGGAGTACCGTGCCAGGAGATGTGTACCGGAAAGTAGCGAAAGCGGCCTTCGACGCTATTCGTAAAGAAAACCCGAACCACCTGATTATAGCCGATGGCAACAATACCGGCAGCTCGGTCATCCCCGAAATCACCGACCTCGACATTGGGCAGAGTTGCCGGGGCTACACGCCCGGTATTATCTCCCATTACAAGGCACCCTGGGCTAACAAAGACCCCGACCACCTGCCCGAACCCAAATGGCCCGGGCAGGTGGGGGACAAATACCTGAGCCGCGCCATGCTCGACACCTTCTATCAACCCTGGATTGACTTGGTTAACAAAGGCGTTGGCGTGCATTGTGGCGAATGCGGCTGCTGGAACAAAACGCCCCACGAAGTATTGCTGGCCTGGTTTGGCGATGTGCTCGACATTCTGTCAACCAACGGCATTGGCTTTGCGCTCTGGGAGTTTGTCGGCTCGTTTGGCATTTTGGATTCCGGCCGTACCGATGTGGCGTACGAAGACTGGTACGGCCATAAACTGGACCGCAAGCTGCTGGATTTAATCCGAAAAGTATGAGTAAGGGGAATTTCCTGTTGCCATTTTTCGTATCTTAATCCCATAATACCGGTAGTATGCAGGCAGCCGAACTTAAAATACACGTTGTAAAAGAAATTGCAGAATTGTCTGATGAACAATTTATGCAGGTGTATGACGACATAATTCGTCTGCTTCACCCACCTGTCCGAACACCCCGGTTTGGCAGTGCTAAAGGGTTAGTAACATTCATGGCCGATGATTTCGATGCACCACTGGACGATTTCAAAGAGTACATGCCGTGAATTTACTATTGGATACGCACACCCTTATCTGGTATTTAGAAGGTAGTCAGGAACTGAGCCAAACCAGCCAGAATTTGATTGACGATGCAGGCAATACAAACTTTGTTAGTGTCGCTTCATTCTGGGAAATCGCTATCAAGTTAAGTATCGGTGGTAAAATCGAGTTATCTCAGCCCTTCGAAAAGCTCAGCCAACTTGCTTGGGAAAACAGTATCACTATATTGCCCATCCGCTTCGATCATACCACGATTGTCAAATCGTTACCGTTTCATCACAAGGACCCATTTGATAGGATTATCATAGCCCAATCAATATGGGATGATATGCCTATTGTTAGCCGTGATGGGCACTTTGATGCGTACGACATCCGTCGACTTTGGTAAAATAGCCTGAGTGTACCCGTCAGATTAGGCTAATTCATCTATGAAGTGATCGGTATGGTTAGTATGGCGGTTGGTACGCCGGGCATATAACTCGCTATCCGTAAGGCCTACGGTATCAAGTTCGAGGGCCATGGCCCAATCACCCAGCGTTGACGCCTGTATTTCAAAAGCCATCTCCAGGCGCAGGTAATCGGTAGATTGTTTGTACCGAGCCGCTTCTTCTACTAATTCGACGGTGAGTTTACGGGCGTAGGCTTCATCATTCGAAGCCTCCAGCAACTGGGCAAACTGAGTAGAGAATTCACTGTATGGGTAAAGTTGTGTGCCTTTCTCAACGGAAAGCTGAACCTGCCGGTACGACTGCGACACGAAATAAAGAAGTTGGTTGATGTTATTCATAACTATAAATGCATTTGGTCTTTTCTAACACGATTATTGACCAAATATTGCAAAAATGACTGTTTATAGTACTAACTATTCACATAGTAGCATTTTTCTTTCCTTTCGTTGCCTGATTGTAGAAAAATGAAATTTGGATTTTTCCTTATTCAGAAAGTGAAAATTGGTGCTAATCGGCTCATCTCGACTAAATGAGGACTTGAAAAGGCTAACTACATCTGTATGGGTCTTTCGTTAATGAGGTAAAAAAAACAATAAAAAATAAGGTGGTATCAGGCGCTCTTTCAGTCACTGCTACATCCCTAAATGAATTGTAGTCAATAGATTGCTTTTTATCCTTGATTAGAGTCAAACTACCTTTAACCATGCGCTACTTTTTCCTTTTCTTTCTGCTGACCACGGCGGAGTTTTCTCTTGGACAGGCAACGGTGGGATTCAATCGG
>JBBSTD010000075.1:0-31225 GCA_038236215.1 Cytophagales bacterium | reverse complement strand
TTGATGACATTAAAATATTTTACAGTATTCGGTGGCGCGGTGCGGCCCTATGCCACTGGTAGACCGCACCGCGCAACCGAATACCATAGACCATACATGATAACCGACGTAACCATCCCCGAACCACAGGCACCACTACCCGGTGCGGGCGTTGACAGCAGTCAGGGACTGTTGCAGTGGATTTCATCGGTGGATCATAAGCAGATTGGTATCCTATACCTGTTGATGTCTTTGTTCTACCTGCTGGTGGGTGGGACGTTGGCCTTGCTGATGCGGGTGCAGTTGATGGCACCGGGAAACCAGTTTCTGGGCCCGGAAGCGTACAACCAACTGTTTACTATGCACGGCACGACTATGATCTTTTTCGTGCTGACGCCAGCTATTCTGGGTTTCTCGGTGTACCTGACTCCGCTGATGATTGGTGCGAACGAAATGGCGTTTCCCCGGCTCAACGCCTTCAGTTTCTGGATTGCCTTTTTCGGTGGCTTACTTCTGTATTTCAGCTTTCTGGCCGGGGGTGCTCCTAATGCGGGCTGGTTCAGCTACGCCCCGCTCAACCAAATGCAATACTCCTCGCAGCCGGGTATCGATTATTACTGCATTGGGTTATTGCTGGCGGGTATCGGCACGGTAAGTACAGGCGCTAATCTTATCGTGACCATCATTTCGTTACGTTCCCATGGCCTGAAATATCGCTTCCTACCTATCTTCGTTTGGATGGTGTTTATCAACGGCTTCCTGATTCTGGCCGCATTTCCATCGCTCAACGCTGCGCTGGTGATGCTTCTGATTGACCGGCAGCTGGATGGGCATTTCTTCAATACGGCCAGCGGTGGTTCGGCCATGCTGTGGCAGCATCTGTTCTGGCTGTTTGGTCACCCGGAGGTCTATATCGTAGTGTTACCTCCGTTTGGTATCATCTCCGAAGTAGTTCAGGTGTATTCGCGCAAGCCGATTTTTGGGTATCCGTTCGTAGTTGGGTCGGGGTTCGCCATTGCGTTGCTGGCTTTTGGGGTGTGGGTCCACCATATGTTTGCTACAGGAATGGGCAACACCATGAATAGCTTTTTTGCGGCCAGCAGTATGCTCATTGGTATTCCAACGGGCGTAAAGATTTTCAACTGGCTGGGCACCATGTGGGGTGGTTCTATCCGGTTCACGACGGCCATGCTGTTTGCTACGGCGTTTCTGGTCGAGTTCACTATTGGCGGCCTGAGTGGCATATCGTTCGCCATCGTACCCATCGACTGGCAACTGACCGATACGTATTACGTAGTGGCGCACTTGCATTATGTTTTTCTGGGGGGTAGTCTGTTCGGGTTATTGTCCGGGTTGTTTTACTGGTTTCCTAAAATGACAGGCCGGATGCTGAATGAAAAACTGGGTCGCTGGTTTTTCTGGCTGTTCGTAATCGGCTTCAACCTGACGTTTTTCGTACAGCATATTCTGGGGGTTATCGGAATGCCCCGGCGCGTGTATACCTTCCCGGACCTGCCCGGTTTTGGGTTGCTGAACCTGATTTCATCATTGGGGGCTTTTCTGATGGGCGTGTCAATGCTGGTATTTCTGTACATGCTTTATGCCGCACTCAAACGGGGCAAACACGCGCCCGATAATCCGTGGGACGGCTATACCTTCGAGTGGTTGACCACGTCGCCCCCGCAGTTGAAGAATTTCGATACGTTGCCGCCGGTGTTCAGTTTCCGGCCGTTGCACGACTTGAACCACCCTGAAATTGGCGATCACAAGAAATCGAGTGAAGAGAAGTACGGGACTAACTAACGAAGCGCATGGAATCTAAACTGATGATGAAACTGGTAATCGGCTCCGAAGCGATTTTTTTCCTGGCCCTGATGATGGGCTTCGTGTACTTCGCCTACTTCCCCGGCTTCGACCCCAAATCGGTGGCCCTCTTGGATGTGCCGAAAACCAGCTTCTTTACCGTATTGTTGCTGGCCAGTAGTTTTACTTTCTGGCGGGCTGAGGTGGGTCAGCGAAATGGGAAGGTGGGTGCGTTGAAAGGCTGGCTGGCTGTTACGGTTGTCTTGGGTATTGTTTTTCTGGTTGGGCAGGGGATGGAGTACAATCACTTGCTCGCCAATCAGTTGGTTGTTAGTAAAGGCACGTTCGCTACCGGCTTTTTTACGCTCACGGGTTTTCACGGTCTACACGTTTTTATCGGTATCATCATTCTCGCGGTGGTGTTGTATCTGGCTTTTCTGGGCGACTTTGACCAACCTCAATCAACCGTTATCAGTGCGGTAGGCATTTACTGGCACTTTGTGGACATCGTCTGGGTGGTCGTTTTTACGCTGGTCTACATTCTGCCACACATCGTAAACATGAAACACGTATGAACCTGCTCATCAACTTCTGGACGTTCGATTTGGTCAGCATGCTGATTATAGCCGGACTGGGTTTGGGGTATGGATTTCTATCCGGCTGGCGGTTTCGACCGGGGGCGGGGCTGTATTTTATGGGTTTATTCCTGGTGGCATTGGTACAAACATCTCCCCTGCATTATCTGGGTATGTATTACCTGCTGAGTGCGCACATGGCTGGCCACATGCTGCTCCTATTAGTAGCTGCTCCACTATTAGTGATGGGATTGTCCCGGCAAACTGATGCCAGACCTGTAACGTCCTGGATCACTATTTCCCTATTTTTTCAGCAGAAACCGTGGTTTGGCTGGCTGCTCTGTTTGGCTACCATGTGGTTCTGGCACATTCCGGCGGTGCACGACCTGATGGTTTCCCGCCCGGCTGCGGCTACCATTCCCCTGTGTACACTAACCGGTACGGCAGATAACTCACTGACAAACCTACTGCACATCATACAGCCGGTAAGCCTGCTGGTGGCGGGTGTCTGCTTTGCATGGCCCATTTTGGGGCCGCTGCCTGCGTACCGAATTCACCCGCTAACGGGTGTGGGGTATTTGTTTACGGCCTGCGTCGGTTGTTCCCTGCTGGGTATGCTGATCACGTTTGCGCCGGTGGGTGTGTATGGTGTGTACAGTGGGCCGGATTATTTTGGTATCGCTCACCAACTCAGTACCAACTGGGGGCTGGGCCGGAGCACCGACCAGCAACTGGCGGGTCTGCTGATGTGGGTGCCGGGTTGCTTTATTTACCTGTCGGGTGCTTTGTATTTATTGATGAGCTGGCTTGGAGAGAAGCAGCCTGTAGCCTGGGCTATCGAATCCAATTCGCAAACCGACCATCGGACAATAGGAAAAAACTAGTATGGACCACGAAGAGAAAGAACGCCGGATACAGGACCGAGCCAACTGGAAGCCCGCCCGTCCTGAAAATCTACCCCGACCAACGTACTGGCCTTTTTTTCTGGCACTGGGCGTATCGTTTCTGGTGTGGGGTATACTGACCAGCTGGATAATCAGCGTGGCCGGACTGCTGGTGATGATCATTGCCCTGACGGGGTGGATAACCGAACTGCGACATGAACGAGAATAAAGCAGATGCGAAGGACGACAGCCGCCGGGATTTTATGATGAAAGTAAGTCTGGGTTTAGGCGGTCTGGCAGCCGTGGCCGTAAGCGTGCCAGTAGTAGGAGCCTTGATTGCACCACTATTGGAAGGCAAGCCCGAAGTCTGGCGCAATGTTGGTACGCCGGACGATTTTCCGGCGGGTACCACCAAGCTGGTAAAGTTTGAAAACGCCGACCCCAAAGCCTGGGCGGGTACCACGGCGCGTACCGCAGCCTGGGTGCGGCACGAGGGCGATAATAAATTTACGGTGTTCTCGGTAAACTGTACGCATCTGGGTTGCCCGGTACGCTGGGAAGCCGACGCTGAACTATTCATGTGTCCCTGCCACGGTGGCGTCTATTACAAAGATGGCTCGGTGGCTGCTGGTCCTCCACCCAAGCCCTTACCTCAATACGCGGTTCGGGTGGAGCAGGGCCAGGTGCAAATCGGTACGGCCCCAATTCCAATTACCAACTTTGGTGACGACTCAACCGTATGAAAATCCTGCGTAGCATCTGGCACTGGATTGACGACCGAACAGGCCTGTCCGAAACCTTTGGCCCACTGGCCCGGCATCTGGTGCCGCCCGGTGCCAAATGGGCGTATGTGTTCGGGAGTGGCACGCTGTTCTGCTTTATTTTGCAGGTCGTTACGGGTGTCGGCCTGTCTTTGCTCTATCAGCCCTCTTCAGAAGGCGCGTATGAATCGCTGAAATTTATTACCGATCAGGCTACGTTTGGCCGGGTGTTGCGCGGCATTCACTTCTTCGGAGCGTCGGGCATGATTCTGCTGGTGGGTATCCACATGATTCGGGTGTACATCATGGCTGCCTACAAATACCCGCGCGAGATGAGCTGGATAAGCGGGGTATTCCTGCTGTTCCTGACTGTTATCATGGGCTTCACGGGGCAATTGCTGCGCTGGGATTCTAACGGCGTCTGGTCGGCAGTGGTGGCGGCTGAGAACTTGGGCCGTGTGCCATTAGTAGGTACCACATTGGCCCGGCTGCTGATTGGGGGCGACACTATCGGGGCGCAGTCGCTGAGTCGGTTTTTCTCCTTTCACGTCTTTCTGTTCCCTGCGCTCATGTTTATGTTCGTCGGGTTTCACTTATTTTTGGTGTTCCGAAACGGTATCTCTGAACCACCAAAAGCTGGTCGTCCAGTCGACCCGAAGACGTACCGGAAATGGTATGACGACATGCTCAAACGGGAGGGTGTACCGTTCTGGCCCGATGCCGCCTGGCGAGATACTACGTTTGGGGCACTGGTCATTCTCGCCATCGTGGGGCTGGCCGTAACGATTGGCCCCCCCCCGCTAACCCAACCACCCGACCCGTCCATCGTCAATACCTCACCCGCGCCGGATTGGTACATGCTGCCTATTTTCGCGCTTTTCGCGCTGATGCCGCCCAGGATTGAATCGTTCGTCATTTTTGTGGGACCAGTTGTGGCGGTTCTGGCTTTGCTGGCTTTACCGTTTCTGTCGGGTAAAGGAGAGCGTAGTCCTATTCGTCGGCCCTGGGCGGTATTTGGCGTCGTATGCGTCGTTTTGTTTGTGGGAAGTTTACTGGTGGTGGGGGAGATAGCACCCTGGTCGCCCCGGTTCAAGACGAAGCCGCTGGCGCAGTTTGTCCACTACGCCAATCCGAAATTGCAACGGGGCACAGTGCTGTTCTACAAAAAAGGCTGTCAGTACTGCCATCAGATTAAAGGATACGGCGGATTGAAAGGCCCGAACCTAAGCGCAATCGGACGTACCTGGACGGCAAATCAGTTGGCGGTTCAAATCGTAAACGGTGGGGGCGAGATGCCCGCTTACGGGGGGATGCTCACTAAAACCGAACTCGCCGATCTAGTCTTCTTTTTGCAGATGCAAAAGTAAGTTTGTTTGGTATGAACATAGGGTTCACTAGCGCCAAAACGGATTTATACAAGCTGGATTGGTGAATTAACCATTCATCACTACTGACTTTGCAGGGCGGGTTGTTAGGATAACTTTATACGACCTAACAAAATCGCTATGCCCTCTTTTACAAAATCTGACCTTGATTTGCTGCGCCTGGATCTAACCATCAAGGCGAAAAATGGCCTCAATTTCATCGTTGCCGCAATTATCATCTGGTTGTTGATCACGTACATCTGGACGTTGCCCTACTCCATTGGATCAAGGGGGTTGTTGACATTTTATGCCGGTGGGCTGATGCTACCTTTGGCCTGGATTTTCTCAAAACTGATGCACACCAGTTGGAACATACCCGATAATCCGCTTCAACCGCTGGGTCTTTGGCTTAACTTTGCTCAGTTAGTGTATTTCCCTATCCTGGTATTCGTGTATTTGCGGTATACCGAGCATTTTGTTATGGTGTACGTCATTATTACGGGTGCCCACTTTTTGCCTTATGCCTGGTTTTATAATACCAAATCGTTTGCGGTAATGTCCGTCGTGATTAGTGTCGGCGCTATGTGGCTTGGCCTGATCCTGCCCGTTCAGAACGTTTACCTGATTCCACTTTTCATGAGTGCTTCACTGTTAGTTCTGGCAGTTTGGGTAGGGTTAGACTATCAGGCCAAGAAAAAATCGCTAAAGGCTCATCCGTAGTTCACTGCCATTTGGTTGACTAAAATTTAACTGGTTGAACAGTTTACTGCCATGAGCCTGCTATTGGCAGTAAATGAGCTTACCCCGGCGAAGCAAGAAACCCAACTGCCTGCGAAGCGATTGGGTTTCTTGCTTTATCCAGGATAGCTGTAGCCTACTGAGCGTAAATCTGATATTGTAGCATCAAAGACCCTTTGCTCCCGGTATTAGGGGCTAAATCTGTTGTGGCATCGGCCAGTCCGAAGATGGGGCGATTCTGGTAGTTCAGCGAAAACTTACTACCATGCCCGCTGATGAACCAGTTCAGACCCAGGTCGTAACTAACCATCGTATTGGCCAACCGGTCGTAGTTTGCTATCATCAGGGAAGCATAGGGTTGTAATTGACAGCCCGTTGGTTTGCTTTTGGGCAACAGATACCCCGCCTGTCCGAAGAAAATGCCCCCCGTACCAATCATAGGAAACGCATTACCGGCACCGTTAAGAGAACCCTGACCCGCTATAACTCCATTAGCCGGGTCATTGACCCCCAGATTCCGGATGTAGCCCGGCCCAAAGTCATAATGGGCGTAGCTGCCGTACAGCGTGACAGCCGAACTTTTCTCCCGGTTGACAGGAGCATCGTAAAACACATCGATCGCAAACAGGTTCATGGCCGTATTGACTACCTGCCCCCTGTGCGTCGAGGTGGGCCACAGCACCGGGTTGCGTAATAAAAATAGCGTAACTCCGGGATGAGGTAGCTCTGTAAGCGGAGCTACCTCATCCCGGAGTTACGCTTAGTATTCGTCTCAGGTCAAACGGTTTCCGTTTTGGACATTTCCGGTTTAGGCTGACCGGTCAGTTCTGCTAGTAATTCCGGCACGCTTACCGTGGCAAAGCTACTGGCGTAGTCGGCCATGGCGTAAGGAATAATCAGTTCGTCATTGTTGATGAGTCCACCGCAACTGTACACCACGTTGGGTACGTATCCTTCCCGCTCATTTTCGTCAGGACTCAGAATTGGCTCTTTCGTACGGCCAAGTACTTTGCCGGGGTCGTTGAGGTCGAGCAGGAAGGCACCGATGGCGTACTTCCGCATAGGCCCTACGCCATGACTCAGCACCAGCCAGCCCGCTTCTGTTTCGATGGGCGACCCGCAGTTACCCAGTTGTACATACTCCCAGTGATAGGTTGGTTTCAACAACAGCTCTTTGGTTTGCCAGAAGTACAGATCATCGGAATACATCAGGTAAATATTCTCGCCGTCCTGCCGGGAAATCATGGCGTATTTTCCGTTGATTTTACGTGGAAACAGTGCCATTCCTTTATTGGACACTTCGGCTCCGTTGAGCGTACTCACACTAAAATGAGTAAAGTCCTTGGTTGCCACCAACTGCGGAAACGTTACCTTTCCATTGTAAGCGGTGTAGGTAGCATAGTAAGTCACTTGTCCATCATCCTCGGTGAACTGCACAAAACGGGCATCTTCAATACCGTTAGTTTCATTGGGAGAGGTGGGGAAAATGCAGCGTTCGTCCAGGCTCTGGTCGTCCTCGAAGTGAATCTCATAATTGGATTTAGCCAGGGCAGTCAATCCACTGGCGATGGTTTCGTACTCGGCGTTGTAGCGAAACTGGGCCAGCACCCGTTTTATCTGTGCCTCGAGTTCGGCCAGACTAAATTCGTCACCCAGGCCAACCATCATCTTTTCCTGAATACTGTTTTCCAGCCGTAATTCGTAGAGTTTTCGCTCAAACATAACCCGGTTGAAGAGGTGGTTAGGCACCATATCGGGCGAAGTTACGTAACGAGACGGGGTACGCAGAATGATTTTGCCCGCGTCGTCAATGTACCCCATCCGGAAGGAAATGGACGAAATGTGCCCTTCGCCGGTAGCGCGCAAACTCAGGATAAACCGTTTATAGCCCGGTGGCACATTGGTCTGGTCCGGGTGCCAGATCATGGATGGGTTGAACAGCGCAGCCGATTCGAGCGAGTATTCCATGGTGAAATAAGCCCCCAGTAGCAACTTACGGTCTTCGGCCAGTGGCTCGTCGGTCAATAACTGGGGTTTTATCTGCTCGAACCGCTGGAGCAGGAACCGCTCCAGTTTGTAGTGACGGCCTCCAAACTCGCGGATTACCTCGTCAAGTTTCTGTTCGGCCTCTTCATCGCTCATGCTGCCCACACGGGCAATTATCTTAAGGGTTCGTGTCGTGCTGCCCAGATCAAACGGGCGAAATAACACCCGTGTCGGATCCGGTCGCAGAACGATACCAGTTCTGGTGGCTTTGATACTCATCTATATGTAGTAAGGGGTGTTCGTACAAACACAGACTAAAACGAAGAAGCCACCAAAAGTAAGGTGTGATTTGTAAGAAAGTAGCAATAGAGTCGCTGAATCAACTAATTTCTATCGCTTCTACTCAGTGGTTCTTACGAATCACTACCCGTTTATCCGTTCATCAGCATGGGCATTTTTACATTGATGGGCTTCGTACTGACCTGTTTTTTGTGGGCTAGTTGCAGTTCGGCCAAAGCGATTAGATACGATAGCGTCGATTCTGCCCCCTGATTTTGATTGACCCGGTCAATGTGCAGTCCATCGCGACAGCCACCCGTTTGCTGGTCATATAGCGGCAAGCCCAGGTCATTGAAACCCGAGAACCATTTGAAAACCCGAATGGCGGTGCGGTACCATTCCTCCTCACCCGTAACCTCAAAGGCGGCCAGACAGGCCGATACAGTGCTCTGCGCTTCCAGTGGCTGCTGATCAAAAAAAGCGCGGGAGAAGCCCTTCGTATAAAAGCCGTTGGACCCAATGGGCTGGAAATGACCATAAGACGATGTTTGCAGGTCGATTAACCACCGTAAAGACGCAAGCCCGGTTTTTACCAGCTGCTCATTGCCGGAACGAAGTAGAGCATGAGCCAGGATAGCGTTGTCGTAAGTTAGTGCGTTCTCAAACCAGGGCCAGTCTTCCGTAGCCGTTTCGGTATAGCGGAACATCAGTTTATCGAGCAACTGCCGCTGAATGTTTTTAGCCAGCCGGTCGTCGTTGAATTTTTTCTGGTATTCATGAATACCCAGCAAGGAGAAAGCCCAGGCGCGGGGAGATGTCATGGATGACACGCCGGAGAGAACATTTTCCAGCATATTCATCGCCCAGGAAACTGTATTTCGGTGCGTGGACCGGCCAATACAGGTGCCCAGTGCCCAGATGGTACGACCGGTGCTATCGTCGGAACCTACCTCTTCGAGCCAACGCCGGTCGTAACTCATGAAGTTACGGAAGCGCCGGTAATCGTGCGTATAGGCGTGGTTGATGAAAGCACAATAGTTATCGGCGGTCCGGGTCAGTTTTGGGTCGTTCAGCCCGGCTTCCTGCAAAATCTGGGTCAGAATCAGAGCCCGTGCGTTATCGTCCGTACAGTAGCCTTCCTCGTAATAGGGAAGATGATGCCGGGCATGCTGCACGATGCCGGTCGAATCGGTCAGCCGAAACAGGTGATCAAGCCGTAGTTCGGGCAGTTTGAAAGCGGCACTCGTGTGCGCTCCCATTACGTAAGGCACCTCATTATTGATGGTGTTCATGCGTTCCTGCCGGGCCTGGGTGAAGGAGCGGGCATATAGTTTAATGACCTGCTCCCAGATCATTTCACGCCCCATCAGGTAGGCCTTCTTCCGCATAGAATGGCGGGTGGGTTCATCCGTCAGCAAGTTGATAACCTGCGCAGCCAGCGCTTCTGAGTCGCCAAAGGGTACCAGCCCCCCCCGGCCATCGGCCAGGAGCTCTTCCGCGTGCCAGTATGGGGTCGACACCACCGCTTTTCCGCAACCGAAGGCGTAGGCCAGTGTGCCCGACGTAATCTGGGCCGGATTCAGGTATGGAGTGATGTAGATATCGGCCGAACCCAGGTATTCCCGTAAATCGGCCAGTTCAACAAATTGGTTGTAAAAACGGATATGATCCCGCACACCCAGGGTGGCCGCCAGTTTCTTCAGGCTGTTTCGATACGCCTCGCCTTCGTGCTTGAGCAGATGCGGATGCGTAGCACCCAGCACCATATACACTACATTTGGGTGTTGCTCTACGATTTTAGGCAGCGCCTGAATCATGTTCTCAATCCCCTTATTGGGCGACAGCAAACCAAATGTTAGCAGCGTCTGCTTGCCTTCCATCCCGAATTTGTCCTTGTAAAAATGCGGGTCGACAAAAGGCATATCGGGAATGCCATGGGGAATAACGTCTATTTTTTCATCGGGTACCTCGTAAATGTTGACCAGAAACTCCCGCCCTTTCTCCGTCATACAAATCACCCGCGACGACAGGTCGGCAATGCTTTTCAGCACCAGCAACTGTTCTTCATTGGGGTCTTTTAAGATGGTATGAAACGTGGTAACGATGGGCATGGTCAGGTTGCGCAACAGCGTCAGGATGTAGCTACCGGCCGAGCCGCCATAAATGCCATACTCGTGTTGCAGGCACACCACATCAACGTCTTTTGCATTCAGAAATTCAGCCGCTTTCTGGTATGCGTTCTGATCATGCTGATAAAAATCGTACCGAACTTCGCCCGGATAATCATAGCCTTCCGGCGTGTCGTTCACCGAAACGACAATGGCATTAGAATTGGTAATGAAGGAGTTGTACGATGTATAAAGGTCGGAGGTGAACGTAGCAATGCCGCACTGCCGGGGCAGATAGTCACCAATAAAGGCAACATTTTGCGGGTTGTGTTCCCATACGTCGGATGATTGTTTATCTGACGAAAAGGACCCGTTATAGTTCATGAGATTTGTCATAGATGTTGAATTGGCGTTACAAAAAAGAAGGTTCGCCACCCTTTACTATAAGCATCCTGCTTCGCTTTTGTTTGGCCATCTATAACATATTCTCACTCACAATACTGTTTTATTTTGTTCTACCAATTATTGTTTAAATAAATCTTGTTTTTGGACTATAAGTCTACGTTGCAATCCCTTCTACCGTTCGTTTAAGAACCAGTTGGCGGAAGGGAAATCATTCCGTTAAACTTCTTCCAGCAGGGTATCGAACGAAAGAAACTGGTTGGCAAATCGGTGCTGCATACGCTGGCGCAGGGCATCGGCATGTAGCTCCTGATACGTGTTATAGTCGCTTAGCGTCTCGAAACTCAACTGGAACGAGTAGGTGACACCGCCATTATCAAGTTCGGTAAGTAGCCGGAGAATTTTGTGGGAAACGGGTAGTTCGGTGGCTTCGGCGGCCGATACAAAGAACCGTTTCATCCACCGCAGCCAGTCATCGGCTATTTGGGTGGCAACGCTGTAGGTCGTGTTATAAATAATCATTGCCCTACAAACGTACAATTGTCGGTGTAAGTTGGCTGTTTGGTTGTTTCTTTGCTTTCAGAAACTGATATGTTCATTAAATAGTCTGATTTATGTATTCTGGATTAGTACATGCCCACTCGGGGCTTCGCTGGATAGCCCTCATTTTGTTGGTTGCAGCCGTTGTAACGGCCATTGGTAAGTGGCAGGGGCGGGGCGGTTATACCGACAGTAATCGCAAACTATACCTGTTTACGCTTATATCCGTACACACGCAGTTACTACCGGGCATCGTACTGCTTTTCATCAGCCCAAAAGTAAATTTCGGTATGATGAGCGAGAAACTGTACCGTTTCTATAGCGTTGAACACACGACGGGTATGCTCATCGCCATCATCCTTATTACCATTGGTTATTCCCGTTCTAAACGGGCGCTGGATGCCACGGCCAAACAACGTCTGGTAGCTATCTTTTACGGAATAGGCTTGTTGCTCATTCTGGCTTCTATTCCCTGGCCCTTCCGCATTGCAGGAGCTGGCTGGTTCTAAACGGCTTATCGGGTCACAAAAAATCGGTTCATACTGAAGAGAGATACTATCTTCAGTATGAACCGATTTTTTGTAAAAGGAACGTGAGAACATTTTTTGCTACAGTTGAAGAGAGAAAACGATTTTGCCGTTATTTATCTAGAGGTCAATTGTTTATAAAAACTGGCACGAAAAAAATTGGGTAAAGTGTGGAAAAAAATCCTCATTTGAGTTGGTCCTTTTTTATAAAAAACCTACTTTTATGAACCTAGATCGACTTTAACCCTATTATATAATGAAAAAAGTGCTCCTGACAGTACTTTGTACTGTCTCATTTGGCTTCGTTCAGGCTCAGAATATACCTACCGCAACTAAAGTATCCACCGTAACATCAAAACAGACTAGTTTTTACGAACAAATTCCGGTCGTTCATGAAGTAATCAGCTTTGCCAAAAAACACCTGTCTATTCGGTATCGCTCAGGTGGAACCAGTACCAGCGGATTTGACTGCTCAGGTTTCACCCGGTTTTGTTACAAACAATTTGGTATTTCGCTCCCTCACTCCAGCGCGGCTCAGGGCACAGTTGGTGAGGCTGTCGATAGAGAGGCCGCCCAACCCGGCGACCTGATTCTATTTAAAGGACACGATTCCGGAGGCAGCCGCATTGGCCACGTCGGTATGATTACCGAAGTGATTGGGGACCAGATAAAATTCATTCATTCTGCCTGGAGTGGCGGTGTCCGGTACGATTACCTGAGAGCCAGTTATTATCAACGACGATTCATGGGCATCAGACGGGTAACTAATCTACTCGCAGAAAAATAAAAGCTGTTGCCTGTATCATCATGACTTCCCGGAGCGGCTTCTCAGCCGCTCTATTTTTATGTTGAGTGGAATGAGATACATAGCTGGCAGGGCAGATAAACCGACTGGTACGCTGGGGAAGGCTACAACTTATAAAAACACTTCCTACCTTGCAGAATCTCAGTCTAAAACTACCTGCCAACTATGAAACGCCTGCTTATTATCCTTGGAATCATTGCCGCTGTTGCGCTCATCGGCTTCTTTACATTGCGGAGCTGGACAAAATCAGGTAGCCCTGAAGCTATCGCACAGGTCGACCAGAATGGCTTGAAAATAAAAGTAGATTACTGCCAGCCTTACAAAAAGGGACGAAAAGTTTTTGGTGGTCTGGTTCCCTATGGCGAAGTCTGGCGAACGGGGGCCAATGAAGCAACTGTTGTTGACTTCGACCAAAACGTCCTTGTAGCCGGACAGCCGCTGGACAAGGGCGAGTACTCTCTCTGGACCATCCCATCGAAGGATGGCTGGATTGCCATTTTCAACCGGGAAACGGGGCAGTGGGGTACAAACTACGACCAGACAAAAGATGTATTGCGGGTGCCCGTTGTTTCGCGCAAACACAGCCCCAAAGCAGAGCAGTTTTACATCAGTTTTTCGCCCACTGCCAACGGGACCGATATGAATCTGGCCTGGGATGAAACCGAAGCGATCATTCCGATTCAGAAGCGGGAAGCCCGCTAGGTTTAGCGATGAAAACCCGTTCCGATAAACTTCAGCGCATCGGGCAGGCCCGTGCGCCAGTAGGACCACGTATGGGCACCATCGCGGGCGCGGTATTCGTGCGGGATTTTTCGGTCTAACAGAGCAATGTGCAGCATGGCATTCCCAACTGTCAGCGCATCATCATCGCCACAGTCGATATACCAGCGTACCTGAGTAAGGTTGTTTTCCGGAGCCGAGCGGGCCAATACGAGGGGACTGTTTCGTTTCCAGGTAAGCGTTAGCCGTTCCTGCCCTTTCACGGGACCACCGAATATAGGGGCGAAAACGGTATTATACCGTTCGTCGGGCATGCTGGCGATGGCTTCGTCGGTGCGGACGGCCGCACTCAGTGCTGCGCAGGAGCTAAACAGTTCGGGATGGTGCATAGCCAGGGTTAACGAACCAAACCCACCCATCGACAGACCCGATATAGCCCGGTATTCACGCTGGGTACGCGTTCTGAACATGGAGTCGATGTGCGGAATGAGTTCCTGTACGAACATATCCTCGTACCGGACTTTATTTTCAAAGTCATTTACGTACCAGGTAGTGCCTGCATTAGGCATGATGATTATCATGGGTGGTAACTGGCCGGATTTGATGCCTTCATCGGCAATCCGGTCGGCTTCGCCAAACTGAACCCATGCCGTTTCGTTATCGCCCAACCCGTGCAGGATATAAACGACGGGATAACGCCGGTTAGAAACGTAATAGTCGGGCGGGAGATAAACCGAGTACTTTACCTGCCGATTCAGCAGGGAGCTGTTAAAGACCATGCTTTCCAGCAAGCGTATCTGCGGAGCCGAAACAACCGGTACCGGGCCATTATTTTGGGGCGTTGTTAGCTGGGTACGCCGACGTGATTGCGCCGGAGCGGTCAGTGTCACTATAATCAAGCAAAAACAAAGAAGTGAACTTCGGGCAATCATACGTTATAGCGGGAAGGTTAAATAGTTGAAAAATCCACACCAACCTGCTTCTCACGTGTTGGTTGACTGTTTCTTCACAAAGCTAGTCCGTAAAGCTAATCGCCTGTGTTATAAACTAAACGTGTTCACGATGCACAAACGCTTACTAAGCTGTCTATTTTTAATACCGTTGACGATAGTGACCAGTCTTGCCCAGACGCTGCCCGATTGGGAGAATCCTGAAGTTATCAGCGTGAACACAGAAAAACCCCATGCCACACTGATACCGTTTGCCAATGAACAGCAAGCTCTCGACGCGGCTGACTGGCGTACATCGCCCAGCATTACCCTGCTGAACGGAACCTGGAAATTCCGCTGGGTGAAGCATCCCCGGCTGGTACCGACTGATTTTTATAAGCCGTCAATCAACGACCAGTCCTGGGATAACCTGCCCGTTCCGTCAAACTGGCAGGTTGTTGGTGCCCGCGAAGGCAGGGCGTATGACCGGCCCATTTTTACGAATATAAAACACCCTTTTCCCGCTACGCCCCCGCGCATCACCGCCGACACGAACGCCGTTGGCCTGTACCGGGTCCGTTTTACGGCACCGGCCAATTTTCAGGACCGAAATATATTCCTGCATTTCGCGGGAGTTCAGTCTACCTGCCGGGTATTCCTAAATGGTGAATTGGTCGGGTACCACGAAGACAGCATGACACCAGCCGAGTTTCTCATTACCGATAAGTTGAAAGCGGGCGAAAATTTGCTGGCAGTGGAGGTTATCAACTGGTCGGATGGGAGCTACCTGGAAGACCAGGATTTCTGGCGGATTTCGGGTATTTTTCGCGATGTGTTTCTTGTTTCGACGCCAAAGAATTACCTGCGCGACCTGACTGTTCTGACTGACCTGGACGAGCAGTATCAAAACGCGACGGTAAAAATTATGGCGTACGTCCGAAACCTGACCCCCGGACGTACGCAGCCCGCTTACCAGCTTCGGGCCACCCTCTACGATGCAAAAAAAGTGGTCGTCTTCACGGAAACCATTGATTCGGACAATATGACCGATACGGGGCAGGAGCGTTTTTTTCGGTTGCAGAAGGCTGTGAAAGCACCGGCCCTCTGGAGTGCCGAATCCCCGGAATTATACACATTGACCATGCAACTGATTGGAGCGGGTGGGCAACCAACGGAAGTCGTCAGTCAGCGGGTTGGTTTTCGGGAAATGACGCTGACCGGCGGGCAGCTCCTGCTGAACGGGAAAGCAGTTGTTTATAAGGGCGTTAACCGGCACGAATTCGATCCTAATACAGGGCGGGTTATCAGTCGGGAATCCATGATTCAGGACATCAAGCTGATGAAGCAACATAACATCAACGCCGTCCGGACGTCGCATTATCCGAACGTGACGGATTGGTACGACCTATGCGATGAGTATGGATTGTATGTGATTGACGAAGCCAACATCGAAAGCCACGATTTATGGTCGAAGGAGAAAACACCGGCCGCCAAACCCGAATGGCGCGATGCTTTCGTGGCGCGGGGACGTGCTATGGTGGACCGGGATAAAAACCATCCGTCTATCGTGATGTGGTCGCTGGGAAACGAAACGGGTATGGGGTCGAATTTTAAAGAGATGGCCGACATTGTGCGGCTTATCGACCCTTCCCGACCCATTCACTACGAAGGCCGACAGCCTTATACCGGTACATCGCTGACCAGTTTTGATATCATATCGACCATGTACCCGTCGGTCGATGACCTGGTAAAATTGATGCAGAAGGACCCCAACCGACCGCTGATTATTTGCGAGTACGCTCATGCCATGGGAAACAGCGTCGGTAATCTGACCGACTATTGGGCTGTTATCGACAAGTATCCCCGCATGCAGGGTGGGTTTATCTGGGACTGGGTTGACCAGGGACTGCGATTGAAAAACAAAGCAGGCAAGCCGTTTACGGACCACATCAACCACATCGACGGTGCCAACGCGGGCGATGGACTGGTCAACCCCGACCGCACCCCCCAACCCGAAATTAACGAAGTTAAACTTGTTTATCAGTCCATAAAACTGACACCATCGACTCCACTGCTGGCGGGTCAACCCGTTAAAATAAACGTTCGGAATGCGTATAACTTCCAATCGCTCGAACCCTTCCGGCTGGAGTGGGAGCTGATTCGGAACGGGACCGTGGTGCAGCGTGGGATTGAAAACAATCTGGTAGCCAAACCCGGCCAAACGCAGGTACTGACCCTGCCTGTTAAACTGGGGGTTTTGGTCGATACCCGGTTGATTGATGGGAATGCGCGACCCTCGGCGGCAGTGTTGGCCAAACGGGCTACTCAGTCGGGAGAATATTTTCTGAATATCAGCATACGGCTGAAACAGGCAACGAGTTGGGCAGCCACCGGTCATGAAGTGGCTTCCGGTCAGTTTTCCATTAAAGCTGACCCTTGGCCTGCTACCGTTATAACCAGGAGCCGTATTCCGCCCGTAAAGGCTACCGCTACGGCAACGGGCGTGACAGTTCGGGGGAAAGAGTTTACCCTAGTGTTCGATAAAGCCACCGGATCACTAAGGGAGTGGACGTATAAAGGTAAGAACCTGCTGGCGCAGGATTTTCAGCCGAGTTTTTGGCGCGTTCCTACGGATAATGACGAAGGAGGAGGCACTGCTTCGTTCGCTGCCCGATGGCGTAGAGCCGGTCTTGATACCGCTATCGCGCATCCCGTAGATTTTGCCGTTGAGAGCCATACGCAAACCGTGCTGGTCAGCTGTACTAATGACGTAATTTGTACAGAAGGGCACATTCGGCAGCAAACGGATTATACCGTTTATGGCACTGGCGATGTGCTGGTTACAACTACCTATACCCCCTCCGGTAGCTTACCGCCACTGGCCCGGGTTGGGCTGCAATTTCAGATGCCTGCCACTTTTACTGACATGACCTGGTACGGTCGTGGTCCGTTTGAGAGTTACCCCGACCGGAAAGATGCGTCTAAAGTCGGCCGTTACGAAGCCAAAGTTTCTGAGCAGTTTTTCCCGTACACCATGGCGCAGGAAAATGGAAACAAAACTGATGTTCGCTGGGCTAAGCTGACCGATGCTACAGGAATGGGATTACTCATTATGAATGATGGAACTGACAACCGTTTTCTCAGCATCAACGTCCGGGATTATACCGATGATACGTTGCTGAACGCTAAACAACCTGATGCGCAGGAGATGGAGCGCGGTGATGTTATCGTGGTAAATGTTGACATGGCACAGATGGGGCTTGGTGGCGATGATAGCTGGTCACCCCGCGTCCATCCCGAATACCTACTCCCGGCAAACAAACCGTATTCGTACTCATTTCGAATTCGTCCGGTCGATACGCGGACGAATGTTACGGAGGTAGTGAGCTTGTCGCTGCCCAAATAGGAGAGAAGGAATTCGGTAGAGAATGGTTTGTGGTAAATTAGTTAGTTATTTGTATTTATATTCTCCTAGTGGGAAAGAAGAAAACGTATATAACTTATTCGCGTAATTAGTAAATAAAGAACTACGTTTAATGAAAAATTAGTTGCTTGTGTATCGAAATTCGATATAAAATCACTTATTTTCGGGCTTGTACTAATCTAAAAATAAAAATTTACCCAGTTTATGGCCAAACTAATTATCGTGGACGACGAAAAACAAATTCGGGCTGCTCTACGCGATATTTTAGAATACGAAGGCTACGAGGTCGACGAAGCGAAAGATGGTGAAGAAGGGCTGGACATGATTATGCATAAGAAATATGATGTGGCTTTATGCGACATTAAAATGCCTAAGATGAACGGCCTGGAGTTACTAATGAAAGTGAACGAAGCCGAAAGAAGCACGCAGGTTGTGATGATTTCGGCCTTCGGCAACGTAGAGAATGCGGTAGAAGCAACCAAGCGCGGAGCCTTCGATTTTATTACCAAACCACCCGATCTGAACCGGTTGCTGATTACTGTCCGCAACGCGATTGAACAGTCTAAACTGGTTCAGGAAACGAAAACACTCAAGAAGCGTATCTATAAACTCAATGAAATTATTGGGGAATCCGATCCGATAAAAAAAGTTAAGGATACTATAAATCGAGTGGCGGCTACTGAAGCCAGGGTACTCGTAACGGGGCCAAATGGCTCCGGAAAGGAAATGGTAGCCAAGCAGATTCACGAAAAAGGGAGCCGGGCTACACAGCAGCTGGTAGAAGTGAACTGTGCCGCCATTCCCAGCGAACTAATTGAGAGCGAGTTGTTCGGACACGAACGCGGGGCTTTTACCGGAGCTGCATCCCGCCGGGTGGGCAAATTCGAACAGGCAGATGGGGGTACGCTGTTTTTGGATGAAATTGGCGACATGAGTCTGTCGGCGCAGGCTAAAGTGCTGCGGGCTTTGCAGGAGAATAAGATTACCCGGGTAGGCGGTGATAAAGAAATAAAAGTAAACGTTCGGGTCATTGCGGCTACCAATAAAGACCTTCGGCAGGAAATCGTTAACGGAAACTTCCGCGAGGATCTGTTCCATCGCCTGAGCGTTATTCTGATTCACGTACCGGCCCTGGCCGAACGACGCGGGGATATTCCACTCCTGACCGATAAATTTCTTCACGACATTGCTACCGACTACAATGCCCCTCCCAAAAAGCTGACATCTGGTGCCCTAAACTTCCTTCAGTCGCTACCCTGGACTGGCAATGTCCGGGAACTACGTAATGTCATTGAGCGATTAGTGATTATGTGTGGCGACGAAATTTCGCTGGAAGATGCAAAGTTGTACACGTAGAGGAGGGTTACGGTTTTTAGTTTTTGGTGTTCAGTTTACGGTTAGCTGATGCATGCGTATGATGCGTCATCTGACCGTAAACTGAACACCAAAAACCTTAAATAATCATCAGGTTACAGCCGCGAATATCCGAATTGTCGAACCGGCCAATAACCCGAAATCCTGCCTCTTCACCAACATGCTGGCCCAAATCCTGCGTCTCGATAAACGAACACGAATCCAGATTGGCTAAGTCAACCACGTTGATGCCGCCGGTGCGACGCTCGCCAGTACGGGTATAATCGCTGGAGTACAGATGAAAAGGGTCATTGATATCCCGCAATACGATCTGCATCGTTGAGCCAGGCTGAAAAACGCCCCCGCCAGTTGAGTAAGCCTGCGATAGTAGTTCGGTCATCCCGTATTCAGAATGGATGGTTTGCACACCCAGCCGGTCGGTTAGTATGTCGTGTACTTCTTCGCGCAGTAATTCTTTCCTTCGCCCTTTCATGCCGCCCGTTTCCATAACAATCAACTGCGGCAGGTCGCCCAAAAATGATAGGTCCTGGGCTGATTCTGCCCAGTCGAGTAAGCCAAACGTAACCCCGATGAGCAAAATCTTCTTCTGGTCGGGTTGCCGGGCCAGTTTTTTTAGCTGGTCGGTCAGGGCTGCGTGATTATGCAGAAAAAAACCGTCATCGTTCCCGGAAGCCTCCCCGCCTTTGGCTGACAGAGGGGCACTTCGGGCCATAAATCGCTGAACCATATACACCAGCGAGGAGTTATTTCGTTCAAGATAGGAAGGCAGTAACGCCAGAATCCGGACGTCTTCCAGCGGGCCGTATGCCTGCTCGAAAATTCGGGTGCTGATGGCATCATAAAGGGCCGAATCCGGCACAAAATGCTGGCTGGCCAACTGACTTTTTTCGGCCGTTGTGCCGCTGCTGGCAAACGTTAGCGTATCTTTAGTGGTAGCTTTTGCCCAGTCGATACCGGTCAAAACCGCGTGGTTCTTGAAAAAACCAATGGGCATGAACGGTATCTGCCGCAGGCTAGTAATTTGTTCGGGTCGCGTAGTCAAATGAGACAAATACGCGTTGTATATGGGATTGTGAACGGCCTGATACCGGAAAACAGCCAATGCGAGCGATTCAAAGGCCTGCTGATGTGGCAGGGTCGAACTAATTGCCAGGATTTGCTGCCGGAGTGACTGCCGAAGTACAGCAGCCTCGGCGGATAGGGTTAATGAAAAAGACAAAATAATAAAATCGTTTATTGCACAACGAGTACAACAGTATGCGACGGCAACAAATTCAACCGTATTTATTCGTTTTCGGACTAGTCCTGACTATGTCGGCCTGCTTTAATGAACCCAACTATTCGAACACCCCGGAAATTGACTTCAAAGGGCTGTTCAAATATTCCCTCAGCGCCGGTACGGGCGTTGGTAAATCCAAGCGGGACCCCGTTGTGATTACCATCGGCTTCAAAGATGGGGACGGCAATCTGGGGGTAGACAATCCTTCCGAAGCGACCATTGCGAGCTATTTTGCTAGAGGTGGTTGGGGTAACTATGAAATAAAAGCGTTTCGTTTTAAAAATAAGCAATTCGTAGAGGATACTTCACAAAAAGTACTTAAGACGTTGTTCTTTCCTGAACTTACAAAAGGAAAACCGAAGGGAGCGATTGAGGGTACACTGGATTTCAATCAGACGTTTCAGTACGGTACGGTCAACTACTTTTATCCGACCAAGTTCCAGATCCGTATTCGGGACCGTGATATGAACGTTAGTAATGTTATTGAAACCGATACGATTACATTGCCTTACCTGACCCGATAAAACATCCAACCTGAGCGTTGATTGAGCCAGGTAATCAGCTAATATTTAGGATGATACGAAACGTAGTGCCTTTGCCGACTTCGGAGCTTTTAACGAACAGTCGGCCCTGATGATATTCTTCCACGATGCGCTTGGCCAAGGTTAGACCTAGGCCCCAACCCCGTTTTTTGGTACTGAAGCCTGGCGAAAATACCTTCTGCATGTTAGCTTTTGAGATACCTTTACCCGTGTCGGTAATGTCTATGGCCACCTGCCGCTGAGACAATGGTAGCATGTTTATCTGTAACCCACCCACCCCTTTCATGGCATCGACCGCATTTTTGCAGACGTTTTCGATGACCCATTCAAACAACAGCTTGTTGACCCGCACCATCTGGTCGGGTGGTAACTGGGTGGTGAAGGTCATTTTCACTTTGGTTGAAATACGCCTTGCCAGGTAATTGATAAACTGTTGCACTACGTCGTTCAGATTCTCCTCTTTCAGTGTTGGTACTGAGCCAATACTCGAAAAACGGGCGGTTATAGTTTCCAGCCGCTGTACATCCTTCTCCAGTTCATCCGTAATAGACCCGTCAAACTGGTCGGGGTCGGAGCGCATGTACTCCACCCAAGCCATTAATGACGACATGGGCGTACCCAACTGGTGCGCCGTTTCCTTGGCCAGACCAACCCAAACCCGGTTCTGCTCCGCCCGGCGCGAAGAACTAAAGGCAAGGTAGGCCAGTAAGCCCAGCGCTGTAAGTATAGCCAGCAACGCATACGGAAAATACGTTATCTGACGGAGTAACCGCGAGTTGTTGAAATACACTAAGCCTTGCTCACCATCCCCTATTTGTATAGTTATTGGTGGTCGACTGTTTTTCATTTCAACGATTTTCTGCCGGAGAAATGGTTCCTTCTGATCGTCGGGAATATCCTCGGGAAATTCAATATTACGCTTATCAGCTATCTGGTTATTCTGATTTACATAAATAACAGGAATGGTTTGATTGGCCTGCAAAATCTCACTTGTTACAAAGGTTAGATCGCCCGAATCCGGGTGGCTTGAGCCATATAAATACCCCAGAGCTTTTGCATAGAGCAGTACGTATTGCTCTTCACGGTCTTCCAACTTGTTAATGAGTCTATCCGTGTAAAGTAGCGAACCGGTGCCCACCAACAGTAGATTCAGGGCTACAATAATCTTCAGAATATTATTCTGATTATAAATATCGAATGATTTCAGCATGGGATACTGGCAACGAATCCTAAAAATAGCTACCCGAAAAGTAGCGCTTACCCGCACAAAAGTAAAATAGCCTACAGACTAAACCATTGGCAGATAGCCATACTCTAACAAACAAGTAAGGACGCTTTCTACTAAACGTCAAAACAGGTGTAAATGTGCAAATTTGAACGTATGACCACCTTACGACGTTCTTATTTATAGAACATTAATGCGTAATACTCTGCCTATTTAGATGATTTATAAATAAACTATCTGCATTCATAGGTCGTATTTATATCCGGCAATTATGCCGTAATTTTGTGGAGGACACGGTCCAGTTAAGGCAATTTCAGTACCATGTTAGATACTTTCAAAGCAATTAGTTTATCGCACAAAACGGCTCCTTTGCAGGTGCGCGAACTGATTGCACTGAACGAAGAAGAAGCGAAGCGATTGATGCTTCGTCTGCGTGATTTTTTCGGATTGACTGATTTGCTGGTGATATCTACCTGCAACCGGACTGAAGTGTATTACGCGTTTGAACAGGACGTAAGTACCGAAATCGCCCGGTTGTTGCTCATTGAGAAAGGGCTGACCGATACGGATAACTACCTGCCGTATTTTCAGTTTTTTGCGGCAAATGATCAGGCCATTCGGCATTTATTTGAAGTGTGTGTAGGCTTACATTCGCAGGTGGTAGGCGACATGCAGATACCGAATCAGGTGAAGCAGTCGTACCAATGGTCGGCGGATATGGAAATGGCCGGCCCGTTCCTGCACCGGCTCATGCACACCATTTTCTTCACCAACAAGCGGGTAGCGCAGGAAACAGCCTTCCGCGATGGAGCCGCTTCCGTTTCGTACGCGGCTGTTGAGTTGATTGAGGAATTGGTGGGCGAGAATCACAACCCGACTATACTGGTAATTGGTCTGGGTGAAATTGGAACCGATGTCTGCAAGAATCTGGAAGCCCGGAAACTGACCAACATCACCCTCTGTAATCGGACTCATACGAAAGCTGAAGGACTGGCTCGTCAGTACAATTTCCGCGTGGCCGATTTTGCCAATCTGACCGAAGAAATTCGCCGGGCCGATGTCATTATATCATCGGTGATGCGCGATGACCCGCTCATTACACTCAACCTGTTGCAACAGGTTGACGTACTAACCTTTAAATACTTTGTCGATCTATCGGTTCCCCGCAGTGTGGATACCGCCGTTGAACAGATTCCCGGTGTGCTGGTGTATAACATCGACCATATCCGCAGCCGGGCCGATGAAGCCCTGAATCAGCGGCTGGCTGCCATTCCACAAGTGGAAGCTATTGTGACGCAGGCCATAGCTGAATTTGGCGACTGGTCGAAAGAGATGGTTGTTTCTCCAACCATCAACAAACTTAAAAATGCGCTGGAGCAAATTCGTCGGGACGAAATTGCCCGGCACATGAAGCATCTGACCGTCGATGAGTCGGAGAAAATTGATAAAATTACCCGGGGCATCATGCAGAAAATCATTAAACTTCCCGTCTTACAGCTTAAAGCTGCCTGCAAGCGGGGAGAGGCCGAAACATTGATTGATGTGTTGAACGACCTGTTCGATTTGGAAAAACAATCAGTTGTGGAGCAAAAGCACGACTACTGATTTTATTGATACCGTTTACTTTTCAAGACTCCTGGCTCGTTAATAAGTCAGGAGTTTATTTTTGACCCCTGGTCAAACCAACGGAAACACCACCATGCTATGTCCCGATTACTCAATACGCTACTGCGTCTATTTCTGATTGCCCTGTTCGTTGCCGGTCTGCTGGCTATTTGGGAGCAGATTCGGGGAATAGACATGCTTAGCCGTTTCCGGCGGGGCGATAACACTACGCAAAGCATTGTGTTGAAGGAAATCAAAGCGCTGGGAAAACTGGAACTGGTCAAATACACCTTTAAGGACATTGTGGAGCACGAGCAGGTGAACACTTATTTACCTAATGCCAATGCTATTCTGGTTGTGGAAGGTGAAGCAACTGGGTGCATCGACCTGACTAAGATTACCAATGATGATATTCGGGCTTCGACCGATTCAATAACTATTTATCTGCCCAAGCCTGAACTCTGCACCTGGAAAATAAACCACGACCGGTCGCGGGTGTACGATACGCGGTTTTCGTTTCTGGACCAGTCACAGTTAGTTAGTGACGCCTACAAGAAAGCCGAACGTCAGGTCAGGCAATCAGCACTGGACGGGGGGATTCTAGACCAGACCCGCAAGAATGCGCACCAGCTGTTAGCCCCGTTGCTAGAGCAAATCTCCGGCAAAAAAATAGGGCTGGCCTTCCGGGATTAAACGCCACTGCCCTGTAGCGTTTAATCCCATGATTTATTGCTCTAGTTTATACCATTTGGCCTCCTTCATGGGTGCCCGTCGGAAGGTGTTTTTGTCATACATGGAGACGGGGCTATAATATGTTTCGAGGTAGTCCAGAACGACCTTTTCTGACTCGCCTAAGTCCCAAAGCTTGTGGTATTTCTGCATCCACCGGATTCGGTCCACCCAGCCCGCCCGCGTGAAACGGTGCTGCAAAATAAGCTTTGATGAATGACAGGCCGTACATTGGGCTTTTACCATCATCAGGTTTGGGGCATCTACAAGGCCACTTTCGGCGTCTTTCTTTAAGGTATCGGCCCTGAGAATTGGTTGTGTGCTGGAATATTGGGTTACGGAATTGGTCCGAAAACTGGCCAGGCCGATGAGTACTGCACCAATCAGAAACGCTATTTTTATGCCATTCATACAGCTATGCGTTGAGCAATGGGAAACCCCATTTCAGGTGAACAGTTTTATACGATTGCCTTGACCGCAATTCGGTGGCAGGCGTTATTCAAATAGCCACCCGGATTCCACTGCGGAATAATCATGGGTTGCGTAATGCCTTTGTCGTCCGTAGCCCGCACCCACACTTCGTAGTAGCCAGGTTGTGGGAAGGTTAGCTCGGCCGACCATTGTTGCCAGGCCAGCCTGTTTTTTGGAGCTGATAGCTTACTTTTCTGCCAGGTGGCACCGTAGTTGATAGAGGTATGCACTTCGGCAACGCTTTGGTCGCCCGCCCAGGCGTGGCCGCGTATGGCTAATGGCTGCTTTATGTCGACCATTGCCCCCGTTTTGGGGTAAGTTACCAGTGACTTTACCGGCATGGACTCAATGATGCGGAAGTTATCGGGCGTTTCGGCAATTTTTTCGCCGGGTTCCACTGGTCGGATAGGGACCCGGTAGCTGTGTCCCTCCATCTTGGCTCCATCGTGTACTTTGTTACGAACGGCAATGGTGTGCAGCCACTTACCTGATGTGGATGCGGGCCAGCCACCTACTACCAAACGGAGCGGATAGCCGTGTTCCAGCGGTATGTCCTGCCCATTAACCGCCCAGGCAATCAGCGTTTCTTCTTCCAGCGCTTTCTTCATAGGCACTCCGCGTGAGATGGCTACTTTGGTGGGATCCTGGCTCAAATGCGGGTCTTTACCGTAATAACCGATATAGACGGCGTCCTCTTTTACCCCCACATCGGCCAGAATATCCTTTAACCGAACGCCAGTCCATTCGGCGCAACTCACAGCGCCCTGCTCCCAAGGATTACCGGATGTTTGTGGTTGATACCCCGCCCGGCCGTTGCCTCCGCACTCAAGCACAAGCTGGTAGGTGTAGAGCTTAAATCGCTTTTTTAGGTCGTTAAGGGTGTATGTTTTCGCACCCTTAACTGATTCGCCGTTGATAGTCAGGGTCCAGGTTGCCGGGTTGATGGGTTCGGTCGGTATCAGGCCGTTGTTACGAATAAACATCTTGCTAACCGGCGTAACGGCATCGTCGAGCAGGTAAACGGGGGATTCCACATTCCAGGGTTTATCGCCCAGTACGGTCATTTCGGGGCTTTTCCCTTTGAGCGGATCGTAGTCGAAGGCGAGTAACCGGTAATGAGGGGGTATTTTATTGGCGAAGATAACGTCAGTCCCTGCCAGGGTGGCTACTGTTGCCAAAGCACTCTGCTTGAGAAAGCCCCGCCTGTTGAAAATTGATTGTTTCATACTGTTTGTTTTGCTCCTTTAAAAGTAATCCGCCTGATACCTATACTACACAATAGAGGCTCTGGTTCCACTAAAATCTGTTCAACTGCGTAATCCGTATAAACAATATCTCACTTTACGATAGCGTATTTAAGACTTTTTAATGAATATAGCGGTTGAAAAAAGCGTTTTAAATAGACCATTTAACGACCAACGTTTTATGAATACAACCCCATTTTCTGTAATGAACGGAAGTTTGCTGATTGCCGAGCCCTTCATGGGCGATACTAATTTTGAGCGCAGTGTTGTGCTGGTTTGCGAACACAATCAGGGTGGCACATTTGGACTTGTTTTAAATCAGTCGACGGACATTCACCTGAGCGATGTTATTGAAGAGGTACAGGCGGACCTCCCTCTGTTTGTGGGCGGACCCGTTCAACAAAATACGCTCCATTTCATCCACCGTCGCCCCGACCTGATTGATGATTCAATTCCTGTAGTAGATGGGTTATACTGGAGTGGTGATTTTGACCAAATCAAGCGCGCTGTCAATCTGGGAACGCTCACAGAGCGGGATGCCCGCTTTTTTATTGGTTACTCGGGTTGGAGCGAGGGGCAACTGGAAGACGAACTGCGTCAGAAATCCTGGATCATTAGCCACATCAATGCCGATTTTCTGTTCGACACCCCAACCAGCGAGTTTTGGCGGGGTGTATTGAAACGAATGGGGGGGGAGTACAAATCCATTGCGCACTATCCGGTTGATCCACGGCTCAATTAATTGGTCCGGATAGCCGTACACGGAAAGTAGGCAACGGCTTCCTGACTTTTTTTAACCAATTTTGTCGTACCCCTACGTGTTGGACAAAACCAGACCGGAGGAGTATTTCATCTTATCAGTTCTGTATGCATACGTATCGACTACTGCTTTTTGTTTGTCTGGTAACTTTTTCTTTCGTCGCGCAGGCCCAAAGCGACAAGCCTATTGGCGGGCATTTTGGGATTAAAGTTGGTGCTTCACTAACGCAGATAGCCATTTCGGGTTCTACGGTAAATATCCCACACCGGGGTTTACAGCCTCATTTGGGCGTTATGTACCGATACCGCTATAATCGTTATGTAGTGCAACCCGAAATAATACTGTCTATTAGAGGGGGTACTTTTCAGCAGGAACAGAATGGCGGAACGCGCTCTACAACGCCCGTTTCCTACTACTACGCCAGCCTTCCGCTGATGGTTGGCTACATTCCAACGGAGGGCCTTACTCTACAGGTTGGGCCGGAGTTCAGTTATGCCCTCAATGCCGGACAAGCCGGTGGGCCGGGTGCTAACAATGATCTTGGTCTGGCCGTAGGTGCCCACTATGACTTTTTGGATATGCTCAACAAAATGAGCCTCCATGTCCGGTACGTGTACGGCTTTGTTAACGTATCGCCCGAAGCAACAGCGGCCTATTACAATCGAAATCTGCAAATATCACTGGTTTATAACCTGTTTCCCAAGAAGAAGAAGTAGGGTTACAGTTTTTGGTTTACGGTGGGCTGACGCGTTCGTACGCTCTTGCGTCAACCCACCCCGAATATCCTGAACCGATTACCGCAAACCACATTTATGCTCTCTCAATTCGGTATAATTCTGCTGTTTATTCTGGCCGCGTTTGCATTCATTGCCATCGTGTTGTTCGTGGCACGTCTGCTACGGCCAGACCGACCGAATGTTGAGAAGAACAGCACGTACGAATCGGGTGAGGAGCCTGTCGGGAACGCTAATGTGCAGTTTAACATTCGATTTTATGTGATTGCCTTAGTGTTCGTCCTGTTTGATGTTGAACTGGTTTTTCTGTTTCCGTGGGCCACCGTATTCGGTCAGGAGCGGCTGATTCGTGAAACGGGCGGTATGTGGGGCTGGTTTGCCCTGGCAGAAGTGATCCTGTTCGTTGTCGTGCTGGCCCTGGGGCTGGCCTACGTATGGGCAAAGGGCTACCTCGACTGGGTGAAGCCCCAACCTAAAGTGCCAACGCTGGAAACGAAAGTGCCCCCTCATTTGTATCAACAGGTAAACGACCGTTACAAACGTTGACCCGGCTCCCGTTCCGCTACCGCTGGCTGATACTACTAATTGGTGGGATACTAACTGATGATGCGTTTTCTCAGCCGCTGGAGATCGCACTATACCGGGTGAAGGTCACCACAAAGTCCGGAAATCGTTTTCGGGGTATACTGGAAGATATGACAGAGAATTATCTTTACATCGATCATAACACGGAAGAAATTCCCACTGATATTATTCGAAAAGTAATTATCCGACGTGTCAATAAAAAAGTTGCCATCATTACCGGTGCCATTACCGGTGGATTGTTAACGGGTTATCTGGCGAATGAATCGCTGAAAAGAAATCAAACCAATAGCGTTGGTGCCTACGGCCTGACCCTTACGTTTGCAGCCGCAGGTGGTGCAGCGGCTGGCTTGGTAGCAGGATCTGCCATCGGTGATTTATCGAGCCGGGATATTCGACCACTGGACCCGGTTAATCCGGGGATTAGTTTATTCCGCCAGTTAGAGCCTTTCAGTGTACGCTACCAGCAGGATTTTATCAATCGACTACCCAAAAAAGACAATTAAATGGCTACTCATCCCACATCCGATAAATCAGGTGAAGCCAGCGTCATGCTGATGCACTCCGAAGAACTGCTGAACTGGTCGCGGGAGAAATCTCTATGGCCACTCACATTTGGACTAGCCTGTTGCGCTATTGAAATGATGGGAGCCATGACGGCCAGTTATGATCTCGAACGATTTGGGATTTTTCCACGGCCTTCGCCCCGTCAGTCCGACATCATGATCGTTTCTGGCACGGTGACCTACAAAATGGCCGACCGTATCCGGCGTTTATATGAGCAGATGGCCGAGCCCCGGTACGTCATTTCGATGGGTTCCTGCTCAAACTGCGGTGGTCCTTACTGGCAACACGGCTACCATGTGGTGAAAGGGGTGGATCGTATTATTCCGGTAGATGTGTACGTTCCTGGATGCCCTCCCAGGCCCGAAGCTCTGATTGATGGTTTTTTGAAATTACAGGAGAAAATAAGAACCGAGCACCCGCTCCAAAAAGAACTTGTGCCGAAAGAGCCACTCCCGAATGAGTAATGTTTTTACAGCGCGTAATACGCTGAAAAGAATAAACCAGCCATGAATGTACTAAGCAACTCACTTCGTCAAACGCTTGGGTCAATCCGATTGGTAGGACTCATCTACTGCGTCACACTGGTGCTGGGTTTGCTGGTGGCATTACCATTTTATGATACGCTTACCGTTGAAGCGCGTAGTTCGATGGCTTTCCTGAGGTTGCTGGATGGTTTTGATTATACCGTCTATACCGATTTTATGCACAACAGCCGAAAGGCCCTTTCGCCACTTTTCGGCGTTGGCCGGTTATTAGGTGTGGTGTCTATTTTTCTGAATATTTTTTTTGCAGGAGGTATCCTACTACGTTTTGCTCAACCCGATAACCCGTTTAATGTTGGTTTATTCTGGCAGGGGTGCATCTACTACGTCGGGCGATTTTCAAGAATCTTCGGAGTAACGGCTCTGTTTTTATTGGTCGGAACGATAATCTGGTTGATAGTGGGTTTTCTGGTTGGTTATGCCTTGAGCGATTCGCTGACGGAACGAGGGATATTCTGGACTGGAGCCATATTTTTTATGCTCTTTGTCCTCACCAGTACATTACTTTTATGCATTGGCGATTATGCCAAAGTCCTGATGTTTCGGGAAGATGAGTTTAATTCATTTTGGGCCTTCGGGCGGGCCAGTCAGTTCGTGTTCAAAAATATAGCCCGAACGTATGGACTGTACTGGCTTCTGATTCTGGTTGGTTCGGCCCTATTTGGTGTTTATTTTTTGCTTGACGACTTTATTCCCATGAGCAACTGGGGTACTATTCTGCTCATGTTCCTGATTCAGCAAAGCCTGATTTTCGCCCGTACCGGTCTAAAGATCTGGTCACTGGGGGTAGCCTTTGCCGTTTATGAAACGTTGCCTCATCCATTGCCTGTTTCGATACCGATGCCCCCGCTAAGTGATCTAATTGACGAAACCGGAGATGAATTGCCATTGCCGTCGATATGAGTAAAAGATTGGTAAATTGAGTAGTGGAAAAGGGTGACTTTATAAACAGTAAATTGAAATATTTTACAGTAAATCTAAATGACAGTAAAGAAAAGGGCGAAATGTATTTTTAGGTACTTTGTATGACCTACAAGGCTTAATGCTTCCTCTTGAGAGAAGTGGATTTGCTAAATATATGTGTAGAAAATAATTCATATTAAGATGCTAAACGCTGATTATCCCACTATCATTCCACTATTCGCAAATCATGTTATAAAAGGACGTACAGAAAGTGCTTCTTTTCTTATATGGTATTTAGAGAATTACTATAGGCTTGATACTCAGGAAGCGGTTGATTCGGTTTGCGATCAAAATGGCGATAAAGGAGTAGATGGAATTTATATCGATGAAGCAAATCAGACTATTGATATACTTCAGATAAAAATCTCTCAAAATCCATCTAGGACTATTGGAGACACAGCACTAAAGGAATTTTATGGTACTTTATCACAATTCAATAGTAAAGAAAGTGTCCAAAACTTAATTGACACTGCTGGCACGGCTCAAGTTGTAGGTTTGGTGAAAAGGCTTCAATTGCTCAATATAATCGATCTCTATAAAGTAAGAGGAGTTTTTATCTGTAATCAAGAACTCGATGCAAATGGGAAAGGATATCTCACTGAAACTCCAGAGATTGAATTTATCGGCAAATCTAGGCTCGAATCGGCTTTGTTGCATGGCTCCTTATGTGCCTAAAATGACCTCCAGTCGCTATTGTTTACGAGAACAATCACCATACATAAGTAATCAATTGTGATACATTTGACTACTTGCATTGCCTGTTACCACACTGGAACCCGATCAA
>JBBSTD010000074.1:0-31854 GCA_038236215.1 Cytophagales bacterium | reverse complement strand
TAGATCGTCCAAGAAGCAGTAAATTGCAATGGTTTTGTCAGTCATCTTGAGTAAGATTTAGAGTGTCAGATACTCCAAAATTACCCAAGAGGCTGGCAAGACCTATATCTCGCAACTTGAATTATTTCTTAAAGGCTAGCGCATTGACGTTTTTACCAATGAGCCTGCCATTGGCCATACCTTTTTCGTTTCCATTTCGATAATGAATACCCCCGTAAAGCCGGGAAATAGTTGCTTCATTCGCATAATCGTAGAACGAGCCAAAGGAACGGTTAGTAAATGTACCTTGCCAGGTGTCGTCAGCAAAGGCGTAATTGTCCCCAAAGAGGTCGGTCAAAATCTGCGAAGCTGCGCCTGAACCGGACGAATGCCCGGAGGTATATTCGGGAAAAGGGGGCGTATCGAGCAAGGGTGTCCAGTTGGGGTCAATCTGGCTTTTGATGTATGTAATCGGCCGGAGTAGGTTATAGATGTACTTAGCCCTCCAGCAGGCCACAAACGCATCCGATACGGCTATAGTGACTTTAGCGCAGGTTTCGGCGGCTTTGTCGAGACGGGCATTCTCTTTTTTGAGAACGATAGCCGCAATGTTAATATGGTGGCCGGGAGGGGTAATCGACCCACCGCCATCGGCCCAGAACAGGCCAATATCTTTTTGTTCCGTCGTTAAATTCTTACCCACCGTATACACTTCCAGTGCATCTTTATAAAAATCGGAACTGGTAGCGGTCGAGTAGAGGTAGGGTGCCAGTGGGTTTACGCTGGCATTGGCCGCCACAAAAGACCGGTTACTGCCCCAGGAGGGTAGCAACGGAACGAGTTGAGCACTGGTGGCTACCCAAAGCCCCGGCCCTACCGGCAACACGTAATCCGTCGGAAACACGTTTTTGTAGGCTTCATGGCCGCCGTCCGTTTTAGAATACTCGAAAATAGCGGTAGCCATAGCCGTTCCAAAAAGAGTTGACCGATCGACTACATCAGACGCTACACCCGCTTTCAGGCTGGTTTCCAGACTCAACTTCAGTGAATCCATTGTTATTTTATTGGCATTACTCGCTGTTGGATAAAGCGACTTTATTAGCATATACTGGGCTATGTTGGCGGCTAGTGCCCAGTTGTATTCTTTGGTTGCATCCGGTTGTGGCAGCGCGGGCAACCCATTCAACTGCCCGGCCAATGACCTATAGGTAGGCATACCCGGCACTACGCTTTCGTACAAAACCAGACCAGTATACCCCAACGCACGAGCCACAATGGGAGGAGTAAACCCAGCCGTAGTTTTTACGATTTTAAGTTCCAGGCTGATCCAATTAATAGCCACATCGGCCGGATACGTGGCAGTTGCATTCGATAGGGGGACAGGATCAGGGGTACGATGATCCTGGCAGGCCGTCAGAAAAATGACAAACAGCAGCGTAAAAAAAATACCGCATGGAAGGTTTTTCCTCTTGCCGCTACCCGGGAAAATCACGTCATTAAGTTGGGTTCTCATGGCTTTAATTTTTAGTGTGTAAAGTTTAGTAAGCACTACGGTACTGACTGTTCTGGTTAGGTATCTGCATTTTTTAACCGGCAGAGGGGTAGGTTACCTCCCCCCTGTTCGCTAGCGATCTTCAGTCCGTTCGGGTCAGGTATAGCTAGTCGCGGTTGGGGGAATGAAAGCGTACCGGGTCGTTTGCTGGCTCATCTGAATAGCCGGTACGCCCGGAGGGCAGTAGCAATATGGCTACTATACCCCGAAGAAAAATGGTAGTCGTTTTCATGTTTGTAAAGGGTAGAAGTTGAAATAGAGAGTAAATACACAATTCTTACGATAGTCAAAATCAGGGATTTAAGTCCTGATTTTGCAGCATTACGTGTGGTTTAGCGGCACAAACATACCGGCCTGGCAATTACACCTAGTAGCTAAGATATTGTCTGAAACCATGAATTAGTTAGCCGATCAGTAGAATGTCCCATAACCGACAGGAATAGTCCCAGGATTGATAGTCATGGTGGTTCGGTAGACCTTTTTAGCGTGGTTTTGGCAGGCTAAAATAGGATGCAGATATAGCGGTGTAGCACAATAAAAGGCCCCAGACAGCAGAGTTCCGGGTCCATTTGTTGACAAATCCTGGCACAAAAGAAGTATTGAGAGCCGGGCGCGGGAGCCAGTTTTACGCGTCGCCCTCAAACCGAAATTTCGGAACTAGTTGACGAACTGAACGTGTGCATCTCGGCGGGCCCCAATGGCAACCCACAATAGTTAACTACCCTGATTTTTTTTAGCTTGATCCTACTGGCCCACATGGCACAGATAGCTATTACCCCAGACAGGCAGCCGGGTAGGCCATTCTATTGGTGACCTTGGCGTCATGAAAACGAGGTAAAATAGGCGCTTAATATCCGTACCAATCGCCCCACCATTTCTGCAAACTCCGCCGAATTTCAGCTTCGCGGGCGTTGTGTCCGGGTTCGTAGAGTTTATGGCCTTTCAATTCGTCGGGCAGGAAGTTTTGCTGGGCAAAGTTGCCTTCGTGGGCGTGTGCGTACTGGTAATCGGCCCCGTAGCCAATCTGCTTCATCAGTTTGGTGGGTGCATTCCGCAGATGTAACGGCACAGGTAAATGAGCCGTTTGTTCGGCCAGAGCCATTGCTGCGTCGATGGCCACATAACTCGCGTTGCCCTTGGGCGAAGTGGCCAGATATACCGCCACCTGCGACAGAACGATACGGCCTTCGGGCATGCCGATGGCCCGAATGGCCTGCACGGCTTCCGAGGCCATAATCATGGCCGTAGGGTTTGCGTTGCCAATATCTTCAGAAGCCATAATCAGCATCCGGCGGGCAATAAAAATCGGGTCTTCGCCCGCCACCATCATCCGGGCCATCCAGTACAATGCTGCATTAGGGTCGGAGCCGCGCAGGGATTTGATGAAGGCCGAAACAATGTCGTAGTGCTGCTCACCCGATTTGTCGTAACGGGCAATATTCTGCTGTGATACGGTGGTTACCCCTTCATCGGTAATGACCAGGGGGTCAGCCGATACGTGGGCCGATGCAACCAGTTCCAGCAGATTAAGCAGTTTTCGCCCATCACCACCCGACAGCCGGAGCAGGGCGTCGTAAGACTGTACCGTAATTTTTTTCGCCTGTAGAAAAGTATCCTGCGCAATAGCCCGGTCTACGAGTTGAATCAACTCATCGCGGTCGAGCGATTCAAGAATGTAGACCTGACTACGGGACAGCAGTGCGCTATTTACTTCGAAGGATGGGTTTTCGGTGGTAGCACCAATCAGCGTAATCTGTCCTTTCTCTACTGCGCCCAGCAAGGCATCCTGCTGGCTTTTGTTGAACCGATGAATCTCGTCAATGAATACTACGGGCGGAAACATTCCCGATGGGCGACTAAGGACATCCCGAATTTCCTTGACGCCCGAATTGATGGCACTCAGGGCTACAAAAGGCCGTTTGACAGCTTCAGCCAACAGGAGGGCCAGCGTTGTTTTGCCTACACCCGGCGGTCCCCATAAAATCATGGATGGTAACCGCCCGGCATCTACCGCCCGGCGTAATGCCCCGGATGGTCCAATTAGTTTTCGCTGGCCAATAACGTCATCGAGGGTGCGGGGGCGTACCCGTTCCGGTAAAGGTGTTGTATCCGTATTCATCCAGCAAAATTAATTATTGATGGCCATTGGTGGTCATTAATTGTCACTGCTGGTCGTTATTATAAGCACAGCGAATCACGGCCTAACGATGACCTACGAACACCCAATGACCATAAAAATGGTCGCAAAAAAACCCGGTAGCTGACTTGCAGCTACCGGGTTCCTTAATGTTTAGGAATAGTCAGTATCAGAGCGAAACGTTCTCAAGCGTTACGTAACGCTTCAAGTTACTCATCGCCCCAAAAATAAGATTATACACCGACTGAATGTTAATCTGCATCAGTGTGGAAATTTCTTCATTGCTCATGTTCTGGAAATACCGCAGGTGTACGGCTTCGCGCTGACGACGGGGAAGTTTTTCGAGTGCCTGATGCAGACAGTCATTCATGAATGAATCTTCTTCGTACGAAATCAGCAGATTTTCATGGGAGGGATCAGCACCGGGCAGCGTATCACCAATACGCCGTCCGTTTACTATTTCGTCCTGACTAACCAGTTTCTGTTCAGCAGTAAGATGCCGAACCAGTTTCCGTTTAATGGAAGCCATCAAATAAAACCGCACCGATGTAGTTGGTCCGATAGTGGTACGGTGTTTCCAAAGCTCCACGAATAGGTCATGAATGCAATCTTTAATTAATGCGCGGTCAGTAGCAAAGTGGACGCAATAATGGTAAAGGCTTTGAACATAATTTTGATACAATTGGGCAAATGCGTTTTCATCGCCACCACGAAACAAATTCCAGAGAGTTTCATCGTCGGGGCCGGTTTGATTACGATTGCGAGCCATGTTAGAGAGATAAAAGGTTAGGAACAGCCTTAGAGTGTGTAAACTTACCGATAAAAAATAGAATTAAAAACGGCAGGTATTTTTTTTTTCAATAGTTACCCATTTTCGGTTTCCAACGACACGAAAGTGAAGCTTAATCCATTAAACAGACCCTTATCGCTAAGTTTTAGATTGGGAATGACAAGAAGTGCCATAAATGACAACGTCATAAAGGGAGCCGAAAGCGTACTACCCAGTTCCTGTTTCACAAAGTTGTCGAGCTGCCGATAATCATCCGCCACGGCATAGCCATCTCGGTCTGTCATCAACCCCGCCACGGGTAACGCGACCAGATATGTCTCCGGTGTAGTAGTTAGGTGCAGGAACGCGCGTCGGCTCATTACTTCTTTTCCATCCTGTTCAGACTCCCCTCCGGTCACGGCTGACAGTCCCCCTCGAGCGTCGATAATCAAATTGACCGCCCGACAGATACTCTCGTCGTCGCAGCCAACGGCAGTGATGTTGTGCGAATCGTGCCCAACCGACGACGCAATTGCCCCGTGTTTCAGGCCAAAATTTTTAATAAAAGCCACCGCTGGGGGCGTATCCTGATACCGGTTGACCACTACTAACTTTAGTACGTCCTGGTCAACATCTGCCACCAGTTCCTTTCCCACCCGTTTCGGCTCCAGGTGGAGTTCATTCGTAATCAACTGCCCATTGAGGGCTTCGATAACCCGAATCGGCCCAGCCGATGGGCCTGATGCGTACACGGCAAAATCGGCTGGCTCTTTAAGCGAACAGTCAAATTTATTGATATGCTCACTCCGCAAATCGGGAATTCTGGATTGTCCGTCCTCGGCTACGATTTCGCCATTGATAACCGTTTGCTGCACCCGAAAATCCTGTAGATTGTCTACGATAATGTAATCGGCCGGGTCGCCCTCGCGCAGCAGGCCAACCGGTAACCGGTAGTGCAATACCGGATTTAGGCAGGCTGCCCGAAGCACATGCCAAAGGGAATTACCCTTTTCCAGGGCCCGAACCACCAGTTGATTGATGTGCCCTTCGGCCAGCGTATCCGGGTGCTTATCGTCCGAGCAGAACATAACTTGTTTCGGGAACTGGGCCAGCAACGGGATAAGTGCGTCGAAATTACGAGCCGCGCTCCCCTCCCGAATCAGGATGTTCATTCCCCGCTGTGCCTTGTCCAGTCCCTCTTCGTAGGTAAAACATTCATGGTCCGTGCTGATACCAGCATCAATATACTGCTGGGCATCATTGCCGGTCAGGCCGGGCGCGTGGCCATCAACGGGTTTGTTAAACGCCTGCGCCAGCGCAATCTTGGCCATCACGTCGGAGTCACGATGCAATACGCCTGGAAAGTTCATCATCTCGGCCAGATAGCCAATTTCTTTCTGAGCCAGTAACTCCCGGATATCCTGAACGCCAATGGTTGCCCCCGCTGTTTCGAACGTAGTAGCGGGCACGCAGGACGGAGCACCAAACATGAACTTAAAGGGAACTCGCCGGGCTTCGTCGAGCATATACTGGACCCCCGCAACGCCCAGCACATTACCAATCTCGTGCGGGTCAGACACTGTGGCTACGGTACCATGAACAACAGCCAGCCGGGCAAACTGCGGGGGCGTAAGCAATGAACTTTCTATATGTACATGGGCATCCACAAAACCCGGTAGTGCGTAAGGCTCCCCTACCCGTTCGGGACCAAGGCGATGAATCTGGTCAATACGGCCGCCAGTGACGGTTATGGTACCATAAAAAACTGTCTGGTCAAACAGGTTTACAATGTTGGCAGTAATCATGTGTAATTAAATTCGTATAAATAGTTTTCGACGGTACATCCACCATAGAATCAGGTAGAAAACAGCCAGCGTAGTCAGCCCAATAAGCAAGGGCTCGAACGGGGCACCCAACCATAGAAACGGTCCATGCCCCAAATGGGTATAAAATGAGGTGATAATGAATTGGTCAATCAGGTGAACCAGGCAGTAAATAGCAATAGAATTCATGCCTACCACCACCAGCGGGAAAGCCCACTTCTTATACCCGGCCATATCGATGATACTGTAGAAAAAGGCCAGAAGCCAGAAACACCAGCCACCACTGAACAACACCCAGGCCGGTGTCCAAATTCGCTTCACGATGGGGCAAATGCCGGTTACGTGTAGCAGCACACCACTGGCCAAACCGATAGCCCCCGCCAGCAGGAAGTATTTCAGAATGTCCCGATTGGCCATCCCGGAGCGTAACCATCGACCCGCCTGCAATCCTAGCAGCATGGTACCCAGTGTCGGAATAAAACTAAGCGTGGCATATCCTCCGCCATTGAACAAAAAGGGGTTGTTGCGCGGAAACAGATTCAGAAACCAGGTATCGAAGGCCCAGGCCAAATTACTGTTTTTGTTGAAATGCGCCATCAGACCCGTGTAATGTTCGGGCCAACTGCCAGAAACGCCTACGGCTTTGTAATCAAAGCCGTTAGTAGCGGGATACAGCACAAAAGCCAGCCAGTAACCACCTAAAATGACACCGAGTGCAATCCAGACGGTTCGGCTTTTTGCGGTACCGAGCAAAAACAGGAAGGTATAGCCCAGACCAATTTGGGTAAGCGTGTCCTCGAAGGTAAAATTGGTTTGACTGGCGTGGGTCGAACGCAGAAAAATGCCGAGTAAAATCAGAATGAGCGACCGCCGGATGGCGTGCCCCAGTTGCACCCCAAAAGACTGCCCCTGCTTTATCCGACTAGCGATGGAGTACGGTAAAGCAACTCCAACCAGAAACGAAAACGACGGTTGAATCAGATCGTGCAGCGAACAGCCCGCCCACGCCACATGGCTTTGGTGGTGGGTAAGAAACGCCCAGAAGCCACTATCAGGAAAGGCTTCCTGTAACGTATAAAACTTCAGAATTTCGGCTGTCATCAGTACCATGACGAAGCCCCGGTAGGCATCCATCGACATCAATCGGCCGGGCCACGAATGGCCGGAAAGTAAACTGGTTTGGGTATCGGGCTGGCTTTGGGGCATCGGAAACAGACATGAATTGACCCTAAAACTTGGCAATGGTGTTCACATTCGCAACAGGGGCCGATAAAGTTTTTGCCGATAGTGGTATATTTCGACCTGATGCGACTCTATACTTAAAAAATATCCTGTCTAATGACTGCCCGTGTTTTAAAAGTTCACCCCGGCGATAACGTTATCGTAGCACTCCGTAACCTGTCGGCGGGCGAACATATTGATTTCGAAGACAACTCCTATGAACTGCCCTACGCTGTTTCGGCCAAGCATAAATTCGTGACCGAAGACCGGCAACCCGGCGACCCCATCACCATGTATGGGGTACTGGTTGGGAAAGCAACTCGACCGATCAAAAAAGGGGAGCCAATCACGACCTTTAACCTTAAGCACGATGCCGACCCCTACGGCCTCGATAAAAAGCAACCGTATTCCTGGCAACCACCTGCCGTTTCGGAATGGGAAGGCCGCACGTTTATGGGATACCACCGGGCCGACGGGGGCGTAGGTACGCGCAATTACTGGCTCGTAGTGCCGCTGGTATTTTGCGAAAATCGGAATGTGCTCATTCTGAAAGATGCGTTTGAGCGCGAACTGGGCTATGCGCAACCCGAAACCTACCGCGAGCAGGTCCACGAACTGCTGAGTCTGTACAAAGCGGGTGAAATGGATGTCGTTAAGAAAATGCAACCGTTCATCGAACCGACCCGTCCGAACCAGTCTACAATTAATCGTCCGTTCAAAAACGTAGACGGCATCAAGTTTCTGACCCACGAGATGGGTTGTGGCGGCACCCGGCAGGATTCGGGTTATCTGTGCTCTCTGTTGGCAGGATTCATCAACAACCCGAACGTGGCCGGTGCTACGGTGTTGAGCCTGGGTTGCCAGCATTTACAGACAGACATGATTGCCGCCGAAATAAAACGGCAAAACCCGAAGTTCGACAAACCATTGTTGCTGTTCGAACAGCAGGCGGGTACTGAGTACGCCCTTATGGCGCAGGCGACCAAAGAAACATTTCTCGGACTGACCGAAATCAACAAAATTGAACGAAAACCGGCTCCCCTCAGTGGCCTCACCGTGGGATTGAAATGTGGCGGTTCCGACGGCTTTTCGGGCATCTCAGCCAACCCGGTTCTGGGGCATCTATCCGATACGTTGGTGGCGTTGGGTGGCAAAACCATCCTGGCAGAGTTCCCAGAACTAAACGGCGTAGAGCAGGAACTCATCAACCGCACCGACGATGTCGACAAAGCGCAGAAGTTTATCACCCTGATGAGCACCTACTCGGCGCAGGCCGAAGCCGCCGGGTCGGGTTTCGACATGAATCCATCGCCCGGTAATATCAAAGATGGACTGATTACGGATGCTATAAAATCGGCGGGGGCCGCAAAAAAAGGCGGAAACGCCCCCGTGGCCGACGTACTGGACTATGCCGAACCCGCCACCACTCCCGGCCTGAGTTTGCTCTGCACCCCCGGCAACGATGTGGAAGCTACTACAGGCATGGCCGGTTCGGGTACCAACGTTATTCTGTTTACTACGGGGCTGGGCACACCCACCGGCAACCCCATTTGCCCAGTGGTGAAAGTGTCGACCAATACGATTCTGAAAAACCGGATGCCCGATGTCATTGATTTCGACAGCGGCCCCATCATCGACGGCGAACAGGGTATCCCTCAAAACGCGGATGCTTTGCTGGAATACATCATCCAGCTAGCCTCCGGCGAAACAATAACCCAGGCCGAGCGGCTGGGGCAGGACGATTTCATTCCCTGGAAACGGGGCGTTTCACTTTAATTAATGGCGAAAGAGCGAATGAGTGAAAGAGCGCAAAACGTTGCATCAGTCACTCTTTCACTCATTCGCTCTTTCACTCCTTATGTTCTCACTCAACAACAAAACTACTCTCGTTACGGGGGGGGCCAGTGGCATTGGACTAGCCATTGCCAAAACATTCGCTCAGGCGGGCGCTTCCGTTCATATCCTTGATCTGAATCAGGGGCAGGCCGACGCAGCTGCTAACCAGATTCGAGAGTTGGGTGGACAGGCTACTAGTCACGCTCTCGACGTTTCCAATCAGCCGCAGGTTATCGAGGTCATTAATCAGATTGCCGGACAGGGACCGATTCACATTCTGGTCAACAACGCGGGGATATCGCACATCGGCACGGCAGAAACCACGACCGAAGCCGATTTCGATCGGATTTACCGCGTCAACATCAAGGGGGTTTACAACTGTCTGCACGCTACTATTCCGCACCTGAAAGCCAACGGCGGGGGCGTCGTACTCAACATGGCCTCCATAGCCGCTACCCTCGGCATTGCCGACCGCTTTGCCTACTCAATGAGCAAAGGTGCTGTGATGACCATGACATTATCCGTGGCGAAAGACTACCTGAAAGACAAAATCCGCTGCAACTGTATTTCGCCCGCGCGGGTGCATACGCCCTTCGTGGACGGGTATCTGGCGAAAACCTACCCCGGTCAGGAAGCCGAGATGTTCGAGAAACTCTCGAAAACGCAACCCATTGGCCGCATGGCCGAGCCGGAAGAAGTGGGTGCCCTAGCCCTGTACCTCTGCTCCGACGAAGCGGGCTTTATCACCGGCTGTGACTACCCTCTCGATGGCGGATTTACCCGGTTGAATAGCTGACAACGTAGTCCTTACTGGATCAATACCAGACATCACCCCACTAAGAAAATCGGTTTACAGGCGGTTTTTCTATTAACATACAGTAGCGAAACATACACTTTAACAAGGTTCAAAACTTTGTCAAAGTGTATGTTTCGCTACTGTATGTTAACAAGACATTGTGTCCTATTTCTGGCAAGAAAGCAAGGGTTACCCGCCAAAATGTCCGCAAAAACACCCCGGCACTTGGTTTGTTAGTAAGTAATAGACTAACATAAAAACCAAAACCTACGCCATCATGGACTTCAAAAATTACACGGTAAAAGCGCAGGAGGTTGTGCAGAAGGCGTCAGAAATCGCCCTCGGCAACGGGCAGCAGGCCATTGAAACCGGCCATTTGCTCCAAGCCATCCTGTCGGAAGATGAGAACGTCGTTGGCTTCATTGCCAAAAAAACGGGGGTTAATTTACAGAACACCAGCGCTGCCTTGCAGGCCATTTTAACCACCTATCCCAACGTATCAGGGGGGAATAATGGTGTGTACCTGAGCAATGATACAACCGCGGCATTAGCCAAAGCCAGCAGTTACACTAACCAATTCGGCGACGAATTTGTAAGTGTTGAACTGATGCTACTGGGCCTGATGGGTGGTAATGACCAGATTGCAACCCTATTACGCGATGCCGGTTTTAACGAGAAACAGACGAAAGCAGCTATCAACGAACTTAGAAAAGGAAATCCGGTGAAGGACCAAAACGCAGAAGCAAAATATCAGTCGTTGGAGCGGTTCAGCATCAACCTGAACGAACGCGCCCGAACCGGCAAAATTGATCCGGTCATCGGGCGAGATGAAGAAATTCGGCGGTTGCTGCAAATTCTGAGCCGCCGTACCAAAAACAATCCCATCCTGCTCGGCGAACCGGGCGTGGGTAAAACGGCCATTGTGGAAGGATTGGCGCAGCGGATTGTGTCGGGCGATGTACCCGAAAACCTGAAAACCAAAACTGTCGTTTCCCTGGACATGGGCCTGCTCATTGCGGGTGCCAAATACAAAGGAGAGTTTGAAGAACGCCTGAAGGCGGTCATCAAGGAAGTAACGGATTCTGATGGGCAGATTATCCTGTTCATCGACGAGATTCATACGCTGGTGGGCGCGGGTGCGGGTGGTGAAGGTGCCATGGATGCGGCTAACCTGCTGAAACCAGCTCTCTCCCGTGGGGAGCTGCACACGATTGGCGCCACCACGCTGAAAGAGTATCAGAAGTACATCGAGAAAGATAAAGCCCTCGAACGCCGTTTTCAGGCAGTGGTGGTGGATGAGCCAGACATGGCCGATGCCATTTCGATTCTGCGCGGTATCAAGGAGAAATACGAACTCCACCACGGCGTCCGCATCAAGGACGATGCCGTGATTGCCGCCGTCGAGTTATCGACCCGGTACATTACCGACCGTTTTTTGCCCGATAAGGCCATTGACCTGATGGACGAAGCTGCCGCTAAACTCCGATTGGAAATGGACTCCGTTCCCGAGGAACTCGATGAGTTGAACCGGCGCATCATGCAATTGGAAATAGAGCGGGAAGCTATCCGTCGCGAAAACAACCGGGAAAAGGAAAGCATTCTGAACAAACAGATTGAAGAACTTAGTGAACAGCGTAACGACCTGAAAGCAAAGTGGGAAACTGAGAAAGAATCGGTTAACGAAGGCCGAACGCTGAAAGAACAGCTGGACCAATTGCGTTTTGAAGCCGAGCAGGCCGAACGTACCGGTGACTATGGTAAGGTAGCGGAGATACGTTACGGCAAGATTCCCGAAATTGAAACGAAGCTGAACTCACTGGCTCAGGAAGGCTCTGACAAGGACACCTCCGACCGGATGATGCAGGAGGAAGTAACGGCCGAAGACATTGCCGAGGTAGTCGCCAAATGGACGGGTATTCCAGTATCGAAAATGCTCCAGAGTGACCGCGAAAAGCTCCTTAATCTGGAGAAAGAGCTGGGCAAACGCGTGGCCGGACAAGCCGAAGCGATTGAGGTAGTGGCCGATGCCGTGCGCCGGAGTAGGGCGGGTATGCAGGACCCCAAACGCCCCATTGGCTCGTTCATCTTCCTGGGTACTACGGGCGTTGGTAAAACGGAAGTGGCCCGTACGCTGGCTGAATACCTGTTCAACGATGAGAACGCAATGGTCCGCATCGACATGTCGGAGTATCAGGAACGCCACGCCGTAAGCCGTTTGATTGGTGCCCCTCCGGGCTACGTGGGCTACGACGAAGGCGGTCAACTAACCGAAGCCGTCCGGCGCAAACCTTACTCGGTGGTGTTACTCGATGAGATTGAAAAAGCGCATCCCGATGTGTGGAACATCCTGCTTCAGGTACTTGATGAAGGTCGCCTGACCGATAATAAAGGGCGCGTGGCGAACTTCAAGAATACGATTATTATCATGACCTCGAACATCGGCAGCCACCTGATTCAGGAGAAGTTTACGGAGGATGAAGGCTGGAACCACTCGCTGGTATTGGCAGAAGCTAAGTCGGCCGTGATGGAGTTGTTACGCCAAACCATCCGCCCGGAATTCCTAAATCGGATTGATGAGATTGTCATGTTTGAGCCGCTAACGAGGGCTAACATCCGCAAGATTGTGGACATCCAGTTTCGGGGTATCCGACAACGCCTAGCCGAAAATGGTATTCAACTCGATGCCACCGATGAGGCTTTGAACAAGATTGGCGAAGAAGGATTTGACCCCCAGTTTGGCGCCCGCCCGCTAAAGCGCGTGCTACAACGCCGAGTGCTTAACGAACTATCCAAGTCAATCCTGTCCGGCGAAGTTAAGAAAGACTCCGTTGTGCTAATGGAGCTGAACCCCGAAGGCGAGATTACCTTTACTAATCTTGACGCGGAGTTTGATCGGGCCACCGAACAGATGTAATGGACAAAATTGAGAAGCCCGGCTGCTGAGAAGTAGCCAGGCTTTTTTGTATCTCTTTGTGCTTATATTTGTTTGTAAACCAACAAATACTATTTTTATGTTGCACGTTCAATATGTCACTGACAGTCAGGGTAAGCCGCTATATGTTCAGGTACCCGTTGAAGAGTACGAAAAATTGTTGGCCGATGCAGAAGAATTAGCGGACATTACAGCTTACAAAAAGGCAAAGAAGAAAGCAGGAAAGACCGTGCCGTTTGATGAAGCTTTTCGTGAAATTGACGCATATCACCGTGAACAGGCTTCATGATGTATAGCATTGTCATCACTGAATACGCCATTCGGCAGCTGAAGAAAATAAACAGACAGATGGTCGCTTCTATTCAAGAAGCCATTGCCGAGTTGGCGCTGAACCCTCGTCCCCACAACTATATTAAACTGACAAACATCGAAGCGTACCGCATTCGAGTTGGTAATTACCGTGTCATCTATGAAATCAACGATAACGTATTAATAATTACGGTAGTTGAAATCGCTGACAGGAAACAAGTTTACAAGAAAAAATAATACTCCCACACATCCGCCAGATCATATCCGTCAAACCTTATAAAGTAATTTATTTGTGGAGTATGGGCGAAGTGCGCGACTTAGATTTGCAACCTATGCTGGCTGATTCGGCCAAAAAGCCCGATAGCCCCGTGAACGAACTGTTGGATAAAAGCTATCTGAGGAGGTAAAACCGATGGCCGAACCCTATATTGGAACAACCTGCTGACCATAAGTTATTATGACGGTAGCAAACATCCTGCACCATTGGATTTCGACCCAGACACTATGTACGAGCGTAGTCGGTAGGTGAGGCAGTTACATACTTTGTCACTAACGCAGCGAGCTGCTTTCATGAGTTCCACAACAGAGCGAATGTACCTAAACCAAGCCAACCTTACCAAACTCTATTTGCCACTAGGTTAATACCTGCGTTAACCAAAAAAGCAATTCCGAACGAAATAGCTACCGAAAATTCAGGTAATAAGAAGGCTTGAAGAAGCAGAAAAGTGGTGAATCCAAATAACCCGATCAAAAGCCCCCGTAGCGTCAGAATGGTGGCATCACTGCCCTGAAGCGTATGGGTAAATATGGCCAGAATTGAGGTCAGGATAGGAAACGGTGTCAGGATACCACTCCAGTTAGGCCCCAAAAAGGCAGCCAGTCCGGTGATGATCAGCACGAACAAGGTAGCCACCAGCATCCGAATCGGAATATCGAAGGGCAAACGCCGGGGCGTAACCGTCGTATTCCCTAGGACGGGAAATTGCCATAGAACCAGTAAAACGCATCCCAGCACTACTGCATAGCTCAACCACAAATTGAGCTGTAAATAGTTGAAGACTACTGCTGTAATCGTGTATGTGCCATACGACAGCACAAGGGTAGGTAACCAAGTTAGTTTACGGGCGAGTGACGCGTAGCTGAAGCAAAAACTAATTAATGCCAGAATACCCGTCATAGATCCCTGAATGGAATGGATACCGAAGGTTTTGCCCTGCTCCAGAATAAAAAACAGGAGTATGGGTCCGGCAATCCACGGCATACTCCCAATCAGCCCCCCTGCCCGGTTCCCCCATTTCCGAATGGCCAGCGTGACCAGCGCAATGACCGAGGGCATGAGTGTTACTTTGAGGAGTAGGATATTCATTCCCGTAGTTGATTATCTAACCGCCAGCGGGCTACCCTTTGCCAAGCGGTCGAGGAATAAAGACGTTACGATTTCCCACGAAAAGGGGTGCCACTGGTTACTACTGTCATCAAGCACCTGCGTAGCTGCTTCACAAGGAAACAGTTTATAATCGAATTTACTATAGCCCCCTACCAGATAGCCGGGATAGTAGTAAGCCTTCTGATGAAGCTGAGCATACTGTATTTTCAACAGCATCAGATACTTGCCCAAACTTAATTTTCGATAATCCGGGTCATAAAAATTCAGGATGCCCGCAATGCTCCGCTCACCGGTATCGAAAACTCCCCCGGCAATCAGCTTGTAGCCATCCCGTAGTTCGATGATGTACGTATCAAAAAGTGTTTTGGCTGCCCCGCCCATCAGGCAGGCTTCTATGGATTCGAAGGAGTTAAAGTCCAGACTACTGCGATACGCGCTGTACAGTTCTTCTACCTCCTGCGTAAGAACAAAGGGCTTTATAGCCACCGAAAACTTTTCGTTCACCCGTAGTAGTCTGGATTGCTTAAGGCCAAACCTGACACTGGCCAAATCGACGCGTAACCAGTAAGCGGGATAGTATATTCCCTCGAAAAATACGTACTGCCGGGTGAAAACATCCTGCCGGGACCGAAAATAGCCCCTGTTCAGGCAAATATCCAACTCACTTCCTTTCATGATTCAACCGTTCCTTCAAGTTGGCAGGACGGGCTAACCCTGCTCGTTTCACTATCGCTCCGGCACCCCGGTAACACGATCACTAATCAGTTGGGTAGGCTCTTTAGCCGACAAATTTTCGCGAAGTTCAGTAACCGGTTTCTCGAAGAATTTGAACAACAGCGTCGACAAAACCAGCACCAGCCCCCAGAACAAGGCTACTTTTACCCAGCCAACCGTCCAGGAAGTGGTCGGAATGCGCTCCACTACGTTCAACATAATGGGTGTCAGGTTCAGCAGATACATTGAATAGGAAATCAGACTAATGTGCGTGATGGCCTGGGCAATGCCAAAACGACCCCATAAACCGGTAGCCGACCGCCAACCGTCCATGTAGGGCACAAGTAACGCCATACTCACACCAATTAATGGATAGTAAAAGGTGCGTTTGAAAAACGTATAAGCCGGAAAGACCCCCAGATCGAAGTAAATGTGCAAAACAAATATAGAAGCCGCAAAAGCCGTCAGCACAGTCATGATCAGGCCGATAATAAACAGTCGTTTTCGCAGTGAGTCATTGCTCCAGAGGGCCGGGAAATAATGCCTGACATACGCTGTCAACACACCGTACGAGATAGCATCAAGGCGGGTTATTACAATGCCCCGGTAGCCTAATTCGCCCTCCGAAAGCGGAATCTGCACGGCCGTAATGAACCGGTATAGGTTTGTACCGATAATGATAAACAGAATAGAAACCAGTACAATACGCTGACGGGTCCAGTGAGCAGCCAGCAGTCTATGCATGCCCCAAAGCACCAGTGGCAGGGTGATGTATGACCACTCCTCAATAGACAAACTCCAGGTTTCGGGAAAGAAATCGGGAACAAAATGGGTGAAGTTTTGCACAAAAAGGTAGTAGCGAAGCAGCGTCCCCTTGTCGGGCAGGGTATGATGCAAGCCGCTACGCCAGGCGCGAAGTAGTGCAAAAACAATCAGCCCAGTCAGTACCAAGTAATAATTTGGCAGGGTACGAAACCAGCGACGGGTCCAGAAATTCAGCAACAGCTTCCCATTAAAATCCCCCTGCTTCTCATAAGAACGAATTAAAATACCGCCAATCAGAAAGCCACTCAAAACGAAAAACAATTCGACACCATCGGGGAGCAGATAGTGCAGAAAACTTCCATTATAGTAATCCTTTAACGCAACAGTGGCGTGCGAATCCACCACCATCAGTATAGCAATAGCCCGCATAACATCCAGACCAAAGACGCGCTTCGCAGTCGGCGTATTGAGCGAAAACAGGTTTTTAAGCATAATCAGATACGAAGGTACTGATGAATTATGAATGATAACCAGGTCGCCGGAGTGATGATGAAATAATCATTTGTACTGATAAACCACGACTCTTTGCGAACTTTGCCCCCATTCATGACAACTGACTTCTGCCAGCCTGGTCACTGTCGCTCCAGCGACACATTCATCATTTATAATTCTCTTTTCTATGGAATTTGGCCTACACGCTACCCATCGTTACGCTTTCCGGTTTTTGCAGGACGATGTAGTCGATTTTGCCCGTGTTACGGGAGACAACAACCCGCTGCACCTCGATGCTGATTTTGCCGCCCAAACGCCTTTCAAACGCCCCATCATTCATGGTATGCTGGGTGCCAGCATATTCACCAAAGTACTGGGTACCGAATTTCCGGGCTATGGTTCGGTCTATCTGGGTCAAACGCTGGAGTTCCTGCGACCTATGTTCGTAGACACCGATTATGAGGCAACCTTTACCGTGCAGTCCATTGATTCGTCCAAACACACGGCTCAGATTCTGGGCGAAATTCGGGACGTACAAACGGGCAAGGTTACTACCCGCGGTATAGCCACACTCATGCATAAAGAAAAGATTGTGTGATCCCCAGACCAACTATGGTTTGGGGTTAATTCGGGCAGCCTATTCACGCCAAAAACACATGGTATCGTGATTTTGTCGATGCGGGCTTTCAAAACAAAAACTCTCTCGTCAGATCTATTATCTAACGAGAGAGTTTTTTTACGGCTAGTGAAACGGTAGCCAGTACTAGCTTGGCGTGGTGTTCTTCGTATTTTGAACTTCAGAACGAATTTCCTGCGCCATCGTCTTCAAATCCTGCATTCCTTTACGAACGCGGGTACCTGCAGCCTGGTTATTTTTCTCGTAGAACTTCTCAAAATCACCTTCCAGTGACATGATTAAATTCTTTACTTCATCGAAGCGTGCCATAGCTATTGTATGGGTTTAAGTGTGTAAAAATGCCTAAATTCCGCTAAAAACGCGGTTTTCGATTGAAATTTAGTCATTCTCTAATACAGCGCAATAGCTTGAACAAAAAAATGGCAAAAAAATCCAATTTTTTACCAAAAACACTATTCACCGGATGCCTCCGCCGATACTTCCAGGGTTTTTGGAGCTATGGGTGGGGTATTTTCCCGATAAGTGCCGTTTTTCAGTTTATCGCCCATCTTAGCAAAGGCATCTAAGGTATATTCGACATCGGCCGGCGAATGAGCAGCCGTTGGAATGATCCGTAGCATGATTGTACCCTTCGGTACAACTGGGTATACAACAATGGAACAGAAGACGCCCATGTTATCGCGCAGATCCTTAGTCAGCATCGCTACTTCGGCAACGCCCCCTTCTATATGATGCAGGAACACGGGTGTTACCGGCGACTCGGTTTCACCAATGTCGAAACCTCGCTCGCGAAGTCCAGACTGGATAGCCCGAACGTTTTCCCAGAGTTTATCCCGAAATTCCGATGAGTTGCGAATCATGTCGAGTCGCTTTAACCCACCCACCACATACGTCATGGGCAGTGCTTTGGCGTACGTCTGCGACCGCATATTATACTTGAGATACATGATGATGTCGTGGTCGGCAGCAATGAAAGCACCGATGGCGGCCATCGACTTGGCAAACGTGGAAAAGTACAAATCGATACCGTCCTGACAACCGAGCAGTTCACCAACGCCCGCGCCGGTTTCGCCCATTGTTCCGAAGCCGTGTGCATCATCAACCAGCAACCGAAAATCGTACGTTGACTTAAGAGCCACAATCTTATCCAGGCTACCTACTTTACCCGACATGCCAAACACGCCTTCGGTAACAACCAGGATACTCCCGCCCTTTTCGGCTGCTTTTTTAGTGGCGCGCTGAAGATTTTTCTCCAGGCTTTCCATATCGTTATGGTTGAACTTATAATGGTCACCCATTTTGGCTTTGTGCAGCCGGATTCCGTCGATCAGACAGGCGTGGCATTCAGCATCGTAAACGATTACATCACGGTGATCTACGATGGCTTCAATGGCCGACATAACCCCCTGGTAGCCGTAGTTGAGCAGGAACGCATCTTCTTTCCCGACAAACTGGGCAAGTTCCCGTTCTAACTGCTCGTGAAGATCGCTGTTACCCGACATCATACGGGCACCCATTGGGTAAGCCAAGCCCCACTCCTTCGATGCTTCGGCGTCGACTCTCCGGACCTCAGGGTGGTTAGCCAAACCGAGGTAATTGTTCAGGCTCCAGTTTAAAACCTCCTTGCCCTGGAAACGCATATGGGGACCCAATTCTCCTTCGAGTTTAGGGAATGCGAAATAATGATGGCCGTTGAACTCCCGTGCGGGCGAACCGATGGGACCCAGGTTAGTACGCAGTTTCTCAAATAAATCCACTATCTACCGTTGTTTATCAGGCCGAAGCCTTTTTTTTTGCGCTATAAGTGCAAAAATACGGTTAACTTTTGGTAGCACAAATTCACACCCGAAATATTCAACTCTATGATTGTTTTATCATAAATCTGTATCATTGGCCTATAGTACTGATCTGCTTACCTAAAACGATGCCCACTATCAATAAAATTCTCGTTGCCAACCGGGGTGAAATTGCCTTGCGCATCATGCGAACCGCCCGCGAAATGGGTATCAAAACGGTTGCCATCTACTCAGAAGCGGACCGGAATGCGTTGCATGTTCGCTACGCCGACGAAGCGGTGTGCGTTGGTCCGCCCCCCTCATCGGAATCGTATCTGCGAGCCGATGTAATCATTGATGTTTGTAAGCAGTTAGGCGCTGATGCTATTCATCCCGGTTACGGTTTCCTGTCCGAAAATGCCGCATTTTCCCGCTCTGTACGCGATGCAGGCCTGATTTTTATTGGTCCTTCCCCCGAAAGCATCGAGGTGATGGGGAGTAAGTTAGCAGCCAAAGCCGCCGTTGCCAACTACAATATCCCGATGGTTCCGGGAACGCCTGCTGCCATTACCAACCGCCAGGAGGCTAAAGTAATCTCCGCCGAAATTGGTTATCCTATCCTGATTAAAGCCAGCGCAGGCGGGGGTGGTAAGGGGATGCGCGTTGTGGAGAGTGAAGCTGATTTCGATGAGCAGATGGACCGCGCCGTGAGCGAAGCGATTTCTTCGTTTGGCGATGGTTCCGTATTTATTGAGAAATACGTTACGTCGCCCCGGCACGTCGAAATTCAGGTACTGGGCGATCAGCATGGCAATATTATTCATCTGTTCGAGCGGGAATGTTCCGTGCAGCGTCGACATCAGAAAGTTATCGAAGAAGCTCCATCGGCCATTCTGACCCCCGAAATCCGGGAAGCCATGGGCCGGGCTGCCGTTGATGTAGCCCGCGCCTGTAGTTATTACGGAGCGGGTACAGTGGAGTTTATCGTCAATGACAATCTGGATTTCTACTTTCTGGAAATGAACACGCGTCTTCAGGTAGAACACCCCGTAACGGAGCAGATTACGGGCGTCGATCTGGTGAAGCAGATGATTTACATTGCCGAAGGCAAACCACTCACCATCAAACAGGAGGAGTTGCAGATAAAAGGCCACGCGATGGAGGTACGGGTATACGCCGAAGACCCCGCCAATAATTTCCTGCCCGACGTGGGTACGCTCGATACGTACGTACGGCCGCAGGGCAATGGGGTTCGGGTAGATGACGGATTTGAGCAGGGTATGGCTATTCCGATTTATTACGACCCAATGATTGCCAAACTGATTACCTACGGCGAATCGAGGGAGGAAGCCATCCAGAAAATGATTCGGGCTATTGATGAGTACCAGATTTCGGGCGTACAAACGACACTTCCTTTCTGCCGGTTTGTGATGGAGCACGAGGCCTTCCGGTCGGGACAGTTCGATACGGGTTTTGTAAGCAAGCACTTCACGCCCGACAAGCTACTGCCCACGCCCGACACCGCAGAGCGTGAACTGGCGGCTGTTTTAGCTGCTTATTTATTGGAGAATCAGAAACCGAACGCGGCTCGGCCAAAATCAAATGAGGCACCTGCCGGAGCAACGGCGCAGCGGAGTAAGTGGAAAGCCAATCGGATGGGGTGAGCAGTAGCTTACCATAAGCAGCAGGCGTTATCACGGGATTTTGTAGCCCCTATTGTCATTGAAGAAGCATTTAGGAGCACCATTACCGATACAGAAGGAAACCTTCAATCGCGCATCCCGGCTGAACATGCCAATAACCGTATAATCCTGAAAATGGCCAGTATAGGCTACCTATCTCAGCAAATACAACTTCGTCCTGATCAAATCCTCTCCACTGTTGGTTGCTCTACAGCAAGATCTGTCTTTCGGGGATGTAGTAGTGGTTGTTGGTAATTACAAAAGGCCAACGCCTTTTCAACGGCTACGGAATCACCTGCGTGGTAACCACTAACCGTTTCAACACGTCTGGTTCCACCCGATGTCCACCGTCGAAAGCCGTGATTTTGAGACTTGGCATATCCGTTTGCAAGCGGGTCAGGTAACCATCGATGTCGGGTATTTCCCGGATATATTCATCTTCTTTGCCATACACGTAGTGCGTTTCGGTCGCGATTAATTTGTCCGGACTAATCATGGCGGCTACACCCTGCGGAAAATACCCTGCCCACAGAATGAGCCGGTTGGCCTGAATGTGGTCATCATTCAGCCATCGGCAGGCCGTAGCCGCCCCCTGCGAAAAACCGACTACCGTGATGTATACTTTTTCGGGGTCTCGGCCGTCTAAAATACTGTCGTTCAGCGCGTTCAGATAAGCGATGAAATCGCTGACTTCGTAGTCGCGGTCTTCGCGGGTGAGCCAGCAGGCACCCACCCGCTTATAGTCGTTGTTGAGGTACATACGGGACAACCCCTCCGGCACCACGATAACCGTTTCACCATCGGCCAAATCGGTGAATTTTCGCCCGAAGTACTGCGCCAGTTGCCCGAACCCGTGCAGGCAGAACCAGATGCGTTTCGTCCGATCCGTCACTTTGCCGATGGTGTAGTACCGGGCCGTGCGCTGAACCGGCAAGTGATTTTCTTGTATCATACGAAGCTACCGATAAAGCCGTGATTGCTGCCGATCGTTTTGCGTTGTTCATAAAACTACCTGTCCGCAATGTAGCACAGTCGCTCAATCTGCGCATGAACAATACCGTTTGCACCAACCCACTGCAACGTAAACGTTTGCTCCATTTTACCATTGGCCACTACTTCCTGCCGAATGTGCTCAATCTGTTCCTCTGTCAGTTCAAATCGGGCATAGAGCGTCTGTCGCCCCGGTTTCCGAAACTGAATACTGGCTGATTTATCCCAGACGACGTACTGTTTGCCCAGCACTCGTAGGAGCATCAGCATGTAAAACGGGTCACCGGCGGAGAACAGGCTCCCACCAAAAATGGTACCCACATAATTATACGTCCACAGGTTTCGGCGCAGACGAACGTGAACTTCTCGGGAATCCCCCGACCAGAACAGGATTTTACCACCTGTTCCGAAAAACATGGGATACCAGTTCATCAACTGCCGAAATCGCCACGTACTGACCGATTCTTTCCGCGTGGTTTGTAAAAAAAGCGGCTTCATTTTTTTCGTTGCTTTACAAAAAGCATTTTTTTGTCATGGCTCCTGATCAGTGCTCATCCCGTATACCTGCCCTTTCTTGATTGCCTGCGCAATCTGACCGGCATGATACGAATTGTGGTGCATTAGAAAGACCAGTAGTTGCATGCGGGATACTTCCCCAAAGGGCGACGCAATGATTTCGGTCCACTGCTCGTCGCTGGTTTGCTGAATATGGTCGGCAATTATCGCGAAACTGTCCGTTGTCAATTGCTGAATGGTGCCCAAATCGAGGGGTTTTCCCTCGTCCGATACGCCCCCTACTGCCTGTAGATCAATCGTAACGTCCCGACCAAACAGCATGTTGGCAAACCGGTGCATTACTTCCGCCGTGTGCAGGGCAATGAATCCCGCCGAAGCCGTTTCGGGCGTCAGGCGGTTACGGTAGTTATCGGGTGTTAGTTTGCAAATAGGGCCTTGTGCGGCATTCTGGTTCGCCAGCCAGATTTGGGATAAGAGTTCTGTCGTCATTGGGTGTTAGTTGTTAGAATTTTATTAGAAAAGGCCGACAGGCCCGCCACCGTATCGGGACCAACCTCTTCCCATACCTGATAATTTAAGGCTTTCCAGATTTTATGGCATCGCTTAGCGAGTAGAGTACCTTCCTCGGTCAGGAAAAGACCATTTCGGAGGTTGTCGGTCAGCCAGCCTTTTTTTTGCATGAGTTGCACATCCCGGCTCATCCCCGATTTTTCAATCTGCAACTGTTTCGACAGGGTAGCCTGACGAATGCCCGGTTGTGCAAAAATGCGCATGAGTAAACCCGCCTGAGCAAAGGTTACCCCCTCCTGCGTAAACGCATCGTTGTAGCGTCCCGTCATCACCCGCGCCAACGTCCGCAACCGGCCCGCAATACAGTAATTTTCGGTATTCATGGTCTAAAGATTAGCCCATGAAGTTGTATATGCAACTTTATGGGTGAAAAAGACACGCGTGGTTTACGGGGAAGGTATTGAAATCTCAACGGTTATAAGCCGAATAAACCTCTAACAAATTCGTATGGCACCCTTCAAGCTCAAACCGACCATAGGTTGCCGAAAATAAGTGAAACAATGTGTAAAACGCCTGCCCAGTCTAATTTTGCTTTCCCGGTCAGCATGATTGACTAGGGTGCATGGTCAGTGATTGTTTCAGCACGTTAAACGCAGTTGTCGATAACACATTAAGAAGGTGTGTAGAGGTAAAAAAGAACGCGGGATGACTGTGTTCAGGACGTGTTTTTTGGGGCGGTGAGGCAGATTTCAGCTAGCTTTACCGTACAAGCAGGACATCGACAAATTAACTTAGCTAACCAGCCTTCCCGCAATGAACACAACCCCTACGCTCTCACCCACTGCCTTTTGGGATGTAGATATGCAATCGCTCGACTACGAGACCAACGCCCGATTTATCATTGAAAAAGTGATGAACTACGGGTTATGGGATGATATGCTGGAGGTGTTACGGCATTACGGTCATGAACGGGTAAAAACAGAGGTTATTCAGGCAGCTTACCTCAAGAAGAAAACGCTGTCATTCTGTTGCACTATCTTTGATCTAACTCCCGATCAGTTTCGATGTTACAAACGGCAACAGTTAAACCCCCTACCCTGGAACTCCTAAGGAAGCTCATGCGCCTGCCCGTACTCAGGCAATTCGCTTTGGCGGGCGGCACAAACCTTTCACTACGATATGGGCACCGGTTATCAATCGACCTTGATTTATTTACAAATCAGTCTTTTTCGGAAGCAGAAGTATTCGACAAACTGGTAATTCGTTTTCCAGGAATCATTAAAACGGACGAAGGAAAAAATACGCTTAGCCTGATGATTGATGAGGTAAAAGTTGATTTGCTGGCTCATCGCTATCCACTACTGGTTGACTTTACGGAAGAAACCGGTATCCGACTTTGGTCAGTTAATGATGTGATTGCCATGAAATTAGGGGCCGTTAGCGGACGGGGGGCGAAAAAGGACTTCTGGGACATTGCCGAGTTGCTCAATCACTTTACGCTGGAACAAATGCTTCAACTTTTCAACGCAAAATACACGAATAGTGATCGAGGGTATGTCGTTCGTTCCTTAACCTACTTTGAGGATGCTGAAGACCAGGCGGACCCTATAGTACTGAATGACGTTACGTGGCCTGAAGTAAAACAACGGGTTTTAAAAGCGGTGAAAGAGTTGATTTAATCCAGTTGTTTCACCGTCAGCCCTTTACTTGGATTCTGCAAATATTCTCTCTGTGACGTTGCCGTCATCGACAGTCTCAAGATGAAGTGACTATCTACAAATCTGTAAACGGGTTGATATAGGTCAAACCAGTAATCTTACTAAAGTCCTTATCATTGCGCGAAATCAACGTCCAGCCATTGGTGAGGGCTGTAGCAGCGATAACTGCGTCGGGTAATTTTATTTTGTAGCGTTGACGAAGTCGTATTGTTTCCTGGACAATGGCAGGCGATAAGTCAACACCGTAGCAACCATCCACAAACACCTCTAGAATTAATTTGTCTTCATATCGTGGCGGCACCCAACTTAACAACTCTATCTGAGCGATAACCGATAATTGACATGATTTATCAATAATTGGATTGAGAAAGGCTTCAGCGGACTGCGGTAACTTCTTGTCCAAAAGATAGATAACGATATTTGAATCAATCAGATAGTCCGATTCCAGTCGTCTCTCAAATCGTTCAGTTGTTGGTCAAGCTGTTCAAGGGTCTTCCCGGTATTAATTTTCCCGATAAACGATGACAGTTTTCTTTTGGGAAACTCGCTCGTTACCGATGAATCGGATGGCAAGAGTTCGATGAGATGCAAATCAGCCAAATCCTGTAATAACCTCATGGCCTTTTCGTGGCGGATTTCAACGGTAACTGTCATATACTGTTGGGGATGGTAAACAAAGATAACCCCTTTCTACATCAAATCATTAGACAATCCAGCTTAAAAATTCCGGCACATTATAGCCCGTTCCCCGCCGAAAGTGCTTATTTTTAAGCCAGTAATATGCAAAAACTATGCAATTCTCCCATCTCCACTGCCACACCCAATATTCCTTACTTGATGGGCAGGCTAATATTAAAAAACTCATCAGCAAGGCCAAATCCGACAACATGCCCGCCGTGGCTATTACGGATCACGGTAATATGTTCGGGGTGTTCGAGTTTGTGGCCGAAGCCAGTAAGCAGGGCATCAAACCCATTGTGGGCTGTGAATTTTATGTGGTAGAGGATCACCATAAGAAGCAGTTTACTAAAGAGCAAAAGGATATTCGCTACCACCAATTGCTGCTGGCCAAAAACGCGCAGGGATACAAAAACCTGGCGAAACTGTGCTCGCTGGGATACATGGAAGGACTGTATGGCAAATACCCCCGCGTGACCAAAGCCCTGATCGAGCAATACAAGGAAGGGTTGATTGCCTCTACCTGCTGTATTGGAGCCAGTGTACCCAAAACGATTCTAAAAAAGGGCGAGGAAGCGGGCGAGATTGAATTCAAATGGTGGCTCGACCGCTTTGGCGAGGATTATTACGTTGAGTTACAACGCCACGAGATTCCTGACCAGATTAAGGCCAACGAAGTATTAATCAAGTTTGCCCGGAAGTACAACGTCAAGATTATTGCCTCCAACGATTCGCACTACGTGGATCAGGACGACTGGGTAGCGCACGACATTCTGCTGTGCGTAAACACCAACGAAAAGCAAAGCACCCCGTCCATGAAGGATTTCAGCGACGACGATGTGATGCCTAAAAATACACGCTTCGCCTTCTTCTCCGACCAGTTCTACTTCAAGAACACGCAGGAGATGAGCACGCTCTTCAAAGACCTGCCCGAAGCCATCGACAACACCAACGAGATTGTGGGCAAGGTGGATGTGCTGAAGCTGAAGCGCGATATTATGCTGCCCAACTTCCCCATCCCGAAGGAGTTTCAGCAACATACTGACGATGTTCTGAACCAGTGGGAATACCTGCGCCACCTGACCTACACGGGGGCCAAAGAACGGTATGTCGATATTCTGCCACACATTCAGGAACGCATTGACTTTGAGTTGTTTACCATCCGGACGATGGGCTTTGCCGGTTACTTCCTCATTGTGGCCGACTTTATCCAGGCCGGGCGCGATTTGGGCGTTATGATTGGGCCGGGGCGGGGTTCGGCGGCCGGTTCGGTGGTGGCGTATTGTACGGGTATTACCAATATCGATCCTATCAAGTACGACCTGCTGTTCGAGCGATTCCTGAATCCCGACCGGAAATCAATGCCCGATATTGATACGGATTTTGACGATGAAGGTCGGCAGAAAGTGATTGATTACGTGGTGGAAAAGTACGGCAAGCAGCAGGTAGCGGCTATTGTCACGTACGGCACTATGGCGGCAAAATCGGCCATTAAAGACGTGTCCCGCGTGATGGATTTGCCGCTGAGTGATGCCAACATGCTGGCTAAACTCGTACCGGACAAGCCGACCTACAACATGACGCTGAAGCGCATTTTCGAGGATCCCATCGACGGGCCGGGCGGACTGGCCAACGTGATCCAGCCCGATGAGGTGGAAAACGTGAAGAAGATGCGGGCACTGGAATCGGGCGATCAGAGTGTGGGACGCACGATGAAAATGATTGATACCGAGAAAGTCCAGAATGTACTGAAACAGGCGCGTCGGCTGGAGGGTACGGTACGGAACACGGGCGTTCATGCGGCCGGTATCATTATTGCTCCCAGCGACTTATCGGACATTGTGCCCGTCTCCACCTCGAAAGATACGAACCTGATTATTACCCAGTATGAGGGGCGGGTTATTGAAGACGCGGGGGTTATCAAGATGGACTTTCTGGGTTTGCGTAACCTGACCATCATAAAGGAATGCCTGCGCCTGATCAAGCAGAATCACGGCGAAACCATCGAAATAGACAACATTCCATTAGACGATCCGGCAACCTACGAACTGTTTCAGCGGGGCGAAACCAACGCCATTTTCCAGTTTGAATCGGATGGCATGAAAAAGCATATGAAGGACCTCAAGCCCGACCGCTTCGAGGACCTCATTGCCATGAATGCCCTGTACCGTCCGGGCCCGATTGCCTACATTCCGAATTACATTAACCGGAAGCACGGCCGCGAAGAAGTTAAGTTCGACCTGCCCGAAATGGAGGAGTACCTGGGTGATACCTACGGCATTACGGTCTATCAGGAGCAGTTGATGCTGCTGTCGCAGAAACTCGGCAATTTTACCAAGGGTGATGCCGACGTGCTGCGGAAAGCGATGGGTAAGAAAGACCGCGCTACGCTCGACAAGATGAAGGGCAAGTTCATGGACGGCTGCAAGACGAACGGTCTTAACTCGAAAATCTGTGAAAAAGTCTGGACTGACTGGGAAGCCTTCGCGTCTTACGCCTTCAACAAATCCCACTCCACCTGCTACGCCTTTGTAGCCTACCAGACCGCTTACCTTAAGGCCCACTACACCTCGGAGTACATGGCCGCCGTGTTGACAAGCTGCCTCGGTACGATTGACAAGATTACGTTCTTCATGGAAGAATGTAAAAATCTCAGCCTGCCGGTATTAGGGCCGGATGTGAACGAGTCGGAGCGATTCTTTGGGGTCAATAAAAAGGGAGAAATCCGATTCGGGCTGGGTGGTATCAAAGGCGCTGGCGATGCCGCCGTGGAAGCCATCATCGAAGAGCGTAACGCCGGTGGCCCCTTCAAAGATATCTTCGAGTTTGCCATTCGGGTCAACCTCCGCACGGTCAACAAAAAAACATTTGAATCACTGGCCTACGCGGGTGCCTTCGACAGCATCGATGAATACCACCGGGCGCAGTATTTCGACCTGGCGGAAGGCGACACATCTCCCTTCCTGGACAAGATTATTCGTTACGCCAACAACTACCACGCCGAGAAAGCAGCCGCGCAGCAATCACTGTTTGGGGCGATGATGGGCGGAGAACCCATGCTCTCCCGCCCAAAACCGCCTGTGGTGATGGAATGGAATCAGATCGAAAAACTGAAGTTTGAAAAAGATGTAGTTGGGTTCTATATCACAGGCCACCCGCTCGACGAATTCCGGCTCGAACTGGATGGTTTCTGCAACTGCACGCTGGACAAAATCTACGAAACCCGCCAGCCAGAAATCAAAGTAGCGGGGATCGTATCGGCCATGCAGACCAAGATTGCCAAAAACGGTAACCCATTCTGCATCTTCAAGATCGAGGATTACAACACCTCCATCGAACTGGCCCTGTTTGGGGAAGATTATGTCCGGTTGGGGCAGTATATTGAGGTGGGGCGGTTCCTGCACATCACCGGAAAAACCCAGAACCGCTGGAACTCGGACAACCTGGAATTTAAAGCCGTCACGATCCGGCTCCTGACCGAAATGCGCGAGAAATTCTGTAAGGAACTCCGCGTATCGCTCACCATCGACTCGCTTAGCGCGCAACTGGTTGCGCAGATCAACGACCTCGTCAATGCCCACCCCGGCACCTGCACCCTGTCGCTGAATGTAGTGGATCATCAGGAGCGTATCGAAGTCAGCCTGCAATCGCGCACCCTGAAAGTTCATCCCGCCAACACCTTTTTGCGGGCCTTGCAAGCGATGGAAGGGGTGAGTTGTAAAGTGGCGTAAGCGTATATTCTTTGTAGTCAGTCCTGAAAATCAAAGAATAAAAGTTAACAGCCTATTCCAATGGCCCAGCTTAAAATACCTCCTCTAGACAATATATCCTTCTTCGCTGACTCGGTATTCATCCCTACAAAACGAGTAGATCTGACCCTTGTAACATTATTCCTACAGCAGGATAAGCACTTCAGGACGAAGCTGATAGATGTTAGTATTCTGTTACCGTTATACCATAGGCGAACTTCAATAAAGTGTTGACCGGTGACGGAGTCTTGTGCTTCCCTGCGGGCAACGGCCCGTTCCCAACCTTCATCAATCGGTAAGAGCTAAATTCCTGTAAATGCTGTTTGATTGTGACTTGCAACAAAACAGCACTTACCCTCATCAAAGAAAAAAGCCGGTCAGCTTTTCAGCTAACCGGCTCACTTTCATGTGTTTATGGGTGAGCGGGAAATGGGGTTCGAACCCACGGCCTGCAGCTTGGGAAGCTCAAATCAATAATGCTGAATACTTTTAATAGTGTTGAATAATTAACTGTATTTCAACAACTTAAAAACTTTATGTACTGATTAATATTGGTTGATTTCAGTTAGAAATGTACATTTGTGTTAGTAAACACGTTAGTAGCTAACACACGCTTTTCTCATGGCACAGTCAACCGATTACAAAGAAAGCAAAGCAAGTATTCGTATTGTCTACCGTAAATATGATACCCTGAAAGATGGGTCACACCCTTTCTTTTTGTGCATCACGAAAAGTCGACAGCGCAAATATGTTGCAACTGGCCTCTCTCTTCATCCTCAATACTGGAACGACGAAAAAGAAACCTTTCGTAAGAGTATACCTACCGCCCTACGTACAGCACTCGAAGCCGGTTTCAAAAATTGGATTAGTAAATATACCAACGCTGCCGAAACATTAGCAGAGCTAGATGAGGTGCATGACGTTCATACTGTAGCGACAAGAGTAAGAAGTGAACGTCTGATGAGCCGCAAGTTTCGGTTACTGGAATACTTCAGTGAATTGATTAGCCAGTTTGAAAAAACAGGTAATGTTGGTAATCGTAAGGTTTACCGGGATGTACAGAACAAGTTAAGCGGCTTTATAGGAGAAGATAAGGATGTTCCTTTCGAAGCGGTTACTGTGAAGTTCTGCAACGAGTGGGAGAACAAAATGAGGAGTGAGGAATTAAGCGAAATAACCTTATCAGTGAAATTCCGAACCTTACGCGCCGTATTAAATAAAGCTATTGCCAATGGATACGCAAAACCAACTAGTTACCCTTTTGCCCGTAATACTGCCGAAACAAACAAATACCACATTGGTAAGTTCGATCTGACTACTACCAAACGGGCAATTAGTAAAGATGATATTCGCAGGATCGAAGCTTACCAGCCAGAAACATATGTAGGACCATATGCTAGCTTGAGAGATACGACAGACAGGAAGCTTTTGACCAAAGATCTGTTTCTGTTCTCGTACTATTGCGGGGGCATCAACTTCATAGACATGGCTACGCTCACATGGTCAAATATAGTAACCGATTTGTACGGCTATCAAAGGCTAAACTATATACGTCAGAAGACAGGCGGTAAATTTGCTATTCGTCTAACATCCATCGCACTGACTATCTTAGAACGCTACCGTCCTAATGGTTCACCTCAGCCACTAACGTACATTTTTCCCATTTTAGACAAATCCCTGCACACGACGCCAAGCCAAAAGTACAACCGTTGTAACAAGATCATGGGGCAGGTAAATAGTGACCTCAAGATTATAGGAAAGGCTGTTGGTATTGAAACTCCACTAACCACTTACGTGGCTCGTCATAGTTTCGCTACGTCGCTACGTATAGCCGGGCAGGATATGGCCGTAATTAGCCAAGCAATGGGTCATGCTGATGAAAGTACAACACGCATCTACTTACAAGAACTAGGTACCGAACTGATTGATGCTGCTTATGATTGCTTGTAATAGCTTCCCTTCGCTCGTTTCGAAAAGAATTTTGTTTAGAAAATCAGTAGTGCATCATAATCTGAGCATGACTGTTGTAAACAGTACTTTTCATTAATACTATGGATGATGAATTTAATTTTGAATCAGTTTCCAGATTTGGAAGTAGCTATCTGTATAAATGCTCAATCGAGGGTACATACGATAGTCTATTTACTAAGTTTGAGAAAGACCTCAGCGATTATAATGACAATTTCCACGAACTTAATATTCAAGGCCTACTAGAACTTCTTGCTGATATTGAGCACATTGAGTCGTGCCTTCCTCTCCCAATATACCTGAAGGGAGAAATTATAAAATCACGTATACCTGGAGATCGTGAAACAATCCATGTAAAATCATACGAAAATGATCGCAGACGTATAGTTGAAACAGTGGCGACTCTCAAGCAAAGAGTAATTCGGCGATTAATTGATATAGACCCAGATATACAGAACACACTCATATCACGCATACAGGGAGAAAAAGAAATATCATCAACTCCCCTTAACACTTTAAGGAAATCATTGACTGCTTCGCCTGCAAAAAACTCAAAAAAAGACAGTGCAATATTCAGTCAAATAATAAATCCAGATCATTTGGCCTTCCTCATTAAGACTTACAAAGGATGTGAGTCTAAGAATATAGTACCAATGTTATATGCGATAACAGATTTAGGCTTACTTGGTAAAGTTGCTGTGTTTAATAACCAGACTAGATTGTATAAAGAGCTACAAGAACTTTTCAATTTCAAGGATACGCGTCAAAGTTTGAACCAGTCTATTAGTGCTCATAACAAACCTAATAGCAAGCAAAGAGAAGCAATCAAGCGTTGTAAGGTAGAATTTTCCGGCTTCCAAGGAAACTGAAAGTCAATGATTTAACAATTGCAAAAGTTGCTATTTAACAGTAGCAACTT
>JBBSTD010000073.1:0-31990 GCA_038236215.1 Cytophagales bacterium | reverse complement strand
TAAGGATTTAGTTAGAAACTACGCCTTTACTAATTCAAAAATGGTAATCTCCGGTAAAATGCCAACCCGACCAGGGTAGCCAATATAACCATAGCCCCGATTGACGTACAACCGCTGATTACCCTGCTCATACAACCCAGCCCACTGTTTGTAAAAATACTGCGCCGGACTCCACTTGACATTACCAAGGTCAACACCAAACTGCGCACCGTGCGTATGACCACTAAACTGAATGTCGATATCACCATATTCTGGCCGTACTTCAGCATCCCAGTGAGTGGGGTCATGCGATAGCAGCAGTTTGACGGGATACTCTTCAGTGCCTTTGTATGCTTTAGCTAAGTTCCCGGCGCGTAGTGCCGCCGGACCGAAACCTAGGTTCTGTACGCCTATAAGCGCAATTTTGTCTCCATTCTGTTCCAGTATCTTGTGCTCATCCATCATAATGTTCCAGCCCATTTGTTTGTGAGCCGCCACTACATTCAGCACATTCTGACGCTCAGCCTGGGCACTTGGCCACTGCACATACTTACCATAGTCATGATTGCCAAGCGTTGAATAGACGCCCAATGGTGCTTTAATTTTATTAAAAACATCAATGTATGCGTTTACTTCATCGGCGTGACTATTCACTAAGTCGCCGGTAAAAAACACCATGTCGGGCTTTTGGCCAAGCAACATGTCAACGCCCCCTTTTACTGCTGTTTTATTGAAGAAACTACCGGAATGAATATCTGAGATTTGCGCGATTGTCATACCATGAAATCCCGAGGGCAGGTTTTTCATGGGTAACTTGATACGCCGAATTCGATAATCGTGTGCCCCTGATATGATACCCCAGGTGAAGCCTGCCAGTGGTAGGGCACCCACCACCAGAGCGGTTTTCATCAGGAAATCAGACCGGGTAATGGTATCGGTGGCCGGAATAGTTTGACGGGTCGAATCCTCAACGGCCTCACGAACTTCGGGCTTGTAAAACAAGGATACAATCCAGCGAAAGAATCGACCAATATCATCGATTAATATAATGAGTACGGCGAATATTTTCGAGAAGTAGGGAATAGCAATAACAGCCCACATAAAAGTCCGCATGTTGCGACTAATGGAATCTGGCGGCAGTAACTGCATGATTACGTACAGCAATAGAGACACCGCCGTAAACCCCCAGAATGCTAGAGCAATTATTCGCTGGGTGCTTTCTTCTGCCGACCGACTAACGGTTTTGATGGCCTGAAATACGTACCAGTCAATTAACAATAGGATAACTGGCAGAATAAAAAACAGTACGGTCCGGTTCATAAATGAAGAGTGAATACGCGAAAGAATAAACGAGTGAACGGGCTATTTCCTCCCATTCACTCGTTTATTCTTTCGCTCTTTATAGGGTTAAACTAATTCTTCTTCTGGTTGCAGTTCTTCCTGCATTTCCAGCGCTGGGTCTTTCTTACCAAACCACCGCATCCGAACCTGCTCATTAATCCAGTACAGACAGGGTACAATTACGAGTGTGAGAACGGTAGAGAAAGTCAGACCAAAGATGATTGTCCAGGCCAGAATATTCCAGAATACCGAACTGTCGCCACCAATGACTACGTGCGGATCAAATTCGCGGAACAGGCCAACAAAATCGACGGTTAAACCGAATGCCAGCGGTACGAGACCCAATACAGCGGCAGTAGCCGTCAATAGTACCGGCGTTAAACGAATACCACCAGCGTCTATGATCGCTTCGCGTAAGGGAACACCCCGGCCACGCAATTCCTCGATGAACTCGATTAACAGAATCCCGTTTTTAACCACAATCCCCGCCAGCGCAATGATCCCCACACCCGACATGATGACTGAGAATGATTTTCCGGTTATTATAAACCCTAAGAGTACCCCAATTAGGGATAGTAGAATAGTTACGAATATAATCAATGGCTTCACTACCGAGTTAAACTGCGTGGCCAGGATCAGATAGATCAACAGAATTGCAATACCAAAGGCCGATATCAGGAAGTTCATTGACTCCTGCTGGTCTTCCTGCTCACCGCCCATTTTAATAGTATAGCCGTTTGGAACATCCATCTGGTTAATAACCTGCTGGATCTGGGCAACAATCTGGTTGGCATTAAAGCCTGGAATAACGTCCGAACTCAGTGTGACCACACGCTCCTGATTTTTGCGGTTGATCTGGCTAAACGTAGTCGAGTAACTAATATCAGCCACGGATGTGATGGGTACCTGACGCAATTGTCCACCCGCCACCATGTCGCGATAAACGATGTTCAGGCTCAATAGCCGGTTTATCTGACTCCGGTCGTCCGGTTTCAGTCGAACCATGATGGGATATTCGTCCTTTGCATCCCGAAACTTCGATACTTCCAGACCGAACAGGGCTGTTCTGATGGTCCCCGCTATCTGCGCCGACGAAATACCCTCACGCTCGGCTTTTTCCCGATTGACGTTAATAACAATCTCGGGCTTGTTCGTAATCAGGTCCGATTTTAACTGGTCTATTCCCTGAATACCAGCCTGACTAATTTTCTGGCGAACCTGCTTATCCAGTTGCTGTAATTCTGTAAAATCGTCCCCCGCAATTTCAATGGCAATAGGCTTCCCCGTTGGCGGTCCAGTCGATTCGCGTTCTACCGAAATTTCGCTGCCGGGCAGGCCACGCATGGCTACACGGACTTTGGCCAGCAGAGAGTCCGTTGAGATGCCGTGCCGCTCTTCATTTCCCTTAAATGCAACCGTCACCTTCGATTTCTGTGGGGTAGCAGCCCGATCAGGATTTTGCGGGTCACCGGCATTTTTCCCTACATTGGAAATAACGGAATTCACGATATCGGTAGCGTCATTTTCGTCCAGCACCTTGAAAATACGCTTCTCGATCACCTTCGTTACAGAATCCGTTATGGTCGCATCCGTTCCTACGGGCATTACATTGTACACATAAACGTAATCTGGCTCTCCACTTGGAAAGAAGATTACTTTGGGTTTAGCGATCCCCGTAATAATGAACGTTACAATCAATAGGACAAACGCGCTCACAACGGCGAGTACAGGTCTCCAGCCAGTCAAAATCCACGAAATGAGTTTACGATATCCGTTTTTAAGGGCTGGCAACAGTCGATCCTGGAACGGTACAATCAGCTTAGGCGTGAGTACGTAATGGTTGAAGACGTACAGAGCGATGAAAAACACAAGCAGGTTGCCAATTCCCCGGTCAATCACGTAGCCAATACCGGCCAGTACCGTCAGGATAATCAGCGGTCGCTTAATTTCATCAAAGTTTTGCTTGTCTTCGTGGTTATCATCATCGTGCCGTTTCATGAAGGTTACGGCAAAAACCGGGTTGATCACATACGCGACAAAAAGCGATGCAAACAGCGTCAGTATAAGCGTTAAGGGCAGGAACTTCATGAATTCTCCCACAATTCCCGGCCAGAAGAGTAGAGGAAAGAAGGGAGCAATAGTCGTTAGCGTACCAGAAAATACGGGCACAAACACTTCGCCCGCTGCTGCTTTTACGGCCTGTTTAATGTTCCATTCTTTATGCTCATTGAAGAGCCGGTGCGAGTTTTCGATAACCACAATGGCATCATCAACTACCAGACCCAACCCAAGCAGGAAAGCAAACAGAACAATTGTATTCAGGGTGAAAGCCGTACCTACCACGGGGCCAAGTACGGGCATCATTACGAAAGCGACCAGGGCCGATAAGGGTACAGATAAGCCAACGAAAATGGCATCCCGAACGCCCATGAAAAACATGAGCACCAGCACCACAAAGATGAAGCCCAGCACGACCGTATTAATCAGGTCATTCACGTTTTCACGGGTGCGTTCCGACTGGTCGGCGGTGATTTTCACGTCCAGTCCCTGCGGGAAACGGGACCCCTTGTACTCGTCAATTGTTTTTTCAATCCGGTCAGCGGCAGATAGCAAGTTGGCTCCTGACCGCTTGATAACGTTCAGTGTAACAACCGATTTGTTATTCAACCGGGCAAAACTCTGCTGCTCTTCAAAGCTATCCTGCACATCAGCAATTTCGCCAAGCCGAACGGTGGCGCCCGTTGCCGTACGAATTTGCAGGTTTTGAAGCTGCGTGACATCGGTAAATTCACCTTTCACCCGTACTGTCCGCCGAACACCGTCCACATCCAAATCGCCACCCGATATGTTGATATTTTCGCCCTGAACTGCCTGTTGAATGTCCGAGAAGGCTAAGCCAGCCGACTGCATCCGGGGTAAGTCAACATTGATCTGGATTTCACGATCTAACGCGCCAACGATATCTACCCGACGAATTTCGGGCATCCCTTCAATGACGTCCTGCAAATCTTCCGCATACTCTTTCAATTGTTTGAGCGGAAAGTTGCCAGCCATATTGATGTTCATAATTGGAAACTCCGAGAAGTTTACATCCTGTGCCGTTGGGCCTGCATCCAGCTTTTGGGGCAAATCGGGCTTGGCTTTGTCGATAGCATCCCGAACCCGCTGTAGTGCTTCTTCCGTTTTCACGTCTGGATTGAACTCAACCAGAATAACGGATACATCCTGCAATGCATTGGATTTGATGCGCTTTACGCCCGAAATAGACTTCAGCTGCTTCTCAATCTGCTTATTAATGGTATTTTCAATATCGGCAGGAGCCGTTCCCACGTATACGGTATTGATGTACACCTGTGGTATCTTGATATCGGGAAACTGTTCTTTCGGCAGGTTATTATACACAAACAGTCCGCCCAGGGTAATCAGGAGAGTGAAGATGTAAATAGCCGTTCGGTTCTCAACGCACCAGTTGGTGAAGCCGAGGGTTTTTATATGTTCTGCTTTCATGGTGAAGTAGGTTTGCTGGGGCGCTACTTTATACCCCCTGCGTTAAAAACTGATAGGTTGTCCATCAACTAAATCCTGATACCCTGTAGTAACGATCTGATCGCCAGATTGTAAACCCTGCACAACGGCAATCCGACCATCGTAGGATTGGCCCGTTTTTATTTGCTTCGCCTTCGCTACTTTCTTACCGCCTTCATTTACAGCAACATAGACTAACTGCCCATTTTCTGTGTTCTGAATCAGATTCTGATCGATCACAATGGCATTTGATACGTTTTGATCATTAATTTTAACCTGAGCCAGCATATTTGGTTTCAGACTATTATCGGATGGCAGCGGAGCTTCAATCGTGAATGTTCGGCTTAATGGATCGACGGAGGTAGAGACAAAACTGATCTGCGATTTCATTTCCCGGTTTAAATCGGGAAACCGAATTACTACTGGATCCCCCTTTCGAACACTACCCGAATAAGTATCTGATACTTTGGCAATTACCTTCAGCTGAGACAGATTTACGATTCGGACTAATCCTACGCCCGGAGCAGCTGACTGCCCAACTTTTACCGAAACTTGATCGATTACGCCCGAAATAGGTGCCGTTACAGTCGATTGCGCCAACTGCACGTTGAGGGTAGAAATCTTTCTCTCTAAGGCTTCCTTATTATTCTTAGCCTGTAAGTATTGAATTTCGGTACCGATTTGCTGTTTCCACAAGGCGGCCTGTTTTTCAAAAATGGTGTTAGCCAGCGATAACTGCGTTTTTACTTCCGCCATCGATTCCCGCATAATCTGGTCGTCAACTTTGGCAATGGCCTGCCCGGCCCGTACCCGGTCACCTTCCTTTACATAAACCGCCGTTACCACGCCACCCGATTTGGGCGATACCTGTACGTTGTTTTTTGCATCGATGGTTCCCTGTAGTTCAACGTAGTGCCGGAACGTGCTGGACGATACAGGCGAAACTGTTACATCTTTGACACGGGCTGTTTCCGCTTTTTTCGGATCGAGCTTGGTTACGTCTGATTCCAGCGTCTTAATTTTCGTATTCAGTTCGGCCTGCTGCGATTTTAACTCCGCCAGTTCTTCCCGCTTACCTTGTAAATCTGTCTTTTTTTCTCCCCCGCAAGCCATCAGCAAGCTTGTCAGTATAATAGCGTAGTATGATTTCATTGCTTTTTTCAGTGTATGTTTAATTTCCGGTGTATAATCGGCCAAGTGATTTATCCTGGTCAACTTTGGCAATCAAAAAGTCGTATAGCGACCCGAAGTAGTTGGTCTGTGCTTCGCGGAGGGAGGCTTCTGCATTGAGCACCTCGATACTCGATCCAACGCCTTCCTTGTATTTAATACGAGTTACCCGAACAATTTCTTCGGCCAGGTCGCGGTTGCGTTGCTGTGTCTGCAACGTTTGCAGACCATTTTTCAGGGTAATGCTTGACTGCCGGATTTGCAGATCGATGGAATTGCGCAATAGTTCGCCACTGTTCTGCGCTTTTTGCAGCGTAGCACGCTTCTGCTCAATCTGGCTGCGCTTTAGAAATCCGTCAAAAATCGGAACCTGTAGACTCACGCCCAAAGACCCAAAGTTGAACCAGGGTGAATTGATTAGCTGGGCAAACTGATTGCGACCAGCATTATAACCATAGTTGGCAAATGCCGACATGGTTGGGAAATAGGCCTTCTGCGTCACTTCAATGTCCTGTTCGGCCAATTTGATTTGCGTCTCTAAAGTCGAGTACTCAATCCGACTTCCATACTGAAATGTAGGGTCGGGTGAAATCAGCGGTCGCAGGTCATCAACAGCCCGGTCCTGTAGTTGCTCGGCCAGCGTGATTTCGTCGTTTATCTTCAGCCCCATCTGAAACTTCAGCAGGGTATAACTCAACTCGATCAGGTTCTGCACGTTCTGCCGTTCGGCTTTCAGGTTGTTGCCCTGTACTTCGAGACGCTGCACATCGAGTTTTTCAACAAATCCCTGCTTATTCATCGCCTGTGTTTCATACAGGGCTGTATCTAAACGGGCAATGTTAAAATCAAGTAGTTTGGCCCGTTCCACAGCGACCAGAACGCCGTAATACGCTTTGGCAACTTGTTCAGCCACCACAACTTTGGAACTTTCCAGATTCCGCTGGGCCAGTTCGCGGTAGGTAGCCGCAGCCCGTAATCCAACGTTTAAGGCAGCATTGTAAATGACCTGGTTCACATTAGCGGATGCGTTCGCTGAATAAGCCACACCAAACTGTACGGGTATGGCCGGTGCATCGGGTGAAGCTTTTGGATCGAAGAACACGGCAGGTAGAAACGCCCGCTGAATAATCAGATTATCCGTTACTGATGCACTGGCAGAAATCTGGGGCAGGGCAGACGCCTTCGTTTCCCGAATACGGGCATCGGCACTCACCGCGTCAAGCTGACTATTGCGGATAGTAGCATTCTGGCGAATGGCAAAATCAATTGCCTGCTGGAGCGTGTAGGTTTGCCCGTTGGTCGCGCCACCGGTTGGTGACAGACCATTCGGGGCCGTACCCAAACCCGAATTAAACGTTGAAATAACACCCGGCTGGAGATTTACGGGTCCTTCGGGCGTGCTCAGGGACGGGGTAGCAGTCGTTCCGTTCATATTAGGCTGCGACGGTACGTTTATGCCCGTACCCGGAGTCATTCCAGGCTGTGCTACCACTGCCCCGGTTGCCGCAGGTTGCTGGGCACCCGGCTGCTGGCCACTAGCGGCTGCTCCAGTGGGTTGCTGCCCGACAGATGGTTGCGTTGGTACCTGGGCTACAGCTCCGGTTCCAAACCAGATAGCTGGAAACCAAAGGGCCGTTAAACAAAGTATACTACTTGTTTTCATAGATAATAGGTTGTATTTCTTCTCCTTTATTAACGTATTGATTATAGACCTCAAACCCTTTTCTTGTTAGCATACCCCGAACAAAATGGTGTATCAGTTCAGCCTGAACGTCGTGCATCGAATACTGGTCGGATGGGAAAAGGTCGTGATTGAATGCAAGTTCGATTTGTTCAACCCGAAGACGGGCTAGAATGGCGGGATTTATGTCCTTTCGATATAGTCCTTCCGCAATACCTTTTTGAATATTTCCAAGAATAGACTCCATAATTTGGCCTTCCTTATATTGCCGGAATAACGAAAAGGCCTGCGGATAATATCGCTTTATGTCCATGAGCAGGTTTGGGCTAACCTGGTCGGCGTTTTTTTGCATCATTTTCAGTACACCCAGTAGTTCTTCAATCGGATTGGCGGTATCAATGACCATACATTCCATTTCTGATTGATTTCGACTTGTTTTGTGCTGAATAACCTGATACAATATCTGCTCCTTATCAGAAAAATGCTGATAAATTGTCTTCTTTGATATACCCAGTTGCTTAGCAATCTCCTCCATGGTAACAGAGCGAACGCCGAACTTCCAGAACAGCCGTTCAGCCTCGGCCAGAATCCTTTCCTTCATCTACAAATAGAACTTTTGCTGGATGAACTTTGGAAACTCAAATATAGTTCTCAGTTTCCTCAATATTTTTGCATAATATGACGAACGGCCTGAGAAACGGAGCGAAGGCACTCAAACGCCCGACGAAATATAACTTCGCCGGGCGTTATGCTGTACTATCTTTCGTAACTAATCAAGGGTATCAATGGCCCTATTGACTAGCCCGTTTTATTTACTTGTGGGCAATTTCGAAGAAGCGGACATCTGCCTGTACTTTATTGAGTAACTCACGAGTGCGTTCTGGTCGGGCATCGGTAATAAAGAGTTGACCGAAGGCGCCCTCGTCCATTCGCTGGATAAGCTTACCAATGCGTTGATCGTCGAGCTTATCAAAGATATCGTCCAACAAAAGTATTGGTTTGGCCCCTTTTCCACTTTGTAGCTGGTCGAACTGTGCCAGTTTCAGGGCAATCACAAACGTTTTTTGTTGCCCCTGCGAACCAAACTTCTTCAATGGTACTGTTTGCCCGCTACTATCACCAATAAGAAAGGAGTAATCATCTTTATGGATGCCCATCGTAGTACGTTGTAATATGGTATCGCGTCGACGGAAATGCCGGAACTCGCTGGCAAATTCCGGATTACTCACTTCCGATTCGTACTGAATATCGACAGTTTCCCGCCCATCGCTTAGGTAAGCATAGTGCGCTTTGAACTCAGGCATGAACTCCTGAATGAATTGCAGCCGCCGGTCATGAATCTTCTGACCGAGGTCCAGTAGGGGTTCATCATATGTATCGAGCATATCATCGTCAACCTGATTCCCGTTCCTGCGATCTTGGTCAGCAAAAAGTTTTAGCAGGCTGTTGCGCTGTTTCAGCACCTGCTGATACATCAGGTAATCGCGCAGGTAGTTAGGGTCAAGTTGGGAGAATACACCATCAAAAAAATGCCGACGTTCTTCGCTATGCTCACGAACCAAGTCGGTGTCATTAGGTGCGATGAGCACTACCGGAAAACGGCCAATGTGCTCACTGATTCGCTCATATGGTTTTTTGTCGGCCATCAGCACCTTTCGCTGACCCCGTTGCAGGCTAATGGTTATTTGCACCATGCGCATATCCTCAGCAAACGTGCCATCGATAATGAAATAAGTGGCATCGTGGAGAATGCTCATTGCATCCTGACTTTGGAAAGCACTCTTACTTAAGGCCAGAAAATAAATGGCATCGAGCAGATTCGTTTTTCCGCTTCCATTTGGCCCTACCAGTACATTTACCTCTTGCCCGAATACGTACCGGCCATCTTCATAATTCTTAAAATTGGTCAGGCTGAGTTTTTCAAGGTGCATATGTATAGCGCATAACGCGATAATGCGTAATTTCGCAGCAGTCAATTAGTCAGCGAAATCAAGAGTTTCCGAAGTAATTGATATTGGCAACAAAGATACGGGCGGTTTGTTAGTAGAAATAGACCCAATCGTAAAGTGGTTACACCTAAGCCGGGCGTTTCTTTCCGGTAGTACTTGTTGATTATTTGAACACACTCCTCATGGCAAGCGTCAAAGAGAACACTCCTTCAGGGAAATCCAAGCAGAATGGTAAAGCGCCGGAAGCGACTAAAACCCAGCATCCAAAAGAGCGGTATATGTACTGGTACGAATCGATGCAGTTGCAGCGTAAATTCGAAGAGAAAGCCGGTCAGCTTTATGGTCAACAGAAAATCCGCGGATTCTGCCATTTATATATAGGTCAGGAAGCCTGCTCTTCGGGATCCTATTCTGCCCTTACCAAAGACGACAAATGGATAACCGCCTACCGGGACCACGGTATTCCCCTTGCTCTTGGCTCCGACCCAAAAGCGATTATGGCGGAGTTGTTCGCCAAACAGACCGGCTCATCTAAAGGGAAAGGCGGCTCCATGCACATCTTCGATAAGTCGGTAAATTTTATCGGGGGTCATGGTATTGTTGGCGCGCAGATACCGATGGGGGCTGGCATTGGTCTCACCGAGAAATACAACAAGACAGGTAACCTTTGCATTACGTTCATGGGCGACGGAGCCGTACGCCAAGGTGCTTTACACGAAGCATTCAATATGGCGATGCTCTGGAAAATTCCGGTCATCTTCGTCGTTGAAAACAATGGCTACGCTATGGGTACCTCGGTTGCCCGCACTTCAAACGTTACGGATTTGTATACCATCGCCGAAGCCTACGATATGCCGTCTGAACCCGTCGATGCAATGAGCGTTGAGGCCGTTCATGAAGCCGTGAGCCGTGCCGCCGAACGGGCCAGAGCTGGTGAAGGACCGACGTTTCTGGAGTTTCGTACGTATCGGTATCGCGGTCATTCCATGTCTGATCCGCAGAAATATCGGAAAAAAGAAGAACTGGAAGAATACAAGTTGCGTGATCCAATCGAACAGGTGAAAGCGACCATTCTGGAAAAGGGCATTGCAACAGAAGAAGAGTTGGCGGCTATCGATCAGAAGATAAAAGCCAGGGTTGACGAAGCCGTGCAATTTGCGGAAGATTCCCCTTATCCTCCTGCCGAGGAAGCTTACAAAGATGTTTACATGCAGCAGGATTATCCGTTCCTAATGGAATAAATCCAGAACAGGTAGTTTGTGCGTTGGTGCCAATAAGATTGTTCCATAAAAAATGTCCCGATTAATTACCGGGACATTTTTTATGGAACAATAAATTAAAAATAACTGTATATACATTAAATGTATCGACACAAAATAATCTTAAAATTACTTTTTCACTTTTTTTCTACCAAAGCACATGGAAACTTTAATTAACGGCCTTCACCATGTTACAACATTAGCGGGCGACACGCAACGAAATGTTGATTACTACACAGATATCCTTGGTCTCCGCTTAGTTAAGAAGACAGTTAACTTCGACGCGCCCGATGTGTACCATCTATATTATGGGAACGAAACAGGATCGCCCGGTACTATTCTAACATTTTTTCCTTACGGTAATCTACCGCGCGGGCGGAAGGGGGTTGGGCAATTGACCTACACCGCCTTTTCTGTTCCAGTCAATTCGCTAGGTTTTTGGATGGATAGGCTCCATCAGCGAAACATTCCTTACGCTGGCCCGTACAAACGTTTTGATGAATCATATCTGCGCTTTGAAGATTTTGATGGCATGGGCATTGAACTCGTTTTCACGAATGACGATTCCAGGACGGTTTGGAACAATGGCCATATTCCTGTTGAATTCGCCGTACGTGGCTTTCATACGGTGACGCTTAACCAGCAGAACCCAGACCGTACCATCAAACTACTGACAGAAAATCTGCAACATACATTAGTAGGGGAGGAGGAAGGTCGATTCCGTTTTAAAGCGGGTGTCGGCGGACCTGGAAATTATGTTGACGTTCTACATTCACCGAATGATGTTCGTTCTCTGCAAGGAGCGGGTTCTGTTCATCACGTTGCCTTCTCAACGGATTCGGACGAAACGCAGTTGGTTATTCAACAACAGTTGACGGAGTCAGGATATCAGGTTACGCCAGTACAGGATCGTAACTATTTCAACAGTATTTACTTCCGGGAGCCGGGCGGAATCTTGTTTGAGGTTGCTACTAACCCACCCGGGTTCACCGCTGATGAACCGGTTACAGACTTAGGTAAGAGCCTAAAATTACCGGCTCAATACGAAGCCCGTCGTGCCAAGATTGAAACGGAGTTACCCGAGATAATTATTAAATAGCTTTTGTCGTCGCTTGTCTTCCGTGGTTAATAATCCCCATGGGAGACAACCAACTCTCTACACGTACTCTATATGATTCACGATTCGGACAATTTTCACACAGCCGGTTTGCCGCTTGAGAAAGCCACGAAAGTAATGGTTATGGTTCATGGTCGGGGAGGATCAGCGCGGGATATATTATCGCTCTCAAAACATATTCAGAACAAAGACTTCGCTTTCATTGCTCCGGAAGCCCAGAACAATACTTGGTATCCTCATTCTTTTCTTCGGCCGATGGAAGATAATGAACCCTATTTATCGTCGGCTCTGGAAACCCTGGCCGCTATTCGTGCCCGGCTACAGGCTGATTTCAATTTTAGATTACCCCAAATTTACTGGCTGGGTTTCTCACAGGGTGCGTGCCTGATGTTGGAATTTGTAGCGAGAAATGCCGCAGAATATGGGGGCGTTTTCGGGCTGAGCGGTGGCCTGATTGGTCCGGCAGAAACACCAAGAAATTACGAAGGTACCTTTTATAATACCCCCATTTTCCTGGGCTGTAGTAACAAAGATCCTCACGTTCCTGAATACCGTGTCCTGGAATCGGAACAAGTTTTTGGCCGAATGAATGCGCGTGTCACGGCGAAACTCTATCCAAATTTTTCGCACACAATTAACGAAGACGAACTAAACATCGTTAATTTGCTAATAGCCGGAGAACAACCAAATACGGCTGTCATTTAATATCAACGTACATGAGCCAGTATATGGTAGAATTTGATCTTCCAGCTGTTTTGGACGAAGGATTCGAAAACAGGATTCCAGCCCAGCGACGTAAAGTGGAAGAACTAATGGAGAAAGGTTTTTTGCTTTCTTACTCACTCTCAGTTGACCGCCAGAAACTGTGGTGCATTTTCAAAGCTGAATCAGACCTGGAAGTCATAGAATCAATTTCCAAATTTCCACTAATAAAATATATGACTCCTATGATAACTGAATTAATGTTTCACAACATGGTAGCAGCTCGGATTCCTCTTTTTTCCTTAAACTAAACTGAAAGATAACTTCCTTAAGTAGGGGATCTTTCAGTTTAGTTTAAGCCATTTTTTGGGTGAGAAATTCTGCCCCATTCCTTAAATTCTACGACAGCCAGGCAGGGGTTACTAAGTCTTATTGTCTCTCCCTTCTGGATGATTATGTACAGGTTTATAGTCTTCTATACCAGTACTCAGCGTCAGCAAATTACTCTCGTTTAAACTTTTGAAAAAAGTTCAACTCAACCTTTCAGCTTTATGAAATATATACCAGCAATATAGCTCGTTTAGCCTAAAAATCATTAAGTAACCAGGGTAAAACTGGTTACATATGGCTGTAATTACTTGATTATCAGTTCCACGTGGAACACACACGAAATCACTTTCAACTGACAATTTTCATACAAAAATGAGTCCAAATATTCTAATCTGTAACTCTGAGTGGGACTTGGAAGCCCAGTTTTCTGATGACTTTATTGTCAATATTGATGGCAAAAAAGCGCTGACCCTTCGGCAGTTTTATGAAGAGGCTGCTTACCTGTTGGATATTCCAGACTTCGGATTTACGCTCGACGAATTAAGCGACTCACTCAGCGACTTACAGTGGCTGGAAGAAAACAGGGTTGTGCTATATTTTACCAGCACCGAAAACTTCATGAGCAAAGAGCGAGACCCAGCCAAAATAGTGGGCGTCATAAACACATTAGATGCTGTTGCTGAAGACTGGAAATGGGTGGAAGATGAATTGAATGATGAGAAAGAAATTGTTATAATATTTGAATTCAGTAATCGAATAGAAAAACTGTTGGAACAGGAAAGTATAAATTATAAGATTATGGACTCGACAAATTAATGAGTGCTGGTAACAAATTTCAACTTCTTACTGTTAATTAAGTGAGCCGCGGGAGAGTACTCCAGGCGGCTTTTTGCATGTGATACATAACCTGAATTCAATTGAGATCAGAGGAATTACTCAGCTTATATACCAGCGATAGCTTCATAAAATTACTGGCAGCCCCGATAGGCGAAAAGCTATCAACAGAACCACAACGATTGCAGATTAAGGGAGTAATGGGAAGTTTAGATGCCGTAATCGCTTCTGCGGTATACAAGCTGACGGAGGGTAGCCATATGTATGTCGCTACTGACCGTGAAGAAGCAGCTTACTTTTTCAATGACTTACAAAACTTACTTAGCAGGGAAATATTGTTTTTCCCCATGTCGTATAAGAAGCCGTATTTATACGAAGACATCGAGAATGCCAATGTTCTAATGCGGGCGGAAGTACTGAATAAACTGAACCCTGCTCCTAAAAAAGGCCTTCTAATTGTGACCTATCCTGAGGCACTATCGGAGAAGGTTATCAACAGACGATCACTGTCAGCGAATACACTCACGATACGGGTGGGAGAGAAGGTGGATACGAACTTTGTGTCGGAATTGCTCCAAACGTACGAATTCGAAAAGACAGACTTTGTGTATGAAGCAGGACAGTTTTCTGTTAGAGGAGGTATTGTCGATGTGTTTTCTTTTGCCAGCGAATTCCCGTACAGGATTGAGTTGTTCGACGATGAGGTAGAGGGAATCCGGCTCTTCAATCCAGAGACACAGCTATCAAATGATGCCGTTGATTTCGTGAAGGTCATACCAAATATTCAAACCAAACTTATTGAAGAAACAAGAGAATCATTCTTTGACTTTCTTCCTAAGGATACTACCATTTGGGTAAAGGAGGTAGAGTTCACGTTAGAGATAATTGAAAAGTGTTTTGAGAAGGCAGAACAACGTTTCGAATCGGTTTTGAAAAGTAGTGGCGGCATTCAGGTAGTGTCCAACCCTAGCGAGTTATTTGAGACACGCCGGGCGTTTCTAAATGAGATAAAGAAATTCAGGACAGTCGAATTCGGTCGAAAATTCTATTTCAAGACAGATGGCCGATTACAGTACAACTCAAAACCACAGCCCTCATTCAATAAAGATTTCAAACGGCTTATTGAAACGCTGGGAGACAATCAGGCCAGAGGGTATACAAACATCATTGCGGCTGAATCTTTTAAACAGATCGAACGGCTGCGGACAATCTTTGAAGAACTTGACCCGTACGTGAAGTTTCTGCCGATAAACATCGGTCTGAAGGAAGGATTTCTGGATGAAACGCTAAAGATTGCCTGTTTTACTGATCACCAGATTTTCGACCGTTATTACAAATACCGGGTTCAGGACAAATTCTCCAAGTCAAAAGCACTAACGCTTCGTGAACTGAAAACACTGCAACCAGGAGATTATGTTACGCACATAGACCACGGTATTGGTCGTTTCGCTGGCTTGGAAAAGGTTGACAATGCGGGAAATGAACAGGAAGCAATACGACTTATATACCGTGACAATGATATACTCTTAGTCAGTATTCACAGTCTCCACAAGATAGCAAAGTATAGTGGTAGGGAAGGTGGCCCACCAACAATGAGTAAGCTTGGTTCTCAGGAATGGGAGAACAAGAAATCCCGGATTCGTAAGCAGGTCAAGGATATTGCTCGTGAACTTATAGCCTTGTATGCGAAACGTCGTTCTGCCCCAGGTTATGCATATAGTCGTGACAGTTTCCTGCAGGTCGAACTTGAATCTTCTTTTATGTACGAGGATACGCCCGACCAGGCCAAGGCAACTAATGATGTAAAGGATGATATGGAAAAACCACACCCTATGGACCGACTTGTGTGTGGAGATGTGGGGTTCGGTAAAACAGAAATTGCGATTAGAGCTGCGTTTAAAGCGGTGACAGATAATAAGCAAGTAGCGGTATTAGTGCCAACGACTATACTTGCCATGCAGCATTACAAAACGTTCATGGAGAGAATGTCTGACTTTCCGGTGAAAATTGAATACATAAATAGGTTTAGGTCGCCAGCAAAAATAAAAGAGATACTCAAAGATGTGACTTCCGGAGAGGTTGGTATCCTTATCGGTACCCACCGAATTGTGAATAAGGATATAAAATTTAAAGATCTGGGATTACTGGTAATTGATGAAGAACAGAAGTTTGGCGTAAAGACTAAAGATCGATTGAAAGAAATGCGCGTAGAAGTTGATGTGCTTACACTAACTGCTACACCAATTCCAAGGACATTGCACTTTTCATTGATGGGAGCAAGGGACTTATCAGTCATTGCGACTCCTCCGCCAAATCGTCAACCAGTAACTACGGAGGTATATCCTTATGACGAAGCTAAAATTCGTGATGCGGTCAGTCTGGAAGTTCGCCGGGGAGGGCAGGTTTTCTTCGTTCACAATCGTGTGAATGATATCGAGTCAGTCGGTAATATGATAATGAGATTAGTTCCGGAGGCCAGGGTAGCCGTGGCTCACGGACAAATGGAGGGCGATCGACTGGAACGAGTGATGACGCGGTTCATTGAGGGAGATTTCGACGTACTGGTGTCTACAAATATCATAGAATCAGGACTCGATATACCCAATGCTAACACCATACTAATAAACAATGCTCATTACTTTGGTTTATCTGATTTGCATCAAATGCGAGGTAGAGTAGGAAGATCGAATACAAAAGCATACTGTTATTTACTCACACCACCTTTGTCTGTGCTAACGGCCGATGCCCGTAAGAGACTGCAAACACTGGAGGATTTCTCCGATTTGGGCGAAGGTTTTAAGATAGCAATGCGTGATCTGGATATTCGAGGAGCAGGAAACTTATTGGGAGCTGAGCAAAGCGGCTTTGTGAATGACCTTGGCTTTGAAATGTACCATAGGGTACTGGACGAAGCAGTTCAGGAATTACGGGAAAGTGAATTCAAAGATCTTTTTGAAACCAAACCGGGAGATCTAAAAGTATCACTCCCGGACACAGTGATTGAAACGGATCTACAGGTGGTAATTCCAGAACGATACGTTTCCAATATATCGGAGCGCCTGGCGTTGTATACTCGGCTAGACAGCCTCCAGAACATAGAAGAATTAAGCGCATTTCAGCAGGAAATGACGGACCGCTTCGGGCCGATGCCAACAGAAGTAAAAAATCTAATCAAAATGGTTGGTGTTCGTTGGAAAGCAGAGCAGTTATATCTTGAAAAACTGACACTTAAGAATAATATCCTTAAAGGGTACTTCGTTTCTAACGGGAATGATGACTTCTTTAAATCTGATCTTTTTGGCAAGGTAATTGAATACGTCCAGCGTAACCCAACGAGATGTACACTGAAGGAGTCAAAAGGAAGACCAATTTTTACCCATTCTGATGTGTTATCTGTAGATGAATTGGATGACTATTTGGGTAAAATGATAAATTAAAGAGATTTTTGCACCTGTATTTTTTTATAGAATAAAGCAATGATTCAAAAGTATCACCTGCAACGAGCGGCATATGTACTTCTGGCAACAGTAGCACTGGCATCTTGTAAATCAAAGCACCCAACAAGCGTACAGCCTGGTAAGAAAAGTACGGCAACTGGGATTGCTTATAACGAGAAAGATGGCTTTCAGGTAAAGAAATTTGCCGGTCAAAAGGCAGGTCCAAACCTGGTTTTCATTGAAGGTGGTCGCTTTACTATGGGCGCACTTGAAGAGGATGTCATGAATAGTCGTGACAATCGTGAACGCACAGTTTCCATCCAGTCTTTTTACATGGATGAAACAGAAATGGCAAACGTTCATTATCTAGAATACCTCAGCGCCATAACGCGTGATTCGTCAGAGGAAGTAGTTAAAGCAGCCTTACCAGATACGACCGTTTGGGCTAATCCGCTTTCCTTTAACGACTCATACGTTACTCAGTATTTAAGGTATCCTGCTTTCCGATATTATCCAGTAGTAGGGGTGTCATGGGTTCAGGCAAGTGACTATGCTGTTTGGCGGTCTAACGCGGTAAACAACGAGCTTGCAAAAGGCGGTGGCGAAAAGAAAAAGGGTGGTTTTTCACTGAAACGTAAGTCTAAGAAGCAAGAAGAGCCAGCTTTGGCTGAAGCAACAACCGCAAGTGCTGCTAAACCAAGTTTAGAAAGCGGTATGATTTTGCCAGATTACAGACTGCCTACAGAGGCAGAATGGGAATACGCAGCAAAGGCACTGATTGGAACGCAGTACATGGACGAGAATCAAATAAATCAGCGGATTTATCCGTGGGATGGTTCATCGGTTCGTAACCCCAAAAAAGGGAGAAAGCAAGGGCAAATGCTAGCTAACTTTAAGCGTGGACGTGGTGATTATGCTGGTATTGCAGGTCGTTCGAATGATGGAGCCATTATTACTGCTGAGATATATGCTTATCCTGCAAATGATTTTGGGCTTTATAACATGGCAGGTAACGTGAACGAATGGGTGTATGACGTTTATCGTCCACTATCTTATCAAGACGTAAATGATCTGAACCCAATTCGTCGCAATGGATATCTTGACGATGCTAAAAACTACGATTCAAAGAATAAGCAGTCATTGATTGACGACCGTCTACGGGTATATAAAGGCGGTTCCTGGAACGATGTAGCTTATTGGCTTTCTCCTGGTACCCGTCGTTTCTTAGACCAAGATTCAGCTACTGCAATGGTCGGTTTTCGGTGTGCTATGATCGGCGTCGGGCGGAACAAATAGAATTTCACCAAACGAAAAGAGGGGTTATCCACTTTGGATAACCCCTCTTTTCGTTTGGTGCTTGAAGTAGTCACATATTTCTATCTTAAAACGGATACTTTTATCTGCCAGCAACTGCAAGGGTCACAATACTAATTGACTTACAACCAGAATTCAGCAGTTCCGTAGCACAGGATTCTAGAGTAGCACCTGTTGTTAGGACGTCGTCGACAAGCATCACATTTTTACCCCGTATAAGATTCGGGTTTTCAACCGAGAAAACAGACATAACGTTTTTCCAACGTTCCAGTCTGTTTTTGTGTGTTTGTGACTCTTCAAAGCGATTGCGAAACAGAACATTGTTATAAGTGGGTAGATGTAAAGCATCCCCCAAACTCGCTGCAATCCATTCAGACTGATTATATCCTCTTTGTCTGAACCTATTTTTGTGTAAGGGTACAGCTATTATCAAATCAATACTATCAATATGTTTACACTCAGTCAATAGTTGACTCCCATACCAGTTCGCCAACTCTTTCGCAGCTTCCTTCTGCCCTTTATACTTGATATGGTGAATCAATTTTTGAACAACCCCGCTCTTTTTAAAATATAAATAAGAGGCTATAAATTGAATAGGCACCTTTCCGGCAAACTTATTGAGAAGCTTAGGATCATACGGTTCGCGGTGTTGGCCTGTTTCTGGAAGATCCATCCTACAGGAAATGCAAAGCATGGAGCCCTTACTTTCTAGTGACTGACTACAACCCAGACATAAAAGGGGGAAAAGCTGATCACCGAAACTTGATATTAATAAATGTATAAACCGAAACATGATTTCTATTCGTTTGTATTGTAAATTAGGAAGAAGAATTTCCCGGCTACAGAATGAACGTGAAAAATATAGATGAGCTTTGGATTGAGCTACTTGACAACATACAGTCACTTGTTGGGAAGCGGCCATCCGACCTTAATTCAGTACTGTTTTTAGTTGGGGTTCATGAATTAGGTAAGGGACCAAAACGCTTCTCAAAAGAAGCAAAACAGGATTTAATGCACATTGGGGTTTGTAGTGTGTTGAGTCAGTCAGGGTATTATAGTTTCGAGGGTTATGACAAAGACGGTTGGCCACATTGGGTTTTAGATAAACCTATTCCGCATCATGATCTACTAGCGCAGGAAAATTTTCTGAAGGAGCACGTATTATCTTACTTTGATAACCTTAAAGTTTAACTATTCAACTTGAGTTACTATGCAATCATCAACTGCTTACTCAGCTCTACTACAACGCATAGACGAATATAAGAAACGCTATTTCCAGAATCAGTTAATAAAAGGCGGTTTGTTCTTCATAGCCTTACTTGGCAGTGCCTACCTGTTTATCAATACAGCTGAATTTGTTGGACGATTTGATTCGTTTGGTCGGGGAATTTTGCTTTTCGGTTTTTTGCTGACAGTCATTATTGGTCTCTATCTGTTGATAGCGCGGCCGCTATTACGGCTTTATGGATTAAGTAAACCTTTGTCAAATGATGAAGCAGCGCAACAAATCGGGCAGTTTTTCCCTGAAATAGGGGATAAGCTGCTAAATACACTGCAGCTTCAACGCATCGCATCGGATCAGAATGACTTGTTACAAGCAAGTATGAATCAGCGCTCAAACCAACTGCTCATCAATAGATTCGCGAACGCTATTCAAATTAGCCGTAACCGGCAGTTTCTAAAATACGCAATTCCACCCCTCGCCATTATTCTTATCGTACTAGTTGTCAACCCCAATTTCTTTACCAAGCCATCAACTCGCCTTGTTAACTACAATAGAGAATTCGTTGAGGAAGCGCCCTTTAAATTCAATATTCAAAACAAATCACTAAAAGCATTTAGGAATGAGGATTTCTTACTGAATGTAAAACTCACGGGTGATGCATTACCACAAGCGGTTTACATTGTAGCAAATGGAACGCGTTTCAAGCTCAATCATTCAGGGGATAAGTACACCTATAATTTCGATAATATACAACGGGACTTAAATTTCTACCTTGAAGCATCAGGGTTTAATTCTACTAAGTATAGAATTGCGTTACTAGACCGTCCTTCTGTACTTTCATTTGGTGTCAAGCTTAATTATCCCGCGTACTTGAATAAGTCGGATGAGCAACTATCAAACGTAGGAAATCTGCTTGTGCCACAAGGCACGGTGGTAAACTGGGAGTTCGACGCTGACCATACCGATTCACTAATACTCCGTTTCAATACAGAAGCGAGACCAATGGTAGCTCGGCTGATCGATAACAATAAGTTTGTTTTGAACAGGCGATTGATGCAGAATTCCATATACACCGTTTCTTTAAAAAATAGTCAGATAACCACACCTTCGTTGATCAAGTATAATGTACAGATCATTCCTGACCGTTATCCTCAAATCTCAGTCAACCGGATTCAGGATACCACTACCTATAACTACATAGCATTATCAGGACTGATTTCCGATGACTATGGCATTTCTAAACTCAGGCTTAATTACAAAATCAATAGGAATGGTAAAGACTCCCAAATTTTTGTCAAAACCATACCTGTCAACCAATCTACAACCTCCCAGAACTTTAGCTACAACTGGTACCTTGACAGCCTTAGACTGAACAAGGAGGATAAATTGGAGTATTTTGTCCAGGTCTGGGATAACGATGGAGTTAATGGCCCGAAGTCAAGTCGTTCAGAACAATTGAATTTTGTCATCCCATCTGCAACTGAGGTTCAAAAGCAAATCGACAAATCTGCTGAAAAGACAGAAGAACAGATAGACAATGCGTTGAGCAAAACGCAGGCTATTAAGAAAGAATTGAGCCAGATGGAGGATAGGATGAGGACTAAAAAATCTTCCGACTTCCAGGATAAGAAGCAACTTCAGGATATTCTACAGAAAAGAGAGGAGTTGATGCGCGAAGTACAAAAACTCCAGGAGCAATTTCAAAAGACAAATGACACACAGCAACGCTTTGCTGAGAAGAACCAGGCAATACAGGATAAGCTAGAGCAGCTCCAGAAGCTATTCAAAGACCTGCTAGATCCAGAATCAAAGCAGTTGTATGAGCAGTTGAAACAGCTTTTAGAGCGTAAACAGGATGAGAAAGCATCTGACTTATTGGATAAGCTGAGCCGAAAAGAGCGTAATATGGAACGGGATCTGGATCGTGCTTTGAAACTCTTCAAGCAAATGCAATTGGAACAGAAAGTTAATAACGTGGCTGAGAGTTTGGAGAAACAAGCGGAGAAGTTAGAGCAACAGGCTGAAGAGAATAATAAGAAGGATGAAACTTCTCAGGAGCAACAGCAGCAACAGGAAAAGTCGCAGGAGGATTTCAAAAATACACAAGAGCAACTGGATGAGTTAAATAAACAAGCGGAGAAAGATGACCTGAATAAACCAGATTCGGCTGAAAACGAGCAGAAGGAGATTGAAAAGAGTTTAGAAGAAGCCACAAAAAGTATGAAAAGTGATAAGGGTAAACAAGCTGCTTCTAAACAAAAGAAATCAGCTAAATCCATGAAAGCCATGAGTAAGGCTATGAAGGAGTCCATGCAATCTACTGAAATGGAAGAAATGAAGGAGAACATGGATGATCTCCGAAATATTCTAGACAACCTTATTACACTATCTTTTGGTCAGGAGAGAGTAATGAAGGATTTTCGTGGAATGAGCCTACAGGACCCACGCGTCACTAAACTTTCCCAAGAGCAGTTAAAACTACAGGATGATGCCAAAATAATTGAGGACAGCTTGAATGCCTTAGCTAGTCGGGTTGTTCAGATTGAATCCTTTGTTACGAGGGAGTTAACAAATATGAAGTCCTATATGGATGAAAGTGTCCAGCAACTGCGTGACCGTCGATTGAGCATGGCATCATCGAAACAACAGTTTGCCATGACTTCAATAAACAATTTAGCCTTGATGCTGAGTGATGTCCTCAAGAATATGCAGCAACAAATGAATGCTATGGCTATGCCCGGGAAAGGGAAGGGGAGTAAGAAAGGAGAGAATCCGGAAGGGATGGGAGAAATGCAAAAAAAGCTGAATGGAAAAATGCAGCAACTTCAAAAAGGTGGCAAGTCGGGTAGGGGACTATCTGAGGAGTTATCCCAAATGGCTGCGCAGCAGGCAATGATTCGTCAGATGCTTAAGAAACTTGAGGAAAATGCAAAGGGAACTGAAACAGGAAAGCAACAGGAAAAGCAGGTGAAGGAATTGATGGAAAAGATGGATGAAACCGAAACTGACCTGGTCAACAAACGGATCAATCCAAATACGATAAACCGGCAGAATGAAATTCTGACTCGCTTGCTTGAATCCGAGAAAGCACTTAAACAGCAAGAAGAGGATCCTAAACGTCAGGCAGAAACGGTTAAGTCAACCAAGACTAGCACGCCCTCTTTTTTCGACTCTACTGATTCACAATTGAAGAGTAAGCAAGTTGAGGTTTTACGCTCCGTTAATCCCAGCTACAACCTTTTTTACAAAAAAGAAGCAAACCAGTATTTGCAAAAAGTAAGCAAGTAAAAATCATCTTTGCAAAAAGACACTGGCTTCGCACTAAAGTCAGTGTCTTTTTTGTTTCAGAGAACAGCATCTTAGCTTGTAATATTTTACACCTATATAATCTTTTCAAATAGTTTCCACGTGAAACATTTTAGAAAATTAACAAAATGTATTTAAACTACGATATAATAGTTGTTGGAGCAGGACATGCTGGATGTGAGGCTGCAAATGCTGCGGCAACAATGGGCGCAAAGATCCTGCTGATTACCATGAATATGCAGACTATTGCGCAGATGTCATGTAATCCAGCAATGGGTGGCGTAGCGAAAGGACAGATTGTACGGGAGATAGACGCGCTGGGCGGAATGTCAGGAATTATTAGTGATAAGAGCATGATACAATTTCGTATGCTTAATCGCTCCAAGGGTCCGGCCATGTGGAGTCCTCGGTGTCAAACTGACAGAAACCTGTTTGCCTGGGAATGGCGGAAAGTACTAGAGAATAACACAAACATTGATTTCTGGCAAGACACAGTCAATGAAGTAGTAGTGAAAGAAGGAAGGGTAGTTGGCGTTCGAACTAGTTTAGGCATTGAATTTTCCGCCAAAGCAGTCGTACTAACAAACGGTACGTTTCTCAACGGAAAAATGTTCATCGGGGAAAAAGTCTTCGGGGGCGGAAGAACGGCCGAAAGAGCGGCCACTGGATTAACAGAGCAACTTATTGAATTAGGTTTCGAGTCTGGACGAATGAAAACGGGAACACCACCCCGCGTTGACGGCCGAAGTCTAAATTACCATTTAATGGAAGAACAAAAGGGTGACGAAAACCCCGGTAAATTTTCTTTCTCAGACACACAGGTATTAACCAAGCAACGCAGTTGTTGGATAACGTACACCAATCAGTCAGTCCATGACGAACTTAAAGTTGGTTTCGAAAAGTCACCAATGTTCACTGGCCGAATCAAAGGATTGGGGCCTCGTTACTGTCCTTCTATAGAAGATAAAATAAATCGGTTTGCGGATAAAGACCGGCATCAGATATTTGTAGAACCTGAAGGGTGGGACACTGTAGAAGTGTACGTTAATGGTTTTTCTACATCCTTGCCAGAATCGGTGCAGTACGATGCATTACGTAAAATTCCAGGTTTTGAAAACGTTCGTATGTTTCGTCCGGGCTATGCAGTAGAATACGATTTTTTCCCACCAACACAATTAACACAAAGTCTGGAAACGAATTTAGTCAGTAACCTTTTCTTTGCTGGTCAGATAAACGGCACAACCGGTTACGAGGAAGCTGCTTGTCAGGGACTGGTTGCGGGGATAAATGCGTATAGAAAGATCAACGACGAAAGTGAGTTTACGTTGAAGCGGTCGGAAGCTTACATCGGTGTATTGATTGATGATTTAACAACGAAGGGTACTGAAGAACCATATCGCATGTTCACATCCAGAGCGGAATATAGAACGTTGTTACGGCAAGATAATGCAGATTTAAGATTAACCGAAAAAGGATATGCTATTGGCTTAGCATCTAAAGAACGATACGATACATTGATAGCAAAACGCACTAGCGTAGAGCAGTTGACCGAATCAATACGACAGGCCAAAGTTCAACCCGATGAAATTAACGGCTGGCTCAGCGAGAAAGGTTCATCACCATTACGTGAGAAAAGTAGTTTTTATTCCTTAGTAAAACGCCCTGAAATAGGTTTTGAGGAAGTAAAATCGCTCTTGCAACATGTTGTTGAGATACCAGTGATTAGTGATGAAGTCGTAGAACAGAGTGTAATCGAGATAAAGTACGAAGACTATTTGAATCGTGAAAAACAGAATGCTGAGAAGTTAGACAAATGGGAAAACTTGTCAATCAACCCAACTTTCGATTACGATTTATTGAAGGCGCTCTCTTTCGAGGGTAAGGAAAAACTAAAAAAATCACGACCCGCAACAATTGGTCAGGCGTCAAGAATAAGTGGGGTCAGTCCGTCAGACGTTTCTATTCTGCTAGTCTACATGGGTCGTTAATCTCAACTGTATCAAGATTTGTGAGGTTTAGATAATAGCTTTTTTTGTTCACTCAACTTATTTTTCTGATTTGGAAGCTGTAACTGAATGCCCAATTTGTGATAATAGAGAGTTCAAATCTTATTTAACCTGTAATGATTACTTGGTAAGTAATGAGAAATTCGTCATTCAGGAATGTAGCACTTGCGGATTTAGACTGACTAATCCGCGTCCTGATGATAAGTCAATAGGTAATTATTATAAGTCAGAAAATTATGTTTCACACAATGATGAAAGCAGTGGATTCATAAATTCTATATATCGTACAGTACGTAATTATACGCTTGGTTCTAAACTACGTTTGATAGAGAGACTAAATGGGGGAGAAGGTAAGCTGCTGGATGTCGGCTGCGGTACAGGTTCCTTTCTTGAAAGTTGTAAAAGTAATGGCTGGAAAATAACAGGTGTAGAGACAGATGCAACTGTCCGAACTCTGGCTCAGGAAAAACTAAGAATCCAAATACATCAAGATCTGAGTGAAATACCAGATAGTGAGTCATTCGATATAATTACCCTTTGGCATGTACTTGAACACATACCCAATTTGAACGATGCTGTCAATCGGCTCTCAATGCTTCTTGCTCCAAATGGTATATTGCTAATAGCTGTCCCAAATTCCAATTCATATGACGCTAGTTATTTCAAAGAGTATTGGGCAGCTTATGATGTTCCCCGCCACTTGCATCATTTTACCCCTTCCACAATTGAAAAGCTGTTCAATAAATATAAGCTTCAATTAGTGGAAACGAAGCCAATGGTATTTGATGCTTTCTACATTGCTATGCTGAGCACACGTTACCAAACAGGTAGAACAAATTACATAAAGAGTCTTCAGGTAGGAATAAGATCGAATACTAGAGCACGTAAAACGGGGGATTCGTCCAGTCTTATTTATATAATAAAGAAGCTTTAACCTTTTGCCTGTCTAAAAAATAGACATCTGCAATTGTCATATATCGGAACACGCACGATTATAGAAATCACGCTAGAATTCGCTATCCACACTTCATCTGATAAATAATCGACAGTATATGCGTAGGGTCATATTAATAATCCTTTGATAGCCTAAAATTTTCGTTTTGTCAGTTGCTTCGGTAAAGGTCAATTCAATATTAAAAAAGTAAAATTTCTATGTGTATAACACTGTGTATAAGTTGGATTCCTAAGTGGAAAACTTGTTCACAAGGGCAAATGACAGTGTGGATGAATATCAGAGTAATCCACATATCAATTTAGGGCGATGATGAATGTGGAGAAATGCATACATACCACAATCTACTTCACACATTTTCCCCAGCGAAAAATGTTAACAAGTGTTACACACAAATCCACAAGTGCTAGTAAAATAAATGTGGATAAGATGTTATTTACCTAAAAATGAGCATATTACAAGTGGATAACATGGGGGCCATCTTGAACTTGTATAGCTATCTTATCCACAAAGAACGACCTTGGAAGTGAACAACTTATTTGTACACATATCAACATAAACAATAGTTATAGTAATGTTTCTTTTAATAAATCTTTTTATATAATGTTAATAAGGATTAAAACCATTATTGCTGTAGTATGGATGCTATCAATTGGCATTGCCTGGGGGCAGGCCGGAGCATCGCTTGCAGATGAATACTATAAAGCTGGAGAATACGAGAAGGCAGCAAGTGAGTATGCAAAACTGTTGAAAACTGAAGTAACTTGGACAAGGCTGGTTCGGTACGTGACGAGCCTTGAGAAAAGTAACAAAACTGAGGAGGCACTTAAGTATCTCAGAAAACAAGTTCGGAGCGATCAGCCAAATCAATTTTACTATGAAGTGTTAACTGGCCAGATAGCCTCGCAACAGGGAGATACGACGTTAGCGAACAATCAGTATGCAGCCGCTATTAAATCGGGAAAGTCGTCATTAGCTAAGCTGGAAAACCTAGCAGTAGCCTTTAAGGAGGCAGGAGAGACCCGCTGGGCGATTAAATCACTGGAAACAGCTAGAGACATCAGTAAAGAACCAACGTCGTACAGCGAGGATTTAATGACCCTGTATCGAGCGGCTGGTCAAACGGAAAAAGCAATTGACGAAATAATAATGACCAGTAAGCAGGCGGACAAAAAGGAAACTGTCTTGGCTACGCTGCAAGGGTTCCTGAACACCAAAGATGAGCCGCTGGTTGAAAAAGCGTTATACGCCAAGATTCAACAAGAGCCGAATGAATTGGCTTACAATGAGTTGCTAATCTGGTACTTTGTACAAAAGCAGAAATTTAGCCGCGCTTTATTACAGGAAAAAGCAACAGACAAACGCCTTAAGCTGAATGGAAGCAGAGTGTATGATCTTGGCATGCTGGCAATGAATAACAAGGAGTATAAGACTGCTGCTGAAGCGTTTGAGTACATTAGTAGTACTTATCCACAGGGGCAGCTCTATCCATTTGCCCGTAGATTGGTCATCAGCGCAAGGGAGGAAGAGGTCAAAAACACTTACCCAATTGACAAAGCTGAAATTAGAAAGTTGATTGGTGATTATCAGCGAATGCTTCAGGAAATCGGCACAAATAACAAAACTTTAGAAGCATTGAGGAGTACAGCCAATTTGTACGGAAATTATCTGGACAGTAAAGACACAGCACTGACTGTGCTGGATTTAGCCATTGATTTAGGTAAGACCGATAAGAATTTTGTTGATCGCTGTAAACTTGATAAAGGAGATATATTCCTATTGAAAGGGGAACCGTGGGAATCTACATTGCTTTATTCACAGGTAGAAAAATCGCAGAAAGAAGAGTTATTGGGGTATGAAGCCAAATTGAAGAACGCCAAACTTCATTACTACAAAGGAGAGTTTACTGTGGCGAAGGAATTACTGGATGTCCTAAAATTGGCGACCTCACGGGAAATTGCCAACGATGCTGAACAACTGAGTTTGCTCATAGTCGATAATACAGGGATGGATAGCACCGAAGCAGCCATGCGGGAATATGCCTCGATAGATTTGCTACTCTTGCAGAATAAGACGGATGAAGCGGTAGATTCACTGAATCGAATGCTAAAAACGTATACCGACCATACAATTTTAGACGAGGTACTATGGCTAAGAGCGAATACCTATTTGAAACAGGGGAAAAATGCTGAAGCATTAGACGACCTGAAGAAAATTATCAGTACATACCCTAATGATATACTTGGGGATGATGCACAGTTTACTCAGGGGAGAATATACGAAGAGAGACTGAAAGATAAACAGGCAGCCATGGATGCGTACCAAAAAGTACTAACCCAGTATCCAGGTAGTATTTATGGCGCCGAAGCCCGGAAACGATTTAGAACGCTTCGTGGTGACACCGTCAATTGAATCTTGTTACGCTTGAAAGAGGCTCCTTAATCACTCTTGATGATTGCGGAGCCTCTTTGTTAAACTACAGTCTGCAATAGTGAATCTTTGAAAGTTTCATAATTGGCGGGGATTTTAGTACTATACTTTTCTTTCTTCGCCAGTATGGACAGTCGTTCAGGAACATCAACTGAATGGACAATAACTTCCTCTACTAACGGCTTAAACTTGGATGGATGGGCAGTTGCCAACGCAATGCCATAATAATCTTGATTAGATTTTTTCGAATACGCTTCTAATCCCATAATACCAATAGCGGTATGTGGACAGGCAACATAGTTATATTCGTCATAAATCTGTTTTATGCCAATTCTAGTTTCATCATCGTTGAAAAAATAGCCCGAAATGTTCCCCTTAAAGTGCTCATAATCATTCTTGTACAAGTAAGAAAGTCGGGTAAAATTGCTTGGGCTTCCAACATCCATAGCATTAGAAATTGTTGCTATAGAAGGTCTCGGTAGATAATTCCCAGTTTCTAAATACTTAGGAACAATGTCATTGAGGTTCGTAGAAGCAATGAAATGTTCTATCGGCAATCCCATCTTCTGGATCATAACACCAGCAGTCAAATTTCCGAAGTTTCCACTGGGCGTTGAAAAAACGATCGGCTTCCCGAATTTACGAGCTTGTCCATACGCTCGAACGTAGTAGAATCCCTGAGGGATTAGTCTAAAGATATTGATGGAATTAGCCGAAGAAAGAGGAATCTGAGCGTTAAGTTCGTCATCAATAAATGCCTCTTTAACCATAGCCTGACAATCATCAAACGAGCCTTCCACCTCAAAGGCCTGGACATTACCACCAAGAGTAGTTAATTGTTTCTCTTGCAAATCACTGATTCGTCCGCTGGGATAGAGAATGGAAACTCGAATGCCCGGCACATTGTGAAAACCCATAGCAACAGCTCCGCCGGTATCTCCTGATGTAGCTACCAGAATATGAACTTCCTTATCACTAAGTTTCAGGTAGTAAGACATCAACGCAGCCATATATCGTGCACCAACATCTTTAAACGCAAGTGAAGGACCATGAAATAATTCCAGAATTCCAGTCTTACCTGGTTGTAAATCAACTAAGGGCGTGTCAAATGGAAACGCCTGATGCGTCAATTCTTCTAAGTCAGCCTTACTTATTTCGTCTCCGAAAAGGGCCTTGCTAAGCTCAAAACCAACATCAGCCAGAGACTGTGATGCAATTGTATTGAAAAAATTAGGATTTAGATTGGGTAAAGGAGAAGGCATGTATAAGCCTTTGTCAGCAGGCATACTCTGAAACAATGCCTGTTCAGAAGTAACAGTCTTCTGCGGATTATTTGTACTGTAAAAGCGCATGAGTAGTAGTAAAATGATGATACAAAGTTCGGAAAACCAGTCGAATGAATTAGAATGGAAAGAACGAATTATAGAAAACAAATGGGGAATAGGGTATAAATCAGCTAATCCGTAAATTTGTAAAAACTAGAACACTTCATTATGTCTACCGGAATATTCAGCGTGCCAATACCAGTAAACGAACCAGTAAAAGAGTATCGTGTAGGGTCTCCAGAGCGTAAGGCTGTAAAGCAGGCCTTGGCCGATTTCAGGGCAACGGAAACGGATATTCCAATGTATATTGGAGAAAATGAAGTTCGAACCCAAAATAAATTACGTGTTGCCCCACCCCACGACTATAAGCATACGTTGGGCTACTTTTATGAAGGAGATGCCAGCCACGTCGAACAGGCAATAGAGGCCGCATTGTCCGCAAAAAATGCCTGGGCTAATTTAAAATGGGAACACCGCGCCAGCATATTCCTGAAAGCGGCCGACCTGATTGCGGGTCCATACCGCGCTCAAATCAATGCAGCAACGATGCTTGGTCAGTCAAAAAATATTTATCAGGCAGAGATAGATTCAGCTTGTGAACTGATTGATTTTCTGCGATTTAACGTTCATTACGCTGATGGAATATATCGTCAGCAGCCAGAATCATCGCCGGGCGTCTGGAACCGGTTAGAGTATAGGCCACTAGAGGGTTTTGTCTTTGCATTAACACCATTCAACTTCACGGCCATTGCTGGGAATCTACCGACTTCTGCCGCACTGATGGGAAATACGGTAGTTTGGAAACCAGCTTATACTCAAATACTCTCAGCCAAAATAATAATGGACGTTTTGCTGGAGGCCGGCTTACCCGGTGGCGTAATTAACTTAATATGTGTTGATGGAACAATAGCTGGAGACGTAATTTTCAACCACAAAGATTTCGCGGGCATTCATTTTACAGGTAGCACGGGCGTTTTTCAGAAAATATGGGCAACCATTGGAGCCAATATCCACAAATACAAAAGTTATCCACGAATTGTGGGTGAAACAGGAGGAAAGGATTTCGTATTAGTTCATGAATCAGCAAATGCCGATGAAGTGGCAACGGGCTTGGTTCGCGGGGCTTTCGAATACCAGGGACAAAAATGTTCTGCAGCTTCCCGTGCGTACGTACCATCAACACTTTGGCCAACTGTGGAGGAAAAGATAAAAGAGTTTTTGGGAGAAATGAAAATGGGTGGCACCGAGGATTTTACCAATTTTATTAATGCTGTTATTGATGAGCGGGCCTTCAAAAAGATTACCGCTTACATTGATGAGGCTAAAAAAAGTGAGAAAGTGAAATTTATAGCAGGGGGAAATTATGATGATGCAGTAGGTTATTTCATTGAGCCAACTGTGTTGCAAGTAAATGATCCCGGTTATCGAACGATGTGTGAAGAGATTTTCGGCCCCGTACTATCAGTGTACGTGTACGAGCCGGAAGAGTTTAATTCGATCATGGATATTGTTGATACAACATCTCCTTATGCGCTAACAGGAGCGATTTTTGCTAAGGATAAATACATAGTCGATATGGTGACGGATAAGCTTCAAAATGCAGCTGGCAACTTTTATATCAACGATAAACCAACAGGAGCAGTAGTAGGTCAACAACCGTTTGGAGGAGCAAGAGCTTCGGGCACAAACGACAAAGCAGGATCAGCAATCAATTTACATCGTTGGTTATCAGCCAGAACGATTAAAGAAACATTTATATCGCCAAGGCATTATACATATCCCTTTCTTCAGGCCGATTAAATTTTGAATAAATTTTGAATAAAAGTTTGTGAAAAGCAGGTTGATACCCTTACCTTTGCAGTCCCAAACACAGGGAGGGCCAACAACGGTTGGCCGCCATCTCGAAAGAGAAACAGTTCTTTGACGTATTGACATTAATAGATTAGCACTAATTAAGGCAATAAACATCGTGATTGACTTCGGTTAATCACACAATTATTTACGATGGAGAGTTTGATCCTGGCTCAGGATGAACGCTAGCGGCAGGCCTAATACATGCAAGTCGAACGGAGTAGCAATACTTAGTGGCAAACGGGTGCGTAACGCGT
>JBBSTD010000072.1:0-32029 GCA_038236215.1 Cytophagales bacterium | reverse complement strand
TGCGCACAGAGTCTTTACCCTTACTAAGTAATTGAGTGAGCGTTAGTTGGTCGGCTTCCGACAAGACAAACGGTGTAGCGATTTGGCCCATGTCGCAAAGTTACCTACTTTATTTCATTCATTAAATTGGAAGAGTACTAGGTTGGGATTAATCGAAACGAATCAGTACCGGAATCGAACTCATACCGGTGCGGGACGCCAGTAGCCAGTTCTACCTTCTCGATGTCCTCCGGACTGATGTGCTCCAGTTCCATCAGTAACGCACGCAGGCTGTTGCCATGTGCTACCACCAGAACAGCTTCTCCGGCTTGCAGATGGGGCAAAATAGCTGATTTGAAATAGGGAACTACTCGTGCGCGGGTGTCGTCTAGACTTTCTCCATTTGGGGGCGTGTCTGTATAACCTCTACGCCAGCGGAAAAGCTGATCAGCCCCAAAGCGTTCTTCCACTTCCGCCTTATTCAACCCCTGCAAATCGCCGTACATGCGTTCGTTGAGGGCTGCGCTACGCTCAACGGGCAGGTCGGCATGCCCGATTTCATCCAGGATAATAGCCATCGTCTCAATGGCCCGTTGCAAAACGGAGGTAAAACCAATACTAAAATTGGGTGGCTTATTTGCCTTGAGCAGGTCCCCGGCATGGCGGGCTTCGTGCCTGCCGAGGTCAGTAAGGGGGGTATCGGTAGTACCGGTAAAGCGATTTTCGGCATTCCACTGGGATTGGCCGTGCCGGACGATAACTAAGAGAGACATATGCTTTGATTACTGCCAAAACGCTAAAGTTGTTCCGGTTACCTGCTTATTATAACAGTTTCTTAACGTAGCCCATATGTTTTCGTGATGATTCGAAGCGGCAGAAATTCCCCCGATTTGTGCCTGGATGATCTGTCCATGCGAAAATACCCTCGTATGTATGTGAGTGATGCGGGGGTATGAATTTCCGTTAGTATAGGGTGCTCTTTTCTATTCAGGCGTGGTGCCTCAATGAGTGCCTGGTATCAATCGCCAGCCCGTTGCGGAGCGGGAGAAAGGAGGAATGATACCCGAAAAGATGCTGGTGAATGGCTTTTTGGCCGAGCGACTTATGTATTCGAAAAGTAAAGTTATCCTGCTCCTCCCTTTCTTGAGATTAAAACACCCACGACCGTAATTCGTAACGCTTTCCCTGATGACAGATCCGCTTTTAATTTTAGCCGCCGGTGTTCTCATCGTAGTCGGTGGTATTATTGGATTGAAACTACACCCTTTTTTAGCCTTGTTGCTGGGGGCGTTTGTCGTAGCCCTCCTGACACCGGCTACTGCCATCGAACAGTTTGCCCTGGCGAAAGGAACGGCTCCGGCGGCTGCCGCTGCCCTGGCTAAAAAAAGCATTGGCGAACGCATTGCTACCGAGTTTGGGAATACCTGCGGCAAAATAGGTATCCTGATTGCCATGGCTGCCATCATTGGCAAAAGCATGCTGGAAAGTGGGGCTGCCGAACGAATTATCCGGTCGATGCTGCGACTCACGGGAATTGAAAAAGCGCCCATCGCTTTTCTGATTGGCAGTTTCTTTATCGGTATCCCCGTTTTTTTCGATACGGTTATCTTTCTGATGATTCCACTGGCGAAAGCGATGGCCCTGCGGATTGGTAAAAATTACCTACTGCTGGTGCTGTGTGTGATGGCGGGGGCAGCAATGGCCAACTCACTAGTGCCGCCTGCACCGGGACCACTGTTTTTGATAGGTGAAATGCACATTCCTATCGGTATGATGATGATTGGGGGCACTATAGTTGGGCTTTTTACCATCACCTCAGGCTACATTTTCTCGGTGTGGGCTAATCGGAAATGGCCGATACCCCTGCGGGATGCGCTGGATGCGCGTCTGGAAGACATCAAAGCTATTGCCGCTAAAGACAATGCTAATTTACCCCCGTTAGGTCTGTCGCTCCTGCCAGTATTGATTCCACTGGTATTCATCTGCGCCGATACCGCTCTTGGGGCCATGACCACACCGGGCGTACCCCTTACGGATGCTGCTTTCGGGAGTAAACTGGTGAGCCTGGTTAAATTTTTTGGTGATAAAAACATCGCCATCCTTACGGGAGGTATCGTTGCGCTGCTTGTCCTTGCCCGGCAAAAACGGGGCAGTAAAGAAGGACTGACGGCTTTTGTGCAGACAGCGCTGATGAGTGGGGGAGGGATTATTCTGATTACCGCTGCGGGTGGCGCTTTTGGTGGAATGCTACAGCAGACCGGTATCAGTTCGCGCATTGCCGACTTGACTTCTGCCTACCAGATGGCCCTTATTCCGCTGGCTTTCCTGATTGCGGCCGTTGTGCGTACCGCACAGGGTTCTGCCACGGTGGCTCTCATTACCGCATCGGGCATTTTGTCGGGAATGGCCGGGAGTGCCAATCTGGGATTCCATCCGCTGTATCTGGGTCTGGCCATTGGGTGCGGCTCAAAACTGATGCCCTGGATGAATGATTCCGGTTTCTGGATTATCTGCAAACTAAGCAACCTGACCGAACGGGAAGCGCTAAAAACGATTTCTCCCCTGCTGGTGGTCATGGGTCTGACGGGTCTGGTCGTTATCCTGATTGCCGCTCAACTGTTCCCACTGGTGTAACCCGGTGCCGCAGATAGCGGGAGAAACTGTAATGAATAATACCTTTGCCATTAGCCATTGATGTTAACAAGTGACGCTATGCTTATGCCTAAAAAGTCGGGTCCAAGAATTAAAAACATTATAATTACCCCCATTGCCATTGTTGACCCGCCCTTGCTGAATGCCGCCGGTTTGCACGCCCCCTACGCCCTGCGTACCATCGTGGAACTGGTAACGGATGATGGTATTTCGGGGATTAGTGAAATACCAGGAACGAGTACCATCGATGCGGCCCTGCACGATTCCATCCACTTGCTCATCGGGAAAGATGTGTTTCAACTCAATGAAATCAGGCAGGTGCTGATTGATCGGTTTGGGACCGATACGGCCGCCGAACGGGGCGAAACACCCTGGGATCAGCGCAAACTGGTGCATATTTTCAGTGCCATCGAGGTGGCCTGTATGGATATAATCGGGAAAGTAACCGGTCGCCCTATTGTCGATTTGCTGGGGGGTAAAATGCGGGACCGGGTGCCGTTTGCTGCCTATCTGTTTTATAAATACGAAGGAGCCGGTGGCGAACTGGGCTTCGGTACGGACCCAACCGCAACGGGCTGGGCAGCCGCCCGGCAGGCAAGCGGACTAACACCAGCCGAAATTGTTACTCAGGCAAAGGCCATGTGCGCGGAGTTTGGCTTCCAGTCCATCAAACTGAAAGGGGGCGTATTTGAGCCGCAACAGGAAGTTGATGCCATGTTTGCCCTGCACGGAGCATTCGGTCCTGATGTCCCGCTGCGCTTTGACCCCAATGCTATCTGGACACTGGAAACGGGCATCAAATACGGTCGGCAACTGGAACCCATTCTCGAATACCTCGAGGACCCGGTCCGGGGGCAGGAAAATATGGCGCAGGTTCGACAGGCGCTGAATACTCCCCTCGCCACCAATATGTGTACGACATCGTTTGGCGATATTCCCAATAGCATCCGGCTTGGGGCGGAGGATATTATTTTGAGCGACCACCATTTTTGGGGTGGGCTGCGGGCATCCATGACTTTGGCTGGTATCTGCGAAACCTTCGGGCGGGGATTGTCAATGCACTCCAACAGTCACCTGGGTATTTCGCTGGCCGCGATGGTGCATCTGGGTGCTGCCATCCCCCAGTTGACCTATGCGCTGGATACGCACTATCCCTGGCAATCGGACGAGATTATTACGGCCGGGCGTTTTAGATTTGAGGAAGGAGCCGTACGGGTGCCGACAGAACCGGGTCTTGGCGTTGAACTCGATCGGGTGGCCCTGGCCCGATTGCACCAGAATTACCTGAACTGCGGACTCACAAAACGGGATGACCAGGTGGAAATGCAGAAAGTGCAGCCGGGCTGGACCTTTCAGTCGGTACGCTGGTAAGCTAATGAAAGACTGATTTTGAATCACTAATCCCTTATAACCTAACGAACCTATGTTCACGATAGATGCCCACCTCGATTTGAGTATGAATGCCATGGATTGGAACCGCGACCTGCGCCAGCCGGTGGCCCAATTGCGCCAGCGCGAAGCGGGTATGACCGATAAACCCGACCGGGCAAAAGGTACTGTTTCGCTACCTGCCTTGCGGGCTGGCAATGTTGGTTTAGTAGTGGCCACGCAGATAGCTCGGTACGTGGCTCCTGATAATCCCTTACCCGGTTGGCAGTCGCCGGAGCAGGCATGGGCGCAAACGCAGGGACAGCGTAGCTGGTACAACGCGATGGAAGATGCGGGCGAAATGGTGCAGATTCGTGACCTGGCCAGTTTAGAGAAACACTTAACACGTTGGCAGGATGGAACGCCCAATGACCAGAAACCGGTAGGCTACATCCTGAGTCTGGAAGGGGCTGATTCATTACGAACGCTCGCCGATGTTGAAACTGCCTATAACTACGGCCTGCGGGCTATTGGGCCCGCCCATTATGGCCCCGGCCGGTATGCACAGGGCACCGACGCCAGCGGTGGGGTGGGGCCTGCCGGTCAGGCATTGTTGCAGGAAATGGAGCGGCTCAACATGATTCTGGATGCTACGCACCTGTGTGACGATAGCTTTTGGGAAGCGCTCGACTACTTCAACGGGCCGGTTTGGGCCAGCCACAACAACTGCCGCGCCCTGGTTGACCATAACCGACAGTTCAGCGATGCGCAGCTAAAGGAACTGATTGCCCGTGATGCCGTAATTGGTGGACCATTGGATGCCTGGATGATGGTGCCTGGCTGGGTACGGGGCAAATCAACACCGGAGGCTATGAACTGTACGCTTTCCGTGATGATTGACCACTTGGACCATATCTGCCAACTGGCGGGCAATGCCCGGCACATTGGTATCGGCTCCGACCTGGATGGGGCTTTTGGTAAAGAGCAGTCCCCAGCGGATTTGGAAACCATTGCCGATTTACAGAAAATACCCGACTTGCTACGGCAACGGGGGTATACCGAGGATGATGTAGCCAACGTCATGCACGGTAACTGGCTTCGGTTCCTGCGCCGGGTTTGGGCGTAACTTTCGTCTGACGGCAGTATGCATCCTGGAATGCTCCGGCGCACTGGTCCAGGATACATATACTCCGTCCTTTTTGACGTGGCATCAATTGCTCGCTACTTTCCCCACGGGACGGACATTGGCACCCGTGCGGCTGGTGAGATCATCCCCCAGGTCGACGCGGGCTTTTTCGGCCAGATTTTGCAGGTCAGCCACCACCTCCGGGTACATGGCCTGCACATCGTAGCGTTCGCCGGGGTCACGACGTAGGTCGTAGAGAGCAAGCGGGTAGGGGTGGTCTTCCGGTGCTTTACCGGGGAAACCATCTTTGCCCGGTAGTTGTCCTTCATACGAGCGACCCGGATGCGGCAGTACTAGCTTCCAGTCGTCGCGCCGAACGGCCTCCAGATTGTTTTTTCGGTAGTAATAATAGAACTCACGGCGCGGTGTCTGGGTAAAATCGCCTTTAAATAACGGCATCAGGCTTACTCCATCGATACGCTTTTCGGGCAGTTTGGCCGAACAGGCAGCGGCAATAGTCGGCAGCAGGTCGATGGTTGAACTGAGTTTATTACACACCTGTCTGGCAGGTACTACGCCGGGCCAGCGCACAAGGCACGGCACCCGCTGACCACCTTCAAAACTAACGCCCTTCGCTTCACGCAGGCCACCCGTAGACCCGGCATGGTTACCAAAATTTATCCAGGGACCATTGTCGCTGGTGAAGATGACGAGCGTGTTTTTGTCGATACCCGTCTCTTTCAGCGTTTTCAGAATTTCACCCACCGACCAGTCGACTTCCATCATCACATCGCCAAACAAACCCTGCTGACTCTTTCCCCGAAACGGTGCCGATGCCGCAATGGGTACGTGCGTCATGCTGTGCGGCATATACAGGAAAAACGGCTTCTTTTTACCCTGATTTTTGATGAATTGTATGGCTCGTTTGGTGTACTCGCCGGTCAGCGTGGCCTGGTCTTCAAGGGTTGTGATGTCGCGCAGAGGGGTATCGTTCTCCATCAGTTGCAGCGTCGGGTACGATTTTTTACGCGAATCGCTCTCATTGGTAATGGGCTTTCCGTCGTAATTGACCGGCCACATATCGTTGGAATACAGTAGGCCAGTGTAAGAATCAAAGCCCTGTTTACCGGGTAAAAAAGCCAGGTTATCGCCGAGGTGCCACTTGCCGAAAATGGCCGTAGCGTAGCCCTGTTTTTTGAGTACTTCGGCCAGAGTCGTTTCGTCGGGATTCAGACCTACAGTTGACCGTGGCCCCAGAGCACCGCTAATGCCCACCCGGTTGGGGTAACAGCCCGTGAGCAAAGCTGCCCGCGAGGCCGAACAAACCGCCTGCGCCGAGAGGAAATTCGTAAACCGAATCCCTTCCGATGCCATCCGGTCAAGATTCGGCGTTTGGTATTGCGTGGCTCCGTAGCAGCCCAGGTCACCGTAGCCCATGTCGTCCATGAAAATCAGGACAACGTTAGGCGGAGTGCTCTTGGGTGGCGACGTTTTAGCCGGAAATGAGCCTGTTAAAAGGAGCACCAGCAGGCAACAAAGGCTGGCCAGAATTAGAAACTGCTTCATCGCTTCCGAATAGTAGCCGACGAATGCGTTACTCTTTCCTCGTCGAAAACTGATAAATCGTGGTGGTTTTATAGGTTTCGCCCGGTTTCAGCGTAGTTGTCGGGAAGGACGGCTGGTTAGGCGAATCGGGGTAGTGTTCGGTTTCCAGACAGAGGGCGAAGCGTTTTTTATAGGCGAATCCCTCACGGCCCACAACTTTACCATTCAGGAAGTTGCCGGTATAGAATTGCACGGCAGGCTCCATAGTGCTTACTTCCATTACCCGCCCGGAGGTTGGCTCATAAACCGTAGCCGCCTTTTTCAGCGAACCAGCTTCTCCGTTCAGTACCCAGGCGTGGTCGTAGCCACCGCCGTATTTAATCTGGGTATCGGTAGAATCGTTGATGCGAGAACCTATCACTGTTGGCTTCGTAAAGTCGAACGGCGTACCGGCTACGGGCTGGAGTTTGCCGGTTGGAATCAGCGTTTCATCAACGGGTATAAACTGGTCGGCATTGATGGTCACGACGTGGTCAAGAATGTCGCGTTTAACATCCCCGGTCAGGTTAAAATACGTGTGATTGGTCAGGTTAACCACGGTTGGCTTATCGGTTGTCGCCTGGTAATCAATTTTGAGGGCGTTATCTTTTTGCAGAGTGTAGGTTACCGTTACGGACAGGTTACCCGGATAGCCTTCTTCCATATCTTTCGATGTGTACGTTAATTTAAGCGCGGGTTCGTCGCCATCCACCGGGGTAGCGGTCCACAGCACTTTGTCGAAACCAACTTTCCCGCCGTGCAAATGGTTACCCATATTGTTGATAAACAGGTTGTAGGGCTTACCATCCAGCGTGAATTTGCCTTTGGCAATCCGGTTGCCATACCGCCCGACCAGTGCCCCGAAGAAAGGGTTATTCTTAACGTAATTCGACAACGAATCCAGACCCAGCGTTACGTCCTCAAATTTCCCATCTTTATCGGGGGCAGTCAATCCCACAAGGATACCGCCGTAGTTGGTGATTTTGGCAGTCATGCCAGCCGCGTTTCGCAGCGTAAACAAATCAGCCGTCTGGCCATCAGGTAATTGGCCGTAGGTAGCTTTTTCAATGCCCGGCTTTTGTTCGTCGGCCGTATTTTCTTTTTTAGAAGAGCAGGAGGTCATAGTCAGGAGGCCCGTCAACAGGGCCATAGATAAACAATGGGTCAATGCGTTCATGAACGGTTAAGGAATTTAGGAAGTGAGCGTTTACGTAATCGGTAAAGACTGATTGGGGGCGTTCATACTATAAAAAAGCAATTCCCTTTTTACTCCTCCTGACCGTAGTAGGCGTTTGGACCATGTTTCCGCTCGTAATGTTTGTGCCGGAGCGTATCCTTAATTCGGGGCGTGTGTGGGTTTATCTGCAACGTTAGTTGAGCCATACGGGCCACTTCTTCCAATACCGCCGAATTATAAACAGCTTTGGCCGCCGTTTTACCCCAGGTAAATGGACCGTGATTCTGTAACAATACCATCTCCATATCACTCGGCGAAAGCCCTTTCTCGCGAAACGCGTTGAAAATCTGGTTACCCGTTTCGTGTTCGTAATCGCCTTGAATCATGGCGTCGCTCAGGACGGGGGCACACGGAATATCCTGGTGCGTGTGGTCGGCGTGGGTAGTGCCAAAAATAGGAATGTCCATGCCCGCCTGCGCCCAGGCCACGGCGTAGGTACTGTGCGTGTGCGCAATACCGCCGATATTCTCCCATGTTTTGTAAAGCAGGGCGTGGGTTTTAGTATCGGATGAAGGTCGGTAAATACCCTCAATGACGTTGGCATCAAAATCGCAGATAACGATGTCGTACGCTGTCAATTCTTCGTATGGTACCCCACTGGGTTTGATGGCGAATACACCCCGCTCCCGATCAACGGCACTGACGTTTCCGAAGGTAAATAACACCAGGCCCAGCTTGGGAAGCTGCATGTTGGCCTCGTAACATTCTTCTTTTAAGGTTTGAAACATGTTTAATGAGCGAATGAGTGAGTAATTTAATGAGTGAATACCACGCGGTGAAATTCACTCATTAAATTACTTACGCTGTTTATAATTCCAGTACGGCTACCGACACGGGAGGCAGGGTCACCGTCAGGGTATTGCCCGATAGTTTGGCCCCGGTGAAAACGGCGGGTTTGATGGTTTCCGGCTTCTCGAACGTGTTGTGGTCCCGCACATTGGCCGAAGACAGAATACGACCGGTTACGCTCGTCCCTTTCACATCCTGCAATGTCAGGGTGATGGTTTGCGGCTTGTTCATGTCGATGTTTACCAGCGAAATATGCGTCTTACCGGCTTTGTCGCGGGAGGCCGATACGGATACGGCCGGGAGTTTATACTTACCCACCTCGTACTTGTCGGATTTGATGTCGATGGGCAGCAGGGTGGCGTCCTGGTGCACGTTGTACATTTCCATGACGTGGTAGGTAGGCGTCAGAATCATTTTTTCGCCCTTCGTCAGAATAACCGACTGCAACACGTTGATGGCCTGGGCCAAGTTAGCCATGCGGACCCGGTCGGCGTGTTTATGGAAGATATTGAGCGTAGAACCGGCTAGTACCGCATCGCGCATGGTGTTTTGCTGATACAGGAAACCCGGATTCGTGCCCGGCTCCACGTTATACCACGCTCCCCATTCGTCCACAATGAGCGCTATTTTTTTCGTCGGGTCGTATTTATCCATAATGGCTGCGTGCTTTTCGATGTACTCATCCATCTTCAGCGCTTCGTCCATCGTGTGGGCATAGTCGGTCTCGGTAAAATCGGTCGCCGAGCCTTTCCCGTTTTCATCCCAGCCAAATACCGAGTAGTGGTGCATGGCTACACCTTCGAGCATTTTGGTCGGGATATTTTTCATCAGCGTTTCGGTCCAGTTGTAATCATCATCGCTGGCACCCGACGCAATTCGGAAAATCTTTTCCTTACCGACGTCAGCGTTCATAAACGTGCTGTACTGCCGGTAAAGGTTGGCGTAGAAATCGGGTTTCATGTTGCCGCCACAACCCCAGGCCTCGTTGGCAACGCCCCAGTAGCGCACTTTCCAGGGGGCGGTGCGCCCGTTTTCCTGCCGCAGGGTCGACATGGGGCTGTCTTTGGGGAAGTTAACGTACTGCACCCATTCGCTCAGTTCCTGCACGGTGCCGCTGCCCACGTTCCCGGAGAGGTAGGGTTCAGTGCCCAGCAGTTCGCACATGTTCAGGAAATCGTGCGTGCCGAAACTGTTATTTTCGGTAACGCCACCCCACCACGTATTCACAATGGTCGGGCGTTTTGCTTTGGGACCGATGCCATCTTTCCAGTGGTAGGTATCCGCAAAACAGCCACCCGGCCAGCGCAGGTTAGGGATTTTTAATTTTTTGAGGGCAGCCACTACATCCAGCCGAACCCCATCTTTGTTGGGTATTTTGGTATTTTTCTCCCCTACGTAAAAGCCGTCGTAAATACTACGCCCGAGGTGTTCGGCAAAATGGCCGTAGATGTTCCGGTTGATGATCGTTTTACCTTCATCACCCTTGATGGTCACTGTATTTTGCGCCTGAACGAACAGGCTGGCACCGGACAGGAGAAACGTTATGAGTTGTTTTTTCATAAAAGATTATCGGTAATAGGATTCACTCCAACGTAATTCATTCTTCAGTTGACGCAGATTTGTGTCACGGTCAATAACGACTAGTTCTACCCCAAATATATCGGCCAGGTCTTCTACATGGCTGGTTGTTAGGTTCTGACTATACACCGTATGGTGGGCACCCCCGGCCAGAATCCAGGCCGCACAGCCGGTATTCATATCAGGCATGGGTTTCCAAAGCGCACGGGCAACGGGCAGTTTGGGTAACGCTTCTGTCACCGCCACGGCTTCTACTTCATTGACCAGCAACCGGAACCGACTGCCCATGTCAATCAATGATACGTTGATAGCCGGTCCCGCTGGCGCATTAAACACCAGCCGTACTGGATCGGCCTTGCCGCCAATACCCAGCGGGTGAATCTTGCAGGTAGGCTTGTCGGCCGCGATGGACGGGCAGATTTCGAGCATGTGCGACCCCAGCACCAACGGGTTTTCGGGGTTGAAATGGTAGGTGTAGTCTTCCATGAATGAGTTGCCACCCGGCAGGCCGGTCGCCATCACCTTCATCGTGCGCACCATCGCCGACGTTTTCCAGTCGCCTTCCCCCCCGAAGCCATAGCCATCGGCCATCAGTCGCTGGGAGGCAATACCGGGTAACTGCGTCATGCCGTGCAGGTCTTCGAACGTATCGGTATAGGCCGAAAAATTGCCGTCCTGTAAAAAAGCCCGCAGGCCCAGTTCGATTTTGGCCGCGTCGCGCAGGGAGCTGTGTTGAGCACCGCCTTTGCGCAGCGAATCCATCAGGGTATACGTGTCGTTGTACTCCGCTACCAACTGGTCGATAGCTGCGTCGCTTATCTGGTTGATAACCGCCACTAGATCGCCAATACCGTGCGTATTGACCGACATACCAAAGGTCATTTCGGCGGCTACCTTGTCGCCGTCGGTCACGGCTACCTGCCGCATGTTGTCGCCGAAGCGAACCACTTTCATGGTCTTCAACTCGAAAGCGGCTACCGCTACTCGGGTCCAGTTCGCAATTTTTTCCACTACGTCGGGCTGCTGCCAGAAACCAACCACTATTTTCCGGTTCAGACGCATCCGGGCCATGATGAAACCAAACTCCCGGTCGCCGTGGGCCGACTGGTTGAGGTTCATGAAGTCCATGTCGATACTGCTCCAGGGAATATCGCGGTTGAATTGCGTATGCAGATGGAGCAGCGGCTTTTGCAGTACACTCAGCCCCCGAATCCACATTTTGGCGGGGGAGAACGTGTGCATCCAGGTAATGATACCCACGCAGTTGGGGGCTACGTTCGCTTCCTGACAGATGGCGTAGATCTCGTCGGGGGTTTTAACGACGGGTTTGAACACTACACGGATGGGGATAGGGGCGGCTTTATCCAGAAATTCCGCAATAATTTGCGAGTGCTCCGCCACCTGCTGAAGTGTTTCTTCGCCGTATAAATGCTGGCTACCGGTCACGAACCAGACTTCGTATTTTTTCAGGTCAATCATTTGACTACTAAATTTTGTGATTAAGGGATCAACAACTGGTTGTCGGCCTGTTTAGTGTATAGTTTACTTAGCTGGGTTCGGTAGTATGTTTCTCAACAAAGTCACCCAAGTCCAGGTATTTTTTGTAAAGAATGTCATAGATACCCACTTTGTCGGGACGGGGCGTGTATTCGGCATCGAAGCCCGAACCCATCGCCTGCTGGGCTGCTTCCAGATTGGGGTGGACGCCAGCCGCTACGGACGCGCACATGGCGGCTCCTAGCGCACAAGCCTGATCGGCCGTGGCTACCTGAATGGGTTTGTTCAGCACGTCGGCCAGGGTTTGCATCACGAACGCTGATTTCTTGGCGACACCACCGATAGCAATTACCTTTTTGATGGGAACGCCTTCTTCAATGAATCGCTCTACAATGCTGCGGGAACCAAACGCTGTGGCTTCTACCAATGCCTTAAAAACCTTGGGTGCATCGGTGCCGAGGTTCAGACCGGTGATGGCCGCCTTGAGAGTATGATTAGCATCGGGTGTTCGGCGGCCGTTTATCCAGTCCAGTGCCAGCACATCCTGTTCCGTTACGGGTAGCTGGGCGGCTTTGTCGGATAGATGAGGGATGAGTTGCTGGCTGAGTTTATCAGCCGCTTCGTCGCCCAGTAACTCGCGCACCGGACTGGTAATGAGTCGGGAAAACCAGGCGTAAACGTCACCGAAAGCCGACTGCCCCGCTTCCAGCCCCAACATTCCCGGTGCTACCGAACCATCCACCTGCCCGCAAATACCCCGGATGAGCCGGTGACCAATTTCCTCGTTTGGAGCCATCAGAATGTCGCAGGTAGAGGTACCAATGATACGCACAAAGGCGTAGGGTTCAATCTGAGCACCGATGGCACCCATGTGCGCATCGAAGGCACCAATACCCACCACTACATCTGGCGACAGCCCCAGTTTTGCGGCCCATTCGGGAGATAGGTTGCCCATTGGCTGGTCGGATGTGTAGGTTTCGGTGAACAAACGGTCGCGCAGGCCATCCAGTAACGGGTCGAGCCTGGTGAGGAATTCGTTGGATGGTAGCCCGTCAAATTCCTTATGCCATAGGGCTTTGTGACCGGCCGCGCAGCGCGACCGGTGTAATGTCAGTGGATTTGTATTGCCTGTAAGCACGGCCGATATCCAGTCGCAGTGTTCAATCCAGGAAAAGGCGTGCGGTCGGATGGATTCATCCACCCGGAGTTGATGCAGCAGCTTGGCCCAGAACCACTCCGACGAATAGATGCCCCCCACGTATTTGGTATAATCAACATCCCAATGATGAGCCAGTTCGTTAATCTCCCCGGCTTCGGCGTTAGCGGTGTGGTCTTTCCAGAGAATGAACATACCATTCGGATTATTCAGACAATCGGGGCGAAGGGCCAGTGGGAGCCCGGTTTCATCCACCGCGCAGGGCGTAGAGCCGGTGGTATCCACGGAGATGCCAACTACCTGCTGCTTCACCTCGCCGGGTGCCTGCGCCAACGCGCCAACAATGGATGCTTCCAGTCCTTCCAGATAGTCGAGCGGGTGTTGCCGAAACTGCGCGGCTTCGGGGTCACAGTAAAGCCCCTGTTTCCAGCGCGTGTATTCATGAACATGGGTACCAACTGTTTCTCCCGTCAGGGCGTTGATAACCAATGCTCTAACGGAGTCACTGCCAAAATCGACACCGATAACATAGGGATTAGTCATAGTATAAGGTCAGGATAAAGTTAGTTCCGGAAAAAAACTCATGTAGTCGTTTAGGTAGCGCTGGTAGTTGGTGGTATCCAGTCGGTAAAGCTGACCTTTCTTGGTAGCCGACCTGCTGTCTTTCTCGCCTGTACTGAGTAGTAACCCGGTAGAAATTATTTTACGGCTGAAATTTCGCCGATCAAGTTTGCGGTTGTAAATCGCTTCGTACAGTTTCTGAAGCTGGGGAATGGTAAACTGTTCGGGCAGTAGCTCAAATCCAATGGCGTGCAGGGCTGCTTTATAGCGTAGTTGCTGCCTGGCCTGTTCCACCATTCTATTGTGATCAAAAATCAGGTCGGGTTTGTCAGAAAGATTAATCCAGTACGCATTATGCGCGTTAATCGCGTTTATATCCTGCTGCTGGCTATTCACAAGGGCGTAGTAGACAACGGAAATGGTTCGTTCGACGGGATCACGGTTTATGGACCCAAAAGTTTGTAGCTGTTCGAGGTAGTTATTTTTCAGGCCTGTCAACTCATACAAAATCCGCTGGGCAGCGGTTTCAAGGTCTTCGTCTTCCTCTAAAAAACCACCCATCAGTGACCACTTTCCCAGTTCGGGCTCAAAGTTTCGTTTGATAAGCAGCAACTTGATGTCTTCCCCATCGAAGCCGAAAATGATACAGTCAAGGGCAACTAGGATCCGATTGGAGTGCGTATAATAACTCATCGTGCCATTAACGAAAATGTTGAAAAATAATAATAGTGTGTTTAAGACACAATTATAAGAAAAAGCGTTTGCAATCCATAAATTGTTCTAAAAAAATAATGTATGCTTCATATTGTTGTATAGTGCAGATGAAATGTAGTTCATCTTGGCAGGCTGGCATTTAGTCAAAAGAATTCTCCGATAAAAACGCCAAAGGCCGGATTAATCCGGCCTTTGGCGTTTTTATGCGGAAGGTAAGCTACCTAACGGGGTTAAGCCAGCGTAGCCTCAACGGTGATTTTCGTGTTGAATAATTTGGAAATGGGGCAATTCGCTTCGGCATCGTCTACCAGCGACTGAAATTTATCTTTGTCAATCCCCGGCACACTTGCCTTCACGACCAGATGCGATTCGCTGATGCTACCGGCGTCGCTATCGAGCGTAATGACGCACTGTGTATCGATCGAATCGGCAGTAAAACCAGCTTCCTGTAGGTTAAACGCCAGCTTCATGGAGAAGCAACCTGCGTGTGCTGCACCAACCAGTTCTTCTGGATTAGTGCCTACGCCATCGGCGAAGCGGGTGTTAAATGAGTATTGCGTCTCGTTTAGTACCGTACTGGCCGTCGAAACCGTTCCTTTTCCTTCTTTACCCGATCCTTCCCAATGGGCGGATGATTTACGTTTAATGTTCATGTTGGCTTAATTTATACAGTAAATTTAGTGAATGCCAAACCGTTTGAAGGTTCGTATGTAATAAAGCCCAATGGGAGGATTTTGTTACAAATTCGGCTGTTCGTCCTGCTTATTCGGAAAATGATTGAGTCGTACTATTATCCCTGATAATCAGGAGCAACGGTACGACTCAATCATTTTTGAGACCGGTGGGACTTACCTAATGCGCTTAATAAGAGGTGAAACGTTGCTGTTTGCAGTACTAGTTTCCCTGATTTAGCCGATTGAGCAGCATTTTGTTGAACTCCTGCTCTGTCTTGTACAACTCAGTCAGTTGAGCAGGGGTAATTACTTTAAGAAAACGGCCCATATATTCTTCGTCCAGATCGGCCAGTTTCTGCTTGGTGGCGTTCACCTCCCGAAGGCCATTTACCAGTTGCACTTCATTCGCGCCGGAGCGGTTTGGAGCGTTATTTAACTGACGAACCCGCCGGTTCAACTCCTGCTTCTTGGCGTTATATTCATTATAAACCGCCCAAAACTGGGGAGCCTGATCGGTAGTTAAGTTCAGTCGGTTCGTAATCATGCCAATTTTGGCAGCTTCAATTTTCTGCCGTCCATTGCCGTCATTCTGTGCACTGGCCACCTGTGCCATAAACATCAGACTAACCAGCCAACTGATAAATACGTATCTCATTGTAGTAAGGTTAATCATGCTGAAAAATCAGGAACCCTGATTAGGAATATCCTGTACATTGTACTCTTTAATATGCTGCTGAATATCGACCGGGTTCACATTGAGGAACTCAATGGCTGTAGTGTCGCTACCCAATGACGAGTGGAGTTGCTGACTATCGGCTAGTTCGTAAGCGTTTACTCCCTGCTCCTCCAGGTAAGCCGCTATCATCTGACTACTAACACCAGCCAGCGCTTCACCTGGTATTGACTCCTGACGCTGGGGTATCGTTTGCCAGATCAACACAGCAATCAGGCTGGCTCCCGCCAGTGATGCTGCCGTACGCTGCCAGGACCAGCTGATGCTTAAAGCAGGCCTGGACTTTTTTATTACGTGGGCTTGTACGCGAGAGGGCAGCGCATCGAAGTACCCGTCCGGAGCCGTAAACGGTATTTGCCGCAGTGGATGCTCGGGGGGTAATTCATCAAGCCTGAATTCGTTTTTGGCGTTCATTATATTGGTGTGTATCCGATACACAATTTAATCTTGTTTCTGGGAATTTGACAGTCTGGACCGGCTGTGGTTTAATCGGTTGTATCGGTTTTCTTTAGATAATCTTCGATTTTTTTTACGGCCAGGTGGTAAGAGGCTTTCAAGGCACCAACTGATGTACCCGTAATGTCCGAAATTTCTTCGTATTTCATATCATCGAAATACTTCATGTTGAAAACCAGCCGCTGTTTGTCGGGTAATTTCAATAATGCCTTCTGTAACTTCAACTGTATCTCTTCGCCACTCAACTCATTGCCCGATGTAACATAGTCGGAGTTGGTTTCCAGTTTTTCCATCAACTCGCCTTCTACGTCGCCAATGGGCAGAAAGAAGCGCCGGCGTTTCTTGTTGAGGAAGTTCAGGCACTCATTGGTCGCGATACGGTAAACCCAGGTATATAACTGACTGTCGCCCCGAAACTGTTCCAGACTGTTCCAGACTTTTATGAACGTTTCCTGCACCAAATCGTCAGCATCATCGTGGTCGATGACCATTTTCCGGATATGCCAATAGATTTTCTGCTGGTACTTACGCACCAACAGATTAAAGGCATAATTCCGGCTCGACGGGTCGCGGTATTTGACAAGCAGTTCTTCGTCAGTCATTCTTTTTGCAGTTTACGGTTTTTGGTTTATGGTTTACGTCTGGCTGGTGCATCATGAATTTTGCGTCAGCCAACCGTAAACCGTAAACCAAACCGTAAACCTATTTTCTTGCTATTGCTTTTTTTACCTGCTCAACGATTTTGTCGGCGGTAAGGCCGTACTTCTTCATAAGCTGATCGGGGGTGGCACTTTCGCCGAATGTGTCATGCACACCTACGTACTCTAGGGGGCCCGGATAGTAACGGGCCAGTACCTGCGCCACACTATCGCCCAGGCCACCATTAATCATGTGCTCTTCTGCCGAAACCGCACAGCCCGTCTTCTTCACAGATTTCAGAATGGCTTCTTCGTCCAGTGGCTTAATGGTGTGAATATTGATGATGTCGGCTTCGATACCCTGCTCCGACAGGATTTCACCCGCTTTGATAGCTTCCCAAACCAAGTGACCTGTGCAGAATATAGATACGTCTGTTCCTTCGTTCACCGTCCAGGCTTTACCGATTTCAAATTTCTGGTCGGCGGGGGTAAATACCGGAATGACCGGTCGGCCAAAGCGCAGATAAACTGGTCCTAAATGCTCGGCGATGGCCAGGGTAGCAGCTTTGGTCTGGTTGTAATCGCAGGGGTTGATGACGGTCATGTTTGGTAGCATTTTCATCATGCCCAAATCTTCCAGAATCTGGTGGGTGGCACCATCTTCGCCGAGGGTCAAACCCGCGTGGGATGCACAGATTTTAACGTTCTTGTTGGAATACGCTACCGACTGCCGAATCTGATCATACACCCGACCCGTTGCAAAATTAGCGAACGTGGTGGCGAAGGGGATATGGCCGCCAATAGTCAGACCGGCCGATACGCCAATCATGTTGGCTTCGGCAATGCCGCACTGAATAAAGCGTTCGGGGTTTTCTTTGATAAAAGCATCCAGTTTAAGCGAACCCGCCAGGTCGGCAGTCAGTGCAATAACGCTGGGGTTCGATTTCCCCAGTTCGGCGATACCCGCGCCGAAGCCCGAGCGCGTATCTTTCTTTTCGGTATACTCGTATTTTTTCATCGTCTCGATTAATTCGCCGAAGCGAGAGTTTGCAATTTAGTTAGAAAATACTGCGCCGAAGGGCAGTTCGGGTGTTTGGCCGCGTTTTGGATGGTAAAACCGTACTTGATCATGCGTCGGGCTAACATCGATTTTGTGCCGATTCCCCGCTGTGTTTTTGATTCAAATAAACGTTTTAGCGTTACAAATGGGTTTTGTTCCGCTTCTGGATGTTCAAATACAAAGGTGTCGTCTGAGAATAACAGGCGAAGCGTATTGGAATCGCTTAGAAACCAAGACTCTATTTGCCTGGCAGCAACAATGACAATCAAGTCGTCTTGCTGAGTAATACGCTGGCGTGTAATCGTAATGCACTGATCATGATCGAGGTCTGTAATGACAACTAATAGGTTAGCTCCATTTTTGTATAATGTATCGCGTATATCGTTCAACCGATGGGGAAGCAAATTGCCGTTTCCTGCCACATCAAAAACCGGTTGAATACAAGTCAGTCCATTTAGCGTTAGCCAGTCTTGAAAACCGGCTGATTCGATAATCTCCTGCTCTGTTTTGCCTTCACAAATAAAACCAATACTCACCACGCAAGCCCACCTCCGAAAGCATTCATCAGCAGTGCTTCATCCATCCGCCAGTTTTTAAATTCTTCTTCAGGAATCTGCTTAACATGAGTAGCACCCTGCTTTTTTTCAACGATAACTAGTTCATGAGGCTTTACCCGGGATAGCATGGATTGCGAATGCGTATTGAGCCAGATGTAATGCCCACGTTCTTCGCACATGATGCGAAAGAAGTCAACCAACTCCCGCGCCACCTGCGGATGTAACCCGTTCTCTGGTTCTTCAATACACAAGAACTGCGGTTTGTCATCGCTCTGGTAAACGGCGGTCAGTAAGGCCAGGATATTGTACGTCCCGTCGGAGATCAGGTCCTTGGTGAAATGGTTTGGTGTTGATTGCTCAAACCAGTGCAATTCGTTTCGGTCATCTATTTCGACTGCTTTAAAACCCGGCACGAAGAGTTCAAGCCACTCGAAGATTTCGTTCCTCAATGTATCGTCAGTAAGAATGCGTTTTAAGACCTTTTCAAGATTACTTGCATCTAAAGCAAGACGTTGATCGTCTTTGAGGGAAAGCTTGACAAGGCTATCATTCTTCACAAACAATCTCGAAAAGTTACCGAAGTATTGTCTGTATTCCGTCGACTCTTTTTGTTGAGTTGTTAGATTGTTCTCTTTCTCAGATACTATACTTCCGTATCCGATCTCATAATTTTCTTCAGAATAGGAATACTGAATATCAAAATGTTCAAGATAAGAGTTGAACGTAAAGGTCTTATCTTGATCTTGTCGTCTTAAGAAGTTCGCGTATCCACCAAACAAACTAGCAACTGTCACTTTTGAAGTCTTGTACCTCAAATTTACAAACTCCAAAGCCTCGAAAATATTCGATTTGCCCGACCCGTTAGGGCCAACAAAGGCCGTGAACGGATTGGGCTCAATCAGCTCAATCCGTTCAATGGACTTGAAATTTTCGATGACCAGGCGTTTGATTTTCATGGGTCTATGTAGAGACGCAATACCTTGCGTCTTGTGTGCGTCAGCAATACCGTCCGGATATGAGACGCAAGGTATTGCGTCTCTACAATTTTAAAAATATTCTATTCTTATTGTCAGCACATGAAAGGCAAGGTATTGCTAATTCGCCGGTGCGGTCTCTACGTTTCTTTAATAATCTTCCATACCAACCGTAAGAGGCAGGCCATTTAGTGCCTGCGTTAACTGGTCAGCGTTGGGGGCCGTGCCGTGCCATTTGTAATTACCGACCATGTAGTCAACGCCGAAGCCCATTTCGGTGTGCATCAAAATCATCGTGGGGACGTCGGGGTCCTGTTGCGCTTTTTTTAGCGTTTTGATGACCCCTGCCATGTCGTTCCCTTCCATTTCGTCGACGAACCAGCCAAAGGCGCGGTACTTGTCGGCCAGACTCCGGTTGTTGTTCACATTGTCGGTTGTGCCGTCAATCTGAGCGTGGTTCAGGTCAATAACAGCAGCCAGATTGCCGAGTTTTTTGTTGGGAGCAAACTGGGCGGCTTCCCAAACCTGGCCTTCCTGCTGCTCACCGTCGCCCATGAGTACATACACATGACTTTTATCGCCATTCAGTTTTTTGGAGTAGGCTGCTCCACTTGCTACGGATAGGCCCTGTCCCAAAGAACCGGAAGCAATCCGAACGCCCGGAAGGTGCTCAGCCGTAGTCGGGTGTCCCTGCAACCGGCTATCGAGCTTGCGGAACGTTTCCAGTTCCTTAACCGGGAAGTAACCCGCCCGGGCTAGCACCGAATAAAACACCGGCGAAATGTGACCGTTGGAGAGGAAGAAAATATCCTCATCCCGACCGTCCATGTCGAAGATCGGATTACCCTGTGCATCTTTTTTCCGGTTCATCACCTCAAAATAGAGGGCGACAAAAAAATCGGCGCAGCCTAACGAGCCGCCGGGGTGGCCCGAGTTAACGGCCGCTACCATCCGAAGGATGTCGCGCCGAACGGCCGTAGCCGTGCCTTCAAGTTGTTCGATTTTCATAGTTTTTCAGTGTAGAGACCGCACTGGCGGGACCGGCAATACCTTGCGTCTCACGTGCGTCAGCAATACTAATAGCAATACCATTCGGTCATGAGACGCAAGGTCTTGCCGGTCCGCCGGTGCGGTCTCTACGTTAATATCTGTTTTGCGTGTTCTTTGGTATCAACTTTTTCGATGATGTTCGTAATAATGCCCTGCTCATCGACAAGAAAAGTAGTTCGGACGATGCCCATGAATTTTCGACCATACATGGATTTCTCTTTCCAGACATGATAGGCTTCCACTACCTGTTTATCGGTGTCGGCAATCAGCGTAAAAGGTAAATCGTACTTTGTTATAAACTTCTGATGAGCCTTTTGGTCATCGACACTTACCCCCAGTACTTCATAGCCCGCTGACTGTAATCCGGCGTAGTTGTCGCGCAGGCTACAGGCCTGCGCGGTACAACCCGGCGTGTCATCCTTCGGGTAAAAATACAGCACAACTTTTTTGCCCTTATAATTAGACAGCCTAACAGGGTTACCCTGCTGGTCAACACTCGTGAAATCGGGAGCGGGGTCGCCGATGGCTAGGGACATAGTACTTGTGGTTTGTCGGTTTATCTCCTCTTCTTCTTCCGCGTCGGGGCGGCTTTCCGCCGAATAACAGGCCGGGGTTCATTGATAGAAGTCGTGTCAGAACCAATATTACCCGACCTATCTTTAACCTGGACAATTACCTCAGCCCCTTTTTCGAAAGGTTCGTCCGGATTCAGCTTGTCAGACCAAAGCAACGACCGTTTATAATCGTACTGCATCAATACCCACTCGCCGTTGACCAGTGCCCTGAACTCAGCAATGCCCGACAGGTCGTCCCGAACGCGGGCCGTAATCCCCTGCGCAGTAGCCGTCAGAATGTCTACTTTGGGCGGGTTAGTATCCGTCATCAGTTGAAACCTTCCCAACGACCGGGTTCTGAACTCAATATGCCCCCCGCTCCAGGTTCCTCCCAGATAACTCTCATTCCCTCCACTCGTCCAATACACTTTGGTGCGGGCGGTATCAATGGCGATGGGATAATCCGGGGTGTATGAAACCGTCAGGTAATCGTTTAGGGGTATGATGGACTGGTTAATTTCCAGTCCCCCGCCCGGCAACAATCGCGTAGCCAGATAAAGCGTGTCGAACAGGGTTCCGGCTTTAAACTGCAATCGATTTTTACCGTCTGTAATAACCTCGTCTCTACCCGGAATTACTTTTTTTCTGAGATTTGTTCGGATGACATTATGACCAAACTCAATTGAATCGGGCAAAACTTGACGCAAATCTATAAGATAAACCGCCTGATTAGCATGAACATAGCTAACCTGTTGCTCAATTGTAGTACGACCAACAAAAAGTTTGGCTGCCGGTGGATTGTCAATCGGTAGGTTCCTGACGCTTAACTTCAGTACATTTTCGTCGGTCGTGATGGTAGCCGTAGGAGCCTGTTCAATGATGGCTGCCGCAACTGGTTTGGTAACCGGGCTCTCCGCCAGGGAATCCAGCCGGCGTTCACCCTCCGGGGTTTCTTCCGGCAGAATGGTAAATGTCAGTTGGGCGGAGTGATCAAACGCATCGAAGAGGACCAGCGTCACTTCGTGTGGTTTTCCGTCCAGCAAGGGCAAACGACCCCGGTAGGTTGCATTGTTCTGTAACTTATATAGACTAAGAGAATTTCCATCGGCAATGTAGGCCCGGTGGTATCGCTGCCCACTCGTCTGCTCTACCTCGTAATTTTCGTGAATGTTCATGAACCGGGTTTTCTCACTCGGAAAACTATTCATGTTATACGCAAAAACTTCCCGCCCGTCGAGTCGGACTTCCAGGCAGCTAATCCCAATGCGGTATGGCGAACCGCTGGTTTTGTCGTAGGCCAGTACTTCTAGCCCAATCAGCCCCGAAGCCGTTATCGGTTGTGTAATCGTGTAGGTGCCATCGGTCTGGCGTACCGGTGCATAGCTTACCCGATGATACTCGCCGTTGATGCGCGAGGTTGGGGTCATTGTTTTCAGAGCAATCCGCTCAAAATAGGGCGGAACGTTGTCCTGAATTTCTGAGAATCCGTATAGCAGTGGATTGATCAGGTTATCGTGCGCATCGCGAATTTCGAAGTGCAGATGCGGCCCGCCAGAACCACCCGTATTGCCCGATGCCGCGATGACGTCGCCCTGTTTGACCGGAAACTGCCCGGGTTTAAAGCGCAGGTCAATCTCAAATGTTTTTTTCTGATACTGCTGCTCCTTTAGATAGATTCCCAACGTATCCCTGAGTGATTTCAGATGGCCATAAACGGTGGTGAGTCCATTCGGGTGTTTGATGAAGACAACGTTGCCGTAACCACCGGTAAAAACCGCAATCCGCGCTATGTAGCCGTCGGCAGCCGCATGGACATCGAGTCCTTCACGGCCACCCGTCCGAATATCCAGACCCGCGTGAAAGTGATTGGGGCGCAAGTCGCCCACGCCCCCCGATAGTGAGTTGGCGGAGCCGGGCTGAATGGGGAACATAAAATACCCATTGACGAGTGTGCCCGGTTTAATGTAGCCTGTGGCAAACGTTTCCGACGAAGAGGCTGAATCTGGTTTGGCCAATTGACCGCAGACCAAATTCGCCGAGGTCAGAACCGTTAGGAACGTATAAAAAAGGATTCGTCTCAAAAGAAAAACTGTCAATGATTTGCCCGAGCGTACGGATACGCTGCGCTGACAAAATGAATTTACTTTACATCAAACGTCAGCATGGGTTTATCGGCAATAAATGCGGTTAGCTTATCCCCAATCTGAACCGGACCTACGCCCTTTGGTGTGCCCGTAAATAAAATGTCGCCCTGCTGAAGCAGGAAAAAACGCGACACGAACGAAATCAGGTAATCAATCTGAAATAGCATCAGGCTGGTGTTGCCCCGTTGCCGGGTTTCGCCATTAACGTCCAGGTGGAAGTTTAGATTTTTAAGGTCCGGGAAATCAGATTTTGGCACAAAGCCCGAAATAGGGGCCGAGCCGTTAAAGCCTTTGGCTAATTCCCACGGAAGCCCTTTTGCCTTTAGTTTGCTTTGTAAATCGCGGGCGGTAAAATCAATACCAACGCCAATTTCGTCGTAATACTTATGCGCGAATTTCTCGTCAATATTTTTCCCCACCCGGTTAATTTTAACCAGAATCTCAACCTCATGATGAACGTCCTGGGAGAAATCCGGGTAGAAAAATGGCTCGTTTTTCAGGGGGACGGCTGTTTCCGGTTTCATGAAGATAACGGGGTCTTCGGGCTGTTCGTTGTTCAGCTCCTTAATATGCTCGACGTAATTCCGACCAACGCAGATGATTTTCATACGGGATTCTTTACCGGTTCAGGCCTGATAATCAATACAAGCCTACCTTAATAAACACAAGATTTTAAACTATTCGGATTACTGCAAATCTAAGGACTAAAGAGGGCCTGACCGCATCTGGTTTATAAAAATTTGAACAAATGCCAGCTCTTGCGAGTCATATACCGTCAGAATCTCACTAAACAAGAAAACGCAAATTAATGAAAAAGACACTCCTTGGTATGTTAGTGATGGTAGGACTTATCTCCTCGTGTGCACGGGTACCGCTAACAGGTCGTAGGCAATTACTGCTGGTGCCTAACGATCAGATTTTGGCGCTGAGCAGTCAACAATACAAGCAATTTCTGGATACGAGCCGCGTGGTGAACTCCGGCGATGCTGAAATGGTCCGTCGGGTTGGCACTCGTATTCGCCAGGCTGTTGAGCAATACTTGAACGCGAACGGACTTAGCAAAAGACTGGAAGGTTTTAATTGGGAATACAACTTAGTACAAAGCCCACAGGTTAACGCCTGGTGTATGCCCGGCGGTAAGATTGTTGTTTATTCCGGCATTCTGCCTTATACCCAGAACGAAGCGGGATTAGCAACCGTAATGGGTCACGAGGTGTCGCACGCCATTGCTGAACACGGTAACGAACGGATGAGCGAAAGCCTGGTAGCTAACGGATTGATGCAGGTAGGACAGGCATATCTTGGCTCACAGGCGCAACAGAGTAATACCACCAGAGCCCTCCTGATGCAGGCGGTTGGTGCCGGATTACCTGCTGCCTATCAGATAGGTCGTGCCTTACCACACAGCCGGGCGCAGGAATCGGAAGCGGACCACCTCGGCCTGATTTTTATGTCGATGGCGGGGTACAACCCGCAGGAGGCCGTTACCTTCTGGACACGTATGTCCAAAGCCGCTGCCGGAAAATCAACGCCCGAATTTCTTTCTGATCACCCATCGGATAGTCGTCGGATTGCCGAGTTACAGAAACTATTGCCCGAAGCGCAGAAGTACTACAACAAAGCTCGATAAAGACAGTAGCCAAGTAGGTACAAAAGTGAAAGCCGGAACATACGTTCCGGCTTTCACTTTTTGATTTAGCATTAAGCCAAACTACTTATAACGACTCGATAACCTGTCGAACCTTCTCAGCCGCTTCTTTAAGTAGCACGGCTGACTGTACTTTCAGACCCGATTCATCAATGATCTTAGCACCTTCTTCGGCATTGGTGCCCTGCAGGCGAACGATAATCGGAACCGGAATATCGCCGATGGCTTTGTAAGCTTCCACAACACCCGTAGCTACCCGATCACAACGGACGATACCACCAAAAATATTGATCAGAATCGCTTTTACGTTTGGGTCTTTCAGAATAATCCGGAAACCGGCCTCTACCGTTTTGGCATTGGCTCCACCCCCAACATCGAGGAAGTTGGCCGGTTCGCCACCCGATAGTTTGATAATGTCCATGGTTGCCATAGCCAGTCCAGCACCATTTACCATGCAACCGACGTTACCGTCCAGTTTCACGTAGTTCAGGTCATTCGCCGATGCTTCTACTTCGAGGGGATCTTCTTCGGCCAGATCGCGCATGGCTTTCAGGTCGAGGTGGCGGTACAGGGCGTTATCGTCCAGATTCACTTTAGCATCAACGGCCAGAATCTTATTGTCTGACGTTTTCAGAACCGGGTTGATCTCAAACATAGATGCATCCGTATCCACATACGCCTTGTAAAGCGCTGTGATGAACTTCACCATCTCTTTGAAGGCTTCCCCTTCCAGCCCAAGACCAAAAGCTACTTTGCGTGCCTGAAATGGTTGCAGACCAACAGAAGGATCAATCCATTCTTTTACGATTTTCTCGGGCGTATGCTCGGCTACTTCTTCAATGTCCATACCCCCTTCGGTACTGGCCATTATGACATTACAGGCTTTGTTCCGGTCGAGCAGAATACCAATGTACATTTCCTTTGGTTCCGTAGCGCCAGGGTAATAGACATCTTCAGCAATTAGGACTTTATTGACCTGTTTGCCTTCCGGACCTGTTTGATGGGTAACCAGTACGTTACCAATGAGATTTTTGGTAATGTCACGTACCGCATCGACACTTTTGGCTAGTGCTACGCCACGTTGCTCAGAGCCAACAATCTTGCCTTTTCCGCGGCCACCGGCGTGAATCTGAGATTTTACCACCACAAACTTCTGCCCTGATTGGGCCATCAGGAGTTTGGCGGCTTCAACGGCTTTCTCGGGTGATTCAGCTACGATACCCTCCTGAATGCGGACACCGTACTTTTTGAGAATTTCTTTACCCTGATACTCGTGTATATTCATGGCAACTGCAACAAGGAGGATTGGAAATCGTATTTTTGTGCGGCAAGTTAACAGGAAATGATGAATGATGAATGCGGAATGATGAACGGGCTTGTCAAAAATCAAGTTAATCCCCGTTTGCAATCCCATTAATTTGTCATCCATCATTCATCATTCATCAGTCCAAATGTCGCTTCTTCAAACCATTGATATTCGCCGAAACTACGGCAACCTGGCCGTCTTGAAAGGAATTGATCTGACCATCAAACCGGGTGAAGTCGTTTCAATCGTTGGGGCGTCAGGTGCCGGAAAAACAACATTACTCCAGATTCTTGGCACTCTGGACCGGCCTGATTCGGGGGAGCTGCGGATTGCCGACCAAAACGTTTTTGCGCTGAATGACCGGCAACTGGCAAAATTTCGCAATGAGCGAATCGGATTTGTTTTCCAGTTCAACAACTTACTGCCTGAGTTTACAGCCCTTGAAAATGTGTGTTTACCCGGGTTCATTTCGGGAAAAGATGAACGGGCTGTTCGCCAGCGGGCGACTGAATTGCTGGAAAAACTCAGCCTGCAGGACCGGATGAAAAACCTGCCTTCCCAGTTGTCGGGTGGGGAGCAGCAACGGGTAGCTGTAGCGCGGGCACTTATCAATCAACCAGCTATTGTCTTTGCCGACGAACCCAGTGGCAATCTCGATTCACGTAATGCCGAAGATTTGCATCAGCTATTCTTTCAACTTAGGGATGAATTGGGACAAACCTTCATTATTGTAACGCATAATGAAGCCCTTGCCGCCCTTGCCGACCGTACCGTGACCATTCGGGACGGATTAATTTTTAATTAATATCAGTTCATATATACATGGGAATTGCCCAGTATTTTGAGTATTTTTACTTAAACTATAGGGTAAGGAGTGTACGTGATATTATTTGTAATAACCTTGTTATTAGATGCTTATGCTTTTATTGAAAAAATTATTTCAGGAGATTAATATATTTTACTTAATTTTGTTTTATAATTGTGTCGAAAAGAAAAGTTTTTCATAACGTTGAGTAAATCAGAAAGCCAAGAGAGTGTCTCGCTTGGCTTTTTTGTTTGTTTACACGTCAATGGAAAAGCAGAATTCGCTTATAGTCGCTTCGGGGCGTAGAGCAATTGTTGTTCCGAAACTGATTGCAGTGGTAAGGTGATAACCCGTTATTCTTCCTTATCTTCTTTCTTTTTGTCCTTCTTCGGATCTCTTTTTATTACGAGGTCGTCGTTTTTTAGTTTCTTCGAGACCGCAATAAAGGGTCCGGAAATAATCTGCTCTCCTTCTTTCAGACCCGATAAGATTTCGATATTTTCGAAGTCGCTAATACCGGTCGTTACGTTCCGTTGTACGGCTTTGCCTCCTGCATTAACAAAAACTATTTCTTTCGGCTTCTCCTTCTTCTCCGTTTGTCCGGCTGGTACTTCATTGACTGTTCCGTTCTGGTTGTCTTTCATCGTAGCCGTGTCAATAGCGGTTGAATCGGCACTGCGCGTTGTGACAGCCGCAATGGGTACGGCCAGAATATTGGCTTTTCGGTCGGTCAGGATTTCAACCGAAGCCGTCATGCCGGGCTTGAAAGGATAGCCTTTTTTATCTTTCTGGGCCAGCAAGTCAACGTAGGAACTATTCAGTATTTTTACTTTCACTTCAAACTCCGTTACAGCATCGGCCGATAGGGAAGCGGCTGCACCCCCTGAACTCGTTAGCCCGTTGGCTGTATTGGCAATTTCGTACACGACCCCCTTAAATTTTCGGCCGGTCATAGTATAGGAGTCCACTTCAATATCCGCCGTGTCATTGAGATTGACCCGGACAATATCGTTCTCATTCACGTTAATGCGAACCTCCATGTTTTGCAAATTGGCGATCCGCATAATCTCGGTACCCGCCATCTGAGAGGTACCCACTACGCGTTCGCCCAGTTCAATATTGAGTTTGGATACCGTACCGTTTACAGGACTGTATATCGTTGTTTTACGCAGGTTTTCCGTTGCATCGCGCAGGCTGGCTTCGGCACTCTTGATATTGAAAGACGACGCCCGAACGTTGGCATTGGCTGCTTCGACTTCCTGTTTCGCGACGTTGTAATTGGCTGCGCTGGTTTCCAGATCGGCTGATGAAATGACCTTGTCGGCGTATAGTTTCTGTTGGCGTTCGTAATCTGCTTTGGCTCGGATCAACCGTGCGCCCGACTGCGCTACGGCGGCTTTGGTTTGCTCTAACTGCGCCCGGCTTTGATTGACCGTGGCCCGCGCCCGCGCCAGTAGTGACTCATAGTTGTCGGGACGAATGCGGCACAGCAACTGACCCGCTTTGACGGGGTCCCCTTCGTTTACGTACAGTCCAATGATTTCACCCGACACGTCGGGGCTGATTTTTACTTCGACCTGCGGCTGAACGCGCCCCGATGCGCTGACCCGTTCGGTAATATCCGTCCGTTTGACGGCTGCAAAATCAACTTCTGTTGCTTCTGGCTTGCCAATCAAACCCATTTGTTTTGCCGCGACCAATCCACCTACAATCAATATAACTAGTCCACCTAATATCCACCAAATGCGATTCGACTTTTTCTTCATGATAGGGAGTGAATGAGTGATTGAGTGGATGAGTGAGTAGAACGTCCATGGGTTATTTACTCAATCACTTCGCTTCGGCGTACCGATTCACGCAATCACTAATTAAAACTGAACGGTTTATTTTGGTAAAAATCTAAAATTTTGGTTCTGAACACGTAATCGTACTTAGCCTGTACCAAACTGGCCCGGGCACGATCCAGATTCGTTTTGGTGATATTATATTCCGTTACGTTGATTGACCCGGCATTCAATCGGCTTTCCGATGCGCCAAAAGCCGATTCCAGAGCCTGCACCTGTGCCAGCGTAGCGCGGTACCGGTTTCCTGATGCTTCCAGGTTAGCGTAGGCATTTTCGATATTCTGGCGAAGCAGCAACCGGGTATTGTCGGCCTGCAGTTCCGAGTTTTGCTTGTTCAGCGTTGCTGTCTGTATCCGGTTCCGGACCTGAAACCGGTTAAAGATAGGTACCTGCAACGACAGGCCTAGCGATTTATTCAGGTTATTCTTGACCTGATCCGTGAAGGGAAGCGTGTAACTTTCAAACGAAACATTGGGCTGTTCGATGAGAATTGTTTGCTGAACTCCATTGAAGGTTATCGTTTGCGGAATCTGACTCGTGCCGTTCTGAATGGCCCGTTGCGAACCGAAATTCGAGAACAGTGAGGTCAAACCTGCATTTACCGTCAGCAACGGATAAAGGCCGCCACGGGCTACGGCAATTCCTTTCTCATCACTCTGAACGCGCAGGGTAGCTGCCTTCACATCCGGCATATTGTCATTGGCAATTTCGAATATCTGCTGGGGCGACGCTTCGTAGGCACTAACGCTGGGATCCGGAATAGCTATCGGAGTTACTTCGATTGCCTCATCGCTGAACAGATTCATGGACTGGAGCAAAGCTACTTTGGCCAGATCAATATTATTCTGTGCGTTCAGGATGGCCAGCTGATCGGTAGCCTGCTGCGCCCGTAACTCGAACAGAGCCGATTCGGCGGATGCGCCGGCACTAACCAGTTTCTGGGTCCGCTCAAACTGCGACCGGCTTACATCAGACTGCCGTCGGGCAATCACCAGCTGCTCCTGACCCGTCAGTACATTCAGGTAGTTTTGAATCACGGTCAGGGTGACGTTGTTCCTGGTAGCCTCCAGATTTTTCTCGTTCGACTGAAGCAATAACTCGTTTTGCTTTATGGTATTTTGTAAAACGCCACCATTATAGATCGTGGACGAGGAGGTCAACTGAAAGTTGTTCGATAATACCGACCGCGACACAAACTGGTTGGTGACCGGGTTGATGTTAAAACCCGAATTGAAATTCTGGGTGGCAAAACCATTCAGGTTTGGAAGCCGGTTTAACTTCGCCTGCTGCAGTTGCACCTCACTATTGTTGATCTGTAACTGACTTTGCTTTACCGTGATATTATTTTTGAGGGCAATGTCGATACACTGCGGTAAATCAAGCCGGTTCACCGAAGGAACCACCCCATTTGCCGGGGACACGGCTGATGCATCCGTTCGGGTCGGCGCATTTTGTGCGTAAACATTCGACAATCCTGTCGTTAGCAACAAGGCCATTACAACCCGCATCTGTTTCCACGCCACTTGCATACACATAATTTTGATAGGTCAATGTTACAAACTTAGCGTCGGTGCCGCTATCATTTTGGGATAAACGGCGCAAACTAAGCCTGTTTTTGGTTTATAAATCGGATATATTCCCATAAATGAGGTTAACAGGCCGGTAAATAATCACACGGTTCAACGCAGTCGTGGCCCTTTTGAAACCATTACGGTGTGAAGTAAGGCAGATTCGGTCAGGGCTGCTATCCCGGTTTCAGGTGCTGTTTCCCCGGTCACTTTACGGCCTGTACGCTCAGTTGCTGCGGGGATGATTCTTCCAGCCAGCCATCTTTTAGCCGGATTACGCGGGAACCATATTCGGCATTGACTTCGGAGTGGGTTACCTGTACGATGGTTACGCCGTCTTTTTTGTTCAGTTCGCGAAACAGTTCCATGATATCGCGGGCCTGGTCGGAGTGGAGGTTCCCCGTGGGCTCATCGGCAAAAATAACAGTCGGCTCGGATGCCAGCGCCCGGGCAATACCAACCAGTTGCTGCTGCCCACCCGATAGTTGAGCGGGGAACAAATCTTTTTTGGCAACCATATTGAAGCGGTCGAGCAATTCGGCCACGCGGCTTTTTCGTTCTGAGCCGTTTAGCCCCTTATACAACAGGGGCGTTTCAATGTTTTCGTACACCGTTAGTTCATCAATCAGGTGATAGGCCTGAAACACAAAGCCAATGCGGGTACGGTGCAGTTCGGTTCGTCTTTTTTCGGATAGTTTCTGAACGGGCTGATCATCGAAGAAGTATTCACCCTCAGAGGGTTCTTCCAGCAGGCCCAGAATGTGCAGTAGGGTCGACTTACCGGAGCCGGAAGGCCCCATAATAGAAATGAACTCCCCCTGCGCAATGTCGAGGCTGATGTTACGCAGTACATATACCTTACCAAAGCCGGCGGGGTAATGCTTGGAAACGTTACGAAGTTGAATCATAATTAATTACGTTTAAACGATTGTTTTTGGCCGTACCGGTAATGGCTCAACCCTCGTGCCAGATTCTTATCGCCCTGATTTATAAGAAACTACTTGTAACCCTAAGGTACGTAACGTCCGTTAGCGGACAAAGTTACTCGTAAAACCGGACACCTTTTTTTTGGTTACTCATGCAACGAATCCCTGCTTTTTTCCATCTTGTAAGCAGTCTATCAATAAACTTGGAAAGCTATGAAAGGACTGGTACTATTCATTACGTTATTCGTTGCCGCATTAAGTACCGCCAGTGATGACTGGAAAAAAGACCGGTCTGTGTCGGAGTTTACCGGCCTGAGTGTCAGCAACGGGATTGTCGTTTATCTAACGCAGGGCAGTACGGAAAAACTGACCCTGGAAGCAAAAGGCGTGGATGAAGATCAGGTTATTTCGGAAGTCCGAAACGGCACCCTAAAGCTTTACATCGAACGGAAAGGATTTAGCGGCTGGAGCTGGGGCCGGAATACATCCGTAAAAGCCTACCTGACATTCCGGCAGTTAAAAAGCATAGGGGCTGGGGGCGGGGCCAATGTGTTTGGGAAGGGAACCCTTTCGTTCAATGACCTGAGCCTAGATGCATCGGGCGGGGCCAACCTCAAACTGGATTTCAAGGCCCATGATATCAACGTATCCACATCGGGTGGGGCTGATGCGCTTTTGCAGGGGTCGGCCCGGATGTTCAATGCCAATGGGTCTGGCGGGGCTAACCTCGATGCCCGCAAGCTACTTGTAGAAAGCTGCAATGCTAACTCATCCGGCGGTTCAGACGTATACGTCAATGCCCGGAATGAGTTGAAGATGAAGGCATCCGGCGGCTCGGATATTTATTATTA
>JBBSTD010000071.1:0-32801 GCA_038236215.1 Cytophagales bacterium | reverse complement strand
TTCATGTCACTTCGTCTTATAATCTTTTGTCGCTACCACACGCCTTCACCACTAACCTTCTTTTTTCGGATGACACAACGAACGGACATAAATCATCGGTTATTGGTACCGACCGATGTGTTGCTCCGGTTGGTTTGGCAGGCCCGCATCCGGGTTGTCGGGTTGGTTGTTTTGTGTACGATGCTGGGGGCAATACTTGCCTGGATGCAGCAATCGGAATTTCGGTCAGAAGCCCGCGTTATGCCCGAAATGAACGGGGGAGCCAATGACCTGTTCAAACGATTATCGTCCGTGGCAGGCCTGACCGACCTTGATTTTTCGGACGCTGACGGAATGGATGCCATCCGGCCCGATTTATACCCCAATGTGTTACAAAGTACCCCCTTTATTCTCTACCTGCTTGACCAGCCCGTTACCACCACAACCGGCACCCGGCAAACGGTAGGGTCTTTTCTATCGACGGGCACCTCCGGCTGGTCACTCAGGAAATTACTGTCGTTTTTTCGATTGGAAACGAAACCGCAACCGTTGATAAAAGGGCCATCGGGGGCGTTACAGTTGTCCATTCAGCAGCAGGACCTGGCCGAGGAGATTATGGAGCGGGTCAACGCCCGGCTCGACGCCCGGTCGGGATTGATTACCATTACGGCACAGATGCCCGATGCCTACGTGGCTGCCAGCGTAACGCAGTTGGCCATGACGTACCTGACAACGTACGTTACGAACTACCGCACCGAAAAAGCCCGGCAGGATCTGACCTTCTATAACAATAGGGTAAACGAAGTGCGAAAACGCTACCAGAAGGCGCAGTTCAGTGTATTTCATTACAATGACAATAACCGGAGCGTGGTAATGCTCTCGACCACGATGGACCGGCAGCGGATGGAAGCTGAACTGACCATTGCCCAAACGGTGTACACCGAATTATCCCGTCAGCTGGAGCAGGCAAAACTGAAAGTACAGGAGCGGACGCCCATTTTTAAAGTGCTCGAACCACCGTCCGTTCCCCTCAAACGAACATCGCCCAAACGAATTCTTACCGTATTGGTGTTTGCCGGAACTGGTTTTCTGCTGGCTGTTTTGTCCGTACTCCTCCAACATGGGAATATCACGGAAAGATTCAGGACCATAGTTTCCGATAAAACGCCCGCTTTACGCGGCTCGATAAACGAACAACCGGGTACCTTATGAAACGACTGCTACTCAGCCTGCTGGTTTTCCCGCTTGCCATCGGGCTGGTTGGCAGTTCGTTTTATGAAGCCTTCGCCGTGGCCTTTTCGGTGTACATGTTCCTAACGTTCGTCCACCGTGTCGGCCACAAAATTGCCCTGCCCGAATCTATCAGTAGTATTGCAGCGGGAGAGATCCTGTTTGTACCGGCCATTACGTATTGGCTTGTACCTGCTTCTATGCCCCTGGAGTCCACTGCTTATTTCAGTTACGCCCTCCCGGCCTGTCTGGCTTTTTGCGCGGGATTACACGGATTTACCAGCCAACCGGACGCATTATCGCTATCACATAAACAATACCTTCTCCGGGCGGCTGATTACCTAAAACGCCGACAGAGCGCCAGCAGGGTATTATTCATTATTGGGCTGGTAGGGTTCCTGCTGAAAATGAGTGTACCCACCCTGCCTGCTTTTCTGGGAACGCTCCCCGCGTACTGTCTGCTGACCAGCGTCTTCTATGCCTATTACGCCCAAAGCACCTTTTGGAAAGTACAGAGCGCGTGTGTCATTGGCTTACTCCTGTTACATACCGTTGTGACGGGCACATTCAACGACTTGTTTTTCTGGCTGCTGGCGGGGATGCTGTTGCTGTCTGCCAGCCTGCCCGCTCCACCAACACTGCGCCTGAAAGCCGCTACAATCTGCCTGGCTTTTTCGTTCCTGCTGGTAGTACAGTCGGTTAAACGTGAGTACCGCTACCAGACCTGGGGCTACACGAAAAACGAGCGCACCGCCGATGCCGGACTGATGACTACGCTGTTGATGGACCGGGTGAGTCATCCAGAAAAGCTGCTGAATGTGTTCCACCTGTACACGGCCTTTGTTCGCTTCAATCAAGGCATCATCATCGGTAATGCGATGAACAAAGTGCCCATCCATGAAGGATACGCAAAAGGCGAGGTGCTGTTATCACTCGCTTACCCCTTTATTCCCCGATTTGTATGGCCGGGCAAACCACAAACGGGCGGTTACGAAAACATCCGGCGTTTTACTACGCTTCCCCAGTTTGCCAACACCAGTATCAATCTATCGCCCGTGGGTGAGGGATACGTGAATTTTGGGTACGGCGGTATTCTGTTCGCACTGGGCTACGGCCTGTTATTAGGCAGAATCTTTCGGGTTGCCTTCCGACTGGCAACCCAAATGCCATCCATCGTTTTGTGGCTCCCTATGATTTATATGGGTTGCCTGACGATGGAAACTGACCTGCTATCTACCTGGGGAAGTCTGGTAAACAGCGTCCTGTTCATCACGCTTTTATTCTGGCTGCTGGAGCAAACCGGTATCGAACTATAGGCCCATGACAATCACGTATCTAGTTCGAAGTCCTGGCACTGGCCACAGCATCGAGGCACTGTTCGGAACTATTCAACAGGAGTTCGATCAGCAACCAGATATACGTACCAACCGGGTGTATCTGCCGCACATCAGCCGGGGCTGGCGCAGTGTCTGGCGAAATCTGCGTTTTGCACGAACCCTCAAAAGCGATATTTTTCACATTACAGGCGACGTTCATTACGCAGCCCTGGCCCTGCCGGGGTCGCGCACGGTGCTCACGATTCACGATTGCAGTACGCTGGTGAGCAATAAAAGTCGACCTATTCGGTACGCATTCTTCTGGTTGTTCTGGTACTACCTGCCCCTGCGCCGGGCCATTGTAGTAACTGTGGTATCGGCCAAAACCCGGCAGGAATTGATTGGTTACGTGGGATGCATTGCCCAAAAAGTCGTCGTCGTTCCCAATGGGTACGACCCCGCTTTTACGCACCGGCCAGCGTCGTTTCAAACCAGCCATCCAGTTCTGTTGCAGGTAGGCACGACCCCCAATAAAAACCTTATCCGGCTGATTGCCGCCCTCGAAGGCATTCCCTGTACCCTGCTCCTCGTCGGCCCGGTATCGGACACAGTTCTACACGCGCTACAACAGCGGTTAATCGACTACCGACAGTACGAAAATCTCAGTCGGGCGGAAGTCATCCAGCTTCATGCGGACTGCGATATGGTCACGTTTGTATCGACATACGAAGGCTTCGGTATGCCGGTTCTGGAAGCAAATGCCGTTGGTCGTGTGGTGCTTACGTCCATCAACTCGTCAATGCACGCCCTGGCTCCCGATTCGGCCCATTTTGTCGATCCGTTGGACGTGGCGGCTATCAGGCAGGGAATTTTACGCCTGATAGCCGATACAACTTATCGGCAAAAACTGGTGCAGGCGGGGCTACTCAACGCGCAACGCTACACTGCAGCAATAGCCGCTTCCCGCTACCGGAAATACTATCAGACGATGGCTCCTGTTCAATCCATATCGCAACCCGCCCGATGAAGATACTGCTCTCCGCTGATTGCTTCTATCCCGTTCAGATGGGTGGCCCCAGCAACACCATTTACTGGCTGGCCAAAGCCCTGACGCGGGCGGGTCATGCCGTAACGGTCATTGCTACGTCGCAGGATTTGCCGCCGTCTGTCCTGCGCAACCAGTGGATAATGATGGATTGCGGGCGGGTAATGTACACCCGTAATCCGCATTTCTACCTGCCAATACGCCACATCTGGCAAGGTTGGCTGTCGATTCCAAACGCTGATGTGGTTCACGTAAACAGCCTGTTTTATCCGGCATCCCTTATCTGGGTATTACTGAGCCGATGGGCGGGAAAGCCCGTTGTCTGGTCGCCCCACGGTGAACTGGATCCGGTAGCACTGGCTATCAGGCCACGGCTCAAGCGGTTTATACTGGGACTGGTCAGACGGGTTCTTCCCCCATCTATCCATTTTCAGGCAGCCAGCCAGGCCGAAGCAGACCATATCCGGGCCTGTTTCGGCAAGACGACTTCGGTAACCGAAATTCAGAGCCGCATGGAACTGCCGCCACTTGTCCGGCCCGACGACACAACTCGTTTATCTCCACCCTACCTGCTCTTTATGGGCCGGTTGCATCCCATCAAGGGCATCGACAACCTGATTCATGCTCTGGGTGCGTCGGCGGTATTTCGTGCCAGTGCCTTTTCACTGGTCATTGCCGGGCCGCAAACGGATAACGCCTACGGTTGCTTACTTACGGAACTGGTCAATCAACTGGGGCTTTCCGGCAAGGTAACGTTTGTGGGCCAGGTACGCGGTTCGTGGAAAGAAATCCTCTATGCCAACGCCCGATTAACCGTTTTACCATCCCACGCGGAGAGTTTCGGCAATGTCGTCATTGAATCGCTGGCGCAGGGAACCCCGGTTGTGGCATCAACGAATACGCCCTGGCAACTGCTCGAAACCGAGCGAGTAGGCTGCTGGGTGTCCAACGACCCCGAACCGCTACGGGAAGCGATTGAGAAATTCGTGCTGATGCCGTCTGATGCGTATCAGCAGTACAGGAAACGAGCTTATGAACTAGCTCACCGGCAATTCGATGTGCATGAACAGGTTAGCGAATGGGAGCAAGTATATCGGGATACAGTACACCGTACCAACCACACAAAAAACGTAGTAACCGTTGACTAATGAGCCAAAAAAACGCCATCGACTTTCATGATGCCCGGGCACTCGCTTTTGACAGCCGGTACGAACTATCGAAGGCTTTTCAGGAACGATTTCACGTTTGGACGGGGCTATTTGACCGATACGTAGCCGCCACCGATCAGGTAATCGACCTGGGTTGTGGCTCCGGCATTTTCAGCAATTACCTCGCCCAAAAAGGCTGCTTCGTGACGGGTATCGACGGATCAGAAGCCATGATTGCCCTATGCAAGCGCAAAAGGACATCAACAACGGCACGATTCGCGGTGGGCACACTACCCCTGAAAACACTGGCTCATTTCCCGGTGCAGGACGTGGTGGTCATGTCGAGCATTCTCGAGTACCTGAACGACATGAACGGTATGCTGGAACAGGCGAGGCTGCTGCTAAAACCAAACGGTCTGTTGCTCGTATCCATCCCAAACCAAAGGAGCCTGTACCGTAAAGTTGAACGCCAGTTATTTCGGTTGCTGGCTCGACCGGTTTACTTCCAATACATCCGCAACACGGCTACCGAAAAGACCTTTAACCGGCAACTGACCGAGGCTGGATTTACCCCGGTCGAAACAAGCTATTTTTCGGGGCAGGACCCAATCTCACGGATACTGAAGCCTTTTCTGGCGGCACAATTTGTCAATAATTTACTCGTGGGAGTTTTTAGAAAGACGCCCGACCTAGCCCTCGATTGAATGAAAATCCTCAGCATTGTGGGTGTGCGACCTAACTTTGTGAAAGTAGCTCCCCTGCACCGGGCTTTCTTGGCGCACCCGTCCATCGAATCAAAAATCATTCATACCGGTCAGCATTACGACGCGGGTATGAGCGATGTTTTTTTTGACCAGCTCGATTTGCCCCGTCCCGATTATTACCTGGGGGTTCGGGCCGACAGTACGGCCCGCCCAACCGCCGATATTGTAAAACGATTCAATCCCGTACTCGATGCAGAGCAACCGGATTGGGTCGTCGTCGTGGGCGACGTGACCAGCACGCTGGCCTGTGCGCTGGCAGCCGCCCGGCGGGGCATTCGGGTAGCGCATGTGGAAGCGGGATTGCGTTCGGGCGACCGCCAGATGCCGGAAGAACGTAATCGTATCGTGACCGATTCGCTATCCAGTGTACTGTTCGTGACGGAAAAAGCCGGTTGCGACAATTTACGGCGCGAGCGAGTAGCTGCGAGTAAAATTCATATGGTCGGCAATGTCATGATCGACTCACTGATACAGTACCGCCCCAAAGCAACGTCCATGAACGCCGTTGGCACCCTGGGACTACAAGCGCAACAGTATATTCTGCTGACGATGCATCGCCCGTCTAATGTCGATACCCGGCCGGGACTGGAACGGCTCCTAGAAGTCGTAAAAAAAGCTGCTTCTCTCAAACTCGTTGTCTTTCCGGTTCACCCGCGTACGAGGGCCAATCTGATAAAATTTGATCTCTACGCCACGTTCTCCACCATTCCGAACGTACGGCTACTGAAGCCGCAGGGATACCTGGAATTTCTGAACCTGATGGATAAAGCAGCCCTTGTCATTACCGATTCGGGCGGTGTACCCGAAGAAACAACCTACCTGCAGGTGCCCTGCCTGACGTTTCGTAACACGACCGAGCGGCCCGTAACGATTGAGTTCGGAACAAACCGGTTAGTAGCCGATTTAGACCCCGAAACGCTCAGGCAGATGGCCATCGAATCCCTGGAAGAGCCGAAAAGAGATGGGCAAACGCCACCGCTTTGGGACGGGCAAACCGCTGACCGCATCGCACGGATTCTAAGCCAACAGCCATGAAACAACTTATCCAGCATCTCAAAACCGGTGAGACAACACTCGAAGAGGTTCCCGTGCCGCTGGTTGGCCGGGGGCAGGTTCTGATTCAGACCCGGTGTTCGCTGGTATCGCTCGGGACGGAACGGATGCTGGTTGATTTTGGCCGGGCCGGTTTACTGGAGAAAATCCGCCAACATCCCGATAAAGTAAAACAGGTACTGGCAAAAATCCGCACGGATGGCGTGATACCCACTCTGAAAGCCGTTTCCCGCAAACTCGACCAGCCGCTGCCGCTGGGCTACTGCCAGATGGGTACGGTACTGGCCCTGGGCGAGGATATTACTGACCTGCGCATCGGCGACCGGGTCGTATCCAATGGCCCCCACGCCGAAGTGGTTTGCGTGCCCCGCAACCTGGTGGCTCCGGTGCCCGATACCGTCCCTGATGAGGATGCGGTATTCACCGTAGTTGGTGCCATCGGGCTGCACGGGGTTCGATTGCTGAATCCGACACTCAATGAAACGTTCGTCGTTATCGGTCTTGGTCTGATAGGGTTACTGGCGGCTCAACTGTTACAGATCAACGGCTGCCAGGTTATTGGCCTTGAGCCGGACGAAATCAAATGCCAACTGGCCGAAAAACTAGGCATCACCGTCATTCGCACCGGCCCGACTATAGATTCGGTGAAAACGGTGCTGGCCCTCACCCGTCAGAATGGCGGGGCGGATGGGGTGCTTATTACGGCGGCAACGCAGTCGAATACACTCATTGCCGAAGCCGCCCGGATGAATCGTTCGCGGGGGCGCATCGTATTGGTCGGTGTGGTAGGGCTGGATTTGAACCGGGCAGATTTCCAGCGGAACGAACTGGGCTTCCTGGTGTCCAATTCGTACGGGCCGGGACGCTATGATACTGCCTACGAACAGCAGGGGCACGATTACCCACTGGCCTACGTGCGGTGGACGGAAAACCGGAATTTCCAGACGATTCTGGACTTTCTGGCTGCGGGTAAGCTGCTCGTTAAACCACTCGTGACAGACCGAGTGCCATTGGCGGAGTACAACCGAATTTACGGCGACCTGACATCAATCCATCGGATTGGCTCATTGCTCACCTATTCCAATTCGGTTAACCTTAGCCCCTTACGTCAGCTAACCGAGTATCGCTATGAACCAACCAAGGTTACGATTGGCCTTATTGGGGCGGGTAATTTTACGAGCGCCATCCTGCTCCCGGTCCTGAAAGCAGCAGGAGTCAACCTCAAAACAATTGCCAGTGCCGGAGGGCTTACGGCCACGTTACTCGCTAAAAAATATTCTATCGCCAAAAGCACAACAGACTACCGGCAGATACTAAACGACCCCGACATTGACCTGTGCGTCATCACTACCCGGCACGATAGCCACGCCTGTTTGACGGTTGAAGCCCTGCGAGCCGGAAAACACGTATTTGTCGAGAAACCCCTGGCCATCCATGTGCACGAACTGGACGAGATAATTAGCGCACAGCAGCAATCTGGTAAGCTGGTGATGGTTGGTTTCAACCGACGCTTTTCGCCGGTTGCCCGAAAAATGAAGGCGTTGCTGGGACCGCTTAGCTTACCCATGAATGTGGTCGTTACCATCAATGCGGGGCCTATCCCGGCCGATTCGTGGGTGCATGACCGAACCATCGGGGGTGGGCGTATGCTGGGCGAAGCGGGTCATTTTGTGGATTTTATCACGTTCCTGACCGGGAGTTGCGTACGGAATGTGTGTATGAACGCGATGGGTCCGCAATACAGCGAAACCAGTGATTCGGTCTCTTTACTGCTTCGTTACGAAAACGGCTCGACGGGGGTTGTCAATTATTTCAGCAATGGTAGCAAAGCCTATCCGAAAGAAAGGGTTGAGGTTTATTCGCAGGAACGAACCCTGGTGCTGGACAACTTTCGTCGCCTGAAAACGTACGGGTTTGGTCTTTTTTCGGGACTATGGGGCAGGCAGGATAAAGGCCACGCCGAACAGATGAAGCAGTTGCTTACCCAACTCCGGACGGGGGGCAACGCGCTGATTCCCTTCGCCGAATTAATCAACACGACCCAAACTACCCTGGCCGCACTGCAAAGTCTACGTGAGAATCGCTGGGTCGATGTGGCCCATATCGGTATGGAAACAACGGATTTACCAACCCCGCAGGTTGCATGAAAAACCTTGGGCGACTCTGGCGGACGGTACGACATTTGACGGGTCGGCAAATTATTTATCAGGTTTGGCACCGGCTGCGTGGTCCGGCCAAACTGCACATTCTTAACAAAACGCCGGACGCTTATTTTCTAGCCGTACCCGATGCCGACAAGCCAATATCATGGCAACAGGGACAATTCACCTTTTTGAACCTGGCCGTGCATTTCCCGTCAGCCATCGACTGGAACTACGCCCATCACGGTAAACTCTGGACCTACAACCTGACGTACTTCGATTTTTTGAATCAACCGGACATACCGGTTGACCAGGGGCTAACCTTGATACGCGATTTTATCCGTCAATCGGCTGATGTGCGAGACGGACTGGAAGCGTATCCGACCTCGGTGCGCATTATAAACTGGGTGCAGTTCGTAAGTCGCCACCAGATTCGGGACGGGGCTATCAATCAACACCTGTTCGCTCAGGTTCGGCTGCTACGTCACCGCCTGGAGTATCATCTGGTGGGTAATCACCTGCTCGAAAACGGCTTCGCATTACTTATGGGGGCATTGTATTTTCGGAATAGCTCGTGGATTCGAAAGGCGACCAGCCTTCTCCATCGGGAGTTGGAAAAGCAGATTTTATCGGATGGCGGACATTACGAACGCAGTCCCATGTACCACCAGCTACTCCTTGACCGTCTGCTGGATACGTTGCTGATGTTGCGGTCACCTACTGACTACGATAACGCCGGACTTATTGAGTCATTAACCGAAAAGGGGATCTTGATGCTAAATTGGCTCAATGCGATAACGTTCCAAAATGGCGATGTCCCGATGGTGAATGATGCGGCCCCGGACATTGCACCTAACACTCGTCTGCTTCAAAAAAAGGCCAGCCAGCTATTACCCGAAAAAGCCCGACAACCTGTACCGCTCGATACCAGTGGTTTCCGATTATTCCGGCGAAAACGATATGAACTTCTCACCTGCGTTGGTTCCATAGGCCCCGCTCACCAACCCGGCCACGCCCATGCCGATACGCTTTCCTTCGTGCTAAATGTGGACAACCTACCCATACTAGTGGATAACGGCACGTCTACGTATCAAAAAGGCCCTCGTCGGGACTGGGAACGCAGTACAGCCGCTCATAACACCGTAGTGGTAGCAGACACAAACTCCTCAGAAATATGGGCAAGTTTCCGGGTTGGTCGCCGGGCGCGGGTGACAATACCAACCGATACGGCTATAATGCTGACAGCCCAACACGACGGCTACCGGCATCTGAGGATTATACACGAACGAACATGGTCGGTTGGTACCGATACGATTTCGATAACGGACCAGTTGCTGGTTTGGCTGATCGGAATGGAGTCTGGGCCATCGGGTACCGCCCGATTCTATTTTCATCCGTCAATATCATGGCAGTTGCTGGACGATGGCATCCGGGCAGGGCCGTTGAGAATAGCGTTTCGTTCCGCAACCAAACCAGCATGGCATATCGAAGAATACGAGATGGCAAATGGATTTAACCGGTTGCTGCCGGGCCATTGCCTTGTCGTTGATTTTATAACCCGCCTGGAAACAATCCTCACCCTTATCGAATGAAAATACTCTACCTGACTTTTTATTTTGAACCTGACCTGTGCCCCGGTTCTTTCCGGAATACAACGCTGGTCAGGGAACTGGCCAGCCAACTGACCGCCCATGATTCGATTCATGTGGTTACGACTCACCCGAACCGGTACGCATCCTACTCGCTAGCCGCATCCGACCGGGACGAATGGTCTACGGACCAGTGCCCGGTTTTGGTACAGCGCATCCGCGTTCCGAAGCACAAAAGTGGGCTGGTCGGGCAAATTGCAGATTTTCTGGTTTATTACCGGGCTGCTCACCGGTTACCGAAAGAGCAGGATTACGATCTGGTTGTTGCGTCTTCTTCCCGCTTATTCACCGCTTTTCTGGGAGCCAGACTGGCCCGCAAACGAACGATTCCGCTCTTTCTGGATATGCGCGATTTGTTTCGGGAAGCAATAAAGGAAGTAGTACGTTTTCCACCCGCTTACGCCTGTTTAAATCCATTCCTGAAACGTGTGGAGCGTTACACGTTTGGCTATGCCACGCACATCAATCTTGTTTCGGAAGGTTTTCGATCTTATTTCAACGCGTACCGACAAGCTATGTACAGCTATTGTACGAATGGTATCGACGCCCCGTTTCTGAGCATTCCGGTTAGTCAGCCACACCTGAACCGCTGGCCCAAAACCATTTTGTATGCGGGTAATATCGGTGACGGGCAGGGGCTGCATAAACTCATCCCCGAAGCTGCCAAACAGTTGGAAAATCAGTACAGGTTTATTGTGATTGGCGACGGTGGGGCTAAACGAAAACTGGAAGCAGCCCTTCTGGAAAAACAATGTACCAACGTTGAGTTACGCCCTCCCTGTAACAGACAAGCGTTGATAACAGCCTACCAGGACACCGATTACCTACTGGTACACCTGAACGACTGGGATGCCTGCCAGCGCGTGTTGCCGTCCAAGCTGTTCGAATATGGTGCTACCGACAAACCCATTCTGGCTGGGGTTAGCGGGTATGCCGCAGCATTCATTCGGGATTACTTGCCTAATACGCTCGTTTTCACCCCTACCAATGCTGCGAGCCTGGTCAGGCAATTGTGCGAAACGCCTTACCGAACGCAGAAAAGGGTTGATTTTAAACGGCAGTTTGCGCGGCATACTATCAATCAGGCACTAGCCCGGCATATTATTGAGGTAGGGAAAAATGCCGCTCACTCTGCCCCGATAGTCGATCCTTCTTTATGAGTCTGACACACTACGGCTTCCTGACCATTCTTTTGCTAGGGCTCGAACTTCTTTACATCCGTTTAGCCCGACATTTTGGCTTGTTTGATGTACCCAATGACCGGAGTTTACACCAGACTACTAAAACGGTTCGGGGTGGCGGCATCATCGTTTATCTGGCCGTATTAACTCTGGCGTTGAGTGGCCTGTTCAATCAGCCCTGGTTCTTTGGTGGCCTGACCGCCGTGGTGCTGGTTAGCTTTGGCGACGACCTTGCTGGTATTCCAGTCCAGTTTCGTTTGTTTGCTCAGTCAATAGCAGTGAGTATGCTACTGGTCCAAACACATACACCTTCTATAGACTGGTGGATATTTCCGGGATTATTAGTGCTGGGAGTTGCGATTATCAACGCGTACAACTTCATGGATGGTATCAACGGTATGACTGCCTCTTATAGTCTCCTTACAATTGGAACGCTGTGGTATCTGCAAAGGAATGAAATGGATAGCAGTTCGCTGATTTTATTTCCATCCGTGTTCGTAGCGCTGCTGGTTTTTAGCTTTTTCAACGCCCGGCCCAAAGCCGTCTGCTTTGCGGGCGATGTAGGTAGCATCGCCATAGGCTTCATCCTGCTTTATGGCCTCCTGAACGTCATCAACGACAGTCATACTTACCTACCCCTGCTACTACTGGCAGTGTATGGTACCGATAGTTTGCTCACTATTATTTACCGGGTCTATCAGCGGCAAAACATTTCTCGGGCTCACCGGTCGCATTTGTATCAATTGCTGGTTATCCGGCGGGGTTTGCCCCATCTGAGCGTGGCAACCGGGTATACCTTCGTGCAGGCGGGTATCAATGGGTTGGTTTTGTGGGCAATGGACTGGCCCTCTGTTCATCAGTTTACACTAGCCGTGCTCACGTTGAGTTTTCTTTCCATTCTTTATGTTAAAAGCAGAAAGGTATTAATGAGCACGTAAAAAGGGGCTATTTCTGGTGAAACAGCCCCTTTTATTATAAATCAGATTCGTTTCTACTTTACACTCTTACCAATGGCAATCAGTGCTTCCGGTGTTTGAAGGCCGAGTACCTTCCGCAGAATTTTTCCGTTGCCGTCAATGTATAGCAGTGTTGGATAGGCTTCCAGCGGATAGACTTGTGCTAAGGCCGGGCCTTCGCCTTTTTCCATGTCCATTTTCACGTTTATAAACTTACTGTTGTAGTAATCGCCAACGGCTTTCTTGGTGAAAACATTCTTCTGAAGCATCTTGCAGGGACCGCACCAGCTGGCATAGGCATCCAGAAAGATAACTTTTTTCTCTGCTTTTGCCTTTTTGAGAATGTCTTTCCAGGAAGCTTCCGTAAACTGTATTCCTTCAGGGCTGTCTTTCGGAGCCACTTTGCTAGTGGTATTGCCTGATTTTACGGGGTCAAAAGCGGCAATAGTTGGGAGTACCGTAACGCCGATAAGGGCAATTGCAAATAACCAAAATAGTTTTTTCATAGTCAAACCCGGCGAGCCGGTAGTCTTTGTAGGTTTTCGATTCTATAACGCACGAAGGAGCGTTTTTCGTTTCTAAGCTGAAACGCTCGTTTTATCCGTAAATGTATTGATGGGCATGCAAATTACAAATCGTGTGCCATTCTGCTTAATCTTTCCGAACTTTGCGGCCGTTTTACCGTCTTCTACTTATGCCCGTTAAGCAAGCTGAATTTCTGGTCAGTAATTCCGACCCGGCTCTTTGTCCCCCACCCAATCGGCCTGAATACGCCTTTATTGGCCGCTCAAACGTGGGCAAATCGTCATTGATCAATATGCTGACGAGCCGGACAACCTTAGCTAAAATTTCGGGAAAGCCGGGAAAAACGCAGCTTGTCAATCATTTCCTTATCGATAAGTCGTGGTATCTGGTCGATTTGCCCGGCTATGGCTACGCGCAGGTCAGTAAAACCGAACGCGAAAAATTTGCCATCCTCATCGACGGCTATTTAACCAGCCGTCCTAATCTGCTCTGCATTTTTGTGCTGGTCGATGCCCGAATTGACCCTCAGAAACGCGACCTCGACTTCATGAGCAATCTGGGCGAGCGCGGATTACCCTTCGTTATCGTCTTCACCAAAACCGAAAAACTCAGTGGTCCGAAACTCCAGGCAACCATTGATAATTACCGCACTACTCTGCTGGAAGAATGGGAAGAAGCGCCCCAGTTCTTTATCACATCAGCCATCACAAGTGCTGGTCGCGAAGAAATCCTTTCGTTTATACGACCGCTGAATGAAGCCTATATAAACCGCAAAAAGTGACAGGCGGGTGAGTGATTTTTTTCTCATTCGCATATTCACTCTTTACCGTTTAAGCAATACCCCTGTTAAACTACACGTTACCAATTTACAAAATCACGCTAATGGAAGCATTAAAACAGATTGCCAATGTGGCTGGCTATAGTGGCCTTTACCGAATTTTAAAACCGGGTCGGGCCGGCGTTATCGTTGAATCATTAGACGACAAAAAAGCAAAAACCATGATGGGGCCAACGGCCCGCGTGTCGGTATTGAACGATATTTCCATCTATGTCGATGATGATAGCGAGGAGAAATCCGTGTCACTCGGCGATGTACTGCTTATCATCCGGGAGAAATACAACGATAAACTGCCTACCGATACCAAAGGATCGAACGATGCAATGGCCGACTTTATGGCATCGGTTGTTCCTTCCTACGACCGCGACCGCGTTCGAACAGCCGACATTAAGAAATTAATTAGCTGGTACACGATCCTGAGCCAGTTTGCACCCGAAGTATTCGAGGCAACGGCCGAGGAAACAACAGAACCCGTGGAGTTAGAAGAAATAGAGGCTAGCGAAACCCCGGTTATCGAAGAGGACAAAGAATCGAAAACAGAAAAGGCCTGAATCGGGTTAAGTAACAATTAGATTCTTCCTCCTAACGTTCTTCATTTTCAGTAAAAAGAGAAAGCCGCGATGACCTTTGGTTTCGCGGCTTTTTAGTATTTATAGGCAGTTGGCCGGATGATTGGTTAACTGGTTTGTTGGTCATTGACCAAGGCAAAACGTTTTAACCGGGTAAACTCATCAACTAGTCAACCAATCGACGAACTAACTATATCAATCCACGATACTCAGTTTCACTGTGTTAGTCCGGCGTGATTGGCTGAGGGGTACGCTGAGGGTGTTGACGAAAATATCGCCATCCTCCAACCGGCCCTGACTGACGAGGATGTCTTTAATACCTTCCACCGTTTGGTCAACACTCAGACTTAGATCCTGCTCGTACGGAATTACCTGAACACCCCAGTACAAACCAAGTGTGTTCCGAAGTTGGGCATCATTGGAGAAAACCAGCAAATCGGCTTTGGGGCGGTGGTGCGAAATTCGTTCGGCCGTGTAGCCAGAGTTAGTGATGCCGATGATGGCGCGGGCTTGGCTATCGCGGGCGAGTCGGCAGGCACTCATCACCACATTGTCGTTCAGAACATTTTCCGTGGGGTGCTCATTCACGTAAGCATGGTAGCGGAAATAAATCTTGTCGGTCGATTTCTCTACTTGCAGGATGGTGTTAGCCATGCTTTCAACGGCCAGAATGGGGTATTTACCCGACGCGGTTTCGGCACTGAGCATCACGGCATCCGCGCCATCCATAACGGAGTTGGCAATATCATTGATTTCGGCACGGGTTGGCCGGGGCGCATCAATCATGCTTTCGAGCATCTGCGTTGCCACAATAACCGGCTTAGCGGCCTTATTGCATTTCTCAACCAGCATCTTCTGAATCATCGGTACCTCTTCGGCGGGTAACTCCACGCCCAGGTCACCACGGGCCACCATCAGACCATCGGTAGCGGCAATAATTTCGTCGATGTTAGCAATTGCCTCCGGCTTCTCAATTTTTGCGATAACCCGGCTCGTCTTTCCTTTCGACTTGATGTATTCTTTTATCTCGATGATTTCGGATGCTTCACGCACGAATGAGAGGGCAATCCACTCGGCATTATGCTCAAGACCAAATTCGAGGTCAGCCCAATCTTTCTCGGTTACAGCGGGCATGGACACCTTTGTGTTAGGCAGGTTTACCCCCTTCTTAGACTTCATCAGGCCGCCATAAACGACCTCCGTTACGACATCGGTACCTTCTTTACGCAGCACTTTAACTTCCAGTTTGCCGTCATCCATCAGGATACGCTCGCCCGGATGCACATCCCGATACATATTCTTGTAGGGTGTACTAACCCGTTCGGTGGTACCAATAATATCGTCATTAGTGAAGACCAGTTCCTGACCAGGCATAATCATGACTCCATCTTTATTTTCGACGTTGCCGATTCGAATTTTAGGTCCCTGCAAATCCTGTAATACGCAGAGGTTCAAGTGGTACTCCTCGTTTATTTCCCGAATGCGCGTAAGCCGCATCAGGTGGTCTTCGTGGGTACCGTGCGAAAAATTCAGCCGAAATACATTGACTCCCGCTCTGGCTAGTGCCAGTAACTGTTCTTTCGTATCGGAAGCGGGCCCAATGGTGGCCACGATCTTGGTTTTCTTAGACATAGGATGGGAAAAATTGGGCACAATTGGCCAGAAGCCGGTGCAAAATTAACCCGATGGGCTAATAAACAGTGGTATTAGCGGAAATTTTACAGGAAGGTTCATATACCTGCCAGAGTTGACTGTCAAATTTGATAGTATGTCTAATTACAGTAAGATAAGTTCTTGAGCAGCGATTAGTGCTTTGATGAAAATTATCCTTTTGCCCTTACTCAGACCGTCAATGCTGATGTGAATCAGCTTAACCGGCGGCTCCGGCGGAGGGGTTAACAAAATGATTAGCTTGGGTATGAATAGCTATTGATGTTGCCAAAGCAAGGTTGGCGTGTCGAGCAGGATGATACTGAATGCAGTGGCTGCTAGGTTGTGTGAAAGCCACAAAACCACTTATAGACGTATTGCCCGGCAAACTGGTGCTGAACGCGGAAAGTAGCATCACGGCGTTGAGTAACTCGGCTATCGAGTTGTTGCAGAAAGCACCGGGCGTACTAATCGATCCGAACGACAATATCATTCTATAGGGCCGAAACGGGGTTCGGGTGTTTATCGACGGGAAACCCTCGCCCCTCGATCCGGTAGATTTAGCTGCTTACCTGCGCACTCTACAGGGATCGAGCATTGAAGCCATCGAGGTTATTCCCCAACCGTCGGCCCGTTTCGACGTGCAGGGTAACGGGGGCATCAGCAACATACGTCTGAAGATGAATCGTAATTTTGGTACCAACGGTAGCGCGACGCTCGGTTTTGCGATGGGCAAATATTACCCTAAATACAACGGTTTGGTATCACTGAATAACCACACAGAAAAAACAAACCTGCTGGCTACCTATAGTCTGCGCGACGCCCGCGACTGGTCGTATATCAGCCTTTACCGCGAACAGAGTGGACAGTTTTTTGATCAGCGCAGCGAAACACGGGTACAGTCAATTGCCCACAACGCCCGGCTGGGGGCGGATTGATTCACAAACCATACCAGTACACTGACCGCCTTGGTTACAAAAGCCTGAACCCGTTTGAGTCGAAGTTAGATAAACTAACCAAAAAGGCAACGCGTTTCTTCGGCCGCAGTACACCCGCACCATCCAGCTTTCGCACACCTACAAATACAAAATGACCACCTCCCTTAGCTACAGCAACACGCAGAATTACTTTACGTCTATCACTGATACCGTTGCCACAATCCTCGGCGAACGGCCCCGCAACTACATTACATTACCACCCGGAATCTGGCGAATCAGCGCGTGGTATCGCTGGGCGTGATTTATCCGTTCAATACCGCCAAATGGTGGAATATGTACCTGAACGTGAGTGGGTACCACTCGGCTAATAATGCCAACTTCGGCGACGGTAAAACGATTGGGTTAGCAGCCAATATGTTGAGTTTATACGTCCAGCAAACCATCTCGCTGCCTGGCACGTGGAAGCTGGAAGTGCCGGGCTACTACACCGCCCCATCCATCTGGGGCGGTACCTTCCAGAACCGCCGGTACTGAGGCAGAACGATGGGGGTACAACGCAAGATCTGGCCGAACGTGTAACGGTATCGGATCCGTTCAATAGCCAGCGGTGGCGGGCTATTAGCCAGTTTGGCGGACTGTATATGGATGCCAGTGGCGGGTACCAGAGTCGTCAGGTTCGGATTTTACGTACAACTTCGGTAACAAGCAAGTCAAAACGGCCCGTCAGCGTAAAACGGGACTGGACGATGAGAAGGGGCGGTTGTAAGTCAGGTTGCTCCGTCAACTTTTGGCCGTAGAACTACGTTGCTTTAGCATGGTGTATGCCGCAAACTGATTACATTTACGAATAGTCAAAACGGTAAAGACGATGGCAACGATATTGGATAAAGAACAAATCAGCAAGTCACTGAAAGAATTGGCGGTTAGTGAGCCGGACTTCGTTAAGCATCTTCTGCTTGAGGTTGCCAATGACCTGAAACAGTCAAAACGGCATCGCTTAGAAGAGATTATCAACGAAGATTTCAGCGAGTACGAAGCTGTCTTCAGGGCATTGGCATGATTTATTTGGACGAAGAAAATATCGCATTTATCAATCAGCATACAGTAAATGAACACGGTGGTAACTTCATGCCGCCGTCAAATTTTCTGCACGAAGAGAATCTTGATCATTTAGTAGAAGCTGTACAAGCCGAAATGTTTGGAGAGCCGTTGTATCCCACTATACCGAAAAAGGCCGCCGTTTACTGCTTCAATATCATCGGCAATCATATTTTCACCGATGGCAACAAGCGGACAGGTTTAGAAGCGCTCTTACGTTCCTGAAATTAAACGGAAAGCGATTAAGCCGAGCTTTACCCCAAAACGATTTGTACGATTTTATCCTCAAAGTAGCGTCCGGGCAATCGAGTTTAGACGAGTGCCGGGAGTGGTTTGCGGAGCATACGGTGGCGAACGGAATTAATCCGCGACTTCTTCAGGCGCTCACATTATGACTGCCTTTGTCGTCATGGCCCTGATAGGTTCCTTCTTTCTGATATTCGGCTTCGTCGTCTGGCGATTCAAGAATGCCAAGGTGATAGCCGGTTATGATGAGAAATGGGTAAAAGACCCGGACGGATTGGCACGCTGGGTGGGGAAGTGTATGATGGCTAGGGGGATGTCGACTTGGCTGATTGGTGGGTTAGAACTGCTATTCTCGTCTAAAAATTCAGACAACACGGTGTTTATCGCCTTCATGATTTTGTCTATGCTAAGCAGTGTGGTGGCACTGGCCGGTACGCAACGGTATTGCAAGTAGCCCTCACGAAAAATCCACCGCAGTGGCGGATCGTCGCAACGGCCACTATGCTCACCGCTGTAAGGTTTTCCATTTAAGCAACAGTATCTTATTCATTCAGGCCTAACTCTTCCCAAACCTGGTCTCGGGTGAACCAACGGTTGTTTTCTGCTTTGGTTTTAAGCAGGTGAACGTAGTCCAGAAAGTCCTCGACCGAGTCAATAACGTCAAATTCTCACAAACAATCCACATCGGCCACGATGCTTACCTGGCGCAGTCCTTTGTCAGTAAGGATGTCGTTGATGCGGTCGCGGATATAGGTTTTGACGGCTTTCATATTCACCTTTTCCCGCTCTATTTTGATGAGAATATCGAACAGAAACTGGTTGCGGATACGCTCTACGAGTGGTTCTTCCGGCCCCAGTACGCGACTGCTACCGAGGGCGTCGGTCAGTTCGGCGGCAAGGCGGGTAGCCGCTTGTTGACTAATGGCTTTATCGGTGTGGCGAACGGTCAGTTTAATGAGCCGTACAAAAGGGGGGTAGCTGAAGTCCCGCCGTTCCTGAATTTCCTCTTCGTACAATCCTTTGTAGTCGTTCTGAATCACTTTTTGCAGAATAGGTTGCTGTGGGTTAGCGGTCTGAATCAGCACCGTACCCTGCCGCCCCGCCCGCCTGCCTGCCCGGCCGCTGACCTGCGTAATCATCTGAAACGCCCGCTCCGTGGCCCGAAAATCGGGGAAGTGAATAAGCCGGTCAGCGTCGAAAATACCCACCAGACTCACGTTGTCGAAGTCGAGTCCCTTGGTAATCATCTGGGTACCCACCAGAATATCGACCTCTCCACCCTCAAACTCCTGAATAATGTTCTGATACGCGTTTTTGGCGCGGGTGGTATCCAGGTCCATCCGTAATACCTTCGAGTCGGGGAAGAAAATCTGGAGCTGGTCTTCCAGCTTCTCGGTGCCGAAGCCGATGGTTTTTACTTTGGTAGACCCGCAGGTGGGGCAGGTACGGGGCACAGGGTCTTTGTGGCCGCAATAGTGACAGCGTAGTTCGGCATCGCGCTGATGGTAAGTTAGACTGACAGCACAATTGGGACATTCGGCGGTCCAGTCGCAGTCTTCGCACTGCATATAGGGCGAGTAGCCCCGGCGGTTCTGGAATAGAATGCTCTGTTCTTTGCGCTCCATATTATCGCCTAAGGCACCGAGCAAGGCCGATGAAAACTCGTTTTTCATGGACTTTTGCCGCTTTTCCTGCTGGGTATTGATTAGCAGAATATTCGGCAGCGTGGCATCGCCAAACCGCCTGAACAGCTCCACCAGCCCGTAGCGGCCCTGTTTGGCCTGAAAATAGGTTTCCAGCGCGGGCGTGGCCGACCCCAGCAGTACTTTGGCCTGTTGCCAGTGGGCCAGCATGATAGCCACATCGCGGGCGTGGTAGCGGGGGGCCGGGTCGTGCTGTTTATAGCTGGTCTCGTGCTCTTCGTCGACGATAATCAGGCCGAGGTTGTCGAAGGGTAGAAACACCGCCGACCGGACGCCCACCACAAACTGATACTGCCCAGACACGACGCCTTTCCAGACCTCCACCCGCTCGTTGTCCGAAAATTTGGAGTGGTAAATCCCCATCTTGTCGCCAAATACCCGTTGCAGACGCACCACAATCTGCGTGGTGAGGGCAATTTCGGGCAGGAGATAGAGCACCTGCGAACCACCGGCGAGGGCCTGCTGAATAAGGTTGATATACACTTCCGTTTTACCACTTCCCGTTATGCCGTGCAGCAGTACAATGTTCAGGGTTTCGAACTGCGTCATAATCTGAGTCGAAGCCGTTTGCTGCGCTTCGGTCAGTTTGATTTCGGCTTGCGGAGCGTGGTTGTCCGAAAAGCGGGGCTGGATTAACTCAAACGTTTCAAAAACCTGATTTTTGATGAGGGTAGAAAGCGAGGACTGCGACAGTTCATCGTCCTGATTCAGGATACCTTTGTCTAATCCTTTCTGATTGAGCTCGGGGTTGCGCTGCATGGGTACGTGCTGTAGATACCGCATAACGACCTCCTGTTGTTTGGGCAATTTTTCGAGCCGGTTCAACAATACCAGTAGTTGCTCCTTTTCTTCGTAATTACGGTGCAGGCGTACTTTACGAACCATTTTTGGTACGTACTTTTCCCGGACTTCTTCAAATACAATAATCGCTTTTTTACCCACCAGCGACTTGATCAAAGCGGGCACGTTAGTTCCTTCACCCGCCATTCGCCCCAGTTCATCGTACGACAGAGCCGGGTGCTTTTTCAGTTCGGTAAGCAGCGTTTCTTCAAACTCGGTGAGTAGTTCAGGGTAATCGAAATCCGGATTGACCTGCACTTTCGACTGGCTGGAAATCTTCAGGCCCGATGGCAGAGCTACATTCATCACGTCTCCCACGCAGCACATGTAGTATTCGGCCATCCATTTGAACAGTTCCAGTTGGTAACCGGTCACTAATGGGTACTCGTCCAGCACTTCGCTGATGTAGCGGGCCTGGTAGGCAGCGGGTGGTGAGTTATGCAGTTTGGCCACGACTGCCGTTAACACGCGGCTGTTTTTTCGGCCGAACGGCACAATTACCCTGGCACCAATTTTAAGCACCTCGGCCATCCCGCGCGGAACCCGATAGGTAAACAATTTTGGTACAGGTATTGGCAAAATTAAATCGGCAAAGAATGTTACTTCTTCCTGATCAACGGCCGAAAACAACGGACTGAAGGAGTTTTCCACAAAAGCTCTCGTGTATGGACAATAAATATACGAAGAAAACCCTGCTCCGTTTGGCAAGGTTCTTTACTCACCAGGGCAATCACCGAAATAAAAAACGCTGAAAATAAAAAACCACTGATTCCCATTGCCTGAATGGTCATTAACCAATACGTATCGTTTCTACTGGCATCAGTTGACCGAATTCGTGTTTATAGTGACACACAAAAAGTCTTCTTAGCGCAACCTTTGGAGACTTTTTGAGTGTTATAGTGGTGTAAGTAACTTAGTTGTATGCAACCTGTTGATGTCATTATAGTGGGTGGCGGGCCTTGTGGTCTGGCTGCCGGTATCGAAGCGGCCAAAGCCGGACTTAGCCATTTAATCCTGGAAATGGGAAGTCTGACCGAGTCAATCCGGCAATACCCACGCCGGATGCACTTCTTTTCGACCGCCGAGAACATCGAGATCGGTGGCCTTCCCTTTGCCATCTCCGACGTAAAAGCTGGTCGCGACGAAGCTCTTCAATACTACCGAAAGGCTGCCGCTTATTACCACCTGAATTTTAAGCTGTTCGAGAAAGTATGGGACGTTAACAAGGAAGGTGAGTTGTTTAAAGTTACGACCACTACTGGCGGGATGTACTATGCTCACAAGGTGATTATGGCTACGGGTTATTTCACGCGCCCGCGCTGGCTCAACATTCCGGGTGAGAAACTGCCCCACGTTTCTCATTACTACGATGAACCGTTCAAATATTCATTCACGAACGTAGTTATTATTGGTGCTTCGAACTCAGCCGTTGAGGCCGCGCTGGAGTTGTACCGGCACGATGTAGACATCACGGTCGTACATCGGGGCGAAGATTTCAGAAGTACGGTGAAATACTGGCTCGTACCCGACGTAAAAAACCGGGTGAAAGAGGGGAAAATCAAAACGATCTTCAACGCCTGTGTCACCCAAATCGACGAGCATTCGGTTACGGTCAATGACCTGAAAACGGGTGAAGAACGGCAAATTCCTGCCGACTTCGTGTTTGTCCTGACGGGCTATATTCCTGATGCGGCCTTGATTTCCCGGTGCGGTATTGAATTGGATCCGGAAACGCAGGTGCCGGTTTTTGATAAGGAAACGTTTGAAACCAATGTGCCGGGGCTATACGTGTGCGGCACGGTGCTGGCGGGTATATATACCGAAAAAGTGTTTATCGAGAATGGCCGGGAACACGCGCAGGCCATCATCGACCATATTATGGGCCGGGAAGTGCATAAAGTGGCCGAGTTGATTCAGCGGATTTAACTTGTTGACCCAACGGGCGAGACTCGCCGGTAGTCCGACTCACTTCGCTTTCACCTCTACGATGTACGTGCGTACGGGTTGGCCGTTGCCCGTTGCCCCCATTGCCTGCTTCGTGAAAACGACATTAGCTTTCCCCGCCGTGATACCTTTTATCTGAAAAACGGTTGAGCCGGTATCCGTTCGTTTGAGTGTATCCACCGCCGGGGCAAGTTCCCGGCGTGATACGTCCACAACCTCCTGATTGTCGGAGGTGCCAATCAGTTCCATTGAGCCATCGCCACTTCCGGGCAGGGATATTTCCTTAATATCGCCCACGGTTATACTCATCTTTCTCGTGGTTCCTGAAGTTGCTGAGTTATTGACACTGCAACCTGACAGGTAAATTGTCAGACAGATCAACCCGATTGGCAGGGTGGCAAAGCGAATCAGGTTTTTGGGTATAAGGTGGCGCATAGTCGTGAGACGTTGAATGTACAGCTATAACTCTCCGGCCGGGTCAACAGTTTTCAGCGCAGCAAATCACCTCGCCTGTCTGCGGTAAAAGACAAATCCGTTTTTGGTCCCTGTTCTCCGAATATCAGGTAATGAATCGAGCAGGGTTGGCTCCTCACTGGCATGGCGGATGAACAGCACGTCCTTGTCAATCCGGCCCCGCAGTAACCATTCATCATTGTAGTAATTGGGATTGGCGGGTGGTTGTTTCATGGTGTAAAAATACGGGCCATAACTATGGTATCCGTAGGTCTTTACATACACGTTCTGTCCCTGCGACTGCTCGAAAAACTCCATGGCTGCGGCCTGCGAAATCCCTTCAATACGCCCGATAAAAAACCAGAGGGTGAGTGTGACAAATACCGCCATTCCCCCAAACAGCGTTATGGACGCCTGTGCCGTTTCGTGGCGGTTATACCATCGGAAAGCCACGATAAGAATAAGCAATAGCCAGATTCCGGGTATCAGCGTCCACCACGGCCAATTTATGCTGGCATCCAGATTCCCCTGCGAAAAGGCATCCTGGTCGGCGTATTGCCGCACGATGTCCATGCGATGCGCCAGAATGGGCATACCGATAAGGGCTACAACGTATATTCCCCCGATGAGTATCAACCCGGCCCGCATCCAGTTGTTGAACTGAATTTTTCGCTCCTCCAGCTGCACTAGCGTCAGAGCGGCCAGATACGTCAGCGGGAAATAGCACAGCGACGAATAGTGAACGATTTTCGATTGCACTAGACTGAACAGGACCAACACCACCCAGAACAGAATCAACATCCACCGCTTAAACTCGCGCTGGTAGTTGCGCTCGATAAACAGCGTGCCAAACGCCCGGATGGCAAAGATGGATGCCGGAAAACAGCCAACCAGTAGCAGGATGACGTGAAAACCCGGAAAACCCACATGACCGGCATCCGGCGTACTGAACAACCGAATATTATACGCCAGAAATTCGCGCATCAGCGCAGGGCCGTGCAAGTAAACATCCAGCCCATACCAGGCCAGCGACATCAGTGAAGCCGCCAGCGAAAAAGCCAGAAACTGCGCCGGTGTAATAAACCACCGGAATCGCCCCAGCATCCAGTATATCAGCAGTACCAGACAAACAATTAGATAAGCAACGGGGCCTTTTGTCAGGATACCCAACCCCAGCACAAAGCCACCGATTAGCAGGTACGTCCACTCACTTTTAGGAGCTGTCATGCCTCCCCCCAGCCGCTCCCGTTTCCAGGAAGCAAGAATCAAATTGACCAATCCAACGAAAATAAAGAGATTGAAAAAGGGGTCGATAATACCCGAGCGGAAGTACAAATGGGGCGTAACTGAACCCAGATAAGCCATTGCCCAAAGCAACCCGAAACGATGACTGTGCAGTTTTTCGCCGAGGTTGTACAGGTAAACCAGCGAAATAATACCACAAATGGCATTTGGTAGCCGGGCGGCAAATTCGTTGATACCAAACACATTCATCATGGACGACTGAAGCCAGAAAAACAAGGGTGGTTTTTCGTAGAAGGGTTTGAAATTGATGTGAACGTGCAGGTAGTCGCTCAGTACAATCATCTCACGGGAGGCCTCGGCGAAGTTAATTTCGTCCCAGTCGAAGAGCCGCACACCACCCAGAAACGGAATAAAAAATAAGGCTCCCAGCGCACCTAGAATGAGCGAATAAAAAAGTTTTTGATTCATCAATACAGGGAGTCATGTCAAAAAAGCCCGACCTGTCAGCGGGGAAAGAAGCACAAAAATAGCCGAAAAAAGTTGCCGGGATTCCCGATATTCGCGTCGACAAGTAGGTTTATGGTTTTTAGTTTCACGTTTATAACGGGATATTTATCCGCAAACGGACCACTGAAAACCAAAGACCGTAACCCAAAAACCGCAACACATGCTCGCTAATCATTCCTTCACCGACTTACCGGCCCGTGCCCAGTTGCAGGCTCATTACGATACAATAAAAGATCGCCATCTGCGCGATTTATTTGCCGAAGACCCGGAGCGATTTAACACCTTCTCGCGGCAGTTTGAGGATATCCTGCTCGATTTTTCCAAGAATCGGATCACCGCCGAAACGCTGGACCTGCTGGTTCAATTGGCCGACCAGGCTGGGCTGAACGATGCCATCGGCAAAATGTTTTCGGGCGACAAAATCAATCAGACGGAAGATAGGGCGGTGCTGCACGTAGCCCTGCGCAACCGGTCCAACACGCCGATTCTGGTCGATGGGCAGGATGTAATGCCCGATGTCAACGGCGTTCTGGACCGGATGAAATCCTTCACCGAGCGTATTCGGTCGGGGGCCTGGAAAGGCTATACGGGCGAAGCCATTACAGACATTGTGAACATTGGTATCGGTGGTTCCGACCTCGGCCCGGTGATGGTAACGGAAGCCCTGAAATCCTATGCCGACGATAAAAAACTCCGTGTTCATTTCGTGTCCAACGTGGATGGGGTGCATATCTACGAAACCCTGCAAACCGTCCGGCCCGAAACGACGCTGTTTCTGATTGCCTCCAAAACGTTCACCACGCAGGAAACCATGACCAATGCCCAAACGGCCCGGCAGTGGTTTCTGGATACAGCTAAAGATGAAGCGGCCATTGCCAAACACTTTGCCGCCTTATCGACCAATCAGAAAGACGTGCAGAAATTCGGTATCGACCCCAATAATATGTTCGGGTTTTGGGACTGGGTTGGCGGCCGGTACTCATTATGGTCGGCCATCGGCCTATCCATCGCTTTGTATGTTGGTTACGACAAATTCGAGGAGTTGCTAGACGGTGCCCACGCCATGGATAACCACTTTCGCGATACGCCTTCCGACCAGAACCTGCCCGTTATTCTGGCCCTCATGGGGGTTTGGTACAACAACTTTTTTGGTGCCCAAACCGAAGCCATTCTACCCTACGACCAATACCTGCACCGCTTTGCGGCTTACTTCCAGCAGGGCGATATGGAAAGTAACGGCAAGTCGGTTGACCGCAATGGCAACCCGGTCGATTATCAGACCGGTCCCATTATCTGGGGTGAACCTGGCACCAATGGTCAGCACGCATTCTATCAGTTGATTCATCAGGGCACTAAACTGATTCCCTGCGATTTCCTGGCCCCGGCCATTAGCCAGCGCCCCATTGGCGAGCATCATAAAATTCTGATGGCCAACTATTTTGCCCAGACAGAAGCCCTCATGAACGGTAAAACGGAAGAGGTAGCAGCCGAAGAACTACGGAAAGCAGGCAAGAGTGAGGAGGAGATAGCCACTCTGGCTCCGTTTAAAACCTTCTCCGGCAACCGGCCTACCAACTCAATTCTGTTCCAGAAACTAACCCCACACACACTGGGTAGCCTGATTGCTATGTACGAGCATAAGATTTTCACGCAGGGGATTATCTGGAACATTTTCAGTTTCGATCAGTGGGGGGTTGAGTTAGGTAAGCAACTGGCCAGCCGCATTCTGCCGGAGTTACAGGACGATGCGACCATTAGCGCACACGATAGCTCGACCAACGGCCTGATGAATGCCTTTAAGGCAATGCGCAAATAATCACTCAAATAGCTAAGCCCAGGTTCCCTTGAGAGATTAGGTATAGCATTCATAAAAACGGGAATCGCCCGAACCCAGCTGGTTTCGGGCGATTCCCGTTTTTATGAATGCACCGTTTCGTTAGCGCGTGTAGAAGTCGCCTTTGGCAATAGTAGACTCATATTCGTTGTTGATCGTTTCCAAAAACTTACCCGTTACCCAGCCCAGGTCCGAGTTACGAATAAAGACAAACCGTTTGGAACCCAATGAGTTGTTGTACACCCGCGTGATGTATTCGAGCCACAAAGCACCGGCAATAATCTGTTTTTCACTGAGTTGATTCTGAGCCGCATTGATGTCCTGCTCCGCCTGACGGCGAATACCCGCGTTGGGAATATCTTTCAGGTCGGGGCGGGTCAGCGCTTTGTAATCCGTCAGGGCCATTCGTTTGAACTGTTCAATGTCGTTGGCCGTAACAGCCACGGCCGTAACACCCGCCTTATCAGGATGCAGATACGCAACCAATGCCTGAACAATATCGCCCCCCAAACCTACCGTCCGACGTTCCTGCAAGCCAGTATCCCGGTTTTGGATGAACGGTTTCAGGGCAGAATCGGCTATGGCCGGGACGACCAACTGAGCTTCGCGTCGGTATGCATCGATACCCAGCGACTTCTTGCTCTCGATTTGACTTACGATTGTATTGATGCCAAGAGGTAGCGTGATTTTATGGAAATCCTTATCGACATTCGTGTAATTCCGGCGGCTGGCTTCACTTTCAAAATAGCCACCCATCGTACTGTTATTACCCACGTTCAGAGCCGATGTAGTTGGCCACACTTTGCGGGGAATAGCGCCAATGGTGAACAGTTCGGCTTCCCGTGTGGGGGTAAACGTGGTGTCGATACGAAGTCCGGTGCCCGGCACGGCTCGCTCCAACTGAGTGTACAGTTTTCTACGGCCTTCTGCTGTCTGGGCCAGTTCGTTGCTCATATCGCTGCTTAAAACGACAAAAATCCGTTCGTTGGGAATCTGGTAGCGTCGAATCGAGTCAAGACCAATTCGCAGGGCATCCTGGCTACCTTTGAATGAATTGGATGCGTCCGCAACCAGCAGATTGTTCGGAATGTCGAAGGTTGTTTTGATGTCTTTCTCGTAGAAATCGCTTTCGTATTTCGTTTTGAAGATAGCCACCCGCACCCCCGTTTCGTTGAACTGGATGCCCGCGTAAATATTCTTGCTGGAGAGTGCCCGCATCACTTCATTAACACCCCATCCGCTGGCTACGTACTTCAGTTTGCCATACAGATCGAGTGATTTTTGCAGGTAAGCCAGAGCATTGGTCGTATCCTTGATGTCCTTATATGACAACCCAATCAGTTCGTTGGCAACCGCCTGCCAGTAGACACTTTTGCCGGAAATAAACGCAGGCATGGCCCGGTTCAACAGACTAATCGACTCCGGCGACTTGTCGACTTCCCGGAGCGTATTCGCTAACTTGGTGTAGTGGATAGCGTCGGCAATCGTTTTGGCGTTCTGAGCCTGTACCGAAACAGCACTTATAACAGTAGTAATAAGTAGTAAAAGAATACGTCTCATAGTATTGATTGATAAGGAGTTTGGGTTAACTAAAATTATTTTTCCCAGTACACCTACGAACGATACAACGAAACAGATTCAGGGAGGTTAAAATTTAAGGGCAGAAATTGGTGATAGTTACTGAGGGGCTTTCATGGGTCAGCCCCTTATCATTTGCCGCTGTTTGACCAGATCTTCCCTTTTTACAAAGGTTATCGGCACAAACTCGTCGGTTGGTGAGCCGATGTAATACAACGTCCAGTTGCGGTCGTAGTCGGCCAGCAATTGCTGAATACACTCGACCCGGTCGAACGTTGGCACCGCGCAGTCGCCCCAGTAAAATAACTCGACGCGGTAGTGGAGTGCCTGTTTTTGGCCGTTAATGGTCACGTCGATTTCAATGTCCCGTTTGCCAGGCATCGTAGAGATGGGAATGGCGATGTATGACATAGGGTTTGAGGTAAGGAATGCGGACGTTATTGATTACCGGTTCTGATACCGAATCTGCGTTCGGTATCCCGGATGATGGCCTGTTTTTCGCGTTCCGATTTGCCGATTACGTTGGCCGTGCGTTCGATAATCAGTTCGTCGCCATCTTTCTGGACTATATACTGCATCCAGAGCCGCCCATTTTCTTTATCTTCCCGAACCAGTACGGATGATGGTAGTACATCATCGGGAGAAAGTGACAATGTTGCATTGGCTTTCCGGCGGCTGTTTTCGTCCGTATCTGCACCCTCGTTTATCCGGTAGTCTGCCCGGTTTCTCCTCGTTTTGCTGCCCTGGTCCGGGTCAGCGATAACTACTGCATTTAGTTCGACAGAATTCTGTTCTAATGAATCGCTAATGCGATTTTCGAGTGCTTTTACGGTTGCTTTTTCCATGTTAGACACGTCGAACAAGCGGCTATAGTGAACAGAACAGCCGTTGTCTTCGATATCGACGCGAATTTGGAGTTGATACCCATCATGGATGATGTGCTTGTTGACAAACGATGACTGGGCTATTGCGCCGAAACTAACAGCGATCAGTATCAGGGTATAAATCGTTTTCATGAAATGGCAAAAATCGGTAGGACATACGTAGATAAAACGTTTCTTGCTATCATCATGCCAGACATGTAACTGTCTTACTATCAGTTGATTGTTGTGTAAAATGAGGTGCAAATGTCCATTATCGGACAAATTCCGTACGACACCGGACATCGTTACTCTGTTGGTTACTGAGTAGGTTCATGCATTCATGGTACTGATTATCGCAGCATGCTATACTGTCGAAATTATATCAGGATCTTAGTAAAGTAAAAATCGCACCGTGCATAAACATGGATGGGGTGTCTTCTCATTGTGCTGTTTTAATCACTTGTCATGATTGGTGGTCTGCTTTACCGAGCAGGGTAACTGGTCGGTCTTTGACTGTGTTTTGGTCGGTGATGCGGCTGGCCAGCAAAAACTGTATTCTACCCAAAAAAAACGGTTCCTTGTGGTGGCTGCCTTCAGGATAATTCATGCTGGTTGAGGAGTACGCGGACTGGTTGAGATGATACCGTCCGCGTAGCTGTCGCTTGGTCTCCAGCGCAACTGCTACAATGGTGTTGTAAATAATCCATAACCCACCTGCGAGCAAGAGAAGATAAATAAAATTCCACCAGCCCGACCCGGCGAAGGCTCCGGCATTGAATGAATTTCAGAACAGCTCACCGCAATTCGTATCAAGACAATCGAGTAATTTGCCTGGCTTATCGTACCGAAAAATGGTAGTGATTAACCCGGCTTATCAGGATGAAATTTCAAGGGAGCATACTCTCACAATCCATGATGGCTATAATAATCACATTGTCCGGGATAAGGAGTTTCTGTTCCTGGAAGCGAAGGTACGTCTCAGTTTGTAGTAGTCGTGCAGGTATTGCTCATCGTCTAAGTTCCGGGCAAAATCGGGCATGACCGTATTCTGCTGATAGAGCCGTTTGGACTTATAAACACCTGTCCAGCTTACGCAGGTGCCAGCAGGCACGGGCAACGCTCAAGGCCGTATTGTTAGGATCATAGCGATTAGTTCCATGTTGCACCCCTAATCGATAATCGATCAGAAAGAATTGCCGGGCGGCCAGCCGGCGGTGCTGATCGGCGTAAAGACCGCCGAGGTTACCGGCCGTTATGCCAATCCAGACCGAGTCGTGATATTGGATTGCCACCCGTTGCGCCTGGCGGTAACTGCGCTCGGCCAGCCGGGCATAGCCAAGGCGGTCGGCGGAGTCTGAATGGCTCAGCCGGGCATATGCCAGCGCCAGCGTGTTGAAGGTCTGGATGGCCAGGTTCTCGCTGAAAAGAGGACATTGGGCCGTCTGGGTCAGCACCCGATAACCTTTTTGTAATCACGAAAATGGTAATAGTTGAACGCTAATTCGTAGAGGTAGCGACTGATTTCGGGTACACGATCATAGCCAATCCGTCGAAACGCTTTGTTGGCTGCCAGTAGCTGCTCGAAGGCCTTGCCGTATTCTTCGTTCAGGAAATAATACTGCCCCGCAAAGTGCTGGCACACGGCGGCAATCTGCGGATCGTTGGCTTCGGCCGCCCGTTGACTGACAGCCAGAAACAGGCTGGCGTTCTGGACATTGGTCTGCTGATGTTTGGCAAAGGTGTCGCGGGTAAAGCCCACGTACCGCAACAGTTGCTCATCGTGAGTTTGCTGTCCCAGCTCCCTGAGGTGATCCAGCAACCGGAAGGCGTAGGGCTGGTGTTGCGTAACGGCTTGGCAGGTGTCGAAATAGTTGAGCAGCAACACTACGCGCCGGGCGGGCGTGGCCTGTTCCATGCGCGCCAGGAACGAGTCGGCCAGGGCCGGGTGAATCGTAAGAAGATAGAAAAGACAAAAGAGGCCAAAACGGCGGTTGCCCCGTTGCTGGCTTAAGCAAACCGAGTTGTTCCCAGCGGCCAACGTAGCCCGAAATAGAGTGTTCATCAATTGTTGTTCTAAAATGAATACCATTTCATCAGTTGGCTGCGGAACAGGGCTACTGGTAGTGCTACGCGCTACCACCATCGGTTCGACGTAAATAGCTTACGGCGTGGAAATACGGGTGGGAATAGTAGTAGCAAGCAAATCCCTCAGGGTTGATTATGGGTTAGAAAAGAGGTAGGCTCACGAGCAATCCACACCGGATCATCTGTAGCCACTCATTGGTGATAATCCGGTGTGGAATACCTGTGCAAGTTTACGGAATGGCCGAAAAAAGGAGGTGGACTGTCATTTCGAATAGGTGGACTATTGTTCCGCTTTGGGCCAAGGTAAAACTTTAGTTCGCTTTTTTCATGAAAACATTAGACAATTTCATGTTAATGCAATTATTCATCTCTGGTTTATCTATTGAGGCAATTACCGCCAGCCAGGCTCATCAGCGGGTGAAGTCAGCCCATGGTGACCCCATATGCCCACCGGATGACCGACCCGGCTCGGCAGACATCCTGTTGGCGTTCTCTTTTAATGGTCCGCACCAGCTCCCTTTTTCTCAGCGGGCCGTGGTGTTTTCCCGGGGTATATCCCACTTGTTTTAAGTTCGATGTATCCTGTATCGAATCCAAACTCCAAGAAATTCAAGTCTGACTTGGGCCGGAATACAAACGAGCTGTGGTGGGCCGCATCCTTTAAAGAAGAAAAAAGCTCGAAATTCCCTCATGAAGCTACTGGGTGTGTTTCGGAGTGTTTTTCTTAGGTGACAACTAGGTTTATTTCCGCACACTCCCCTCCCTCTTTAACCGACGGTTGTCGTCCAATTAAAAGCTGATCATTTTTATTTATTGGACTCGCACTCTTCTGCTAATCCAATAAATTATTTGGCATTGGCCGTCAATCAAAATCGTTCGCGAAAACGTCCGGTTACATTCGGGGGAAAGTAAGTATATGTTGCAAAAATGAACGACTGTTGACATATTGCAGTTGTAGTGATGAAAAAAGGCACTGCTTAATATGGCATACGCAACACTTCCTCTACAGACGGCTGTTTACACCCCCTACACCGTTATTGATAAATCCCGGCAAGGCATGCTGCGGATAGAAGCGGATAAGGTAGCTCAGTTAGCTGGATTGACGGATATTGAACTGGCCCGCATTCTGAACATGTCGGTACGCAACCTACACCGACTTAAAGCCGACGATAAACTGGCCCGAGACTCTTCTGAACGGCTGCTGTTACTAACCAACTTATTGCAACATGGGCTGGATGTCTTCGATGAGGATGCCCAGACACTGGCCGAATGGCTTCATTCACCCATTCGTGAACTCAATACCCAATCTCCCTTGTCTCTACTCGACACAACAACCGGGTTTGGACTAGTGGATGATGTGCTGGGGCGCATCGAACACGGCATTGTCGGCTAGTTATCCTGCTATCTTGATGCTAACCGTTTA
>JBBSTD010000070.1:0-33782 GCA_038236215.1 Cytophagales bacterium | reverse complement strand
TAATGTGGCGGAGCTTTTCGGTATCAGCTGGTAATCGGCTCAGGTAGCTTAATACCGTAGCCAGTGTGTTGCCCACCTGGTCGTGTAGATTACGACCAATGCCTTCAATCTCCTGTCGGCGCAGGATATTAATAGTTTCCTGCGTTTGCAGTACCTGCGCCTGCAATAGTTGCCGGGTCACTAACTGTCTCCTGAACTGCTCGAACGTGAGGTAGCTAAGTACGATAATGATGAGCATTGGGTGCGAGATTGGTGTACGAAACGAATCCTGTCCTTCGGGAGACTGAACCAGGAAAAGGAGTTGATTCACGGCCACCGGCACAAACAGCATCAGGCAAGCCACCAGCATGGACCAGACACCCGCCCGGTACCAGGCTAGCACGGAGAAGTAAACAATCCAGCAGAGATTGACAATATCCAGGTACGTCATGGCCATATTAATCAAATAATTAACGTGTCCGTAGTACCGATAGGGCATCAGATGCAAGCCGATGAAGAAAGCACTCACTACGCAGAAACCAGTTACCAACTGTTTGTAGCGCCGACGGTTACGGATGGCGGGCTTCACTACCTCATACAGGAAAGGGTGGATGGCGATGCTGGCTCCCAGCCGAAATAACGTGCCCAGCGTAGCCGTATTGATGGACGTCCAGGCCGGGTAGGGAAAGAAGAACAGGTAGCCAAACAGGCATGAAAAAGCTCCGCTCAGAAAGAGCATATAACCACCAAAAGTGAGCATCAGCCGGTTATCTGCCCGCCACCCAATCAGCAGAGCAACCAATGCCAGCATGAAACAGATAATAACCTGCGCCCCATCCCGAATGCTGTCAATGAAAGCCGTTCTGGAGTAGACGTCCTGCCGCGAAAGCCGGACATCGACTTCGTGAAAACCCACCCGGCTCTCGGTACGCAGCAGCAGGGGCAGCGTGGCCCGGGGCGGCAGGGTAACGGGAAAGGCCAAATTGAGCGCGGGGAAAAAGCGATTACCCACCGGGGTCGTATTCCGCACCGTTCCCACCAAATCGAAGTGATTACCCCGCCCCACAAACAGCGTAGCCTGATTGCAGCGGTAGTGCGGCATAGACAGCACCAGTGTCCTGGTTTTGGGAGTCGTATTGACCAGTTCCACAAACGCCCAACCAACGGGTACGTGGGCAGCATTACCGTGCGCAACGGTGTTGAGACCGGGGTTGGGATGAAACCGGCGACGGATGACGGGCAGGAGCCGCATGAGTGAATCGTTCCGGTTAAACCGGAAGGTACTGCTCACCAGCATCCGGCTGCTGAGTTGGTCAGACTCGAACTGCGGGGAAATGGTGTAGACTGGCCCGCTGTCACTGCCCGTTGACGACTGCGCTGCTGAACGGTTAAGTAGCCCGGTTATGACTACCGCAACGACAATCCCCACCAGCAGTACCTGTAAGCCTATTTTTACCTTTTTATCCATCCGTTGCGATGCTACCGTATCAGGCTACAGAATCAAACCATAAGTTACCGGGCAAACTATTCGTTGAGCACTACATAGCAGAAAAAAGCTGACAGGAGACAGGCAGACCGTCGTCGGGCTAACGGACCAATATTCGACAAAAAAATTAGCTCAATGGGTATAACCGCGGAGAAAAGTGCTAAAAATACCTCATACGAGGTATTTTTTCGACTCCTATTGGTCAAGTTCATTGCCCAAACCTTCGTGGTTGCAGAATGAGGAGAACCTGGTTCAAACGGCCAGCACGATTGGTAATGACTCACCAATCCGGCAAGCGGCAACAAGAACCTGGCTATCCTTACGCAAACCGGTGTATTAGCCATAATTTCACTCAACCCAACGATACATCGTCAATTTGTCTGGAACCTACACCGAAGCGAGTTTTTAAGGATACTGGTTACGCCGACTGTCCTGCACAGGCAGTTCACGGGTTCGGCTAGTTGTTTACGTTGAACTCAAGTGGGTTAGCCAGTTCAGTTCATTTGATGGAATTGGGTAAAGCAATGATCACGAAAACATTTAGCGTCCGAAAGGCAGTTATGGCTTAAAAAACAGGTGGACAGCAATATGGAAGGACATAAAAGAGTAGTCATTATTGACGACGACGAGGACGATTTCCTCCTCCTCCGCAGCGGTTTCCAGACTTTCGCTACCGGCATAGACCTAATCTGGTTCGACTTCCCACAGGCTTTTCTATCAGCCCAAAGCTGGCGACACCAACCCATCCATTTGTTGATTTTAGATTTGTATCTAGGCCCCGAGACGGGCAAGCGTTGGCAGCAAGCTTTTCTGGAACACGAGTGCTGTCAGCACGTACCCATCGTTATCTATTCGGGCAGCGAGGCCCCGGGCGAACGAAAGGAAATGATCGAATTGGGAGCCGCTGACTTTATTGATAAGGCTTCGGCTATCGATCAGATGAAGAACGTTGTGGCCTGTATAAGGGCGCAGTTGAACTAAATAGAGACCTCGGCAGCCGTTCCCACCGGACAGAACTCCCCTGCCGCTGTTTCTACTCTACATTGTTAGGATGCAGACAAGCCTGCCAATAGTCGATAATCTGCCCAAGCTGTTGGCAAAGCCCGGTCAGGCTATTGGCCTTCTGGAAAAAACCTTGTACTGATTCGTCGTAAGCCAGCCGGACAGTGTCCACATTGGCGGTGGTAGTCAGAAAAACGAACGGGATTGATTTGTGGCGCAGCAGCTCACTTTGGTTGATGCGGGCCCGTAACTCCAGCCCATTCAGCAGGGGCATATTGATGTCACACAGAATCAGAAAGGGTTGTTGCTGGGTCATTTCCAAATAGGTCAGGGCCTGCTGCCCATTGGGGAAAACCTGGATGGGGTTGGGAACACCTAAGCTCCGAATAGCCTGAGTAATCAACAGTTGATCATCGTCGTCATCCTCAATCAGCAGAATAGATCCTTTATTTGACATGTTCGTTTAGCTACGATTGGAGCAGCAAAGATACTCAATTAAAGGCTATACATAAAACGCTGAAAATGAGTCTCTTGTATGTGTATTCCAAGACCTATGACTTATATATAGTTTAGTGGAAGGGTATCAATCAGCGTTTGTCTTCCCAACCCCGTCTTGGTACGCAGACCCCATAAGGCTGCTTAAAAAAAGAAAAAAACAGCCTAATTGAGTCTGTTTTTTTCTCCCCCTTGTTTTCAATTGCCCTGATAGTCAGGGTGTCCAAAGGTCAGCCTTTCTGCTTACTCAGTACCCCTGCGATGGCTGCGACCGGGCATCATCCGCCAAAAAAAACCGGGGGCCAAACTTTCCTGACCCACAAGCCGCTCCGGGCAAATAGCCGAACTAGTCAACAAAAAATTTCTCTTCGTAGGTCATCAGGCGCTATCCACCCAGGAAAAAATTAGTGAACCCGCTACCCCTCTGTCGGGTCAGTACACATTCCCGGCTACCTACCCATTCACGCTATTTGGCTACCGGGAAGCGCGTATGCTACGGATTGGGGTTGACAGTTGTTAAGACTTAATCCGGGTCAACTTTTGAAATCCAATTTGTAAATGAAGTGGTAAACCCGCCTATCTGTGTAGTGTATCTCAGTCAGGCGGAGAGCTATTCCCATAACAATATGGGCGTGATGTCACCGGGAAAGACGAAGTTTATTTATGCTCAGTAGCCAACAGAAAGTTGGCCAAGACAGGTAAGTACTACTAGACCTGAACTGACGCAACTACCATATGGCCACATTCATCAGGCACTCAAAGCCAAAAATGGCCTTATCCGGGCAGATTGGCTATCACTATGCGTGACTTATGGTCAACCATACAGCCTGTACACCGAAGGGGCTCCTATTCGCTTACCTGATTCGTGCTTAACGGTACCTGGTTCTACCATTTACTAAGCCAATGCCACCGTTTACTCAAATGGTCAATACTCCCCCCTGGAGTTCTCATTACCTTTCTTACTAACGGCCGCAATCCAAGGCGTGCCGTACAGATTTACCCATATACTTACCGCATGAAATCATGAAAAACGTCTTTTTTACCTTCGTGTTGCTGTTGAGTGTACTCCTGTCCTGTAAAAAAAGCGAACCGGAGCCAGCCCCTTTCTCCATCCTGAGTTTCACGCCCGCGCAGGGTATAGTCGGTACGGCCGTGACCATCAGCGGAGAGGGCTTCTCTGCCGACCCAACTAAAAACGTCGTGAAGTTTGGCACTGGCCTCGCTACGGTTACAACGGCTTCGGCCACGCAGTTGGTGGTAGTGGTTCCAGCTGCTGCACAGTCGGGAAAAATAACCGTTACAACAGACGGTCAAACGGCTACCTCGGCCACCGACTTCACGTTCATAGACGGTCCTGTCATTAGCAGTTTTAGCCCGGCACAAAGCGAAGAAGGCGACGAAATCACCCTTACCGGACTGAATTTCACCAATAACACAGTCGTAAAATTCAACGGCGTTGCAGCTACGGGCATTACCCGAACCAGCTCTACTACGCTGAAAGCTATTGTTCCCGACGGCGCTACAACGGGGAAAATTACGCTGGAAGACGCGGGCAAATCCGGCACCTCACCCACCGATTTCACGGTCATTGTACCACTTTCGGCCAAAGCGACGGTTACCAAACTGGCGGGTATTCTGGCTTATGCCGGGTCCGGAGCCGATGGGGTTCGGATGGCCTATGCCAGCAACCTCCTGTATATAACCGGCCCCACCCAGAAAACCGTGTACCGCATGGACCTGACTACACTGGGTGTGGCCCCCTTCCAGGCCACTGCCGACAACCCCGTAGGTATTGCCGGCAGTGGCCCCAGCAGCGATATGTATGTGGGCGACACGGGCGCGGGTTACTACTATACGTACCGTTTCGGCAACTTCACCAAATCATCGAATGCCGACCCCAAAGCCCAGTCTTTCTCCCTGAAACCGGGTGGAGCAACGGGTAAGTACAACTACGTCTGCGCCAATTTCAACAACGAACTGGTGGGTATTGTGAATGGAACAGCGGGGGGCAACACAGCGTCCAGTTTCTCAACCACGCTGGTGAATGGCCAGCTCAAAGGCACTCCCGATCAGGCCAACGCTCAGTTGGGTACTAACAGCAAAAGCCTTTTCGTATTCTGCAACCAGGCCCTCTGGAAACTCCAACCCGACAACACCCTCAAACTTGTGGCGGGGACGGCGGGACAGAAAGGCTACGTAGATGGCGCAGGCAGCGCGGCCCGGTTTCAGGATGGCGGCTATGCCCGGGGCAATACCATTGCTGTTGACGAGAGCGATAACGTATACGTGAACGATTACGGATCGGGCTGTATACGAAAAGTGGATGCGTTGGGGAACGTGACGACGGTGGTAGGGAATAAAAAGTTTTTCCAGCAAACAGGAGCGACCAAATCCGGCAAAGGTAATCGGATGGCGTTCCGCTTCGACCAGTTCGATATAGCCATCGCGCCCGACGGCACGCTCTACGTAATTGCCAACAACGACGTATCGAATCCGACCCTACGCTTCGCGGTCTATAAAGTGGTATTCGACAAGTGATTATAAAGAAAATTCAAACAACGATTTAGCATGAAAACGCTCTTTTCTTTATCAGTGCAACTGCTTGGCATGCTGCTGGTCATCAGTCTGGATAGCTGTAAAAAAGCCGATGATGTTACACCTCTACCTACGTGTCGGGTAGAGCAATATACCTCCCTCGATGGCACAAGCAACGCCAACAAGTACAGCTACACCTTTACATACGGGGGTGATAGCCGACCCAATAGCATAGAGACTACCTACTCGAACTTTGACCCCAAACTAGCCCAGAAAACAGCCTGGACGTTAACTATACCACAGCCGGAAAGGTAACGATCAACCAGACGTTTGTAGGCCAGCCTTACCTGACTACCACCCTCACCCTGGATGGTCAGAACCGGGCTACTCACCGGGAAGATGTCTCTCCGTCGGGCAGTAAAGTTATCTATGATTATGACTATGACAGCCAGGGATACCTGACCAAAATAAAGAGGCAGGGGGCATAAGAAACGGTTATAAACGCCGAAAACGGATATCTGCGCTCCGCTACCATTGGGTCATCGCTCTACACCATTACAACCAATGAACAGGCAGACCTGAAACAAATCATACCCATTGGTTTTTTGAACGTCCAGTGGCCCTACGTCAGCTTCCTGGGCAGGCCCTTCCGGGGAACAGTTACGGCCTATAAAACAGGCAACATTTCATACCAGATTACGATAAACACCTTTAACGGTCAGGGTGGCCTGATGAGCCGCGATATTACCTACACCGATCTGGCCACTAATAAATCGGTTAGTTATCTGAAAGAAACGTTCGTTACATCCTGCCAATAAAGTTTAGCCGTGCCACACAAAGTAGTCAGTTTTCACAGCAGAGCTTTCTTATAAAATGCTGTAGGCATGAAATCTTTGTAGAAACGAGTAACTAAGTTCCCAAAGAACTCCGTAGGAGCGGCATCTTTAACACATTATGTCACTCCTACGGAGTTCTTTGGGGATGTAATTTGGCTTTTTCTACAAAGATGCCACCTCTACGAGGTTATAGTTTTTTATAAGAAAGCCTTGGTTTTCACAGAGAATAACCGTTTTATCGAATGGTCATTCGAATGTAACAGCAATGGAGCGATGGCAAAAATCACGTTCGAGATTCAGGAAAGAGGTACAGTCATCTCAACGGTTACGCATGACCTAGCGGCCAGGTACCTCGTTGGGAGAAAAATTATCCTGTAAAACGCTGAAGGTTGGCTATTTTTGACCGTACGCACGTGTGAAAAAGTCCGGTTGGACAGAAAAGCGCGTTCGTCTGACTCAGAAAATCATGTTGACAGGTAGGGTAATATGCGGGATACCTCATCCTGTGCCTTTTGCCCGACTGGTAATCAACGGCTCATTGACCCATGTACCAAATCTGGATTGATACGGGCGGCACCTTTACGGATGGCCTGGCCCTGGCACCCAACGGAAGTATTTACCGCACCAAAGTTTTAAGCAGCAGCCGATTACGGGGGCAGTTGTTTGATGGCAAATTGATAGCTCCCTGGCTTACTGAACCCATTTTTGATGGTTACCAGTTACGGGTTTTAGAAACCGGTGCCGTATTTACCATAGCCTCCTGTAGCCCAAACGGGCAGATTAGTCTGGGAAACAACCAGCCAGCCCCTCCTACGACCGGCCCATTTGGGCAACCACTTACCGTTGAACTGTTCACCGGGGAAGAAGCGCCCGTACTGGCCGCCCGGCTATTGACTAAAACACCGCTGAACCAACCTTTCCCTCCCCTGGAAATGCGGCTGGGCACAACGAAAGGCACTAATGCGCTCCTCGAACGAAAGGGGGGACGCGTAGCCTTACTGGTCACGAAGGGGTTTAAAGACCTGCTGCTCATCGGAACGCAGCAACGACCAGACCTCTTTCAACTGGCCATCCCACCCGCCGAAGTCCTGTATGAATCGGTGCTGGAAGTCGATGAGCGCACCAGCGCCGATGGGCAGGTACTTACGCCCCTATCAGACCAGTCAATTACCAGCCTAATTGAACAACTAAAAAAGACGCAGCCGGATGGGGTAGCCATATCGTTCCTGAACGCCTACCGAAATCAGGTTCACGAGCGTCAGTTACGCGATGCGCTGGCAGCTGCTGGTTTCACCAACCTGACCATTTCGACCGACGTTTCGGTGACTCCGCAGTACGTTTCCCGCACCCAAACCGCCGTGGTCAACGCTTATCTGACCCCCGTTATGCAGGTGTACCTGACCAATGTGCAGCAGCAGTTGGGGGTGGAGCATTCGGTTCGGGTAATGACCAGTTCGGGCGGACTGGTGCGGGCGGATTTGTTCCAGCCGAAAGATAGTCTGCTCAGCGGCCCGGCGGGGGGCGTTATCGGGGCAGCCGCCATTGGCAACGAGCAACCCGTACTGACCCTCGACATGGGGGGTACCAGTACCGATGTAGCCCGGATTGATGGGGACGTAGACTATCGGTTCACGACCAAAATAGGCCCGTTCGATTTGCAGTTGCCCTCCCTGGCTATCGAAACGGTAGCCGCCGGGGGTGGGTCCGTTTGCTGGTTCGAGACCCACGGTGCCGCTACGGGTCAGTTGCGCGTGGGGCCGCACAGTGCGGGGGCTAATCCCGGTCCGGCCTGCTACGGAGCCACGGCACCCGGTCAGCCCCTGCTGCTCACCATTACCGATGTCAACCTGTTGCTGGGCAAACTGCATCCAGAACAGTTTGGCATTCCAGTTTTCCCCTATAAAGCAGCCATTGCCCTCCAGCAGATTATCGGTCAAATTAGTACGCTAACCGGCACCCAGCCCGATGCGCTAACCATTCTGCGCGGCTTTGAACAGATTGCGAACGAAACAATGGCGGGTGCCATTCGCAAAATTTCCATTGCCCGGGGCTTCGACCCAGCCCACTACCAGTTACTGGTATTCGGGGGGGCGGGTGGCCTGCACGGCTGTGCCATTGCTCAACAACTGGGCATGGAACGGCTGATTTTACCCTTCGATGGTGGGTTGCTGAGTGCCTATGGCATTGGGCAGGCGCAGATTGAACGGCTGGCGTCGGTATCGGTACTAGCGTTATTGACGGATACCGAACATGGCCTGACTACTCTGGTCGGCGAACTGATTGATACCGCTACGCAGGCACTACGGCAGGACGTTGGGCCTGATGTGCCCGTAATCACCAAAGCCCGGTCTGTCTTTTTGCGACTGCTGGGGCAGGAGTCCACCGTTGAGGTTCCATTCGGTCCTGCATTGGCCGCCGATTTCCAGGAGAAATACCGGCAGCTTTATGGTCATTTTCCCAGTCAGAATGCAGGTCAGCAACGCGAAATTGAGGTAGAGAGCATCCGGGTTATTGTCAGTACAGCGGGAGCCGACCAGCCGGTAAGCAGCCCGCCCGTGATTCATCGCCACGCCGTGCCTACCTTTCAGACCGATACCTACCCCGCCTTCGACTGGACGCAATTGCAGGAAGGCGACACCTTTCGGGGGCCCGCTTTGCTGTTGAATACGACCTCCTCAGCCTTTATCGAACCCGGCTGGCGTGTTGTTATTCAGGCGGATAAAAACGCGCTGGTCGATTATATCCGGGACACCGAAGAAGTAGCCGTTCAGGCATCAGACGAGGTGATCCAGCTCGAACTGTTTACCCAGCGATTCCGGGCTATTGCCGAAGAAATGGGTACGCAGCTCCAGCGAACGGCTTTTTCTGTGAACGTGAAAGAGCGGCTCGATTTCTCCTGCGCCCTCCTCGATGTCAATGCCGAACTAGTCGCCAACGCCCCGCATATTCCGGTCCATCTGGGTAGCCTTGGCATCTGCGCCCGCCTGATACTGGCCAAAATTACCATTGGTCCCGGCGATGTAGTCATCACGAATCACCCGAAATACGGCGGCTCCCACCTGCCCGATGTGACGTTGCTGAGCGGTGTTTTCACCGATGATAATGATGACAGTCCGCAACTGATTGGCTACGTGATTAACCGGGCACACCATGCCGAAATTGGCGGCAAAGTACCCGGTTCCATGCCGCCCGATGCCACATCGCTGGTGGAGGAAGGCGTAGTGCTGGAACCCATTTACATCGCAAAAGCTGGTAAGTTCTTGTGGGATAGTACCGACAACGGACTGGGAAAAGGCGTTGCCAGTCGGTTTACCGATTGCTCCTACCCTACCCGGTCACTAGCCGAAAATCGCGCCGACATCGAAGCCGCGCTGGCTTCCTTACAATCGGGCGAAAAAGCCCTTCAAAACCTGGTGCGCCAGTACGGGCTAGCCACGGTACAGATGTACATGAAGCGGTTGCAACAGTCGGCAACGGATGCCATCCTCGCCGTGCTCAAACCTCTCATGGGTCAGCAGTTTACGGCCGAAGAATCGCTGGACGATGGCCACCGGATAAAATTACGCATCCAAATTTCTGCCGGGCAACTGGACGCCGACAAACCGGGTAGTCCCCGCATTGAGTTTGATTTTAGCGGCACATCGGGTGTGCATCCGAACAACCTGAATGCTAATATTTCCATCCTCTACAGTGCGGTGTTGTACGTGCTTCGGTTGTGGTGCGGGCGGGATATCCCGCTGAACGAGGGGTTAATGGCGCCCGTAACGTTGACTCTGCCGGATGCCTCGTTTCTAAATCCGGTCTTTTCGGATGAGGCTGCTTTGTGCCCAGCCGTAGTGGGCGGCAACACCGAAGTGAGTCAGCGCCTGGTGGATACGCTGTTGAAGGCCCTCGGACTGTCCGCCTGTAGCCAGGGAACGATGAATAATTTCCTGTTCGGCCAGTCGAACCCATCCGGTGTTCCGGGTACTACGAAATCGTTTGGCTACTACGAGACCATTGGCGGGGGGGCGGGGGCTAGCGTGGGGGCAGATGGTCGTTCGGCGGTGCATCAGCACATGACCAACACCAAACTTACCGACCCCGAAGAACTGGAACGACGTTACCCGGTTCGGCTGCATCAGTTCGCCATTCGTGCGGGTTCCGGGGGCGCGGGAACATGGCGCGGGGGCGACGGCATCATCCGGGAAATCGAGTTCCTAGAACCCGTACAGGCCACCCTGCTGAGTCAGCACCGGGTTGTTACTCCCTACGGCTTAAACGGCGGTGAACCGGGTAAAACGGGAACGCAAACGCTGATTTTCGCCGATGGCCAAACGGAGGTACTTCCCGGAATTTTCACGCGGGCCATGCAACCCGGCGAGCGAATACGCATCGAAACACCGGGCGGTGGTGGGGCGGGTAATTGACCGAGAAGTTGCCAGGTAAAATATTTTACAAATGGGATTAATTCGTAGCCCTGTATGGGGCTAAACAGCAAAGTGTCGGTAGCAAAATCTCCCTCGACTTTCTGCGTGCCATAGGTACGCTACGATAATTAGTTGTTATGTACCTACAGCACGCCAAAGCGGTATATGTTTTTCGCTACCGACGCTACGCTGTTACGGGCCGTTTGTCAATGCCAAATTCTAATTGACTCAAAAGTCAATATCGGTCAATTCAAAGTTTTGCTTGACCCGTATCGTGCCGTCCTCTTCGGTGCCGGGGGCGTAGATAATCCGCTCCGGCTGGATGCCCTTTTGCACGTTGCCGATGTCCCGTTTTTTGTTGCCATTGCTGTCAATAATCAGCCGGACACGGTATAGACCCGGTTTTAATCGTGCGAAACTATAGTTCGCTTCCCCGTACGCCGTTCGGACAACGGTGTATTTGTCGTCCAGCAATTCGACAATGAATTTATTACCCGCTGTGCCTACAGCAGCCGGACTAACGTTACCGGCAATCAAGCCATAGCTGTCATCTTCAGCAATCAGATAACGAGCCGAATACCGGGCCAGGGTATCGCCCTGAACACTGATGAAGGCTCCTTTCGGTATTCGGAACAGTAAAGTGTCGCGCAGCGGTACGTCGTTACGGTTCGTGGCTTTCCGGATAACCAGACGTGAGTGGTTATTACTCCAGGTCAGGTTTTCGGCTGTTAGCTTGAGCGGTTTGGTACTATCAGGTCCAATAATGAGTTCTTCCGTTTTGTACTGGAACACCGGTTTGTTGAAGACCAGGGTGAAATCCAGATTTTTATTAATCAGTTCACTCGCCGGTGGAGTTATCTGCACGGTGAGTGGTGTTCTATTTTTAGCCTTTGTTTTCAGGGGCGAAAAGTAAATCCGCTCCCGCAGTTCTGTAACATTTCCCACCGAATCTTCGGCCATAATCACGACGTGGATGGTATCTTCAGCTGCCCGGTCTGCTGGACGGTAAAGACGAATCATTTTGGGTGTTTCCAGAAATGACACCAACGAATCGCCAGAGGCTACGAATGAGGTGGATGTCACTTTTGCCGGAGTTGCCGACGTGGAAGTCGCGGTCGTGGATACGACCGACGTGGATACGGCTGAGGTGGATACGGACGTTGTAGAGACCATTTTACCAAAGCGTATTTTGTAATCGGCAATGCCGCTGCTCAGTTCCAGCCCCAGGGTTTCGTCGGTGCGTTCGCGTCGGCTGACGCGTGGCTTACCGTACCCCCGGAAAGCCACCATGTCCACATTCTGGTAATTTTTATTCAGGTTCAGCACGCTATCCCGAAAGGCTATACGCTCGCCCGGCGTATTGTTCACCAGATTCAGGTCTTTGTCGTCGAAGCCATACACTTTGTATAGACCAGCCTTCACATTTTCGATGCGGTAATTCCCATTGCTGTCCGTCCGGGCAAAATACTGCGGGCGTTTCCGGTTGATGGGTAATGTATCGGTGGAGGCAAAAAGGCCCACCACAAAGCCCAGCAACGGTCGGCGGCTTTCATCGTCTACCACGTTGCCCGCCAGAGCGAGCGAATCGATAAACGGCCCCGTACTGAAAACGACCTTTGTATTTTTAGCGATGTTCCGTTCGGTAATGTCTTTAATACCATCAGAAAAGTCGATGGTATAGGTGGTGTTGGGCAGAAAAGGTTTGGAAAAATTTAACCGAATGCCCAACGGAAGCGTTTTAACAACATACGTATTGCTGTCCTGCGGGGTAATGGTAATTTTTTGCTGAAGATTCTCGCTGTTCACATACTCGTCAAATTCGAGTTCAACGGTTTTACCCTGGTAGTTCAGTTGACGGAAGCTGGGCACACTCTGTACCAGTTTGGGGGCAATGGTATCTTTTTTACCACCCGGTGGCTGAGCCACCTGCGCGCAATTTTGCAGAAATAATGGAAGAGCCAGTAATAAGGTTGCTACGAAATGGCGAAGCGTCATGTTGAAAGTAATCACGGTACAAAGGTAAACGACCGTTTATCGTTTAGTTGTACCGGTTGACATAAAATGGCTGGCGGCTTCGTTACGTTAGGGAGTAATTTAAGAAAATTTAAGGTCACTTAGCGAATGGCAACGCTGCCCATGCCCGATTTACTACATTTACCGCCTGTCAATGGCATGCTTAACTTCCCGAAAACCCAGTTCATGCGTCAGTCCCGTCTGTATTTATTGCTCTTCCTGTTTCTGTCGGCAGGCGGGCTGTCCAGTTGTTCCAATGCTACGGACGACCTGGACAGCCAAATCAGCGAATCGCTGGAAAATGATAACGCCCTCGACGTTACCGAAAAAGATGCCCTGCGCGTTTTGATTGTCAGCAAAAGCAAGGAACTGAGCAAAGAGCAGAAAACATCTACGCTCATTACGCCCGATGGCAAAGTGAACGAAGCAGCCCTGACGGCCTACATTAAACGCAACCGGACGTACCGTAGCCTGTCCAAAAAAATTGGCAAAGCACCCGTGATGGATGAGGCAACTATGGCCACATCAAGCCAGCCCATCCGGCTAAAACTCTACCTTGAGGCCAGCGCCAGTATGTTTCCCTACGATGTTCCGGGTGGGAATGGGGCCTTCAAACGGACGCTGAACGACATTCTGACCGAGTTTGACGCACTGAATCCAGGGCAGCCTAAACTCTACGTGGTCAATACGGAAGTGAATGACCTGGGCCTGTCGCTGCCGCAGTTTTTCAAAGAGAATAACATCTTTACGGTTGCCAAAACGAAGGGTAAAACGACCAGTACAGATTTCGAAAAGATCTTCAGCGACATTCTCAGCAACACATCCGGCAACGAACTGAGTGTGCTGGTGTCCGACCTGATTTATTCTGATCCCAGCCTGACCGGCATGAGTGCCCAGAAAACGCTGGATGCCGCAACCTCGCTCCTGACTACCGTGTTCAACCCCTACGCCAGTACGCACTCTATGCTGGTTATTAAACTGGCAGGCGGGTACGACGGCACGTATTATAGCTGGAACAACGCGAAGAAAAAGTACACCGGCGACCGTCCCTATTACCTCTGCCTGATTGGCCGCAACGAAACTATGCAGCAATTGTATCAGGATGCGACCTACGAGACCATCCGCCGGTTCGACCAGTTGCCGGGTTACGAAAATTCGTGGTTTTTCGGCCGGGCTGCGTCCAGTCGCGATTCGAAGGCTGTCACCCCTTTTTACAGCATTCTGGTGACTGACCCGGCCCGCAAAGGCCGCTTTAACCGGTCGAATGCCGAAGTCAAAAATCATGACAAGGCGGTTCACACAATCACCGACGTACAGCCCGATGTAGCCGATAAAAGCCTGACGATTCCTGTTGCGGTCAACTTATCGGCTCTGCGGCTACCCACGTCGCTGCTCACCGACCCCAGCCAGTACGAAGTGTTGGGGAAAGACAATTTCCGGGTAACGGCGGTTCAGCCGTACGCGGGAGCCAACGGAACCACCCACAAGCTATTAATGACAACCAACAAACCCGCCCGTGGGGAGCGTACCGCTACCATTCGGCTGCGTCGGCAGTTTCCGCCCCGTTGGATTGCCAATACCAATACAACCAACGATGCCTCGCCCGATGCCAACTCGACCTTCGGTATTCAGAACCTGCTGCAAGGCGTGGAACGAGCTTATAACCCCAACAACCAAACCGAGTATTTCACGCTAAAACTTAATTTAGAATGAGTTAATGATAGAATGATAGAATAATCTCAATTGGCTCATTCTATCATTCTATCATTAACTCATTCGCTCATTGAAAAATGGAAGAATCCCTTTATAACTTTTACAACCTGTTTGTCAACAGCAACCTCCTCGAAGATTTGTATCAGGAAGAACTGCTGTCACCCCTGACCTGGACCGCCTTTGGCATTGCCTTGCTGGTGGCTTTTGCCTTTTACATATGGCCGCTCAACAAAGTGAGTTTCAGCGGCATGGGTAACTGGCTGCTCATGATGGGTATCAGTGCGCTGGTACTGTTCCTGATTGCGCTGGTTACCTGCTATCAGAAAGCGAATCAGGACATTGCCCGCGATGAAGCCGACCCCAATCAGGGAAATCTATTCGACCAGGGAATCAGCGTCTTTTTTAGTTACGCCTTCGAGATGGCTTTGTTGACGGCCGTTATTTTCTTCATCATCTCGATGGTCATGAAGAATTTCAGTAAAAATGCCAAACACCGGCCCATGCTCTGGCCATCTAAATAAATTCCTGATTTTGTCATTCCGACGATAGGAGGAATCTCAAGTTTCTGTAATACTCAAGCTTGAGATTCCTCCTATCGTCGGAATGGCAAGAAAATGAAAACTTATGCCAAAACTATTTGTATTCGCTATTGGCGGAACCGGCTCAAGGGTGCTGAAAGCCCTGACGTTTTTACTGGCTTCCGGCGTTCAACTGAAAAATACGGACGAGATTATCCCGATTGTGCTGGACCCGCACGCTAACAATGATGACCTGCTGCGTACTAAAGACCTGCTGCGCGAATACGGCAACATCCGGGCGGGCTTGCAGACAAAACCTACGTCGGGATTTTTCAGTACCGAAATCAAAACCCTGAACCGGTCCATCGGGGGTAATGCGACCATCGCCGACACCTACGTCTTTGAATTACAGGGCGTACAGCAGGAAAAATTCCGGGATTATATCAACTTCGACGGCATGGATGCCCCCGCAAAAGCCTTCTCAAGTCTGTTGTTTTCGGACGAGAACCTAGAAACCAAGATGGACATTGGCTTCGTCGGAAATCCGAACATTGGCAGTACCGTGCTAAACCAGTTTCGGAACTCAGATGTGTTCCAGGCGTTTGCCGAGAACTTTGGGGCCAACGACCGGATATTTATTGTCAGTTCCATCTTCGGGGGTACGGGTGCGGCTGGTTTCCCTATTTTGCTCAAGAACATTCGGGGGGCGCAGGCTATCGGGCAAATTCCGAATCCGGCGTTTCTGCGCGATGCCAAAATCGGGGCGGTATCGGTCATGCCCTACTTTAGCCTGACTACCAACGATAACAAACTGATTGACCCCGCTTCGTTTATTGCCAAAACGAAAGCAGCCCTCAACTACTACCAGAAGGGAGTGAACCCGGCCGTCAACGCGCTATATTACATCGGCGACGACCAGACTAAAGCCTACACGTACGATCCCGGCGCGGGGGGCCAGAAGAACGAAGCCCACTTCGTGGAAATGGCATCGGCGCTGTCCATTGTCGATTTTATGAATACCGACGATAACAGCCTGTCCGTTACCAACGGCAAGCCGAACAACCCGGTCTATAAGGAATTTGGCATAGAGACGGATGGCATCAGCATTCAGTTGGGTAATCTGGCCAATGCCACCAAGCAAATCATCAGCCTACCGCTGTCGAAGATGGCCCTGTTCAGCACCTACCTGAATCAGCGAATCAAGCAGGCGGCCGGTACGGTGCAGTGGTCCAAAGCCAACCCGGTCATCTCGACTGCATTCCTGAACTCCAGCTTTTTCAACAGCGTCAAAAACTTCGATACGGCCTTCCGGCAGTGGCTGAATGAGATGCGGGAGAATAAGCGTTCTTTCGAACCGTTTCTGCTCGACGCGCCTAACCTCGGCCATATTGTCCGGGGTTTTGAGCCTAAAAAGAAAGGAATCTTCGGGGGTGAGTCGGACGTGAAGCTCGACATCGTGGACGACTTCGACCAGACGCTCAACAAAACCGCCGAAGGAAAAGCCTACAGCAGCGAAGCCGATAAACTCATTCAGTTATTTTCGGAAGGCACCGACCAGTTCGTTCACGACAAACTCCCGAAAGTTTTAGATTATTAATTTTTTTTGTCATTCCGACGCAGCGGGGCGGCCCGTGCCGAGGAATCTTAAAGTCTCCTAATACAGGCATTGAGATTCCTCCTGCGTCGGAATGACAAGAAAGTCAGTTTTCCAACTCATGCCTACAACATTCAGCTTACATAACCCTACCCCCGGCCTGCACTGGTACGTTAGCCGCCCCCTCGGCACGGACCAGATAGCGGCCATCCGCGACCCGCAGGGCGGTCAGACCGTGAAGCAGCCAACGTCCATTCCCAGTCCGTTTGCCCGGATGGACCTGGTACGCTCGGCCTTCCTGAACCTGTCCCTCAAACCCGACCTCAACGGCACCGTGAACGACCAGCGCGTTGTTTCGGACGCATTAGACGTAGGTGAGTTGTTCTTTAATTACGACAAGCTCAAAACATTTATTACCATCACCCCCTTCGATGTTCGCACTGACCTCGACCAGCTACGGCAGTCGTCGAACATCGGTCACAAACGGCTGGGCGATGCGCTGAAACTATTCCTGGACCAGGATGCGCCCGAGTACAACTTTGGCGACATCAACCGGCTGTTCGTACTGAGTTACCGGGGACGGGTGGTGGGTGGTACATCACCCAAAACGATGTTTTTCAGTTCGGGTAATGACCTGACCTGGATGGATGTATCGATGGGCAACGACCGGCTATTCGACGCGTCGGTGTGTCAGCTCCACCAGCGGGATATCGAATACCAGAAATTCTGGTACGCCATCAAGCAGTTCATGCCCAATTTCCGGGACCGCTTTCGCGAAGTTGACGACTACCTGAACCGGAGCCGAAAACTGTTGCAGCAGCAGAACCCGGCGATGTTTTACGAACACATCGAATCGCAGAACGGGCAGCCGTTGCTGACGCGGGAGAAATTCGACCAGGATTTTGACGAACTCACCACCGGGCCCGGCGATATTGTAGAGGTATTGGGCTTCCCGCTCCGCAAGAAAAAATCTGATGCCCGCGCCATCGATCAGGTGAGCGATTTCATTATCCGGTCGGACAAGTACGCCCGGCTTAATCCGGGAAAGCCGCGCCCCATGGCGTTGCAGAACCGCTTTTTCCGGCAGTTCACCTACGTACCACAGGCGCAGTGGAACTCGAACACGCCCGTCCCCTTCTATGCCCGCGAATCGTGGCGCGATAACCAGCGGCCGTTACCGGGGCAACCGGGCAATTATCCCTGGCTCACCGTCAGCGACTTTCTGGAACCTTACCTCATTCGCCTGCCTTTCCCCACCGACCGGGGCCGTTTCTACGACGGAAATCTACAAAGTACGGCTACAGAGAAAGGGTTTTTGCTGCCGCTAAAAAAAGACTTTTTCGACTTTTTCGATGTCGATGACCTGTTCATGAGCCGCGTCCGGCTAAAAATGACGCCACAGGCCGGTGGTATCAACGTAACCCTCGATATTCCCGTCACGGCTCCCAACCAGCCCGGTAATCAGTTTGTCACCTTCGAGCGGCTGTACAGTTCAACGGCTGGTCCTGGTGCGGCTCCCAACGAAGCCACGAACGAAGGTATTATCGTCGAGAACTCATTTACGGTTAACATTTATCCCTTTGTGCGGTCGGGTTCCGTCACTATCCCGGCCGATTACCGGGTTGAGTTGATTGAAGCCGGTTTTGATAGCCAGAATCAATACGAACTAACGTATTTCGGCGAACAGAACAACACCCCCGTAACGGTTGAATCGAAGCATCAGCGCACCGTTCGGCAGCAAAATACCGACGGGTCGAGCGTGTACTATGTGTTGCGGCAGGAGTTCGATTACCTGCAAACCAACATCCGGGCCGATGGTCGGGAGATGAACGGCCTGCTGGTTCCGCGCTGGCAGGAGTACAACGGCGGCAGCAAGCAGTTTGCATTCTCAGTCGATTTTGGCACGACCAACACCCACATTGAGTACAGCGTAGATGGCGGAACACCCCGTCCGTTCGACGTGGCCGAACTAACCCCGCAAGTGGCTACGCTGGTGGCTCCGGCCCAGTATAATCCGGCCCTGTTCGAGTTGTTCCTGTTGTATGACCTGGAGTTTGTGCCGCCCACTATTGGCCCCGGCAAGCCGGATAGTTTTCCGACGCGCACGGCCATTGCCGAGCCGATGAACCTGAGTTTCAACCAGCAAACCCAGGCCCTGGCCGATTTTAACATTCCATTCTACGTAGAACGGCAACCGGCGGGTTCCAACCGGATTACTACCAACCTGAAATGGGCCAAGAGCAGCGACCAAACCGAACGGCGCGTAGAAGCTTTCCTGGAAGAGCTGCTGATGCTCATCAAAAACAAAGTGCTGACCGAAGGCGGTAATCTAATCCAAACAACGGTTTACTGGTTCTTCCCGGCCAGTATGACACCCGGTCGGGTGAGTCAACTCCGCACCGACTGGCAGCAACTGTATGACCGTTACATTGGCGGGGCCGCGGGTCGGCTGCGCGAGGTATCGGAGTCGGTCGCACCGTTTTATTATTACAAGCAAAACCCGACACTGAGCGCATCGGCCCGGCCGGTTATCAATATCGACATTGGCGGTGGCACATCGGATGTAGTTGTGTACGAACGTAACGAGCCCCGTTTGCTGACTTCGTTCCGCTTTGCGGGTAACGCCATCTACGGCGACGCCTTCAGCGAATACGGCGCGGCCAGCCATAACGGTTTTATCCGGAAATACGCCGATAAAATTCAGACGCTGTTAGAAAGCCAGAGCCTGGGTAACCTAAGCGACAACAACCGCCGGATGCTCGACACGAACCGCTCGGAAGACATCATGGCCTTTTGGTTCTCCATCGAAAGAAGCAACGATGTGAAGGCCAAAAGCATGCTGTCGTTCAACGGCATGCTGTCGAAGGATGAAGACCTGAAAGTTGTCTTTGTGCTGTTCTACACCGCGCTGCTGTACCACATTGCCCAGCTGATGAAGCACCGGGGCATTAACCTGCCGGGGGCTATCACCTTCAGTGGTACGGGGTCCAAACTCCTGACCATCATCAGTTCCGACGATGCGATGCTGGGCAAACTGGCGCGGGTCATTTTCGAGAAAGTGTATGAGCAAACCTACGATACCAGCGGGCTAACCCTATTTTATGAGCGTAAAGGACCAAAAGAGGTTACCTGCAAAGGAGCGTTGATGCAGCCTGCCAACAGCCGTCCGGTGGATACCGAAGCCATTAGCTACGTCTATCCGGCTACGTTCAATGACGAGTTTACCAAGCTGACCTACGCCGATTTGCGGAAGCCAGAGGTAGTGCAGTCCCTGCTGAAAGAAACCAACGCGTTCATTGATTTCTTCTTTGCGGTCAATCAGGAATTCAGTTTCGTACGCAATCTAAACGTTTCGGCGCGGGCACTGGTCATCGCGCAGCAAGAATTACGGACGCATCTGGACACCTCGCTCATGGATGGGATTCAGCGGAAAGAAGGCGATGTTGCCGCCGAGTACAGCGGCATGACCGATGCGCTGGGCGCACCCATTGAAGAAACCCTGTTTTTTTACCCACTCATTGGGGCTATCAACAAATTAGCCAACGCACTGGCGTAAATCAAGGTACCCCGGACTTCAGTCTAGCCAATTGCAGGTCATAGTCCACGCGTAGTGGGATTGAATTCCGGGGTACATTAGGTTGTCGTATTGACCAATAAAAAGTATGCGAATACTACCCTTTTTAGTACTCAGCCTATCGTCATCGCTATCGTTTGCCCAGAGCATCAATCAGGCCGCTGTCGATACCCTGACAAAGGAGGTGGCGCTGGCCGTGTTTGCGACCATCGACCAACCCAAAGCGCAGGAAATATACGCTCAACTGGTGGATTGTGGCGATGGCTGCGAGGCACAGGGCATTATCCGGGCGGTAGGAAGCTGGGATCAGGTGGGCCAGCGGATTCAGCAGCTAAGCCAGCTGCGCGATACCAAAGCCTTTATTGGTATGGGACCGGCGGAGGCAAACGCGGCCATTCGCCGACAGTTAACCCAGTTTTACCAGCGAAATAAAGCATACGAAAGCTACCGGAAGGCCCTGCCCGCCAACGTACAAGAGCAAATTATGGTTAAAATCGACCAGATATTGCCCCCCGGCGCAACGACCGAACCAGCACCCACTGTTGCTGGTAACCCCGGTGCAGCGACCGTTGCCCCAACGGTTACCGGCGATGACCCCACCATTGACCCGGCGACGTTTCAGATGGGTCAGTTGGAGCGTGAAGTAAAGGAAACTAAGGAAAAACAACTTTGGATGATGATTATAAGTGGCATTGTTGGTCTGGTAGTTGGTGCGGGAGCCATCTATTTACTCCTCTACCGGGGCATTGAGGCCGAAGCAAAAGCACTGCTGAGTGAAAACAACCGGTTACGCAATTCGCTGGAAACGGCTCAGCGTACCAAACCCGGCAATGAGGCTGCTACCAATGCTATCCTACCCGAGTACCGACAGAAAGTGAGTGCCTACGATGCGATTGTGGCCGAGCTGGGATCCGATAATCCATTGACGGCAATTCGGCAATTAAAACAAAAGGTATCGGGTAATGTGCCCAGACCAGCCCCCGCCATGCGTTCCGGCGAAGTACGAACGAAACCTGCCGAGAAGCCGGAACCCGTTCAGGAATTGCCCCCCGTTGACGTTACTCCGGTAGTAGAACCGGTACCTGCTCCGGTAGTTATGCCCGCGAAACCAGCGGTATTTTACTTCCCGCCCCCCGACCCGACTGGGCAGTTTGACCTGTCGCAGAAATCCGAGGTAATCTCTCCGGAGTCGGCGTATCGGTTTGGCATCAGTGCCGACAAACCAACGGTGGCCAGCTTCCGCTTCGAAGCCGACCCAAACCGGCTGGCCCGCTTCCTGACCTACCGAAATTACATGATTGAACCCGCCTGCGACAGCGAAAATACCTACACTAGCACACACACCCGCGTAGCCATGCGCCGGGACGGAGAAGCGGTTTTGGAGAATGGCACCTGGCGGGTGAAAACGAAAGCGCTGATTCGGTACGAGTAGTGAACCACCAACCTACCCATTCTAACTAACTGGCAAGCGAAAATAAAAAGCAGCGCCATCGGTCACGCGGGTATCCAGTCCAATTTCGCCCTGCATACTCTGGATAAACTCGCTCGAAATAGCCAGCCCCAGACCCGTACCCCCTGCCGCGCCGTTCTGACCGGCGGCCTTGAAATAACGGTCAAACACACGGTCCTGATGTTCGGGGCGAATACCCGCCCCGTAGTCGCGCACCCGAAATTCGACGTATGTAGTATCAGGCGTTTTGGCTACCTGCACATCAATGGTACTCTCTTCGGGGCTATGGCGAACAGCGTTTGAGAGGAAATTAATCAATACCCACGAAGCCTTGTCCGGGTCTGCCGTAATGACGGGCAAACCAACGGACATGGTCACCACAATCCGCAGATTTTTCTGTTCAGCCTGCACGTGTAGTGCATTGACCGCGTACTGAACAATATCAGCAGGAACTACCGGTTGCAATTTTAACTGAATCTGCCCCGACTCTACCTGTGCCATGTTGAGGAGTTCGCCGGTCAGATTGAGCAGTCGGTCAGCATCGGCACGGATGTTATTCAGTAGCGACTGTTGCTCGTCATTGAGCGACCCCACCCTATTGTCTTCCAGCAACTTAATACTCATCTTAACACTCGACAGGGGCGTCTTTAGCTCGTGCGACACGGTGGCGATAAAGTTAGTTTTCGCCAGATCCAGTTCTTTATATGAGGTGATATTTTCGAGCACCACCACATACCCTGCCTGCTGAGGCTGTTCTTCGCCGGTTCGCGTAACGGACACCACGTGGGTACGCCGGTTAAAGTAGTTTTCCTTCCCGTTGTCAAATATTTTCAGCAGACTGCCCACGCCCGTATCGGGTTCTTTATCGTCCATGATATCCTGAATCAGTGTCCGCATCAGGTCGTTGGTAGCGGCCACATCGGGAGCATACCGCCCCATCAGATTCATTTCATCCATCCCCAGTAACCGGCACGCAACCGGGTTGGCAAACAGAATGTACCGGTTCTCATCCAGTCCGATGATGCCCTCATTCATGGTGTGAATGAGCGTGTCAATTCGTCTTTTTTCGAACAGCACACTAGCGAGGTTAGAGTGTTCATATTCATCCAGTTTCTGCGCCATGGAGTTAAAGGAGCGAGCCAGTTCGCCAAACTCGTCGCTGGATTTAAAATGCAGCCGTTCTTCAAAATTCCGTTTGGCAATCTGCCGGATACCGCGCGTCAGTTCGCGCAACGGGTTAGCCACGTAGCCCGGAAAATTAATAATGAACGAGAAAAGAATCAGAATACTGGCCGTACTCACCACGGCCAGCCACCGCAGCGCATCGTTAGCCGTTTGACGGGTTACTTCGTTTTTACGAATGATGCCCCGTCGGTTGAGTTCGTCAATCTGGAACAGCGCCTGCCGGATCCGGTACACGGTGGCCGAATCCCGCGCCCCGCTTCGCAGTCGGTTGAATTCCCGAACCAGGATTGCGGTCACTTCCTGTTCACCCACTTCGGTTACATTCTTTTGTTGTTTTTTCAGATTGTCTTCAAACGAACGTAACGCATCCGGTTCGCCAAGGTTAGTCAGTTGCCGCTGCATATTCCCCGCGTACTCGAGTGAGATGTAATTATCCTTCAGGATGGCCTGCGAGTCGTTGGATAATTGGTTAAGATAATACGCGCTCAGACCGCCAATCAGTAGTACAATAGCGAACAGAAATGTGAGCGCGGAGGCTATTTTGGTTTTGATCGTCATGGTCTCGTGGGCGTAATAAAAAAAAGAGAGGAAGATTCTCCTCCTATCCTTCACGCTCCTTTTTTCCTCTTTACGATAAAATAATCAGGTCGGTATTGGATTCGGTCAGCCGGTTAAGCAACTGATTGAAGGCGAAGGTTCGCAAAATAATCTGAATCAAACTAAAATGAGGCTTACCGATACAGACGGTGGTAACCTTCCGTCTTGCCACCTCTTCCAGCATGCAGTCAACAACCCTTTTGCCTTTGGCCTGAATTACAACGGCTCCCAGTTCGGTGGCTAATTTAAAGTTATTGATGAGGTGGCGCTGTAAGTCAAGCCGGATGCGGTCGGGGGCTTCGGCAGGTGTCTGTACATACAAAACGTACCAGCGCGATTGGTAATAGCCAGCCAGTCGGGCCGTTTTCCGAATCACACGCCGGGCCGTATCGGGGTTACTGCTGATGCAGGCCAGAAACCGATCGTTTCGCGTCTGCCCACCCACCGGCATGGTCACCTCAATTTGCCGTTCCACCGCCGATGCCACTTCGCGCAGGGCCAGTTCGCGCAGGGCCAGGATCTTGTCGGCCTGGAAAAAGTTGGCCAGCGCCATCTGGACTTTGGCCGGGTCATAGATTTTCCCCTCCTGCAGCCGCGCAATCAGTTCGTCGGCCGTGAGGTCGATGTTAACAACCTCATCGGCCATTTGCAAAACCCGGTCTGGAACACGCTCCGTTACGTCGATACCCGTTAAGTTCCGTACTTCGTCGTACAGGCTTTCAATGTGCTGAATGTTGACCGCGCTGATGACGTTGATGCCCGCGTCGAGAATATCGAGTACATCCTGCCAACGCTTCTCGTTTCTGGAGCCGGGAATGTTGGTGTGCGCCAATTCATCCACAATCACCAGCTCAGGGTGCAGGGTCAGAATAGCCGGTACATCCAACTCATCCAGTTCGCGACCTTTATAAAACAGCTTTCGACGGGGTATCAGGGGCAAACCGGCTACCAGCGCCTGCGTTTCGGCCCGGTTGTGGGTTTCGATGAAGCCAATTTTCACGTCGATACCACTCCGCAACAGGGCGTGGGCTTCCTGTAGCATCCGGTACGACTTCCCCACGCCCGCGCTCATGCCAATGTAGACCTTGAACTTACCGCGTCGGGATTCGCGAATCAGGCCTAAAAACCGGTCAGCGTTCTGGTCGTTGGGGTTCATGGGTTCAAAATGACACTGCTAAGCTGGTGGTTAAACTTGTGTTTGTACGACTAAACCCGCCTGGTGTTTTGAACATCGGGTTTTCACTATCATACACTTTCCCTTCTATTCTAAAGAGCGCATTAGGCAAAATCGCGTAGTCGTATCCCAGCGAATAGCCAGTGGTTTTGAAACCAGGCATGCCGGTAATAACCGCGTTTTTATCGTTGTAGTACTCAATGCGGCCGTTCAGATAGCTTTTGTTCGATGTTTTGTACCGGGCAATTACCACGGGCGAATACCAGACGTAGCGGCCCCCGCCCTCAACCCGTTCCGTACTGCCCGTGCGCACGACTGGCTTGCGGTCGGTGCCAATATCGAAGCCAAGAATTACACCAAACCGCCCGCTGGGGTTGATGATGGCGTAGACGTTATTGAAGAAGCGACCCTGCCGGAGCGAGTCGGGCCGGTCGCTACCGAGGAATGAACTCCAGTTCAGCGTCACCTTGTCGGAGGGCCGGAACTGCACCTGCGTACTAAATGACGGCCCGCTGTAGCCTGGCGCTTTGGCAATGCGCTGCCAGCCGTTGAGTACCGATCCCAGCACCGTCCATTTTCCGACCGTATAGGTCAGTTTAACCCCAGCCATGTAATACGGCGAGTTCTCGGCCAGGATGCTGCGCGTCAGCGTCCAGCAATCTTTAGAAATGGCACTCTCGAAACCGATATGCGACGAAAAGATGCCCGCATCAAGCCATAAATTGCGGGTTTTACTCAGCTTCACGCCGACGTTGGCTTCATACACATTTTTCAGCAGCGGTTGTTCACTGGCGTAGTTATACTGCGCATACGTACCAACCTGAAGGGCCAGATTACCGCGCATCCGGTCGGTAGCATAGGCCAATTTGGCGTAGGCCAGATTGATATTTACTTCCCGGTTTCGCTTGTGGTTGTACAAAAATCCGGGTCGTTCGGGCGTGGCTTTGGGCGCCGTAAAATCGTGCGTATAGTAGGCCTCTACGTAGCCCGTCAGCGTCAACGCCGGGGTTATCGTCGTGTCAGCAGATTGGGCAATGGCAAAAGACATAGCCGCAACCATTGCTACAGCGGTAAGGATTGTTTTCATCAGATCAACGCGTCCAGCGCAACATTTAACTTGAGTACATTGACCGTTGGGGGCCCAAACAACCCCAGCAACGGGCCTTCGGTCTGTTCATCAACCAACTGCCGGAGCCGCGCAGCCGGAATATGTCGAACGCGGGCGATGCGGGCAACCTGAACGCGAGCCCCGGCGGGTGACAGGTGTGGGTCCAGCCCCGATCCCGACGCGGTCACTAATTCGGCAGGAATATCGGCTTTTTTTACATCTGGATTGTGCACCTGGAACGTATCGATGCGGGCCTTAACGACATCGAGGTATTCTGTATTGGATGGTCCCTTATTCGACCCGCCCGACCCGGCTGCGTTGTAATCCACCGCCGACGGGCGGCTGTTGAAGTACCGATCTTCGGTAAACTTCTGACCAACGTTGGCATAGCCTACCACCCTGCCATGGGCCATGATGGTAACACCGTCGCCCCCACCGGGAGTCAGTCGGGAAACAGCCGCTACAAGCATTGGGTAAAGAACGGACAGGATAACCAGCAGCCCAAGTGTGAGCCGGATAACTGGAGAAATGTGATTTTTCATGATTTTTTTTGTCATGCTGACGAAGAAGCATCTTCGGTAGCAGGTATGTTAGTTTCTTATGCGGACGTGAGATGCTTCCTTCGTCAGCATGACAAAAAAAATTACACAAACAGCCCCACGACCAAATCAAGCAGTTTAATCCCGACGAAGGGAGCGACTAACCCGCCGAAGCCGTAAATGAACAGGTTCCGGCGCAGCAGCGCACTCGCGCCGATGGGTTTGTAGGCTACACCCCGCAGCGCCAGCGGAATCAACATCGGGATAATGATGGCATTGAAAATTACCGCCGACAAAATAGCCGATTCGGGCGAGTGCAGGCGCATCAGGTTCATTCGTTGCAGCACCGGGATACTGGCTACGAACAGGGCCGGAACAATGGCGAAATACTTAACCACGTCATTGGCGATGCTGAACGTAGTGAGCGTACCCCGAGTGATGAGTAACTGCTTACCAATCTCAACGATTTCAATAAGCTTGGTTGGATCGTTATCTAAATCGACCATGTTGCCCGCTTCTTTAGCCGCCTGCGTACCGGAGTTCATCGCCACCCCTACGTCGGCCTGCGCCAGGGCGGGCGCGTCATTGGTACCGTCGCCCATCATGGCCACGAGTTTGCCGCTGGTCTGTTCATTGCGGGTGTACTGCATCTTGTCTTCGGGTTTGGCTTCGGCAATGAAGTCATCGACCCCAGCCTTTGCGGCTATGAACTTCGCCGTCAGGGGATTATCACCCGTAACCATCACGGTTTTAACGCCCATCTTCCGCAGTCGGTCAAAGCGTTCGGCAATGCCGGGCTTGATGATATCCTGCAACTCAACGACGCCCATAACCCGGTCATTTTCAATCACAACCAGTGGCGTACCGCCGTTGGCCGCGATGGCTTTAGCTTGCTCTTCCGTTTCGGGCGGGAACGTATTACCAGCTTTCAACACAATGTTCCAAATCGAGTCGGTGGCTCCTTTACGAATGCGGGTCGCGTTAGGCAGGTCTATACCCGACGAGCGCGTTTCGGCCGTGAACTTGATCATCGTAGCACCTTCGATGCTTAACTTCTGCGTCACGCCATTCCCCGAGTCTCCACTCCGGGCCAATTCAACAATCGACTTACCTTCGGGGGTTTCGTCGGCCAGCGAACTGAACGCACTTGCCCGGACCTTGTCGGCTTCCGAAACGCCCGGTGCGGGGTAAAAACGGGTAGCTTTCCGGTTGCCGATGGTAATAGTGCCGGTTTTGTCGAGCAACAGCGTGTCAATGTCGCCCGCTGTTTCAACCGCCCGACCTGATTTGGCAATGACGTTGGCCCGCAACGCCCGGTCCATGCCCGCAATACCGATGGCCGATAGCAGCCCGCCAATAGTGGTCGGAATCAGACACACGAACAAGGAAATCAAGGCGGCAATGGTGATGGGTGTGTTGGCATACACGGCGAAGGGTTGCAGCGTAACACAGACGATGACGAACACCAGCGTAAAACCCGCCAGCAGAATAAGTCAGGGCAATTTCATTCGGTGTTTTCTGCCGCGATGCCCCTTCAACCAGCGCAATCATCTTATCGAGAAACGACTCGCCGGGCTGGGTGGTCACGATCACTTTAATTTTGTCGGACAGCACTTTGGTACCACCCGTCATGGATGATTTATCGCCCCCCGCTTCGCGAATGACCGGGGCCGACTCGCCCGTAATGGCCGACTCATCGATGGTGGCGAGCCCCTCGATGATCTCCCCGTCGGAAGGAATGATGTCGCCCGCTTCGCATAGGAAGACGTCGCCTTTCGCCAGTAGGGCCGATGAGATGGTCTGCACCGAACCGTCGGAGGTACGGCTTTCCGACCGCTCATTGATGGTCCGCTCCCCCACGGGCGGATGGCCGCCCCGCCGAATAACCTTAGCGGGGGTTTCCTACCGGGTTTTGCGGAGTGATTCGGCCTGCGCTTTGCCCCGCGCTTCGGCAATGGCCTCGGCGAAGTTGGCAAATAGCAGCGTGAGCAGCAGAACCGCCGTAATCACGCTGTTATAGATTACGCTGCCCTGCGACGTATCGCCCGACAGGGTAGTGTAAACCGTCACCAGCAACATAATGGCCGTGCCGATTTCGACCGTAAACATGACGGGATTTTTGATAAGTTCAGCCGGATTAAGCTTTCTGAACGAAGCCCGAATTGCCGGTCCAACGAGTTCAGACTGGAATAGCGCGGGCGATTTTTGTGTTGCCATTTTATGTAACTTTGAAAAAAGACGTTGATTATGACTGTTGAGCACACATTCCTGGAAGATATTGTTCAAAAAGAACTGGGCTTCAGTTCGATGGACGCTTTCGTTAAGGAGCAGACGTATCATATTTTTCAGCAACGCTTCGACGAAACTCAGGCTATCATAGCGCGTTAAGAGGCTAAATACGACATGAACCTGACCGAGTTTCAGGAGCGGGTGGTAAATCCAGGTGATGAGTTGCTTCGTCCGTTTGGGATCATCGAAGAAGAAGATGATCTCATGGACTGGGAGTTTCAGGACCACGGCCTACCTTACTATCAGCAACGTCTTCAGCAGTTGGCCGCGTGAGTCTATCAGATGGTCGTTTTGGGTCCGTTCGTCCGGCAATCGTCGGAAATGTTACTGGTCGTTCCTGAACGACAGCAGGTTCTAAAAATTGATATTCTGTTCATTGACGACAGTCGATTGGTTACGTTTGATTACCTATTTTACGACACGGGCCGAACTAAATACAGCTATCAATGGATGAGTGCGGCCAATCAACTGATTCACCGCTGGGACAACATCCATGCCGTAGACCTTCCTACTTCGCCTTATCATCAGCATATTAGCAGTGAAGAAAATATCCACCCTTCCGAGCCGATGACTTTAGAAACGGTGCTGGGGTTCATTGCCGGGCGGCTTAGCGAAGGTTGATTCGCCCCAGGCTAAAAAACTCGGCCAGTGGGCCCAGGGTCAAAGCCGGGAAAAAGGCCAGGGCTGCAATCACCACAATCACCGCCAGCGTCATCAGACCAAACGTGCCCGTATCGGTTGGCAGCGTTCCGGCACTGGCCGGCACATACTTTTTCTGCGCCAGCAGACCCGCAATGGCCAGCGGTCCGATAATGGGAAGGAACCGGCCAAATAGCAGTATGAAGCCCGTTGAAACGTTCCAGAATACATTGTTGTCTCCCAGTCCCTCGAAGCCAGATCCGTTGTTGGCCGCCGACGATGTAAACTCGTACAGCATTTCGGAGAAGCCGTGGAAGTTAGAGTTATTGAGCCAGTTGGCGGGTTTTACAACCCAGTCAGCATCGGGCATCGTCACGATGAGGTACGATGCCAGCGACGTACCGACCAAAATCAGGAATGGGTGCAGGATGGCAATCAGGGCGGCAATTTTCATCTCACGGGCTTCTACTTTACGCCCGAAAAACTCTGGTGTCCGGCCCACCATCAGTCCCGAAATAAACACCGCCACAATCAGGAAGATGTAGTAGTTCAAAATACCAACACCGCAACCCCCGTAGAACGCGTTGGTCATCATGTCCAGTAGTTGCATGGCTCCCGATAACGGCATGGACGAGTCGTGCATGCTATTGACCGACCCCGTAGAGATAATTGTTGTAACGATGCTCCAATAGGCCGACGCCGTTGCACCAAAGCGAATTTCCTTGCCTTCCGTAGCTCCCGCAGCCTGATTGATACCCAGTTGCGCTATCGCCGGACTGCCGTTCAGTTCGCTCCAGATAGTAGGTATCAGCAATAGCAACATACCCACCGTCATGATCCAGGCAAATTTCCGTCGGCGGATGTAGTGACCGAGGGCGAAAATCAGGGCAATTGGAACGAGAACCTGCACCACCATTTCAACCATATTGGTCAGGTAGTTGGGGTTTTCGAGCGGATGCGCGGAGTTAACCCCGAACCAGCCGCCCCCGTTGGTACCGAGGTGCTTGATAGCAATCATACCCGCAGCCGGTCCCCGCGCTACGCCCACCGTGTCGCCCTGTACCGTAACGATGGTATCTTTCCCGGCGAAACTTGCCGGTGTACCGCTGAAGGCCAGTATGATGGCAATTACCAGCGATAATGGCAGCAGCAGGCGCGTAATGGAGCGGACGAAAAACGTGTAAAAGTTGCCGGAGCGGTCGGTTACGTCGGGCAAAAAGTGCCGGAACAGCAATACCAGCGCGGCTATTCCCGTAGCCGCCGATACAAATTGCAGAAAGGTAATTACGCCCAGTTGCGTCAGGTACGTCAGCCCCGTCTCGCCCGAATAGTGCTGCAAGTTGCAGTTGACCAGAAAGCTGATGGCCGTGTTGAACGCCAGATCAGGCGACATCGACGGGTTGCCATCCGGGTTTAGGGGCAGGCTACCCTGCGTCAGTAGCAGAACGAAAGCCAGTACCAGCCAGACGGCGTTAATGGTCAGCAGGGCCACGATGTTCTCCTTCCAGTGCATATCCCGGTCGGGGTCAATACCCGCAATCCGGTAGATAGACCAGTCAACCGGAGCCATGAAATCGAGCCAGGTAGGCTTCCCGCCGAAAACTTTTGCCAGGTATTGCCCCAGCGGGATGGCCAGCAGGACGGTCAGCCCGTAGGTGACCAGAATTCCAAGTAAGTCAGTTGTCATATGAATTTAGAAGCGTTCGGGCCGGATGAGTACGTACAGCATGTAGGCAAAAACCAGCAGGGAAATAATAAGCAGAAGCGTAAGCATGAGTTGGAGATTAAATGCGTTCAAACCAGTCGATGATTTTGTAGAACAGGGCAAAGCAGAGCAGGGCGGATACGAGGAGCAACAGGGCATCAAACATGGGTATACTGATTAATTGATTGATGAATACTGTTTTCCAATAAGCAGGCCGATTACATCTTACCAGTGAAAAATTCCAATAAATACCTTGTAATCAGCACATTAACAGAATAATTGATTTAGATATAAGTTCATAAAAAAAGCGGACCCTACCAAAATGGTAGGGTCCGCTTTTCAAATTGGCAGGGTTGATCTATTCCAGATTGTAGTCAGCCAGTTTCCGGTAGAGCGTTGTCAGGCCAATACCCAGTAGTCGGGCAGCTTCTGTTTTGTTGTGGTTCGTGTGGCGCAGTACCCTGCGGATGTGCTGTTGCTCAAGCGTGGCAAGGTCTACGATAGCATCCGGGTCAGTATATATCAGTCCATACTGCATCTCGTAGGGCAACAGGTCGGGGGTGAGTTCGGTGATGCCGTCGGGGCGGGTGTCGGCGAGGATAACCGCCCGTTCGATGACATTTTTTAGTTCACGGATATTTCCCTTCCACGGATGTTGCCGCAATTTCTGCACAAATACGGGGTTAAATCGGATAGACCGACGGCCTATTTTGGCGGCATCCTGCCGGGCAAACTGGTCGGCCAACCCCTCGATATCGTCGGGGCGGTCGCGCAGGGGGGGCAACGGAATCTGAAACACCGACAGCCGATAATACAAATCCAGTCTGAAGTGGCCACTTTGGGCTTCCTGTGCCAAATCGCGGTTGGTAGCGGCTATTACGCGGACATCCGTTTTAGTGGATTTGGTATCACCCACGCGCAAAAACTCGTGGGTTTCGAGAACCCGCAGCAACTTGGCCTGGAGGTCGAGGGGCATCTCACCAATTTCGTCCAGGAAAATAGTACCTTTATTAGCCTCGGCAAATAAGCCTTTCTGGTCGCGGGTGGCCCCGGTGAACGCCCCGGCGCGGTGGCCAAAGAGTTCACTTTCCAGAATTTCGCGGCCCAGCGCCCCGCAGTTGATGGCAACAAACGGCCCACTCCGGCGGGGGCTGCCCTGATGGATGGCTTGAGCAAATACTTCCTTGCCCGTTCCTGTTTCACCTGTGAGCAAGACGGTAGTATCCGTAACGGCTACCCGCCGGGCCAGGTCAACCGCCTGACTGATGGCCTTCGAACGGCCACTAATGCTGTCGAAGCCGTGCCGCCGATTCATCTGATTCTCCAGTTCCCGGATGCGGAATTGCAGGCTAGCTTTCTCTACGGCCCGACTCACGACCGGAATAATCCGGTCGTTATCATCGCCCTTGGTGATGTAATCAAAGGCCCCGTTTTTAATGGCCGTCACCCCGTCCTGAATAGTGCCGTAAGCGGTCAGGACAATAATTTCGGTATCGGGATAGCTTTGCTTGATTTGAGCAGTGAGTTCGATACCGTTTTTATCGGGCAGTTTCACATCGCTGATAACCAGTTTTACGGAGTCATTTTCCAGGATTTTCAGCCCGGCCCGGGCCGTATCGGCTTCCAGCACGGTGTAGTCTTCCAGTTGCAGGATTCGGGCCAGGAGTTGCCGCAGGCGTGGTTCGTCGTCGATAATCTGGATGGTATCAGCCACAGAAGTAAAAGACAAAGCAGAATGCGGGAAATATAAGGGATAAACGCACATTTAACGCATTCCCTGTTTATATCGGAAAATCGCAAATGCTGATAAAAGCATTTGCGACTATAACGATAGAAAACTCAAAGTCGGCTGTTTGTTAATGACAAACAGCCGACTTTGAGTTCAAGCCACTTTCCTTTCAACAACGCAGATGCGTCACAGTTTGAAATTCAATTTTTGCGCTACGTTGTTAACAATTGCTTTACCCTGCATCAGGATTACCTCCGTTGTTTTGCGGTAATGCAGCCTCGCATATAATCGCGAAACACCGGCCTCTTTCGATGCTTCATCAAAAGAGTTATGGGAACGCGGGCTAAAGCCAACCAGATTACAGGGCGTATCGGTATACTTGTAGGTGCTTCCAAACAATAGGATTAGGGTCTGGGCCGCTGCGCCTGAAGTAACCGAATGCCCTGCTGGATATTCGGAGTGGCGTGGCGTATTGTTGTCATTCCCATCATTTTTTGACCATTCGAACACGGCAGCTATTCTTCTCAAATGTTACTGATTATCGAACAGTGTATTGGTAACAATTACTGCTCAGTACGACTGCCGAGGTTGCCATATTGACGACTTGGAAGTGAATGTCAAAGGTACTACCTGAGGGAATGGCCGACACATCACGAAAGAGGGCCGCGCTGCCTGTACCCACATTATCCGTTAAAATGGCTTGTGGCACAAGATCTTTACCGAGTGTTAGCCAGGATGTACTGGTGCAATTGCCATCAAGGTTAGTATCCACCGCCCGTTGAAGCACATAATTAGTGTTCGGCTCCAATCCCTGTACAGACGTATCCAGAAAAATAGTCGCTGGGCGGTCGGGAAATTGCTGGAATTTCACGAAGCCAGACGCTTTGCCCGCGCCCAGAAGAGTGACATCTAAGTTGTAGCTTGGCTGGGGGAGTCGATGATCTGTGCAGGAGCCTGTTAGCACTATACAAACGAGTAGCAAGATCGAGGACCGCATCAGGGATCGGGGGTGTGTATTCCAGTTCATCGGATAATAGTTTTAGATTCAGCCGAAAAGTAATGCCTGCCATCGGGGCCTGCTGGCTTATTCGACTAAGCCGTACTTCTGGGTGTCAGATAACCTATCTACGGAGTCCAACGCCGTTCGTCGCCGACGAACGGCCGTTGACTACGTATCTAAAAATTCTCCTAAAACCATTACACAGAATATAAT
>JBBSTD010000069.1:0-34116 GCA_038236215.1 Cytophagales bacterium | reverse complement strand
TATAGACTTTCCGATAACTTGTTAGAATCGCTACCTTACCCAAATACAAATTAACTTTTGGCCCCATGCGTGTTGACGATGCCGATTTACTTGACGAAGTACTACTGGAAACGGTCGAGTATAGTCCCGACCTGAAAGCACTTGCCCTGCGAATGATTCATCAGCAAAAGGGCCAAGTGGAAACCGTAGCAACCCAAACCGGACTGCCCCTGAGTACCCTCTATTATTGGCTAAAACAATGGAATGAACAACAACGACTCCTTAAAAAAAAGTCTAATTAGTCGTCGGGGAGCGGGGGGCGGCAGGGTAGCCCATGCGACAGAACCGGATTGGGAAACCTGGCGCCAGCACTTACAAACTCAGCCTGTTGACCACTGGACTAGTAGCCAATTGGCTACTGAGTTCGCGTCAAGCACTCACATTCGCTACAGTCATTCTCATTGGTGCAGCTTACTACGACACCGTGAAGGAATGTATTTCTATAAGCCTCGCCCTCGGCATTATCACCGGGCAGAAGAAGCGCCCGAGCAACTTCGGCAACGCATCAAAGCAACCGTCGACGCTATTCAAGCAATGGGTATTGACCCTGAGCGTGTTAAGTGGGGCTTTTCGGATGAAGTGGCTGCACAACGCCATGTCAATAATGCACGCTTCTGGGCTTTTGAACCCCACTTGTGCCGGGTCGTTAATACAGATCGCGGTAGTCAAAGTTTTTTTGGGTTCTACGGACTGAATGCCATTAGCCAGTTAGTTACGTTGGCCGATGGCAAAACAGAATCGATCAAGGAGGCCCTTTTATGGGTAAAATCTCAGCAAACAGACTGTGCTGCACTGATCATTTTCTGGGACAATGCGACTACCCATACAGCGTTGAACACATGGGGTTGGGAGCATCGTATTTTTTTCATTTACATTCCCGCCTACAGCCCTGATTTAAACCCCATCGAAAAGATCTGGAAGGGGGTCAAGCGTTGGATGACGGAACAGAGTATGCTCAAGAATAGGGATGAGTTGGTGTTGGTTTTTCATGCTGGTTTTGATCAATTCAAGGATAAACTGTCGTTTATCAAAAGCTGGTGGGAGCAATATGGGGAGGAGTTTTCTGGCTATAGTCCTATGCCCGTTTCTAATACGTTGCAATAAAGTCTATACTATCAACCAGAAATGCGTTTGAACTCTCTCTTTTTAACCGTCCTGATAACAACTGGCGTAACGTTTTGCGCCCATGCCCAAACTGCCACCGGTCTGGCATCATACACCCAAACCATTCCGGGTAGTAACCAGACCTACGCGATGGTAGCCATTCCGGGCGGTACATTTATGATGGGTAGCCCCGCCACTGAAAAAGGCCGTAATCCCGATGAAGGGCCGCAGCATAAGGTGCAAATCGAACCGTTTTACATGGGTAAGTACGAGGTTACGTGGGACTTGTACGACCTGTTCGCTTTTACCAATATGGAGAAGGAGATGGCCGAAAAGTACAAAAATGCTGACGCCAACCTAAGTAAAACGGATGCTACTACCCGGCCCAGCCCGCCGTACGTTGATATGTCGTTTGGCATGGGGCGGGCGGGGTACCCGGCTATTAATATGACCCAGTACGCAGCTATTAAATTCTGCGCCTGGCTCTACGCCAAAACGGGTGTGTTTTACCGGCTACCGACCGAAGCTGAGTGGGAGTATGCCTGCCGGGCAGGCACCACAACGGCCTACTCGTTTGGTGATGACGTAAAAAAAATTGCTGAGTATGCCGTATACGTGAGTAGCAGTGGTGGCGCTTACAAACCGGTGGGCAGCAAAAAGCCCAACCCATTCGGCTTATACGATATGCATGGTAATGTAATGGAATGGACGCAGGACCAGTACATTGAGGACTACTATAAGCAGGTAGCCAGCGGCACGGTGAAAGAACTGTATGCACCAACCACAACGCTTTACCCTAACTCGGTACGGGGTGGCTCGTGGGACGATGGCCCGGAAGTACTCCGCTCGGCAGCTCGTACACCTTCGGCCCCGGCCTGGAAAATGCTCGACCCGCAAAGCCCCAAATCCGACTGGTGGCTGACCTCCGCTTCCTTCGTTGGTTTCCGCATCATACGTCCCGCTAAAATCCCCGGCGAAGCGGATATAAAGGCCTATTATGATATAAAGCCGATGAAAGACTATTAGTGAATTATAAACGATGAATGGGCCGGAGCTGCCTGACTAGTGCTAGCCAAATTCATCATTCATCATTGAAAAAAACATACCTTCTCCTCGGCGCAAACCTCGGCGACCGTGCCGTCACCTTCCACCAGGCTATTAGTCTGATTGCCGAACGCATTGGGCCAGTCATTCAGCAATCGGGTCTGTATGAAACGGCCCCCTGGGGTGTTACGGCCCAGCCCGCCTTTTTGAATCAGGTACTGGCAATAGAAACAAGGCTGGAGCCGGAGGCTGTGCTGACGCAGACGCAGGCTATTGAACAGGAATTGGGGCGCGTTCGGCTGGAGAAGTGGGGTGCCCGGCTGATCGATATCGACCTTCTGTATTTCGACCAGCTTGTGCTGCAAACCGACCGGCTAACCATTCCGCATCCGTACCTGCATCAACGACGCTTTACGCTCGTACCGCTGGTCGAGATTGCCTCGGACTTTGTGCATCCGGTGTTGACGAAAACAAATGCCATGTTGCTGGCGGAGTGTGAAGATGAGGGAGAAGTGGCGCCCTTTTAATCAGCCACTTTGTACTGTTCATCTTCGTAAGCTTTACTAAGCAGCAAGGCTTTTTGCACCCGTAGACCTTCAGAACTGTTAGGCAGAATTTTTCGGTCGACCTGTTCCCAACCCACTCTAGTAGGGCGTTCTATTCCTGTTCTGTTTCAACCGACTTCAAATCCACAACTTCTAATTTTTATGGGTTTCCAACACCAACATCCATTTTTAATTCCCCAAAATCTTCCCCCCTCCGCTGAAAACGTAGTACCTTTGTACCCAGTTTGTTATCAGTTTCATAAAAATATACAATTATGTCTGCCACGCTTGACACCGTGAGTTTGTTAGCCGACCGCATCAATGCGCTGGAGGAGTCGTCCACGTTGGGGATGACCAAAAAAGCCCGCGAATTAGCCGCACTGGGCCACAAAGTAATTAGCCTGAGCGTAGGTGAGCCGGATTTTAAGACCCCCGCCCACATCTGCGAAGCAGCCAAAAAAGCCATTGACGACGGGTTCCATGGCTACTCTCCCGTAGCTGGGTATCCTGACCTTCGCAAAGCCATTGCCGACAAATTTAAGCGCGATAACAATATCGACTGGAAACCCGAAAACATTGTTGTCTCAACGGGGGCCAAGCACTCGCTGGCCAACGTCATTCAGGTATTAGTCAACCCCGGCGATGAGGTGATTATTTTCTCTCCCTACTGGGTAAGCTACTCCGAAATGGTAAAACTCGCGGAGGGAAAAGCGGTGGTTGTGGATGGGTCGTTCGAGAATAATTTCAAAGTGACCCCCGAACAGTTTGAAGCCGCCATTACCGACCGGACTAAAATTGTGATGTATGCCTCGCCAAACAACCCTACGGGATCTATTTATTCGGAAGCTGAACTTCGTGCCTTAGGGGCTATAGTGGCCCGTCATGAGAATATCCATGTATTGGCCGATGAGATTTATGAGTACATCAACTTCACGCCCGAAGGCCACTTCAGCATGGGGTCTATGCCGGAAATTGCTGAGCGTGTTATTACGGTAAATGGCGTAGCTAAAGGATATGCCATGACCGGCTGGCGGATTGGTTATATTGGAGCCGCCAAATGGATTGCCGAAGGGGTTGAAAAATTGCAGGGACAGGTTACCTCCGGCACGAATTCAATTGCTCAGAAGGCAACAGTTGCCGCCCTGAATGGCCCGTTGGAGCCGTCCATGGAAATGGCCAAGGCCTACCATCGCCGACGTGATCTGGTCGTGAAATTATTGAGAGAAGTACCTCACTTCCGCACCAACGTACCGGAGGGAGCTTTCTACGCTTTTCCCGATATCAGCTACTACTTCGGTAAATCGGACGGAACAACGCACATCGAAAATTCAGACGATTTTGCGTCCTGGTTGCTTAATACTTCCTATGTATCAACTGTAGCCGGTTCTGGCTTTGGGGCACCCAACTGCCTGCGTATCTCGACGGCCGCTTCCGACGAGTCGCTGGCTGAAGCGGTACAACGAATCAAAGACGCTGTAGCTACCCTGAAATAGAAACTTAACCGGTGTTTCTGGTTCTGATTTTATTCTGGTAAGAGTAAGTTGCTTTGTTGCTTTCAGGCGGTAAGTGGTATACTAGATAGGTAGTATTGGGGTATTTTTTGTTGAAATTTTAACCAATGCGAAAGCTTTCATTATTTACTTGTTAACTTGGTATACCACAGAGAAAGCTGGCACTATAATTGTAGGGATTATGGTAAGTACATGAGTAACAACAACTACATTGACGTTGAAGATGGTTTATAATTTAAATCTGTTTTTTTTATTATAAATCTTGTTTTTGTACTAAAGCAAGGTTAATTTTGAATATGATTAGAATCTATCTTTGTACGTACTGAAGTTAAGTTATTTAATCACTGTAGACCGTAACCTTAACTTTAAATTATTTAACCGATGAGAAATTTCCGCTTATACATGGTTTTTCAATGGGTTTTCTTTCTGCCAATAATCCTACCGCTATGTATCATTTTTGGTGCGTTGCGCGGGATTGCACAGATGGTGGAAAGAATAATGGAGCAGATCGTTTCGGACGTGATGCCTTCCGAGCAAGTTCAACAACATTTATAGAACGCTAATCTTTCTTCGTCTTTTTTACGTAAAAGAGCCGCATTGTCCGGGAAATGGATACTGCGGCTCTTTACTTTTAGGCGGTTGCGGTAATACAGCCGTCAAACGTGGGAAATATCAAGACATAGTCAGTGAGCTATTCAAAAATGAAGTCCATGTTCTTGTCCTTGTACTGCTCGTCATCCAGGTCAAGAAACTCCTCCCAGAACGGATCATTAGGCAACCCTGCTTTACAGATAATTGGACGATCTGGTGATCCGGCTGGTTTGACCGGATGAATAAAATACAGTCGACGGGCATGCAGGTAGACTTTCTTGTCGGCCACAACCCGGTCGTAGCCGTACTTGGCATCACCCCGAATAGGGCAACCCATGTGGGCTAGCTGAGCCCGAATCTGATGCGGGCGACCGGTAATGGGAGTCACTTCCAGTAGATAGTGTTCGTTAATTTTTCCCAGTATCCGGTACGATAATTCGGCCTTCTGCGACTTGGGGGCTTCGTAGTCGTACACCGTTACCTGATTTTTCTGCTCGTCTTTTATTAGCCAGTTTACTAGTCTGTCTGTGTCTTTGGGTGGCTTCTGCCGAACAACGGCCCAATAGGTTTTCTGGACCAGCCGTTTGCGGAAAATCTCGTTCATGCGCTCTAGTGCCTTAGAGGTGCGCGCAAATACGACTAAACCACTCACCGGCCTGTCGAGTCGATGCACCAGACCCAGAAATACCTCGCCGGGTTTATCATATTTTTCCTTGACGTAGTCTTTCAGCACATCCAGCAACGTAATATCTCCCGTACGGTCGCCCTGTACCAGAATACCCGGATCTTTATTGACTATCAGCAGATGGTTATCTTCGAAAACGACCTGATATGGTTTTTTTTTCATAATCCTATTGGCTTAACTAGCGGTAAGTCATGCGATAAAGACACGAATGGTTTGTCTGCATCCCAGCATCTTACCTCTTTAGGCTAACTTAATATGCCTCTTTCTCGTTCGGGAAGTCGTTTGCTTTTACATCATCAACGTAATGCGCAATGGCCTCGGTCATGATTCGGTGCAGGTCAGCGTATCGGCGGAGGAAACGGGGCTTAAACTCATTGTTGATACCCAGCAAATCATGAACTACCAGAATCTGCCCGTCGGCATCCGGCCCCGCACCAATACCGATGGTGGGAATAGTCAGGCTGGCCGATACCGTTTTAGTTAGGGAAGCCGGTATTTTTTCGAGCACGATACCAAAACAACCGATGTCTTCCAGCATGCGGGCATCCGTCATTAATTTGTCGGCTTCAGCTTCCTCTTTGGCCCGAACGGCATACGTCCCAAACTTATAGATGGATTGAGGAGTGAGGCCGAGGTGGCCCATAACGGGTACACCAGCGCTCAGAATTCGGGTAATTGATTCTTTTATTTCTAAACCACCCTCCATCTTAACGGCGTGTGCGCCCGACTCTTTCATGATCCGAATAGCCGATTGTAAGGCAATAGAGGAGTTACCCTGATACGAACCAAACGGTAAATCGACCACGACCAGTGCCCGTTTTACACCCCGTACCACCGAACTGGCGTGGTATATCATCTGGTCGAGGGTTATGGGCAGCGTTGTTTCGTAACCCGCCATCACATTCGAAGCGGAGTCGCCTACCAGAATCAGTTCGACACCGGCCAGATCGACTGCCCGGGCCATTGAATAATCATAGGCTGTGAGGGCCGAAATTTTTTCTCCTTTATTCTTGAGTTCCTGAATGGTATGCGTCGTAACGCGCTTGATATCGGGATTATGAACAGACATGCGGTCAGTTTGATGTTTGTAGTTATCATCCAACCGTCAAAACTACAAACATCAGACTACAAACCGCATCGGCGAACCAATCAAACTCATCTGGGCGTAAGCCACGATTCGGGGTTGAGCTTAGTGAACTCTTTCCATATCTGAAACTGAATTTCAGACACGCCGTTTTTGTCGGTAGCTACCGTACCAATGGACTCCCGCGCTTTTACGCGTTGTCCTATCCGAACCGAAACACTCTTCAGCTTAGCGTATACCGTGAAGTAATCACCATGTTGAATCGCTACCACGTTGTTCATACCGGGCATGCTGGTCACATCCTGAACGATACCATCATAGACGGTTCGAACGCCTTCACCGGTATTGGTTTGAATGTCGACTCCCTGATTTTCAACGAAAATTCCCCTCAGAACAGGGTGGGGTTTACGGCCGAAGTGATCCGAAATAAAGCCTTTGGTAACCGGCCAGGGCAGGTGTGCCCGCGACGCGGTGAATGACGAAGCCAGTTTACTCTCTTCGTCGTTGAGATTATTGTTCCGTCGTTCGTCCGGTTTTGCGGCAACGGGTTCGGGTTCCGGTGGTTTTTCGGCTTTGGCAACATCGGCGGGGGCGGGTTTTTCGCCTACTTTCTCGGCGGCTGCTATGGCCTCCTGTGCCCGTTTGCGTTCGGCGGCTTTCCGGGCGGCTTCAAGCCGGACAATCCGTTCCCGTTCTACGCGGGCGGCCCGTTCACGGGCTTCCCGCTCCGCCCGTTCCTTCGCTTCGCGGGCAATGATGCGCGTAATCATACTCTCAAGCCGACCAATGGCCCGGCGACTCTCGGTCAGTTCCGTCTGAAGTTCTGTTTCTTTCTGACTCAGTTCCTTCACGACGCCGTTCTTTTCGTCCTTCAGGGCTTCGAGTTTTTTTCCTTCGTTTAACTTTGTACCGATGGTACTTTTCTGCTCCTGGCGTTTACGCTGCGTGGCCTGTTGCTTAACCTGTAGCATGGACTTCACGTTGTTCATTTGCCGCACCTGACTCTGGCGGGCACTGGAGTATTGCCGCAAATACCGGTACCGGGCAACGAGTTGATTGAAATTGTCGGCGGCAAACAGAAAACCCAGTGGATTTACCTGTTGCCGTTGTTTGTCGGCGGCATAAACCATAGAGCTGTACTCGTCCTTAAGTTTGTCCAGATCCTGGGTCAGAGAGCTACTGGCCTGACGTAGTTCGGTGATTTCCGACTCCGTCAACTGGAGGTCTTTGCTCAGCAGGCCAATCTGTTTAGACTGTATCTGAATTTGCTGATTCAGGGCTTTCAACTGACCTAGGCCAGCCTGTTTTTCCGACGATGTTTGTTTGAGTATTGTGCGTATCTGGTTCATCTTTTCCAGATTTTGCTTCTTTTCCTTCTCCAGAACCTGTCGGCTCCGCTGCGTTTGCTGTGCCCGTACCGGATTGGTACACCACACCACACCGAACAGCGTGAGATAAATAACGGTCCGGAACAAAAACCGGGGAGAAAATAGAGTGTTAGAATACATAGGCCTAAAACTAACAAATATATTTACGGCCGACGCTGGTAAGTAGCCGGAACCGTGAAGGGGAAGCCCGGATTTTTGTCGATCAATTCAACTTTAGTGTACTTGCTGCGAAGCACAGTCTGAGATAACTGCCCATCCGTTTTTGACCGATAATCAAGCGTCAGCACGCTGGAGAAAGGAAATAGAAAGCTATTGATTGCGGTGAAATCAGTATAAGCTACCCGTAATATATTGTTGGCTGGTTGCTGGGTCATCACTAGCTTTTTTAATTTACGGTCAGTTTCATCAACATAGTTTTCAACCAAAACCGGGCCTTCCTGTTGACGGAGCAACAGGTAATTCGCTTCATCAACAGATTTACTTTTCTGAGCTATGCGATCCGGCAGGGGTAAATTACCCACAATCAAGGCCTGCAATAGTGGATAACTCAGGCTGAACGAAAACTGCCTGCTTAGGGTGGCAAAATCAGCTACTGCGTACGCCCGGTTTAATTTATCTAGAATCATGATGGAGTCGCGGGTGATGAGTACCCTAGCGGCTTCGATGCCCAGTTTGGAAACGGATACCCAGATAAGGCTATCCTGCTGAATACGGATAGTTACGCTGGCATTATCAATATCCTGCTTCTCACTTTTGAAGGAGATTTTCGATTTTGCCGTGAGGTAGCGAAAATCAACCGCTGCTACGTTGGCACGGGCTTCCACGGGCACGGACCCTGAGGACGATGTCATGGTTGCTGAATCGGCAGAAGCACCTGTCACTCGCGGGATGGAGCCGGTGGTATCCGAAACTGGCGATTGAGCCGTAGCTGAACCGGAAGCGCGTGACATAGCGTTACGCCGACAACCTTCCGAACTGGCCAGAACACTCACCAATAAGGTGAAGAACAGGTATTTATTCATTTATACTACTTGGTGCAGCGGGTTCCCGATTGTTTGACCAGCGTAAACCAGTTACCGTAAGCCGACTACCGAATGCTACGCACGCTTTTACAGCTTTCCGGCAGCGATCTTTTTATCTATATCAGGGCCAGCATTGCCTTTTGCTTTAGCCGCTTTCCACTGATCAACGGCTTTCTCCTGTTGACCCAACTTGAACAAAACGTCGCCGTAATGTTCAATGATTGTACCACTCACATTGGCCGGGTCGGCCAGGGCTTTTTCCAGGTATTGCTTTGCTTTCGCATAGTCTTTCGACACGTATAGCACCCAGGCGTAGGTATCCAGATAGGTAGCATTGGTCGGGTTACGTTCCACCAGTTTCTGGGCAAGTTGTATGGCGCGGGGTAATTTTTCGTTACGCAATGACAGAAAGTAGCTGTAATTATTGAGTACGTGATCGTTCAGCGGATCTACTTTCAAAACGGCCTCGTAGTACTCGTCAGACTTGGCATGGTCGCCGAGGCCGTTGTAGGCATCACCCAACTGTACGCCAATGCCTTTTTTAAGTTCGTTGTTCGACGTGGCGGCTAATAGCTTCTGGCTTTCTTCCAGCGCATCGACGGCCTGCTGGTACTTTCGCTTGAACAAATTGGCCGAGCCATTGGAATACCAGAACAATCCCTGCGTTGGGAAAACCTCCAGTGCTTTCTCAGAATGAACCAGCAAACTATCTACCTGATTGAGTTCACCATCCAACTGGAGCAAGGCTCCCCACACTTCATAAACAGAACCATCAAGCTGGGATGCTCTGGCGTAGGCATCACGAGCCTCTACTTTTTTGCCCTGTTGCATGAGCAAGTCGGCCAGCATAATCTGTGTTTTAGGGTCGTTGGGAGAAGATTTTGCCAAGTTCTGCGCCATTCCCAGCGCATCTTTCTGTCCTTCGGCACTTTCGCCGGTCATGCCTACGTAACTCGATAGGATTCTGGCTTTCAGACCCGCTTCGAGGTTTGGGTTAGCCAGCACCTGATTCAACTCCTGCGTTACGCGGGCCATATCCCCTTTCTGCCGGTAAATGTCGGCTAGTAAAACGTGGGCCTGTGGTAAATCCGGGTTGAGCTTCAGGGCTTGGTCTATCCAGCTAATAGCCTTATCGGCCCGGTCATTGGCGATGAGCAGTTCGGCACCTTCGAGCAGGTATTCCGGTTCTGCCGGTTCTGAAGCCACTAATTTTTCGGCTTCTTCAACTGCTTTGTCTATCTTGTTTTGTTTCAGATAGATGCGCTGCTTCTGCCGAATGATTTCCTCGTTCAAACCTAATTCCTTCTCCACCCGGTTGTAGGTGTCAAGAGCTTTATCGGGCTTATCATTGAAGAGGTAAATAGCGGCCAGTTCAACCCCGTATTCCGCATTTTCCGGGCCCTTCTTCAGTAGCTTCTCATAGAGTTCTTCGGCTTCTGAGTAGCGTTTCTGTTTAACGTACAGTTCGGCCAGCAACAGGGTGTAGAATTTGTTTTGGTTATCCAGCGCGTACGCTTTAATGGCAAACGGAATAGCCTCCGCAACTTTGCCGGTCTTCTGCAATGCGCTGGCCGTAGAGTACTGCGCGGCAGCATTGTTTGGGTCTTTCTGGAGTACTTTGCCAAACTGGGCAATGGCCTTGGCTGGCTCATTGGTCATCAGATACCGGACGCCTTCGGTAAACTGCGTTTCGGCTTCAATGCGCTGGGTTGTTGTCGAGGCTACCTTTGCCAGAGAAGTGTCAGGAAGAACGACTTTTTCGCGTCGACGCTGAGCCAGGGTAGGTGTCATTGTGATCCAGAAAACCAGCCCCAGGCAACCAAGCCATCCAATCCGGGCCTGATTAGCGTAAAATTTGTATACCGTATTCATGCTGGTCAGCGTATAGTGGAACCTGTCTAAAAAAACGCGTTCTCTGTTGTTCTATTGCGGCTTTGGCTTTAATAAAGTCCTTAAACAAAGGTAGTTCAAAATGGTGGAATGTCGGTAAAACGGCGCACAAGTGAGGGTTGTGCCTGTTTCGTTCGTGATTCTTCCGCTCAGACACTTGCAAAAAAGGGATCTTCCTGATTACACCCAACTTTTGTCTGTTTAGAGCGATACCCTAAAAGAGATAACTTTTCGATAGATGCCGGGTTTACTATCTGTAAAAGCAGTAGTTGCTGATACGATAAACACGAACTAGAAAGAAAAATGGAGACCCTGTATACTGCCATCGTCAGCAATGTCGGTGGCCGCGATGGCGACGTGAAATCGCTCGATGGTATTCTGGAACTGGATGTGAAACGCCCGCTCGAAATGCACGGCGAAGGAGGGAAACCCAACCCGGAAATGTTGTTTGCCGCTGCTTACAGCGCATGCTACAACGGGGCGCTGATGGCCGTTGCCGAACGCAAAAAGGTAATTCTCCCTCAGCACGCTGTGGAGGTGAGTATTTCCCTCAATAAAGACGGAAATAACATGTTTTTATCCGGTAAAATCACGGTGAAAGCTCCGGGTATGGATCATGAAGAACTCCAGCAACTAGCCGAAACAGCCCACGCAGTTTGCCCTTACTCCAAAGCAGTGAAGGGGAACGTGGATATGAAAATTGAGGTGATGGTGTAAGCTGGTCAGTTCAGTCAACAGAAGCGCCATTCCAGATTCAAACCGGGAATGGCGCTTCTGTTGAAATGGGGTAGTGTCAAAAAGTAATTATCCCCCGACAGCCGGGCAGTTTGGTTAATTTGATTGCTCTGGTTGAAATACGTTACCTACGTGCGTGTTTTCAGGCAACCCGGCACTACCCCTTCATTGTACAGGACGGGTGTGAACAGGCTGGTTGTTAGCTAAAATACCGTACGCATTCAGCTATTTTTTAACATCAAATAACGTTTCTGGTAAACATTTCGCTACCTTAAGAACGTTAAATGATTATAGCAGATACGAACCAATGGAGAAGGGAAATAACGATGAAAATGAACTGACAGGACGCGAATCCTCATGGTCGAAATCGGGCATTCAGAACGATAAAGCGACGGTTAGGCTACCCATGTTGCTGGGTATTACGCTGGCAGGAGGGATGCTCATTGGCGCTACATTCTTTGGCGCTACCAAAAGCATGAATGGGATTGGACGCGGGTATACCAAGTACCGGGAAGTTCTGCAATTGATCGAAAATAACTACGTCGATTCGGTTAATACCGATGAGCTGGTGGATTATTCAATCGAGAAAATGCTCGAAAAGCTCGACCCACATACCGCCTATATGAACCCGCAGGACGCCGTTGCCGCCCGGTCGCAACTGGAAGGTGGATTCGACGGAATTGGTGTTGAATTCAACATCTACAAAGATACGGTTTACGTGGTGACGCCCCTGGCGGGTGGCCCCTCCGAAGCAGTTGGCATTCAGAGTGGCGACAAGATTATTAAGGTGGATGATAAACTGCTGGGGAAGGGTAAAATTGAAAACAGTGCCGTTTTTAAAGCCCTTCGTGGCAAGCGGGGCACCGACGTTAAACTGACTGTTTTGCGGAAGGGTGACCCGAAGCCCAAGGATTTTACCGTTACCCGCGACCGTATTCCGACGTATTCGATTGATGCGGCTTACATGATTGACAACAAAACGGGCTACCTCAAGATCAACCGGTTCTCCGAAACAACCTACGACGAATTCAAAAATGCGCTGGCTTCCCTCAAGGCGAAAGGAATGACGCAGTTGATGATGGACCTCCGTAATAACCCCGGTGGTTATATGGACCGGGCTACGAACATTGCCGATGAGTTTATTTCGGGTAATAAACTGCTGGTGTATACAGATGGGAAAGACAACCGCTACGACCGTAAAACCTACGCCCATATTGCCGGTCAGTTTGAAGAAGGGGCACTGGTTGTACTGGTTGATGAGGGTAGCGCATCGGCTTCCGAAATTGTATCGGGCGCGTTGCAGGACCACGACCGCGCCCTGATTGCGGGTCGACGTTCGTTTGGTAAAGGCCTGGTACAGATGCCGGTAACGCTCTCCGATGGGTCGGAGTTAAGGCTCACCATCTCGCGCTATTATACGCCTAGTGGCCGAAGTATCCAGAAGCCTTACGTGATGGGGCATGAAGGCGATTACGAAAAAGACCTGGAAGTACGCTCGAAACGAGGGGAATACTACATTGCCGACTCCATCAAGAATGACCCGAAGTTGAAATTCAAAACCGACGGTGGTCGTACCGTGTATGGCGGTGGCGGTATCACGCCCGACTACTTCATTCCGCGCGATTCAACCTGGCAGACCGCTTATCTGGTGCAGCTTTACGGGAAGAGTATTATTCGTGAATTCGCGATGGAGTATACGAACGATAATAAGCAAAAGCTCGAAAAAATGCCTTTTGCCGAGTTCAACCGTACCGTTACCATTAGCGATGAGCAGATGAACAGGCTGGTAAAAGATGCGACGGCCGAAGGAATCAAGTTCAACGAGAAAGAGTATAATCGCTCAAAGAATTATATCAAAAACCAGATTAAAGCACTGGTAGCGCGGGCTATTTATCAGAAGGACAACAAATCTGGCCAAAACAACGAGTTTTTCCGGGTCATCAGCCAATCTGACGATACCTTCCAGAAAGCCCTCCAACTGTTTGATCGGGCCGATAAGTTGGAACACGGCGCGATGTCGTACAATAAGAAGTAAAGAACGGAAAAGTGGGAGAAATGAACAGGGAAGGGCTAGCCCTTCCCTGTTCATTTCTCCCACTTTTATTTCCCTCTTTTGCTAAACTGATACGCTAGTCCCAGGAACGATTGTAGGTTACCCGTTTTGAAATCCTTCCGCGAATAGGGAGCCAACTCGAACGCAACGCGCAGGTTAGGCATGAACGTAAGGGGCTTGATTCGGACACCGACGTGTAGCGAGTACCCTTCCAGAATGTCGCGGTTGTCGATTATATTCAATGCGTTGAAACGAATTCCTAAACCAGTATAGTAGTTTACCTGCGACCGACGGGCCACGTTGACCATTGGGCAAATGGTGGTACTCAATGAACCAAACAACGTATTGGTCTGTACGCGGGCATCGACCCAGAAAGCCCGGTCGGCGTTAGAACTGACCGTAACCAAATCACTCCACGGATAATAGGCTACCGATGCCTGACCAGATGCCGACAGGGTAAAGCCCACTAATAAGACAGCTAAGAGATGTTTCATCGGGCAAAGCAACAACTTTATCAGCCATAAAAAAATCGAAGCAGTCGGAAACTGACTATCTGGCTTTGGGGTAATCGAGCCTCGTTTATTGCTGGAAGCGTTTTCTGACGAAGGTGCGACAACTGCTTTTTGTAGTCGTTGGACTTGATTTCTTTGTACCTTTACAGTCCTTTCTTGTTAATTAATTACTGAAAATGTCCTGGTTCGTCCGAAAAGATAAAGGTATTCAGACCCCAACCGAAATGAAGCGGGAAGCTCCCGATGGGTTGTGGTATCAGTGTCCGAACTGTAAAAAAGCAATGCAAACCCGGGAACATAAGCTCAATGCTTACACCTGCGTTCATTGCAATTATCACGAACGAATTGGTTCTGAAGCCTATTTTTCCCTGCTTTTTGATGAAGATACGTTCACCGAACTGGATGCTAACATGACCTCGGCCGATCCGCTGAAGTTTACCGATACCAAACCGTATCCGGCCCGGGTGAAAGCAACCATCGAAAAAACCGGGTTGAACGATGCCGTACGCACTGCCTACGGACCGATGTACGGGCTAACCGTGACGACGGCCGTTATGGATTTTAATTTTATTGGCGGTTCGATGGGGTCCGTAGTGGGCGAAAAAATAGCCCGTGCCATCGATTACGCTATTCAGAATAGAACACCGTTTCTGATGGTCTCCCGGTCGGGTGGGGCGCGTATGATGGAAGCTGGTTTCTCGCTGATGCAGATGGCCAAAACGTCGGCCAAACTGGCCCTGCTGGATAAAGCCAAGCTACCTTATATATCGTTACTGACTGACCCAACTACCGGGGGCGTAACGGCTTCGTACGCCATGCTTGGTGATTTTAACATTGCCGAACCCGAAGCACTGATCGGATTTGCCGGGCCACGCGTTATCCGCGAAACCATCGGCAAAGACCTGCCCAAAGATTTTCAGAGTGCCGAATTCGTGCTCGATCATGGCTTCCTGGACTTTATCGTTGACCGGAAAGATTTGAAAGACAAGGTCGTTAGTTTGTTCAAAATGCTTATGTAGCGCAGGGACTAGGGGCTTTGGGCACAGAAGCCTGGAACGTAAAGGTTATTTATTCTTTTACCCTTGAGCCCTTTGCCCCAAGCCCAACGCTTATGCGCCTTGTCTCCCACCCAGTTCTGTGCAATTACTACCTAACCTACCGCTGCAATGCGACGTGTAGTTTCTGCGATATCTGGGAGCGCCCCTCGCCTTACGTCACCCTCGACAATGCCCGGCAAAACTTTCGGGATCTCAAAAAGTTAGGCGTTCGGGTTATTGATTTTACCGGGGGCGAACCGCTACTACACCGGCAGTTACCTGACCTGCTCCGGGAAGCCAAACAACTGGGCTTCATCACCACCCTCACGACCAACGCGCTATTGTATCCCAAACTGGCCGAACGGCTACAGGGCCTGGTCGATATGCTTCACTTCTCGCTCGATTCGCCGGTAGCGGCTGAACATGATCAGTCGCGCGGGGTGAAGTGCTTCGATAAGGTGATGGAGTCCATGGCCATAGCCCGAAAACTGGGCGAACGGCCCGATGTTTTGTTCACGGTATTTACCCATAATGTGCATCAAATCAGGCAGATGTACGAAGAGATATGCCGCCCCAATGACCTCGTTCTCATCCTGAATCCCGTATTCGACTATAACACCGTAGAAACGGGGGGGAGCCTTTCGGAAAACGCTTTACAACAGTTATCGGCCTGGGGTAAGCAGAAGATGGTTTACCTGAACGAAGGGTTTATTCAGCTTCGGCGGGATGGAGGAAATCATATCGAAAAGCCTGTTTGCCGGGCAGGTAGTACCACCATTGTCATTTCACCCGAAAACAAACTGGTGCTTCCGTGTTATCATCTGGGCCTGAAAGAATTTCCTGTAGCCGATAATCTGTACGAACTGTATAACTCGGCCGAAGTTCAGAAGTTAGTAGCGTTGGAAGGTCGGTTACCCGCCTGCGAAGGGTGTGCCATCAATTGCTACATGCAGCCGTCCTTTGCGGTTGAAGTCAGTAAATATTTCTGGCAGGCACTACCCAGTACGCTCAGGTACAACTGGGTAAAAGGCACCTGGAAACAGTTGCTTTGATTAGCGTTTCATAATCTTCCGAGAAATAGACCGCTCCCCAATACTAACCCGGAGGATATAAATCCCTGGTGTCATACTGCCCATGCCGATGACCTGCTCGTGCTGCCAGGCTACCCGGCTAAACGTCAGTTTATGAAGAATTCGGCCATTTATATCGGTCATTTCAACCGTAGGTGAGGTAAGGTTACTAGTTTGGATAACGACCTGTAAGCGATCATCGACCGGGCTGGGGAAGGTCGTTAGTTGGAAATCGGTATCTGAATAAGAGGCCGTTGCGGTTACAAGTCCACCGGCCACGCCCTGAATAGCTGGTTCGTAGGGCGGAGTAACGCCGGGTGTACCCGGCAGATCATCGACAAATAGCGTAATTTCCTGCGTTGTCTGGCTAATCAGCACACCATTTCGGTATTCGCTTATGTTCAAGGCAACGCTGTACAACCCTACTTCGACGGGTGTATCCCAAACCAGCTCTCCAGTGCGACTATCGAACTTGAACGTGCCCCGGCGAGTGGCATCATTAGGATATTGATAGGAGGGAATGGCTTGGCCTGTACAGGACTGACTGGTGCTCAGCGTAGTTAGCGGCTTCGCCAGGCCGTAAACCAAACTATCGCCTTCAACATCGGTAGCCTTTAGTACCAGTACCGCTTTGCTATTGACGCCAATACGGAAGCCAGTTGGAGGATAACCGGCGGTTGGCGTTTGATTAGCCGTTGGTGTGTTGGTTGTGAACGTAGTACTTAGCGTGAACAACAGGTTGTCAGCATTAGGGATTACTTTATTGATCGTCCGGTTGGAGATGGACGCTGTCAGCGTGTACGTACCCGACCCAACGTACGTATGAATCAGTGTATAGCTGTCAATACTGGACGTTTGGTTGTTATTGATTGTCCGGCTCGCCCGGTAGGCGGTGGCTGTGGTGCCGTCACCCAGACAGAGTTGTATGGTATCCGTTTGATTGGCGGCCGTTTTCCCGGTAAACTCATCCAGATAAAGCACGGCCGAGATTTGGTAGGTAAGTGATGAACCCGAAACAGGCGTTGCCTGAATATAACCACCCAGTATATGGGAAGCCTGTACACCCGTTATGCTGAGGAGTACCAGAAGGAGAAGTAGAACCGTTTTCATGGGTGAGTAGGAAGCGTTGGATTTACCCTATAACTCTAAATGGTTAATTAGTCATATACCACCCGCTAAAAGTTTCGTAAGCGGTATTTCCCTACCTTTCTACCATGGTTTACACCGCTTCTCAAACAGTTCAGTTACCCGTTGACGGTTTCCGTTATCTATTGACGTCTTTCGATGATCATGTGTTGACCATCACGCTGAACCGGCCCGAAAAAAAGAATGCCCTCAACCCGCCCCTACTAGCCGAACTAGCTTTTACGCTGGCTCATGCACACTACACCGCCGATGTATGGATGGTGGTGCTGGCTGCTACGGGCGACACTTTTTGCGCCGGTATGGACTTAAAGAGCCTATCGTCGGGAGATTTAGAAGCGTTCTCGGTTCCCGATCCATCCGGCCCTATTCGGCTGGGCGAGTTAATGGCGGGCCTGCATAAACCCTGTATCGCCAGGGTACAGGGGCCAGTGTATGCTGGTGGGTTTTTGCTGGTGGGGGGCAGTACGTACGTTGTTGCGGCTGAGTCGGCCACCTTTAGCTTGCCCGAAGTAAAGCGCGGCCTGTTTCCATTTCAGGTGCTGGACGTACTGCTGGATAGTATGACTGCCCGTACCGCACTCGACCTTTGCCTGCGTGCCAGAACACTAACGGCCATCGACGCAATGGAGGTTGGACTGGTCACCAGCGTAGTGCCGACTAACGAACTGGATACAGCCATTACACAACTAACCGATGAGCTGAAACAGTTCTCGCCCACGGCGATGCAATTTGGCCTGCGAGCCGTCCAGGAACTAAAAGCCCTGTCTCCAGAGCAGCGACAGGGCTTTTTACAGGATGAGTTTCAGCTACTTCAGCAAACGCCCGACGCTAAAGAAGGCATGGCCGCTTTTCTGGAAAAGCGTAAGCCTCAGTGGGGAAAGTCGTAGCTAGCGGTCATTGTTCAGAACTACTGCGTGGGTAATGTTAAGTAAAAACTATCCGCCTTTTTGAACGGAATCGGCAGGGAATAGTCGTACTCACTGCTCATTTTACGGGTAAGGATCTGATCACGGGGGAGTACTTTCACGTCTGACGCCCAGAATTTGGTGTCGCTATGAAATTCCGTTTTGAAATCTTTATCCGTCGAAAGGGTCAGGTAATTGCGGAACGTCAGGGGTGATTGAGCGTCATCGTAGGCGTATAGTCTAACATCGACCAGTTTTTTCCGATCAACCCAATTCGCTTTTTCCTGCTCAATCGTAAACGTACCGGGTAATCTGAGCGTGCCGTTGGGTACGATGACGAACTGTTGTTTTTCGAGTTTGGTCTGGGGCGGAATAAACCCAACCGCGTCGTCTCTCGATAGTTGACCACTCATATAGTACAAACTTGAGGAAGAAGATGCCCCCGACAACTGCACGTCGGATACATCGCGCCAATAATCTACTTTGTCCTGACCGATGATAAACGACGACCGCTTCCAGTCGATGTAGAGCGGTCGGTCGAGTTTATTAACGATGGATAGGTGCATCCGCCCCCGTTCGCTGGCAAAATTGTACCGCAGCGTCAGGGTATCGTTATCAAGTACCAGCCCCTCCTCAACGGGCTGAACATTAGAACCGCGTAGCGTAACGACCTGAATGTTAGGCGTGCAACTGGCTAATAATGTTAGCAAGAGAAGGAGAAAAGAGGCCGATTTCATACAGCGTTGTTTACTAATAAATATACACGAATAGCCTATTGGGACATTCAGTGAGCATCCAGTGCCTCCAGCCACTTCCCATAGGCATCCCGGTAGGCCTCCTGCGCGCGCATATCGGGTTCGATGGTTTTCGTTACGTGCAGGCCGGTGAAGGCTTCCTGCGCGTTTTTATAGTATCCCAGTCCCAATCCGGCACCCCGTGCGGCACCCTGGGCACCATCGGTGTTATAGAGTTCGATGGTAGCACCGGTGAGGTTGGCCAGCGTATCGCGGAAAAGCGGACTCTGAAACATATTGGCCTCCCCCGCCCGAATCTTTTGCAGCCCAACGCCAACGCTTTCCATGATTTGAATGCCGTAATAGAGTGCAAACACGATGCCTTCCTGCGCGGCCCGAATCAGGTGCGGCAGCCCGTGACGCGTTAGCTGAAGTCCGTGAAAAGACGCGCCTAAATCAGCATTTTCAAGCATCCGTTCGGCGCCGTTGCCAAAAGGCAAACAGAATAGTCCGTCGGCTCCAATGGGCGCTTCGTGGGCCAGTTTGTTCATGTCGGAATAGCTAATGGACCGTTGCAGTACCTGATTCCGTAACCAGCTATTTAGAATACCGGTGCCGTTCACGCACAACAAAACGCCGTAGCGTGGGGCCTCTTTGGTGTTGCTGACGTGCAAAAATGTGTTCACCCGCGATTGCGGATCGTATTTGGCCTGGTCGCTCACGCCATAGACAACCCCCGATGTTCCCGCCGTAGCGGCAATTTGACCCGGTTCCAGCACATTCAGCGACCAGGCATTATTGGGTTGATCACCCGCACGGTAGGTAACGGGGGTACCGGCGGCAAGGCCCAGTTCTGCGGCTGCCGACGCGGTGATTTCGCCCTGTGGGGCAAACGTGGGTTTGATGGTCGGTATCAAGGCAGGGTCGAAACCAAAGTAATCCAGCAGAAACTGCGCCGGCTGGTTCTCCTGAAAATCCCAGAAAGCTCCTTCCGATAAACCCGATGCGGTCGTGACAATTTCCCCCGTCATACAGGCTGCCAGATAATCGCCAGGAAGCATAAAATTCGTTGCCTGAGCGTATATATCAGGCTCGTTATCTTTTACCCAGGCCAGTTTGGCCGCCGTAAAATTGCCCGGTGAGTTGAGCAGGTGATGCAGGGTATGTTCATGGCCCAGTTTGTCGAAAGCCCGGTTACCGTAGGGAACAGCCCGGCTATCGCACCAGATAATGGACGGGCGGAGCACGTTGAAATCTTTATCGACAATGACCAGCCCGTGCATCTGGTACGAAATACCGATGGCTTTTACATCCTCGGGCTGGACGTTGGCCTGCTGCATAACGGCCTTACTAGCCCGGCAGGCGTTTTTCCACCAGGCTGCCGGTTGTTGTTCAGCAAAGCCCGGCTGAGGGGCTTCGATAGGCATCTCGGTTTCAGGAAAGAAGGCCGAAGCGACGACATGACCACTATCAGCTTCCAGTAAACAGGCTTTAACAGATGAACTGCCCAGATCAAATCCAATAAAATACATGCGGTTGAGGAGTTAGAAAAATCTGTTGCTAAAGTACAACGAGAACCGCGAAATCAGTAAGTGTAACTGAAATGTACCTTATCTTGCCTATACTTTACAGCCCCGTATGAAACCTGCTTCGCACCTTATTATCCTTTTTTTTACATCGTTGTCGATTTGTTTTGGGCAAACGAAGACACAGGAAGGAACCAACTGGACCAACCAGTACTGGCCTGCCCGCTGGCTGGTGCATCCCACGGCTCCCACCCGGCAGTACGGTATTTTTCACTTCCGCAAAGCCATCGACCTGCCGCAGAAGCCCACCCATTTTGTGGTGCATGTATCAGCCGATAATCGCTACCGGCTGTTTGTGAACGGAAAAGCCGTGGCATTGGGTCCGGCCCGGAGCGATACGCAAAACTGGAATTACGAAACCATTGACCTCACGCCTTTTTTGAAGGCAGGCCGGAACGTGCTGGCGGCTCAGGTGTGGTACATGGGTGAGAGCGCCCCCTTCGCCCAGATGAGTTACCAGCTTGGTTTTTTGCTACAGGGGGATGGCGAAACAGAAAAAATAGCCAATACCGATGCTACTTGGAAAGTATACCAGAATCCGGCTTATTCGCCCATCAAAAACGACATCCCAAAACTCCACACCTACATTGTAATGGGGGATGGCGACCGGATTGATGCGGCTAAATATCCGTGGGGTTGGGAACAGCCGGAGTTTGATGATAAAGCCTGGGTAGCGGCCAAAGTTTTTGGCTTTCCTACTAAACCGCGCGGTCTGGGTACGGATGGGAACTGGGCGCTGGTACCGCGCACCATTCCAATGATGGCCGAACGAACAACCCGGCTGGCAACCGTTCGGCGGGTGGAGAACGGCACCATGACCAGTGACTTTTTACAGGGGAAAGCCCCCGTTAAGGTGCCAAAAAACACGAAAGCCGTTTTCCTGCTCGATAACGGCGTATTGACAAACGCCTATCCCGAACTGACCGTTAGCCGGGGAAAGGGTGCCATTATAACGCTGTCCTATGCCGAAGCGCTGTTCGACGCTAAAGGTCGGAAGGGCGACCGGAATGAGGTAGAGGGACGTACGATGCTTGGTTTCGAAGACCAGTTTATTGCCGATGGGAGTGATTCGGCGGGGCGGGGCAAACGTATTTTCCGCCCGCTTTGGTTTCGTACCTACCGGTATCTTCAACTGACCGTGGAAACGAAGAATGATACGGCGGTACTAAATGATTTGGTTGGGAAGTTTACCGGGTATCCATTCGAGGAGAAAGCGCAGTTTTCGGCCAGTGACAGTACGCTTACTCCCATCTGGAACGTGGGCTGGCGCACCGTCCAACTCTGTGCGGGTGAAACTTATTATGACTGCCCTTACTACGAACAATTGCAATACACCGGCGATACGCGAATTCAGGCCCTGATTTCGCTGTACGTGGCGGGCGATGACCGGCTGATGCGCAAGGCCATTCAGGATTACGACCATAGCCGGTTCAACGATGGTTTAACACAAAGCCGCTATCCATCAGCCGATTTTCAGGTGATTCCAACATTTTCTCTGTTTTGGGTGTGTATGCTCCACGACTATTGGATGCACCGGCAGGACGATGCATTTATAAAGTCCATGCTTCCTGGTATGCTGGCCGTGCTGGACTGGCACGAGCAGCGCATCGCCAAAACCGGGCTGAACGGGCCGCTGGAATGGTGGAATTTCGTGGATTGGGCCGACTGGAAAAACGCGAAAAACGAAATTGCCGGGGGCGTACCAGACGGGGCGCGTACGGGCGGGTCGAGTATACTGACGCTACAACAGGCGTACACCTACTTTCGGGCGGGTGATTTACTGGCACATTACGGGCAAAACGAACGCGCCGAACACTACCGCGCCCTAGGTCGCCAGTTGAACAAAGCGGTGTATGAACAATGCTGGGATGCCGGACGTGGTCTGTTTGCCGATACGCCCGCAAAGAACTCGTTCAGCCAGCACGCTAATATCCTGGCCGTTTTGACCGATGCCGTTCCCGTTGCGAAGCAGACGGCTTTGTTGCAGAAAACCATTCGTGAACCCAACGGCAGCCTGGACTCCCTGACGCAGGCTACCTTTTATTTTAAGTTTTATCTGTTCGAAGCCCTCAAAAAAACGGGCCTTGGTGACCAGTTTATCCCGCAGTTGAAACCCTGGCGCGACATGCTGGCGCTGGGCCTGACCACCTTTGCCGAACAACCTGACCGTATTGACGGACCGTCCTCCCGCTCCGATTGCCATGCCTGGAGTGCCTCGCCCCTCTACGAATTTCTGTCCATTACCTGCGGCATCCGACCCGCCGAACCCGGTTTTGCGTCCGTCACTATTGAGCCATCTTTCGGTAATTTGACCAGAGTAGAAGGCAAAATGTCGCATCCATTGGGTGACATTGCCGTGCAGTTTCAGAAAACCGCTACCGGCGGCCTGACGGGCAGCGTTACATTGCCCGAAAAACTCACCGGCACAGTACGCTGGAAGGGCAAGACAGTGGTGCTAAAAGCCGGAGAGCAGGTAGTAAACTTGTAAAAGTGCGTATCGCTTTTTCTAGTTTCCAGCGGCAATCGTATCAGCAAACAACTGTCGGCAGCGGTGGTTTGTGCCAGCATACGTGTTGCTTTTGACTACATGGTACGAAAGAAAAAATACTGTTGTCTATCCTTGTTATTCTTTTGGCAATCAGTGTATTTGGTTAGGGTAGTAGAGTGCTGGAGCGTAATATGGTTGGCTGGTACACTTACAACGGCGACCATAAACTGGCCAATCGCTGGGAACTGCATACCGAATACCAGTGGCGTCGAATTGACCTCATTCGTTCGTGGCAGCAATCACTGAAAAGGGTGGGGCTGGTGTATAAACTGGCCGACCGGGTTAAGAAGCTTTTTGAGTTAGCGGTTTGAGTCGAGAAATGATGGATTTTGGTCTTAGGCAAGGCATCTTTTTAGGGTGTAACCGTAGCTACGGCCTAAAAAAGTAACGTAGACTAAGGCTAAAAGATGAGTTTTTCGGCCGAAGCGATTGACTCAAAAAGCTTCTAAAAAAACCATCTTCGATATAGACACCGGCTTTCGGCTGAACGTAGATTACGACATTGATTTCCGTTCTCGAAAGTAAGTGCTCAAAACATTTTCGCGCCAACAATCTGCCCACTATCGGTACGCTGAACGTATACCAGCACGGCCATCTGACTGGCGGAGAGATTTGTAGGGCGAGGAAGCGACATACGACCGGCTTTCACTGCTTCGTCGGTGGTTCTGAACTGTCTTACCACGTTCGTATTGACCAATGTTCGACCCCCGTTCTCTCCATTTTTGACCGGTGTCCGGGCTTCTTTCTGGACCAGGGCTACATTCACCCGGTACGGTCCGGCGGTCGACAGGCTATAGTTGACCGTTACCTGTTTGGCATCCTGGCTAACGGTGCCATCAACATCCACAAATTCTGATGCCGGTTGTTCTTGAGTAGCCTGGATGACCTGCTCAATGCGGCTCCGTTGTCCGCCAATCACAGCCTGTTTTCCGTTAATGATAAGCTGGGGCGTGTACGTTTGTGTTTTTAACGAACGGTCGTACTGACGCTGACGATCCGTAAATTGTTTGGCACTGAACGGGTCCTGCCAGCCCAGCCGATTCCAGTAATCGACGTGGAATGACAGACCATAGACCGCCTGACCGGAGCGGGCAGCCTGCTGGGTTATGTCCTGCAAGGCCTTATCGGCAGACGGACAGCTGGAGCAGCCCTGCGACGTAAATAACTCCAGCACCACAACGGTTTGAACTGCCGGTTTATCGGCAGGCGGATTTATTTCCATACCAATAGCTATCAAAAATATCAGTAAGTAAGTCATAACGAGTTGATTATTCTTTATAGGCCAACGTAATAGTCGTAACCCCGTTCGGCCCAGAAGTCGCGGGGCCGAGTATCCGAAAAGAATATCCGGCCAATGCGCTTTAAGTTCTTCACGCCATACTTCACCGGGATAATTAACCGGAGTGGGGCACCATGCGGGGCCGAAATGGGCTGACCGTTTAGTTCGTAAGCCAGCAACGTTTGGGGATGCAGGGCACTTTCCATATCAATACCCACGTAGTAGCCCTTGTCGGGCGTTTCCATGCCAACGTAAGCATATAAATCGTCGGTACTTTCCGGATTGGGCGCATTACCGCTTTTTGTACCCAGCTTATATTTCGCCATGAAGTCGGACAGCCGCACTCCGCCCCAGTGTTGTACCTGACTCCAGCCTTCAATACACTTGAACTCATACACGATTTCGTGTTTTGGGAGTGTCTTGACGTCGTCCAGGGTGAGCAGTAGGGGTTCACCCTGTGGCCGATCTATCTGTAGTTTCCAGTCTTCCGGTAGGGGCGTTTTCAGCCCATCGTAGCCGTTCTGACGAGGTTTTTCCGCGGCTTCTTCCACAGGAAAAGTGGCTATCAGATGGGTATTGCTAAAGTACGTTTTGGCGATGGCGGCATTGGCATCCAGCACCCGCCGGAGCGGTTTACGGGCCCCATATAGATTGGGGCTATTAGTAATCCATTCGTACACGCCAACCGGTACGATGGCCGCCAGCGCAAACAGGCTGAAAGACGTAATCATGCGCCGACGAGCCGTCGATTCGGGCAGGTCACTTTCGGGCAGATTTGGCTCTTTTAACTGGCTCATGCTGGTAGTGGGTTTGGCGTTGGCGAGGGGGCAACAGGCTGGGCGTTAACGGGATTGGGCGTACCGGGCGACTCGGGGGTAATGGGCGGGTCATTGGGTTTTATAAACTCGAATCCCGTCACCATCGACTGGAAGTTTTGCCAGCCCGCCCGGATAACCTGACCTACGTGGACAAAAAAGAACAGGACGTAGCCAATCGTCAGAATAAAATGCTCCAAACGGGCTGCTTTATAGCCACCGAGTACGGCAGTCAGCCACGAAAATTGCGCGGGCTTGTAGATGGCAAGGCCCGTTAAAACGGAGCCCACGCCCATAAGCATGATGGAGAAATAAGCAATTTTCTGGGCACCATTGTACTTGATAAACGGGGGCTGTGTTTTGCGAAGACCAAGATCGTAAAGTGTCACGGCAATGGCTTCGCGGAACGAATTCCTATCAGGGACCAGATGCCGCCATTCGCCCGAAATGAAGGTATATCCCACGTACAGTAGTCCGTTCAGCATAAAAAGCCACATGAATACCCAGTGCCAGGCCTGCCCCTCGGCCAGCCGAAAAGGAACGTTCAGGAACTTATAGAATCCATCCGGGAAAAACGACACAAGCGTATAATCGCCAAGGCTGATTTTGTAGGGGTCGTAGGCCCAGTAAATCAGGAGACCACTCCAGATCATGACGAACAAAACCGGGAAGTTGATCCAGTGAAACCACCGAATGGCCAGTGGGTGTTTATGAACAATTCGTTTCATTCGGGGGCAGGATTTGTTACGAAATATACGCCTAATCAGGCTGAAAAGTTTGAACGTGATACATTTGTTATAATTTCACAATCAGGCGGTTGTATTTTAAACGGATGATAAAATGTTGGTCAGTAGAAACTTGCCCAATTCTGGCATTCTGTTGCGCAGGCCATCTTGTAGGCTCCTATTTTTTCTGCTACTGCTGGGTTGGTTACCCATGATGGCCCAACCTGTAGCCCGGCCCGTTCCTGACCAACTGGTAGAACTGGGCCCGAAAGCCTTCATTCTGGATGACCCGACATTGCAACTGACTTTTGCCCAGGTAGCGGCTATGCCCGATTCTGCTTTCCGGCTTAGCCACCAGCAAAAACTGAATTTTGGGCATACCACCTCCCGTATCTGGCTGAAGTTTCATTTGAGTAATACACTACCTGACTCGCTCTTTCTGCTATTTATGACGCAGGATGCCGACTATGTTGACCTCTATGTGATTAGTGAAACGGGGGTTATTTCGGAACACCACGCGGGAGGATTACAGCCGTTTAAAAATCGGTATTTCCTGACAAATACGGTCGTGTTGCCACTTGGACAGCAGCCCAGAACCTTTTTTTTGGCCCTCCGCGACGATAATATTCTTCACTTCTCCGTATTACTTGCTCCCATCCGGCCTGTGGTGAATCAAATTCAAAAAGAATCGCTTTTTAACGGGGCCGTTTTGGGATTGATGCTGGTGATGGTACTTATCAATCTGTTTATTTATGGTCTCGTGCTCGACCGGGTTTATCTGTTGTATGCCTTATATGTAAGCCTGTCGTGTCTCACGTTTTTGTCCTTTGAGGGTTTATTGTACGACTTGCTTTGGCGCAACACGCCGTCTTTGAACAATGGGCGGCTGTTTTTACTAATTACGGCACTGGCCTTTGTTGCGGCTATCTGGTTCTCCATGAATTTCCTGCGTACCCGCGATTTTTTGCCCGGCTTTTACCGGTATTTTATGGGTTTGTTAAGTTTGGTTGCGCTTACCACCCTGTTACGTCTGCTCGATGTGCCGGGCTTGGAACGAATCTTTTATGGGCTGACGCTATTGGGTTTTGTATCGCTGCTGGCCTTGGGGTTACAGACCTACCGACGAGGGTACCGACCCGCCCGGTACTATCTGCTTGCCTGGAGTTTTTACATAGCCGGTACAATGACCAGTGTCCTGGCACTTCTGGATGTCATCTCGTTTTCTACCATTTGGGTCATCTACGGCTACCAGATTGGGGCTTCGCTTGAGGCTGCTTTGCTCACATTGGCCCTGGCCGATAGGCTACAAACCTACCAAACTGATTATCAGGCTGCTCAGCAACTATCTATTCAGCGCACCGCCGAAAATGAGCAACTTCTGACCCGAAATAATAAATTGCTGGAAGAAAAACTACACTATGAAAACCGGCAGGAGCCTTTATCCGATGACATGCGTAGTCTGTTACGTGGTATGAAAGAAGACCGGGACCGAATTCGTAAGATAGCCATCCCCACGCTGGATGGTATGCTACTTTTTCCAGTGGGCGATATCACCTGGCTCGAAGCCGCTGGTAGTTACACAACCATACATTTCTCGAATCAGAAAACGGTACTGGCCTCGCGTGGACTGTCGGAGTTTGAGCACCTGTGCTCCGAAGGGGAAGCCTTTTTCCGAACGCATAAATCAAATATTGTTAATCTGAATCACGTAGTCAAATACCTGCGGGGTGAAGGCGGGCAGGTTGTTCTTGATGATGGTAATACAGTCGATGTGTCCCGGCGTGCCAAACCCGACCTAGTGAAACGACTGGTAGGAGAGGAGTAGAGTAAGTGTAGGAAACTGTCTTTAGCCCGGAATTATTTCCGGGCTTTTTTGATGCCATTAATCCGCGAAATTCCGCCGTTGCTCAACTCAATCCCTCCGTTGTTCAACTGACGATGGCCTTCAGGCATTGTTAAGCACAATTTTGATTCGTCCACTTAACTACGGGAATGGATTTACTTCCAGATTGGCTTGCAGTTGCCAATACGTTTTTTAGACCCTTATAACCAACTATGTCATGATGAAAATGCTATCCCTTCTATTGCTGGCACTGCTGCTGAGTTGCACGAAATCAATCTATCACGTAGCTACGGTGCAATCGGAGCAAGTGAAGTTCGTTGACAAAGACTTTGTCTTCGAAAATGAACACCTCAAGGTTGTTTATAACCTCTGGGAGCCCGGTGGTCGGATGCGGTTTCTGCTGTTCAACAAAACTGACCAGCCAATATATATTGACTGGGGAAAAAGTAAGTTGATCCGCAACGACACTACAGTTTCCTACAGCCAACTTCCTCCGCTTCCTAAAAGAGCATCTACCGATACAGTTCGATATATGTACCGGAGCGAATATGTAGAGCCTTATCGAATGACGGCACGGGCCAATCGGGTAGCCGAAATTCCATCGCAGACGTTCGTTGCTGTTGCCGACTTTCCCATTCAGCAGGCAGTACTGGATAAAAAAACCAACCAGAAAAATTTCACCTACACAAAGGAAAACTCGCCCCTGCGGCTAGGACAGCAGTTGACTTACTCATTCGACAAAGAAGGGACAAACGCTCATACCCTAGCGCATTCGTTCTGGGTAAATCAGATTCAGGTGGTAGGCATCAGCGAGCTAACCCGCTTATTCGGATCCAGGAAAACAGGCCAACCAAACGCCCTCTATACCGTCGAATCACGCCCTGAGGAAGGAAGAACTGTCATTCTGGGGGTAGGGATAGCATTAGGAGGGTCAATTTTAGTTACTTATATTCTCCTAAAGGCTTTGTTTAGTAACTTGTTTATATGATAGCAATAAAGCTCTGAGTTTAAAGGGATTATTTCTATCCACACCATGAAAAATACCGCACAACTGTAGGCCCTGAAACCTGGCTGGGTTTAGGCCCTGCTTCAGGGCCTACAGTGTATGACTGTGCCTAAAATCAATCGCCTTGACCATGAGACAGTTTGTAGGCCTATTGTTCATTGTTTGGCTAATTACCAACGACTCGGCGCAGGGGCAGCCTGTCAACCAGGTCAATAACAACCTAACCCTCCGGCGTTACATCATGGATGTGCGACTGATTGGCCAGAAGGGTCTACAGTCAGGCGTCCTGTTCGATCTGACCGATTCGTCCGTTGTGCTGTCACTAATAGACGGCCTGAAACCCAGGGTGAGATCTCTGATTCGGCACCATAACGGGACGCTGCCACCGACTGAATCATTACGGACGTCGTTGCTCCTGCGCACCTTTCGATACGACAAAATAAGCCGGTTGACACTGCACCGACGGGGTCATGCCACCAAAGGATTTCTGATGGGGGCTGGGGTAGGTGTCCTGGCGGGCTTTATTCAGGGTGGTGACGACGCCGGCTTTATCCGATTCCCGGCAACCTTTTATGCGTTCGCCTACGGTGTACTTTTCTCTGGCGTTGGTCTGATTGTTGGTGCCGTCAGCACCAGAAGCGTCAACGCCAGAGAGCAGTCGGTGGCGGCCGAGGTGCCGGTGCGATTCCGAAAATTTACGATTGTCGAGCAGGTAAACCAGGCTACCCTATACACACCATGAAACTGATCTGTTTACTGCTGCTGCCCGTCGTAGCGATGGCCCAGCAACCCGCTCTGCCGCAACTGGAACCGGCAGCGCAGTCATTTGGACGACCCTGGACGGTTGCGTTCTCGCTGGTAGGCTGGCAGAGCTTCGGCCCGGGCGGGGCCATTGTGCAGCGTATGAAAGAAACGGGCTGGGCATCTACCAGTCCGGGCGGGTGCTTTTGGGGATGCACAGGCCCAACTGATTTCCCGAATGTTCGTAAAAACGTACGTTTCGATCTTGACGTAGGTCGCCGATTATCCGTTCGGCACGGCTATCAGATTAGTGTGGGAATGCCCTATAATGCGGAGATTACGGGCCGTTCGCCTAATGGATCTTATCTTTTTTTACAGAGCCGTATGTACTACGCATCGTTTCGCTGGGCCTGGTTTGGCACAAACAGTCGGCTGGTGGGCAGTGCTGGTCCTGCGTTACTGCTGGTACAGGATTTTGACAAACTGGGCCCCACGGCAGGACCCCGGCACAGTCAGCTACGGCCCGGTCTGCACCTAAGCGGGCAGTTTCGGCTCATTAACAAACGCACCTGGTTTCTGGCCGCCAAAGTCGATGCCCGATTGAGTTTGCCGGTTTCTACCGCCACCTACCAACGTGATGCCTATGTCTATTCGCCCCAGACGCAGATGGGCCAACGAGGGACCATTCTGTTTTCTGCCAGAGACATTCCGACATCTCACCTGCATGTAGGCCTACAGCTTGGTTTTAAATTCCTGTAGCGCAACCCTCATACATTCTGTCCACACCAACTATGAAAACGATTTCCACTATACCGGGTTGCCTTTTACTGCTGGTTATTCTGGTCTTTGGTGCCGATTTGGCTAGTGCACAGGATACGGAGCCCTCCCCAGCTCCCATAGCCCTTACACTTCAGATAGGCGGATTCATTAGTGGCCCCACGGGGGCCATCCGGGAATTTATGGAGACCCACGGGTTGAGCGGCCCAGCCTTTTTATTTGGAACATATCCTATTGCACAGATCTTACCCAGCCTGACACTGGATATCGAAATTCTTCAGTCCCGTTCCAGTCTGAGTGGCAAATTGAGTATTGAAAGAGGACGCATTGTGGGAACACACGATGCTCTGATGCGGTGGCAGGCTGTTTCGTTTTCTCCGCTTTACCGCTACTACTCCCGGCAGCGCACCACTCGTATCGGCATCGGCCCCTCCATTCAGTGGATTCAGACCGAAGCTGGAACAGACTCCTCCCCCGGTCTTTTTGGGACACCTGCCAAACTCATCCAAACGACGGGTGTCGTGCCAGGTCTGGTCGTTGAGGCAGGGGTACGGTTCCCGGCCCGAAAAACGTTTTTTATCGAGTTGAGCGGACAATACGAAGCCGCTTTCGGCCAGCTACACAATGAATTACGCTTACCCTCTTATGGAATGGGGCGGGTAGTTCCCTATGACCTCGGTTTCAGTCGATTCCTGTTTAACATCGGATTTGGACTTCGGTTGGGTACTCATAAGACATAGCGTAGTACACCGAGCCAGCCATGAAGGTGCTTAATAACCAATGAGAAGACTTTTTATTTGTCAGTTCATCATAGCCCAACCAGTACATGCATCCACATCGACAATACCTGCTCGTTCTGCTTTTAGCGGCCGGTCTCCATCATTCAGGTTTGGCACAGGAGCCGGTACTTCTTACGCCACCGCTAGAGAACACGAAGCACGCCGTTACGTTCGATTTGGGCGGTAATACTCCCGTTGTTGGTGCCAGCTATCATTATCAACTTATTCAGCTTGCCAACGCGCAGCGTTCGTACGTCGGAGCTATTGAAGTAAGTGCCGGCATTGGGTTTGTTCCGTCAATCTGCTTTTTCGGCTGTAGTCAGGCCACCGTAACAACCCATCATAGCTTACTGTTGCTGTGGGGCCATAAACTTCAGGCTGAACTGGGCTACGCTGGCCTTATGACCTCCAGAGAGTCACTATACCAACAGGGGTATCTCCCCGGAGCCGTTGCTGGGCTGCGTCACGCCAGCAAAACTTGGCTGTTGCGGCTTTACATTGCCGGAATGGTCTCTCACGATAACGGAACAGGCATTACGACCTCCGGCGACCTGGTTTGGCAAAAGACAACATACCTACTGCTTATACCAGGGCTATCGATTGGGAAACGCTTTTAATAAACCGCTAACGGAATGAGACATTTTCTACTTTTTATCAGCCTCGGTCTTTTGTTGAGCAACTGCCAGCGTATTGAATTGAGCGTTAGCCAAACGCCTGTTCAGGAGCAGGATGTGCCCCACAAAACCTATACAGATGTTGGCAATGTTTGTCAGGCATCAGACGGTGGGTTCGCAACGGTTCTGATGCGCACGGCATCGAGCCAGACATCCGGCTCGTACAATAGTTCTCCCCATGTGTCGCGTCAGGAGGTGGCTGTGGTTAAAACAGATGGGGCCGGGCAGGTACAATGGACTAAACTGGCTTGGTCAGGCATAGGTGCTGATGGTTATAAACCAATGATTTACCCACTCACCGGTGGTGGTTATCTCGTTTCTTTGTCGACTCGTCAGTACAGGCAAAGTACTTCCAATGGCTCTTATCAGGTTCTGGTTATCATCCAGCTCGACGGCAGTGGTGAAGTACTCAGGAAACAAGTTATCGAAGAGGCCAAGCTGGATGGTAGTTTCAGAGCACAAGGAATTCTTTCGTTAGCGGATAAAGGGTTCGTCATCAGTGGTTTCGTTTATACGAATGCTGGACCAGTACCACTTCTGATGCGCTTTGATGCACAGGGGCATTTGCAGTGGAGTCGTTTGTATGCGCAGGTTTCGTCAGCCATAAACTCGTATGGTCTGGCAGCCACCGCCGATGGCGCTCTGATGCTGTCGTGGTCTGGCTACAGTGGTGGAGACTATGAGTCGTTTTTATTGAGAACCGATGCAACTGGTCAGCAAACCTGGCTTAGGAAATACGGCTTGCTCGCGGCTAGTTCGGTGAGCGAAACGAAGGATCAGGGCTTTGTGATGCTCGGCAAAAACTCCCGCAATACTATGCTGGTTATGTTCCGGTTAGACAAAAATGGCAATGTTTCATGGACACAGGTGTACGCTCCTGGAAGTGGAAAGCCCTACGTTACACCCCTGAGCATTTTTGCGCTGGATAACGCTTATGTACTGACTTATTCCGGCAGCTCGGGAGATAATGAACTACTGACGACCACCCTGCTTGGTACCGAGCAGAGCCGTCAGACTGTAGACGGAATTTTCGTATCCGCAGCCAGTAACGGTATCCTTCCCGTAGCGGATGGGACATTCATTTTTTTAGGAAGAAACTCGTCTGGATCGATTATTCTCACCAAAACCAAATTAGATAAAAGCGTTCAGTGGAGTTCAAAAATCGCCATCAATAATTGATACTAACCTTTATCTTATCATGAAAAAATCACTACCTCTTCTATTTCCTGTCCTGTTGTTAGCAAGCTGCACCAACTCGATCTACCACGTGGCGTCGGTGCAATCCGAGCAGGTAAAGCTCATCTACAGGGATTTCGTGGTTGAAAATGAGCACCTGAAGGTTGTGTATAACCTGTGGGAAGAAGGGGGGCGGATGCGCTTCCTGCTGTTCAATAAAACAGATCAACCGCTGTACATCGACTGGTCGAAAAGCGTATTGCTGCGCAATGACAGCCTCACATCGTATAGTCAGCTACCTCCGCTTGCCAAACATGCTACAGCCGACACCGTCCATTATTTCTATCAGAATTTGCTTGCCCAACCTTACCGGGGAACAGCAAGGGGAAATCAGTTTACCGAAGTTCCGCCACAGGCCTTTGTAGCTATAGCCGACTTGCCGATACAGCAGACGGTTCAGCATAAAAAAACCAAAGAGAAACTATTTACCTACACGAAGAAGAATTCCCCCTTGCGGATAAGGCAGCAATTAGTCTATTCATTGGATAAAGCCGGGACAAATACACACCGGATTGAGCATTCGTTTTGGATCGATACAATTCAGGTGGTACGCTATGAGCAATTAGCTAGGTTGTATGGATCGCTGCAGAAAGGCCAGCCCAACGCCTTATACGCGGTTGAGAAACATACGGCCCATGGCAAAACGGCTATAGCTGGCGTAGTTGTAACGGCCGGACTAGCCGGTGTTTTTCTGCTGGCTTTACAGGATATGTTTAGTGGATTTACAATGGGGTTTTGATGGCTATACTCGCTCGGTCGTTGGTATGGCCCGGTAGACGAAGAAGCGTCGCGCCGAAATCAGGAAATTGTTTTCGCCAGTGCTACGCGCAACTCGCTCCAGTTTGCCCCTTACCGCCGGTTCATTGTTAAACTAAACTATAAAATCAACCGAACGCACCTGACGCACACCATCGCCCTCGATTTGGTCAATGTGCTGGGCATTAAAAATCTGCTGTCGCTGAGTTCTGCGCCCCAGTCTGATGACCGCTTCGTGAAGCAGGAAAACCAACTG
>JBBSTD010000068.1:0-34635 GCA_038236215.1 Cytophagales bacterium | reverse complement strand
GTACCAGGAGCGGGAGTCGAACCCGCACGGGCTTGTGGCCCACAGGATTTTAAGTCCGGCGTGTCTACCAATTCCACCATCCCGGCATTTACGAAAAAAGCACCGGGGTCGGTGCCTTTTTTCGTGGAGCGAAAGACGGGGTTCGAACCCGCGACCTCGACCTTGGCAAGGTCGCGCTCTACCAGCTGAGCTACTTTCGCGTTACAAGTGCGCCACTGTATCGGCGAATTGTGGATGCAAAATTAGGTAATTTTCGTGGCTTGTCAAGTCCTGACCTAAAAAAAGTACGGAAGTTTTCGTCAGCGTCCTCCTCAAAACTGATTCTGAACCGGTTAGGTATGAATCAAAATACTGCCTCCTTCACCTCCGTATCGAATACCCCGGTCAACACCTGCCCATTTCGTTGCACCTGTACCCAAATACGGTAACGCCCGGCGCGGGGAAATGCATACGGAAACTCAACCATGTTGTTGATTTTCATGGCGTGGTTCATGCCCGGCATCTTAGCCGCCAGTAGCGCATTCTTCTCCGCTTCGGTTAGGGCTTTCAATTTGGCAACATACGTGTCGATACTATCGCTGAAACGGGCCGCGTTGGGGTAGTGAAATGTACGGGACGTATCGGCGATGCGCCCAGAAAGGGACGTTTCTGCGGCCATCGAGTACGTGCCAATGGGATGCAGGTGAATATACACCGAGCCATCGGAGCGCAGAACAGCCGCGTGCCCAGGCATACCCAAATAGGGTTCCAGCGCGGCTGCCTTCCCCTGCGCATCGGCTACGGCAAATTTCAGATTGTATAGTTTACCCACTTCCAGTTTTTGTCCGGGCGAGTCCACGCTGGGCGAGTCCATCCAGATCATCGTTGAGCCGTCCTGCAAGGTCATGCTCGCTCCCGGTTTTCCGCAAACGACCATGTCGTTATCTAAATGCGGCACACGGGCAGCACCGGCTTTCACGCCCGGCGTGGATTCGTCCAAAGGTTCGGTAACCAGCCAGCTATCGTCGCGATCCGTCGGTTTCGACTGGGCGGCTGCTTCGGCACCAGGACGCCGGATCGTTGTTTTTAGCGAAGGTAAATCGAGCGTATCCGTCAGGGTTTCGGTAAAGCCACTTCGATATACAACATCCGAAAAAAGCAGGTATTTACCTCCCGGCAGCGGTGGCAGAGCAGCCTCAAAATGCAGGGTATCACGCCGGACGGGGTGCAGGTGAGCGAAGGCGTCCATCCCCGGCATACTGACAAGAAAAGCGTGCATTAGTTTACCGTGGTCGGGGAGAATAAAACTATATAACCGGCGCAACTGCTCCTTTTTGCCAAAGCCCGTCGTGTCGAATTGAATGGTGAGCTGCCGCTGACCATCAACGATCTTCACCGACGTACGGATAGACGCTGGCCGATATAACTGAACATCGCGGTATTCCTCTGCCGTACTGTTCCACCATGACCGCCAGCCGGTCAATATCAGCGTAACAACGACTAACCCTACGCCCATCCCCACCAGTCGCCGACGACGCAATGTTTTAGGCACTCCCTTACCGGGAGCCACAACCCCATCGGCATTACTGGCACCAACAATAGTAACCAGCATCACCACCAATAACAGACCCATTGCCGCTAACCCCCAACCGGTTCCAGCTGGCATATCGCGCAGGGCTGTTGCTACCGCAACTACCGGCACAATCACCTGCTGTTTTCCATCAGGACCATCAATAGTTAGTTCAATACTCGATGAACCGGATTCCATCAGCCACAAATCTCCCTCATACCGATTTTGGTCAACGGGTGTCAGCACATCGTAGGTGGGTGCCCCTTCATCGCCCGACTGGAAATAAATGGGACGTCCACCAACACTACTAGCCCTACCCTGCTCTACAAACACGGTGACTTTTGCCGTGCCGGGTACTACATCGGGGGGCTGTATGCTAATCAACAACTGGTAGTTACCCGCCAGTTTTTGCACCACCACGCCCGAACTGCCAACGTGCGCAGTGGCAATGATTGAATGAACGAGTGATAGAATGATTGAATAAAAAACGATGAAACTCTTTTTCATAGACCTAAGAGAAACTGTAAACCAAAAACCGTAAACCATTGAGTCTACCTCGCTACCCGCTTCATCCAGTTGCCCCAAAACAGACCGATACGGACGGAGATAAAGGCGTAGAGGATTGCCCGGCCGAAGCCAGTCGCGAACTGTGCTACCGTTTGTACACCCCGGGGAGAAAAAGCATAGCGGTATTTAAAATCGGGTGGATTGTCGAAGGTCCAGGCATTGGAGAAAAAGAACCAGTTCCGGGCTAAGGGCGACGTATGCAGAAACTCACCGAATGGCCATTGAACGGCCAGCAAGATGACCATAAACACCACCGCCAGTAAGGCAGCTAGTAGCCAGTCGTTCATTTTTTTTCTGTACCCATCAGTACTGTCAAACCGGTGTGTTAACCAGTCGACCGCGAACGCAGGGAAAATCAGCAACAGAGGAAAAATGAAGCCCTGATAGTGGGTAATGGGGTTCAGCACCGGGCCAAGCCGGGGTGTAGCCGGAAACTGTTGTAATATCCAACTCGGTGCTGCCAGAAACAGCATGTACAACCCGGCGATTGTGGTAACGGGCCAGCGCAATAACGATGCTCTACCCACAGCTACCAGATAAAAGGGGAGCACGATGGCAGCAGCGATGTAATAAGAATCCCGGTGCGAGAGATACTTCATCATCGACTCCGACGCGAGCGTAAACAGCGTAGTCAGCAGCAGGCCCGCCGAAATCGCAAACAGCCACTTTAACCGGTTTAACCGTCGGGTGTCGGCATCAGCGAGTTCGGTTACCGGTTGATTTCGGTACTGATTCTGGAGTGCCAGTACGCCCACTATCGCCCCAAACTGCATGGTCATAATGCCAATGGCCAGAATGGTGTGCGGTGGGGTCAAAATCTCTACATCGAGGCCATACGTGTTGTGCCACCAGTCATCGAAGGGGGCCGAGGTCAGCATGGTCAGGGCGCCCCACACGCAGAACATGGCCCCGAGTGGTCCGTAGAATACACCCCAGAACGGCACAGCCTCCAGCCGACCGGGATGGTTTTTGGTCAGCGTCAGATTTAGAATCTGATAAGCCGAGAACAGCCCCGCTACCACCGCGCCCACATAGATGACGACGTGCGGGGGCGCAAACAAACCGTCGCGGCCAATGCTCATGTGCCACATAATATCCCAGAGCAGGCCCATCACGACACAGAACGACGAGAAAACAACGGCATAGATGTAGGTAGGTATATTTAGCCGCCAGCTACCAGCCTGATTCACAGACCGCTCACGACTTGACTGAGCGGGAGACGAAAGGATTGATTCCATAAATGGTCAAAGGGAGAAACCGGGTAGTGTACCGATGCTAAAGATACAAAAAGTTACATCGCTGGTAAACGATAGCAAACTGTTTTTAGCCAGAGGTAACCGGCAGGAAACCTGCTGCTTTTGCTCTTTGAGCCAACGGGACACCACCAAAGCCGTTTATAGCGTTATTTGCATAATCAACCGTGCCGTATTATGCGCTTTATCCCTTCGTTACTAGCTGGACTCATCCCCCTGAAAACAATTCTGTTTCTGGGCATTATACTATCGTTCAGTGCCTGCGTTCCCGATTTTCTGGTGTCCAATCCGGACTGGGTCGTCATCGAAGCGGGCGAGCATGAACCCAATATCAAACGAAAGGTTGGTTTTCTCATCAGCCCGGCCGAAGTGTCAGCAACAGTTACTTTCGATAGCTCCTGCATCTATACCGTTGACCCTGCCGATGCCGACGACTGGAACAAAGTTATTGGCCTAGGATTCGTTGGCTCTAAAGACCAGGATATCACCACCGGCGTCCCTCCGCATCAGGTGGATGGTGTACGGGTAGGCTGGCGGTGGAATGCCCAGCGCGGCCGCATCGACTTAGGGGCTTACATCTACGTAGAAGGAAAGCGCATCGACTTCAAAGTAGCCGAAGCCGCCATCAACACCCCCACGCGACTGACCATCAAAATCGACTACGACCGGAAGCTTTATCAGGTGCTGGGCGGCAAAACGGTTCCCTTCACGCACAACAAATCATTCGCTTACAACACCGGCCTTTACTTCGGCGGTAATCAGGTAGCCCCCCACCGGATACAGGTAAAGATTGTGGATTAAATCAACGTATCCGTTTCCATCCATGACCATTGCTCCACTCGATTTGATCCTGTTGCTTGGTGCCGTTCAGGGATTCATCCTGGCCGTTTTATTATGGACGAACCCAAAGGGCCGTCGGTTATCAAACCGGCTACTGGCCACGCTCATTGGACTACTGGCCCTGATGAGTTTTGCGGTGGGCATTCCCGTAGCGAACCAATATATTAGCCTGTTTCTTGATCTGGCTCCGCTCTACATGGTCATGCCCGTCGGGCCGCTTATCCTGTTCTACACACGCTCCCTGCTTGACCCTTCTTTCAGATTGGGCAAATCAGAACGCTTGCAATTTTTGCCGATTGTGCTGGATTGGGGCGCACCACTTATCATTTGGGTATTTTTTGCTGGCGTTCTAGCGGGAATCTGGCCGAAACAGGACGGACCATCGTGGGGTCATGCGATGAACGAGTACAATACCTATGTGGATATTCCCCGCTGGATTTCGATTACAGTGTATCTATTCATCACAAGACGGCTATTACAGCACTATACAGTCGCTGGGAAATCGTCAACCGTTGAACAGCAACAACTGAATCTGCGTTGGATCAGACAGTTCGTCCATGTTTTTCTGATTTTTCAGGCCATCTGGTTTATTCATCTGGTACCCTACATTATCCCTGAATTTCGGAATGCGTTACTGGATCGATTTGGCTGGTATCCCATCTATATTCCCATCGCCCTGTTGATTTACTGGCTGGGTTTTAAAGGCTATCTGCATACCCGAACGAACACGATAACCAGCCAGACGCCCAAACCAGCCAGCACCGAATTATCCGACGAAACCGTCCGGCAGGTGGTCCATTCACTAACGAACGCAATGACGAACGAACATCTTTTTCTGGCCCCCGAACTAACCGTCGAAAAGGTAGGGCAGCACACCCGGCTGGCCCCAAAACTAATCTCCGCCGTCCTGAATCAACACGTTGGAAAGAACTTTAACGGCTTTGTTAATGAGTACCGGGTAGAGGAAGTAAAACGGCGATTGACCAATCCGGCATACGAGCATCTGACCTTAACCGGCATTGCGTTTGATTCCGGCTTTAATTCGCAGGCTACCTTCCAGCGCGCTTTTAAGCAGCAAACGAGCCTGTCGCCGGGTGAGTATGTGGCCCAACTAAAGAAAAACACTGCTCAAATCGGGATTTGAGCAGTGGACGGCGTTTGTTTAAGCTTCTTTTGGCAAAAAACGACGCACGATGAAATTACTTACCTGTCTCCTTATACTGTGTTTTTCAGTCAGTCGCGCCCAGGCGCAGACCGATTCGCTGCTGACTAGGGTGTTGCAACCCGCCCATATGCAGGCTGATTTCCGTTACATGCGTCGGATGCTGGAAGAAACGCATCCCGGTCTGTACCGCTACACCCCCAAACCCATCATGCAGGCCCGGCTCGACAGCATCGACCGTACCCTGACCCAACCGCTGCCGTTCTACGCCTTTTTCAAAACGGTGGCTGCACTCATGGCCGACATCCGCTGTGCGCACACGCACGCACTGCCCCACAAAGATTTCCTGAAGGCATTCATGACCACCTGGAAAACAATACCATTTTTCCAGCTCCCGTCCCAGGGCCGCTCGTACGTACTACTCAATGGCACCAACGACCAGACGATCAAACCCGGCTTTGAATTGATTACCATCAACGGGCAACCGATGGCAAGCATCCGACAGCAACTGTCACGCTACTACTGGACGGACGGGTACATCGAATCGTCCAGGTCGGCTACGTTGAAAGGCGAATTGTTTGCCCTGTTTTACTACTGGTTCATCGGCCAGCCCGATACGTACAAGCTCACGTTCCGCAGTCCGGCGGGCGATACCGTACGGTTTGAGACACCCGCGAGACCCTTTGCTCCCTCATTAAAAATCATGAAAAAGAACCCCGTCAACAAACAGATGGTAGCGTGGTACGTCACGAAAAAAGAAAAGCACCCCTGGCGGCTGTATTTTCCCGATACGCTCGCCAGCACAGCTTATCTGCGACTCGACGGTTTTGGGGGCGAAGGCGCAAAAAACGGCGCTCAGGCGATTACCACTTTTCGGACGTTTATGGATAAGGCAATGGCTAAAATCCAGAAGAAGCAGAGCCAGAATCTAATTGTCGATGTCCGGGCGAACACGGGTGGCTGGGATAGCCAGGGCATCCAGTTACTTACCTATCTGCTGAAAGCCGACACGGCGGTAGTATATTACGCCCGGCAGCACAGTATAAGGGATAGCTCTGAGTTTGTCCGGTTCTCTGACCTCTCCGAAGCCGACCGCGCAAACATAAAAAACGAACTGATTCCGGAACCCGACGGTACGTTCACGCTTAAACAGGGTAGCGACACGCGTACCCCGCAACGCTACGCCCCCGCAGCCAACCGATTCCGGGGGCAGGTGTATATCCTGATGGACGGGGCAAGTGCGTCCACGGCCTCGGAGTTTCTGGCGATGGCTCATGCCAACAAGGTAGGCGTGTTCATTGGCGAGGAGTCAGGCGGGGCTTACGAAGGGGCCAACGGCGGCAGTTTCATCAATCTCGAACTACCAAAGTCGGGCATACAGGTTACTACGCCCCTGGTGTACTACAACAATGCCGTTCCCGAACCGAAACAGAAAGGGCGCGGCACGATGCCCAATCATGAGGTACCCCTTACTATTGGCAACGTTCTGAACCACACGGCTCCCCAGTTCGAGGTAGTGAAAAAACTAATTCGGGCGCGAACAAACTGAGTGAAAAAACTGGCTTACAGTACGACCGAAAATTATATCAGGTGTTGTGCGTAAAAAGATTCCCTTTATGCACAACAAATCATTCATTTACAACACGGGCCTGTACTTTGAAGGCAGGCAGGTAGGCCCTCAGCAGATTCGGGTAAAGATTATGGATTAGAAATATATCAACTCTTTACGATTTAAGCCATTGGTTATCGTTCCGGGTGTAAAATAGAGATGGCGACATTCCCTGCCACTTCTCGTCCTGCCCGTATGCTGTCAACAGCGTTTCCAGTTTCTCCAGCAAAGTGAGGGAGTATGTCTTGTTGTTCGTCTTCTCCTCATCTGATATATGATGAAGTAGCGCACCGGCTCCCATTGCCTGCCGGAGCAAGATTTCTACACTATTGGGATAGTAATTGGCCAGCTTTTGTAAATCAAGGTAATGGGTTTTAGCCTTCTCTATCCTCCCTTGCTTGCCATAATAAGTTGTTAGATTATATGCCCCTATCGCTTGGGCAAGCACAATTTCTTCGTCATTGAAATAATCTCTAGTCAATACTTGGAGATCAAGGTAGTAGGTTTCAGCCTGTTTCATGTTCTCCCGTACTCCATAATATATTGTCAGATTTACGGCTCCCATCGCCTGTCGAAGTACAATCCCTTCACTATTAGGATATCGTCCAGCCAGCATTTGTAGATCCACGTAGCGAGCTTCTGCTTGATTCATATAGTTCAACCTACCGTAAAAATTTATCAGATTCACGGCCCCTCGCGCCTGCTGAAGTACAATTTCTTCGTTTTCGGGGTAGTGTATAGCTAGCCTTTGTAAGTCAGCATAATAGGCTTCGGCTTGAGGCATATCTCCTTGTACAACAAAGTCGTTCATTAAGTTGAATCGCAGATTTGCCCAATAGAGCCAGGCCGTTTCGGACGCGCTGGTGAGGGGGCGACTTATTTCGGCATACTGCCGGACCCCATGATTGGGGAAATGCTCAAAATCACTGAGCGTTCGCCAGATACTCCACCAGGTTTCTTCCGGGGTTGTATCCCAGGCTACTTGCAGTAATGCCTGAACGGTTTCTTCGCCCGTGAAGTCGTCGCGTAGTAACTCCTCTATGCGCTTCAGCACGTAGTATTCGCCTACTAAGTCAGGTTGCAGCCCTTCATAAATTTTCTCGGTTGTACCGTCTGGAAGTTGTCGTTCCCGAATTTCGGAAAGACGTTCGTATAAACCAACATCGGTCTTGCGGTCGGGAAGCCAGGGTAGTGATTTGCTCAGTAACGCCTTTAGCTGCGAGACGGTCAATCCGCGTGTTAGGGTCGTTAGCAACAGCAGATTTTTATGCCCTTCACGGCAACGGGCATCGGGCCAACTGGGGTACTTCGCCCAGATTTCCCGTTCTTCCCGTTGCAGCAGGTTGTTTAGCAAATCATGCACGTCCCAATGGCGGATGTCTTCGTCTTCGGCCATCGCCATACCCGCCAGAAACGCAAAGAGGGGCCGCCCACCGGGGTCAATGCCGGCCAGGCTGCGGAGCGTTTCGGTCTGGCTTAATGTTATAGGCTTTCGCTGTTTTTGGTGTACGTCCGTCACAATCTGCCAGCGGTCATCGTCGGTAAAGGACTTCAGCGCAAGCACTTGCTCTGGCTGGCCCGATACGTAACTACTCTCGGCTACGTCGCGGTCGGCCAGGAAAGAAGGCCACCAGTCGTCGCGGGTTTCGCGTTCCAGCAGCAACACGCGTACGGGCTGGGTCAGCAGGCCATTCTGGGCACTTCGGCTCAGTTTCCCAATAATCTTTCGGGTTTGCTCCGCATAGGCGGCCACGTAGTCTACCACCAGCAAGGTGGGTGCGGCCGGTCGCCACTGGCTCCAGTCGAATGACAGTAGTTGGTCGGTTTCCACGAAGCCTACGTACCGGTTCACGCAGCGGGCTTCCAAACAAAACTCCAGGGCCAGTCGGCTCTTGCCCATACCGCCCGGCCCGGTCACCAGCCACCACAGCATCCGGCGGGCAGGTTGCCCATTCAGGAAATCCCATAGCTGGTCAATTTCGGCATCGCGGCTAATGAAATTTGTGTACCGTAGCCCGTATTGGTAGCTAAAGGAAGCATTCAGGTTCGTGTAATTGGTATTCAGACGCAGGCTGGGTTCAAGCTGGCTGTCGATACGTGTCTTAAACTGATTAAACTCGGTAACGTAGGCCTGAAAATCGAATTTCAGCTTTCGCAGCGTATCATGAATCCGTTGCTGAGCCTGGGCTACCTGCCGCAGTAAATCGGTATGTTCCTGTTGTTTCTGACCAATATCGTCCAGACTCTGGCTAACCTGTAGCAACAGGTCTTTGTTAGCCTGATTGGTTTGGGCACCGTATTCGAGCAGATGAATAAAGTAGGCCGTTTTGGCCTTGTCGTTGGTTTTAAGTTCTTCGTTGATGAACCGCTGGGCTACCGGCTCGATTCGGTCAACTAGAAAGACAATTAGCCGCTCCGAAGTTTCGTCCGATAAGTCGGGAATCAGAACACCTTCATCGGTTGTGCCTGCTTCGTCGTCGTCATCAGTTGGCAGGGCGTGTACCTTTTTCAGTAGCTCCCCAAAAAACGCAGCCCGGTCCAGCACGTAGTCAGTAACCTGACTATCGGCGTTTATTTCTTTACTCAGGTGATGCGCGAGCGACCGAAAAAAGAAGCCAACCTGTTGCTGCTCATGATGAGACAGATTTTTCTCCGCCGAAAAAGTTATTTCCAGGTCGCTAAGTGCATTAGCGATTCCTTCGCGTAGGGCAAGTTGCAGGTTGTCATTGGCACCGAAGTTTTGGTGGCTCCGAAACTCTTTATAATAGTCGCTCAACTTGCCGGAAGCAATACCTTTTACTACTTCACAGGCTGCATCCAGATTGGGCACCCCTACCCCGGCGGTTGTCAGGGCTTCGGCCAGTTCGGGGCTATTGGTCAGATGATTCGTCAGGGCTGATACGCCCAGCCAAATACCAAACTTACCGAGTACAGGCATACTTTTTTTCAGGGCGGGCGGAAGGGACATATGGGTAGATAAATGGTAATGTGTTGGCTTTAAAGTTCGCGAATTTACCGGATGATAAAAACAACTACCAGCGAAGGGGAATCTGTTAAAACAACAGGAGTCAATGAGCCGTTAATCTGAATCCTACACATTCCCAAACCTAATGGCTCAATACAACTCCCTCCACGACTGGCAGGTAACACCCACCGAAGCCGTCGCCCTACAACAACAGTTGCGTTCGCAGATTCGGATACAGCCGCTGACCAAACCGCCCAAAACCATTGCGGGCTGCGATATTTCATTCAATAAGTTTGAGGAAACAGTCTACGCCGGAATTGTCGTGCTGGACCTGGAAACGCTGGAAACCATCGAAGAAGCGGGCGTTGTCAGCATGGCTACGTTCCCGTACGTGCCGGGTCTTCTCTCCTTCCGCGAAATCCCGTCACTACTCGAAGCGTGGGCAAAACTTAGGACCGAGCCAGACGTAGTGATGTTCGATGGTCACGGCATTGCCCACCCACGCCGGATTGGCATTGCCTCTCACGCGGGGCTGTTTCTCAATGTCCCGACCTTCGGCTGTGGTAAATCGGTACTGGTGGGTAAGTATGACGAACCGGCACCCGAACGTGGGTCGTGGTCGCCCATGAAGCATTACGGCGAGGTGATCGGTGCGGCCCTCCGGACAAAAAACAAGGTGAATCCGGTTTTCATATCACCCGGCCATTTGATTGATCTGGAAACAGCAGTCGCCCTTACACTTCAATGCGATGGAGGCCGCCGTGGATATGGTTATCGACTTCCCGAACCCACTCGCCGGGCGCACAACCTAGTAAACGCGCTCCGCCGGGGTGAGCGCTCAAATACGGACTAAATCCCAGTTTACCCTGCCACTATTAAAATAACTTTTCCGGGATTCTTTTGTACCTTCATCAGGACCTAGTCAATCAACAGGCGGTACCTCATGAACTACGATTTTATTATTGTTGGCGCAGGCCCGGCGGGCTGTGTACTGGCCAATCGACTATCTACCGACCCGGCCGTTTCGGTACTCCTGCTCGAAGCGGGTGGACCTGATAAGAAACTAGAAATTCATATCCCGGCGGCTTACAGCAAGCTGAACGGAACATCTGTCGATTGGGGTTTCTGGACCGAACCGCAGGAAGCACTGAACGGTCGCCGGATGTACCTGCCGCGTGGCAAAACTCTTGGTGGCAGCAGTAGCACCAACGCGATGGCGTACGTACGGGGTAACCGGGAAGACTACAATGACTGGGCGCGGCTGGGTAACGCCGGCTGGAGTTTCGAGGATGTACTCCCCTATTTCATCCGCTCGGAACACAACGAGCAGGCTGACCAGCTCGACGCGGGCTATCACGGCACCAGCGGGCCGCTCAACGTAACCTACGCCCAACAGTTCCTAACACCCCTGTCACCCGCTTTTCTGGCCGCTTGTGGCGAAGTGGGGATTCCCCGTTCCCTAGATTATAACGGAGCCAGTCAGGAAGGAGCGGGACTATTTCAGTTTACCATCAAAGACGGTAAACGACACAGTACGGCCACGGCCTTTCTGAAACCCGCCCTGAATCGCCCCAATCTAACAATCATTACCCACGCCCTGACCAAACGGGTCATTCTGAAAAATGACCGGGCCGTTGGCGTGGAATTTATAACCGGCAAAAACACGACTCAAACGGCCACCGCTACACAGGAAGTTATCCTCTCGGCGGGGTCGTATCAGTCACCCCAGTTGCTAATGCTGTCGGGTATTGGACCCAAAGATGAACTGACCCGGCAAGGCATTGAGGTGAAGCACGAACTGGCGGGTGTGGGACAGAACCTACAAGACCATCTATTTACGGGCGTTAGCGCCCTTTGCTCACAGCGTGGCACCACGACAAATTACCACCTCGCTCCGTTGCAACAGGCCGTGGCGCTGGGGAAGTATTTTTGGGGTAAAAAAGGACCGTTCACCAGTAGCCCACTCGAAGCTAATGCCTTCCTGAACCTACTAGATCCTACGGGGCGGGTTGATCTGCAATTTCACTTCGCCCCTGTCCACATGGGAGACGATTACCAGACCGACCTATACGATTTGGCGACGTATCCGCGTACGGATGGATACACGCTCCTGCCCACGCTGCTACGGCCCGAAAGCCGGGGGTATGTGGGTCTTCGGTCGGATAGTGCGGCCGACGCGCCCATTATCCAGCCTAATTTCCTGACCACGGATAAAGATAGAGAAACGCTCATTCAGGGCTTGCGCCGGGCCATCGAGGTGATGGAAGCGGATGCCTTCGGACCGTACCGAAAGCGAATCCAGACGCCCATAAATCGGACATCGGACGATGGACTGTGGGCGCATATCCTAAAGCAGATCGAAACGGTGTACCACCCGGTGGGTACCTGCAAAATGGGAACGGATGAACTGGCCGTAGTCGATGCAGACCTGCGGGTGCGGGGCATGGAGGGATTACGCGTGGTTGATGCGTCGATTATGCCAACGGTTATTTCGGGTAATACCAATGCGGCCTGCATCATGATTGGCGAAAAAGGCGCGGATTTGATCCTGGGTAAAAAGATAAGCCGGGTCGAAAACAGCGTTCACTCCGGCGTTTGAGTTTGTGACAGGTGAATACGCTTTACTTCTTCGCTTTCGGGTGAGCCTGGTCGTAGGTTTTTTTGAGTTGCTCCAAGCTGGTGTGCGTATAAATTTGCGTGGCGGCCAGGCTACTATGTCCCAGCAAATCCTTGATGGCATTCAGGTCGGCACCCCGGTTGAGAAGGTGCGTGGCGAACGAATGCCGGAGTACGTGGGGGCTTTTCTTCTCCAGGGTAGTTACCAGGTTAAGGTGCCGCTTAACAATGCGCTGAATCAGCATCGGATAAACCGCTACGCCTTTGTCGCTGACAATCAACACCGTCTGGTCGGCCTGCCCCAGGAATTCCTGCTCTTTCAGCGTCATGTATTGCTGAATCAGGTCAAACAGCGGCTGGGTGAGCGGTATGATGCGGTGTTTATTACGCTTGCCCAGCACCGTAATGGTCTTATTATACAGATTGACATCCACCGTTTTCAGACCGATGAGTTCACTTAGCCGGATGCCCGTGCCGTATAGTAATTCGAGTACCAGTTTATCCCGCAATCCCTCAAACGTATCAGGAAATTCGGTATCACTGAGCAGCATTTCCATTGGTTTTTCCTCCACGTACTGCGGCAGCTTCTTACTGGCTTTCAGGGCCTGAATTTTAACCGTTGGGTCGAAGTCGATTACCTTTCGGCGCAGTAAAAAGCCGTAGAATGCCCGCAGGGTAGCAATTTTCCGATTCACCGACGATTTATCCAACTCACTCTCTACCAGACTTACAATCCACGACCGCAGGTGCCGGAAGTCGGCCAGTTCGGGCTGACTGATGGCGCATTCATCGTTCAGAAACACGCAGAACTGTTCCAAGTCACCGGCGTAGGCCGTGAGTGTATGCTGGCTCAGGCGTTTTTCGTACCGAATGTACTGGAGGAAGTCGGAAGCGGGATTCATTTGATCTGACTGATAACTGATTTTGTACGCATAAAAGCGACGTACCTGTAAAGTAACAAACCATACTACAACTCACCAGTAGTTTGACCAACAAAATTAATTTAATCCGTAAAATCAAAAAGATGTGGGCACAAAAAAGCAGCAGACATTGCTGCCTGCTGCTCCTGTAACTTAATGAGCGATGTACAATCAATGACTGCGCATTCAATGATTTATACCCAACTCACGCACCGGCAATGTCTATTGCTCGGTATGGTTGCCGTACATTCTCTCTTTGTAGGCAGCCTTGATAACTTCCGTGCGACGCTTTACCGACGGCTTTTGGAAAGCCGTCCGCGACCGCAACTGCCGCAACACGCCCGTTTTCTCGAACTTCTTCTTGAAGCGTTTCAGGGCTTTGTCAATCGACTCGTTGTCTTTTACGTTAATAATAAGCATTGTGTAAATTTTGTGTTTTAGCTAAAAACCGGACGGCAAAGGTAATAGATTTGCGGGTATGAAACAAGCAATCGTCGACTTAGGCACCAACACATTTCATCTCCTTATAACCGAAACAGACGGCCTCAACCGCACCACATTGTTTCGCGAAAGCCGGGCCGCCAAAATCGGGCAGGCTGGCATCAACAAAGGCGTTATTACGGAGGAAGGCATTGGACGGGCGTTAGTTGTCCTGACGTATTTCAGACACGTACTGGACCAGTACGGTGTGTTGCCGGAGCAGGCTGTTGCCATGGGCACCAGTGCCATTCGGGTAGCACAAAATCAGGCCGAATTTATCGACCGGGTTCGGTCAGAAACCGGCATTCAGATTCGGGTTATTTCGGGCGACCAGGAAGCCGATTACATTTATCAGGGCATTCGGGCGGCTGGCGCGCTGGACGAAAAAACAGCCCTAGTGATGGATATTGGCGGAGGTAGTGTTGAGTTTATTCTGGGCAATCAATCCCGGATTTTCTGGAAACAGAGTTTTGAAATTGGTGGTCAGCGTCTGCTCGAACGATTCATGCCCGTTACGCCAGATACTGATGTTCCCATTAGTGCTGGTAGCATCCGGCGGTTACACGATTACTTTCAGGAGCAGCTACTGCCGCTGGCCAACGCTATTCATCAGTACCAGCCCGACGTTCTGGTTGGCTCTTCCGGTTCGTTCGATACGCTGGTTGATATGTGGTGTATGCACGAACAGGGTCACCTGCCCGACCCGAATCAGGCAACGTTCATGCTGCCCGCGGGCGAATTTTACCGGGCTTATTCGCTACTCGTTGCCAGTAGCCGGGCCGAGCGGATGCAGATTCCCGGCATGATTGACCTGCGTGTCGACATGATTGTGGTGGCCGTCTGCCTGATTGATTACGTATTGAAAACGTATGCCATTCCCAACATCCGAACCTCAACCTATTCACTGAAAGAGGGTGTCCTGGCCTCTCTCAGCGAATGACGCGCTATTTCACATAGGCCAACTTCCGGGGAATGGTGTAGATTTCCGTCTGCCGCCCGTCGATGTAGCGGAAGGTCTGGCCATCGAAAAAGCCGTCTTCCTCCAGCATGATGCGCACTATTTTTTTCCACTCAGGGATTTCGACAGCAGCATTGAGTTCAATGGAGTAAGCGGTATTGGCCAGCAACGGATAGTCGCCCGAGCCGGGAACACCTTTCTGCTGGTCCCACATGCCAATGGTTGGGCCAGCCGCATGACCATGAACCCCGATTGGGTGCGTATAAATGGTACCGTTAATGCCCTCTTTCTTCGACTGGTCCAGCGCGGCCAGTAGCATCTGATTCCCCGTTTTCCCAGTTTTAAACTGCTCGGTCAAAATCTCCTGTAGTCGATTTCCCTGCTTAAACGCCGTTTTGATTGCTTCAGGCACGTCTGTTTCGCCGGGGTGCAGGATATAAGCGTGTTGCTGCTGGTCGGTGTTGAGCCTCAGATAGGTAATACCAAAATCGACGTGGATCAGGTCGCCGGGCATAATCACCTGTTTATCGGGACGTTTGGCGAATGTACGCAGGTGATTGAAGTCTTCTTTGTCGGTACGTTGTACGTCTACGGTGGGGTGAAACCAGGTTTCCAGTCCCAGATTGGTGATGCGTTGTCGGAACCACCAAACTACATCATCCGTCGTGGTCACGCCCGGCTGAATGACCTGTTCCGAAAACCCTTCCTGAATAATCTGGTGCGACAGTCGGCAGATGAGCGGATAAATCGCCATCTCTTTTTGGGTGCGGGTTTCGAGCCAGCCAACGGCCAGTTTCTCCGCCGAAACGATGCGTTTCTGGTACTCGGCGGGTAGCTTTTGCAGGAACTCTTCGTGTTCCGTAAAGGCCAGCCCGTCGGCATGGGCGTAGTTGGTGGAAAAATTCAGCCCTATTTTTTTGGGCTTGCGGTCTTCGATAATCTTCGTCAGGGCTTCCCACTGATTGGGCCGCACATCGATATCCCACGCCCCTTTAAGCAGGTTTCCCACGTCGTAGCGGGCAATGGCCAGTTTCTCCAGCGCATCAGCCCCTTCTATGCCCGTATCGTAAAACACCATAATCGTCCGCCGTCGGGCCGAGAGCCAGGTGCTGGGGAGCATGGTTTTCAGGACAGGATCTTCGTTATATTCGCGGGATATAATCACCCACATATCAATGCCTTCCCGGCGCATCAACTGGGGCAGAAAATTGGCAAACCGATCTTCCAAAATCTCGTCGATTACCCGCGCTCGTTCGCGTTCGGGCAGTACGGTAGTGGGGCTACTGAATTGGGCAATGGCAGGCCATGTACTAAGTAGAAACAGAATCGGGTAAATAAGTTGGCGCATTGATATCAGGATGTGTAGTTTAGAGCAAGATACGCAACCAACCCAAAAGACCCGCACGCAGCGTACGGGTCTTTTGGGTTACAGAACTGTTAGGTACAATACTGGCCGCCTTCGGTTACCAGGATTTACGGCTCGTATACGACGTTGTCTCGACTATCCTTATGGTCGGCAGCAACCTTTCCGGGAGTTTGGGCATCCTCTGCATGTTCCGTTGATTCACTCCCACGTTAACCAGTTGAAATCGACCGTTCGTGGATGAAAGCGGGGAACGTCTTCGTTTACCTGTTACATTCGTACTATCGATAATACGTTCTTTTCGCATGAGGCATTTACTGCTGACTTTTGGCTGTTTTCTATACGCATTGACTACCATCGCCCAAACAGGCCTGCGGGGCACCGTGAAAAACGCGAAGGGAGAGACCCTGCCGTTTGCTGCTGTTGTCATAAAAGGCACCACAACCGCAACCCGGCCTACGGGTACCATCACCAATGCGGAAGGCCAATACGAAATCGCGCTGGTGCCGGGCAACTACGCGGTTACCTTCCAGTTCCTGGGCTTCCAGACCATTCAGAAATCGGCCGAAATCAGCGATGGATTCACGACGCTGAATGCTACGATGGAGGAACAGGCGTACCGACTGGCCGAGGTGCAGACCAAAGCGGGCAACGAAGACCCGGCTTACACCATCATGCGCCGGGCCATTGCCAAGAGCCGGTTCCACAAGTTACAGGTGCAGCGATTTACGGCCAGGGTGTACACAAAATCGTCGTTCACGGTCACCGACCTGCCCAATCTGGCGGAAGCCATGTTTCGGAAGCAACTGAAAGAAGCAGAGAAAGAAGCCAATTTTAAGGTGGGTGTACCGCTGCTGAACGAAACTGTAGCCGAAGTATCGTTCAGTCAGCCCAACACCTATCGACAGCGCATCATTGCCAACCGCAATTCGCAGGGGGATTTTCTGAGTCCAAGTCGTTTTTTCAACGCCAGCTTTTACGACCCAACTATTGCGGGCGCGGTTTCGCCCTTATCCCCCAAGGCCTTCGCGTACTACAAATTTGAGTATAAAGGCACCTTTCGGGAAAACAGCCCGGACGGAAAATCGGTCGAAGTCAGCAAGATTCAGGTTATCCCTCGCCAGTACGGCGAGGGCGTTTTTCGGGGCACGATTTTCATCATCGAAAACACCTGGGCCATCTATAGCCTGCAACTGGAGACAATTAACAACCTGGGTATTTCCTTTACCGTCCGGCACATGTGCAGCCCTATTCAGGGGGTTTGGATGCCAACGAATCAACGGTATACAGGGAGCGGTTCCTACTTGGGCGTGAAAGCGTCCGGCTACTATATTCGAAATTTAACCTTTAGCGAATTTGTCATAAATCCGGCTTTCTTAGAGGATATTCAGGTGGCCGACGAGAAGAAATACGCACCCGCCCAAACGCTCTCCAAAGGCGATATCAAGGGCAGCGACATGGAAGAGCTGGTGAAAAAACAAAAGGAGTTCTCGACCAAAAACCTGCGCCAGATGGTGAAGGAGTACGAGAAGCAGGAGAAACTGGCCCGGAAAAACAAAAAAGAAAATGTTAACGTCGTCCGCGATGATTCAATGGTGGTAGATACGTTGGCCCGCAAACGCTCTACTATTTTCTGGGATTCGCTGCGCTCCGTACCACTCACTACGGCCGAAATAAAAAGCTACCGCAAGGCAGATAGCCTGGGCCTTGTGCGCGAGATAAAGGTGCCCGGAATGAGAATGGCGGATACCACGAAACGCGATAGTACGAAAAAAAAATCACCGAATAAATTTTCGGCGGGTCAGTTGCTGGGGGGCCATACGTGGCGGCTCAACAGAAAAAATTCGTTGATTTACACCAGCCCCCTGTCCCGAATTGAGTACAACACGGTAGAGGGTTATACGCTTGAAGGGGCACTGAACCTGCGGTATCGCCCCAAAGTCGATTCAATAAGTCGGTTTACGCAAATCTCGCTGAGTGAGTGGAACATCGGGGGTACGGCGCGGTATCAGTTTGGTCGAAAACAGGTTGTTGGTTTCGGCGAAGGGAGTTATCAGCATAAAGCGACTAAAATTGGGCTATCGGGTGGGCGATATTTCTACCAGTTCAATCCCGATAATCCCATCAGCCCATTTCTGAATACGCTGACAACGTTGCTATTCGAGCAGAATTTCGCCAAACTATACCAGAAAGACTTCCTGAAACTGGATGTTAAGGCATCGCCCTTTCAGAACCGTATCACGCTGGCGGGCAGTCTTGAATACGCCCAACGGACCGAACTAAGCAATTACCGGGAAGACCTCAAACCCTGGATTAACTGGAAAAACCGTACCTTCTCGTCTAACCAGCCCGACAATGCAGAAGTCGTCAGTACTGCTTTCCCAACGCATAACGCGCTGGTACTGAATTTACTGGCTTCCTTCCGACTGGGGTCTACTCAATACACAATTCGGAATGGCCGGAAAATTACCCGTCAGGACAATAACGCTCCGGTGCTGACAATCAACTACCGGAAGGGAATAAACGCTTCCTTTGCCGATGGAGTCGATTACGATTTTGTACAGGCTGCAGTAAGTCATTCGTTTGAGACGGGCATTCGGAGCCGATTGAGTTATCAGTTGACAGCAGGTGCCTTCCTGAATGACCGGAAAGTATATTTCCCTGACTTCAAACACTTTGCCGGTAATGAATTTTTCTTTCAGCAGGGCGACATTGTATCCACTTTCCGGCTGTTGCCGTATTACCAGTACAGCACCGCGAAGCGTTTTGCCGAAGCCCACGTCCTGGCCGAATTTCGCAAATTCCTCCTGACGCAGATAACACTGGTTCGGCTGGTTGGCCTGAAGGAAAACCTGTTTGTGCATTACCTTGCCACACCGGCATCCAAAAATTACACCGAAGTCGGTTATGGTCTGGATGGCCTGATTCCGCAGGTGCTGCCTTTCTTCCGGGTAGAGGTCATTTCCCAGTGGCAGGATGCCAAATACCAGGGCTTAGGTTTCCGGCTGGGCACCACGCTGAAATTTGGGCGATGAATAGTTTGTATTGCTTGCATGAACAGAGTCACCTGATTCCTAACACAAGCATAAACTTCGTTTAATAAACACGTCATTAATGAACGCTTACTTTGTTTAACCCAATGCCAATGTGAATATGAACCAACGGAATGACAAACTTTTTCACAACCCTATCCGTTATCAATCCGTAAAATGTCAGTACTATTACTGACAAATTGTTGACAGCATGAAAGGAAAGTCACAGAAATCTGCCGACGATACAAAATCGGGCGATAGCCACTACGTTTCCGAGCAGGCAGCATCGTATAGTACCCTCCCAACGGTTGCTCTGGCAGTACGGATATTACCCGAAAAGACCGGCTCCTTCGAGCTGATTGCGCAATCGCGGCTGGGCCTCGGTCATACTGAAGTTCGGCGGGTGGCTACGCTGCTGGAGTTGACTATACGCGAACTATCCATTCTTCTATCCCTAAATGAACGGACAATGGCCCGTCGGCTAGTCGATGGCTCGCTGAATAAAGTAGAGTCGGAACGGCTGTTGCTGCTGATGGCCCTGGCCGCACACGGTCTGCGGGTTTTCGAAGATCAGGGGAAATTTAACCGGTGGCTACGCCGACCATTGGAGATGCTGGGCAATCAGACCCCGCTGCAAATGTTGGACACAGCTACCGGCTTTCAGGTAGTGGATCAGGTGCTGGGCCGCATCGAATATGGGGTTTATAGTTAGGCGATGCGTTTGGTCTATCGCATTCAGAAAAGGCAGTTTGTTGACTCTGTGTTGACGGGCGAAGGAGCACGGCTCAATGGCGGTCGCTGGAATCCAATGGGCGTTCCGCTCCTATACACCTCCACAACGCCCGAACTGGCGTTACTGGAGACACTGGTCCATTTAAACGGCACACCCATCCGCGACCTGCCTCCGTTTGTGCTGCTTACCATTGAATTGCCCGATTCAGTGGAGGTAATTGAGGCCGATGACTTACCAATGGGCTGGGATCAAATCCGGTTTTCGAACACACTACCCTTCTTTCTGGTACCCAGATTTACGCCTGCCTATCCAACCCTGGCCTTCTCCGTACCATCCATTATTTTGCGTAACTCCCCTTCTCGAAATATTTTAATCAATCCGATACATCCGCTAATAAGCCAGGTGAAAGTGCTGCATGTGTCGGCACATGAATTTGACGAACGGTTGCAGAAATAAGGGATAATTTATGAACCCGTTTCAGCCTGCGGGGTTGTATTACCATGCAAAACATCAAAGACCTATTCGATGTATTCCCCCGCTCCGGTAAGGTGGTATGGATGGGCATCCGCCCCGAACGGCGCGAACCGATGCAGGTAATAGAGACCATCACCGTTTCCGAACAAAATGGCATCGTGGGCGATCACTACAGCGGACAAAGCGGCAACCGGCACGTCACGCTCATCCAGGCCGAACACCTGCCCGTGGTAGCTGCCCTCACCGGTCACGACACCCTTGACCCAGCCCTGTTGCGACGTAACATTGTGGTGTCCGGTCTGAACCTGTTAGCCCTGAAAGACAAGCAGATTCAGCTAGGCGATGTAGTGCTGCAAATCACTGGTCAGTGCCATCCCTGCTCCAAAATGGAAACTGCTCTCGGACCGGGTGGTTACAACGCCATGCGTGGCCACGGCGGCATGACGGCGAAAGTGATAAAGGGCGGAGTGATTCGGGTTGGGAATGAAATTATAGTTTGACCTTATCTCCATTCAAAATTGGCTTACTAAGCGGGGTAAGGACAATAGCATCTATCAGCTCCAGAGCACATTTAAAGGTGGCTCCGGTATAAAATCTCATCACCGGACGCAGGATAGGCAGGATTTATTTCATCAAAGTCGTCTTTAAACTCCCCATTGAGCAGGTGAGTGGCTATGGAAACTAATTCATTAATCGCATTAGCCTAATGTGATAACCTTTCTCTCAGATTCTCGTTTCCGAATCTCCGCGAAAGACTATTCGGAACAGGTTCAACTAGCTCATTTATAATTACTCCGCCATTTTGAGCAGTTCGTTCAGTTTCAGCAGGGCTTCAATTGGAGTAAGGCGGTTAACGTCGATGTTGCGGAGTTTCTCCTTGATGGCTTCAGATTTTGGGTCGCCGGATTCGATGATGCGTAGTGCCAGCTCTCGTTCCTGCGGCACGGCATCCCGAATTCGCTCTTTGTTGTTTTCCCGATTGTGCGACGATTCCAGTTGTTTTAGAATCTCGTTGGCCCGGTTCACGATTTGCGCGGGCATACCGGCCATCTGCGCCACGTGAATTCCAAAACTGTGCTCTGAGCCGCCTTCCTTCAGTTTACGCAGAAAGATTACTTTGTTACCCAGCTCTTTGACCGACACGTTATAGTTTTTAATGCGGGGGTTATCGGCCGCCAGATCATTCAGTTCGTGGTAGTGGGTGGCAAACAGTGTTTTAGGGCGGCAGTCGGTTTTGTTGTGCAGGTACTCCGTTATTGACCAGGCAATGGAGACTCCGTCGTAGGTACTGGTGCCCCGCCCGATTTCGTCCATAATAATCAGGCTCCGTTCGCTCAGATTGTTCAGGATACTGGCCGTTTCTGTCATCTCGACCATGAACGTACTTTCGCCCCGTGAGAGGTTATCCGAAGCACCGACGCGGGTAAAAATCTTGTCAACGATACCAATTTCGGCCAAGGATGCGGGTACGAAACTTCCGGCCTGTGCCATCAGTACAATCAATGCCGTTTGCCGTAGCAACGCCGATTTACCGGCCATGTTCGGACCGGTAATGATGATAATCTGCTGGGTTTCGTCGTCCAGGAAAACATCGTTCGGGATATACGGTTCGCCGGGGGGCAGTTGCTGTTCAATGACCGCGTGCCGCCCGTCTTTGATGTTCAGCACTTTGCTTTCGTTGATTTGCGGGCGAACGTATTTACTTTTCACGGCTACCCGAGCAAAGGAAGCCAGCACATCCAGGACCGACAGTACCCGGGCATTCTGCTGAATAGCACCAACGTATTCGCCAGCTGCCAGGACCATCTCATTGAACATCCGGGCTTCAATCTGAAAAATCTGCTCCTCGGCGTTCAGTATTTTCTCTTCATATACCTTGAGTTCAGGCGTGATATACCGCTCTGCATTCACAAGGGTCTGCTTCCGAATCCAGTCCTCCGGCACCCGGTTTTTGTGGGCGTGGGTGACTTCCAGATAATAGCCAAACACCTTGTTGTAGGCGACTTTGAGCGACGTGATACCCGTTTTCTGCACTTCGCGCTCCTGCAACTGCACCAGGTAATCTTTGCCCGAATAAGCGATGGCCGTCAGTTCATCCAGCTCCGCGTTAATGCCCGGCTTAATCATGCCGCCCTGATTGGAGAGCGTTGGCGGGTCTTCGCGCAGTTCGGCCTCGACCCGGTCAATCAGGAACGAAACCGGGTTGAGCTGATCGGCGTATTTTTTCAACGACCCGGAATGCTGACCAGGTGATTCCTGTTGGCTTAGTGCTGTAATGAGCAGTTCCTTTATGGGTAAAACGTGTTGTAACGACCTTTTTAGTTGCAGTAGTTCGCGCGGGCTTATCCGCCGGACGGCTACTTTGGATACCAGCCGTTCGAGATCCCCGATTTGCCGCAGGTGATTCGCGGTCGCATCGGCAAAGTCACTATCCGCTACAAAATGACCGACCATATTGAGCCGTTCATCAATCAGGGCTTTCTCTTTCAGGGGCAGGTTAAGCCATTTACGCAGCAGGCGGGCACCCATCGGGGTTACGGTCTGATCCAGAATCTGAATCAGCGGAACGCCCCCCTCCTGCTGAGCGGCCGTCAATTCCAGGTTGCGGATGGTAAACCGGTCGAGCCACACATACCGGTCTTCTTCCAGCCGGGTAACGCGGGTAATATGCTGAAGGTCTTTATGTTCCGTTTCGTTGAGGTAATGCAGAATAACCCCGGCTGCGATGATGCCATCGGGCATTCCTTCAATACCAAAGCCTTTGAGCGAGGTAGTCTGAAAATGCTGCTTCAGGAAATTATAACCAAAGTCGTAAGTAAAGGCCCAGTCTTCGAGCGTGTAGGTGTGAAACTTATCGCCGAAGAGTGCGCCAAATTCCTGCCGGTTCCGCTTGCAGTAGAGTACTTCCGATGGGTTGAAACTCTGGAGCAGTTTGTCAATGTAAGCTCCATTCCCCTGCGACGCCAGAAACTCACCCGTAGAAATATCCAGAAACGATATCCCGAATGCGTCATCCGGCTGGCCAGACCCGCCCTTGCCAAAATGCACAGCCGCCAGGTAGTTATTACGCCGGGTATCGAGTACGTTATCATTGAAGGAAACGCCGGGTGTGACTAGCTCGGTAACGCCCCTTCGTACAATGCCTTTAGCCAGCGCCGGATCTTCCAGCTGATCGCAGATAGCCACCCGCTCGCCCGCCCGAACCAGTTTGGGCAGGTGCGTATCAAGCGAATGATGGGGAAAACCAGCCAGCTCTTCGTTTGAGCCGCCATTATTTCGTTTGGTCAGGGTAATACCCAGAATTTTGCTGGCCCGAACGGCGTCCTCCCCAAATGTTTCGTAGAAATCACCGACCCGAAAGAGCAGCAAAGCACCGGGATATTTGGCCTTTATCTGGTTGTATTGGCGGTTGAGGGGCGTTTCATTCTTCTTTGATTGGGGTTTTACGGACGAGGCTGATTTCACTAAAGTACGAGTATTAGTTTACACAAATTTACCGAATTTGGGCGTAAATCGTACAGCTATTGGTATGGTCGTGCTGAATCGGACATTGTTCTTGCGTAACTTCAATTATTATGGCAAGTCCCCAAAAACCAACCCCTCCCCATCGCAAGTTCGATAAGGCCTTCAAAACCGAAGCACTACGCATGCTTGATGAAGGACAATCGGTGGCTCAGGTCGCTAAAAGTCTCAACATCAGCGACCAACTGCTCCATACCTGGAAACACGTCCACAAGAAGCAGACTCAAAAACAGGCGGGTAATAGCGAACTGCTAGCCGAAAATGAACGACTGAAAGCCCAGCTTAAACGGGCTGAGATGGAGCGCGACATATTAAAAAAAAGCATAGCGATCTTCACTCAAACGAACTAAAGGCGATGTACCGTTTCATTCAAGATCAAAGCCAGCACTATCCCGTGCAGGTGATTTGCCAGACGCTGGGCGTTAACCGTAGTGGCTTTTACGACTGGCGCAAGCCGGCCACCACACCACCACTAACAGCCAATGATACCCTGTCTGCTAAGGCCAAAAATACCCAGCAAGTCAAAGACCTCTTTAGCTTCCATCGGCGTCGATATGGTAGCCGTCGCCTGGTCAGTGAACTGAAAGACCGAGGCATTACTGTGAGTCGAGAATTCGTTCGTAAGATACTGATAGACAATTAGTTAAGGCCGATTCAGCCGCGTAGCTTCGTGCCCCGTACTACTGACAGCCGCCATACCCTGGGTTACTCGCCTAACCTATTGTTGGATCGACCCAGACCAACGGGGCCCAATCAAGTGTGGGTGTCTGACATCACCTACATCCCCCTGGCTAGCGGCAAATGGTTGTACTTGGCCGTTTGGATGGATCTGTGGTCACGGCGTGTAGTAGGCTGGTATTTGGCTGATCACATGCGGGATGAGTTGGTAATCACCGCCTTACGGCGGGCGTTGCTAAGTCGCCAACCAACCGATGGGCTGATTTTACATTCGGATCGGGGCGGTCAATACGCTTCTAAGGATTTTCGTAAGTTATTGGCTGGCAAGTATTTGCAGAGCATGAGCCGGGCTGGTGAATGCTACGACAATGCTGCCGCCGAATCCTTTTGGTCGCGGCTCAAAGCCGAAGTACTAGAATCCGGTGTATTTTTGAGCTTAGACGATGCCCGCGCCGAGATAGGCGACTACATCGACAACTATTACAATGTGGTGCGCAAGCACTCCAGCTTACAGTATTGCAGTCCTGTTCAATTTGAGTCTAAACATATCTCTCAGAACTAGCAAGAGACTGTCCGCCAAAATACGACCACCCCATATTTCTACCCGTAGCCAGCCGGTGGCCAGGTGTTAAAGCCTCTTTTTATTGGTAGCTGGTGTTGTAAGTTTGCGCTATGAACAAGGATACTCCCCGCAAACTGACCCTCCACGAACTCAATCGCCTATCGGTGGATGACTTCAAAACGGCCGAAAAATTCCCTTACTGTCTGATTCTGGAGGATATCCGCAGTCTGAACAATGTAGGTTCAGTATTTCGTACAGCTGATGCTTTCCGGGCCGAAAAACTATATTTGTGCGGTATTACGGGGCAACCACCCCACCGCGACATCACCAAGACGGCCCTGGGTGCTACAGAGTCGGTAAACTGGGTACACGTTTCCGATGCGTTGACGCTGGTTAAGCAACTGCAAGTGGATGGGTGGCTCGTAGCCGCCGTTGAGCAGGCAGAAGGCAGCACATCACTCGCCAATTTTTTGCCAATTGCCAATAAATCCTACGCTTTTATATTGGGCAATGAGGTTACGGGTGTAGGGGATGATTTGGTTCAACTGGCAGACGTAGTGCTTGAGATTCCCCAGTTCGGCACCAAGCATTCCCTAAATATTGCCGTTACGGCAGGCATTGTCTGCTGGGATTTTCTACAAAAAATGTAACTAAAACTTAACATTGAATTTTTGATTGTCCCGAAAATTTCGTATTTATTTGTAGATTTTTTCTCTATTAAACATATGGCAAACAAAGCCCTGAAAACCAAACAAAAATCGCTGGCCTCGGAAATCGTCAGTACACTCGAAGCTAAACTAAGTGAGATTGGTGCTGCTTCTAAAAAAATGAAGAAGTCCATCGAAAAGTCGGCGGAAAAACTGGCCAAGAAATTGGCAAAAATGACGCACAAGGCTGAGAAGAAAGCAGTAAAACCGGCAAAAGCTTCTACAAAGAAGGCTAAAAAGGAAGCGTCGAAGACAAAGAAAAACGCGGAGAAAACGGCTAAAAATGCGGCCCGTACAGCCAAAAAAGCAGCCAAAGCAGTGAAGCAGGCACCAGTGGTAGCGGCACCAGCCCCCAAACCAGCCACTCCTGCTAAAAAACCGGCTCCTGCTCCAAAACCAACGGCTACTACAAAAACACAAGCTCCCACTCCAAAACCAAAGGCTGCTCAGCCTGCCCGTACCAACGCGACACCGGAAGCTACCCCAAAACCAGCAGCCGAAGCACCCGCCGAAAAATAGCCGCCTTTTCTGCTGACCCGCGTTTAATAAAAAGCCCGTTAATAGCGGGCTTTTTTGTTGGCCGTTTTTAGTTTTTAGGGTAATTTCGTGTGACATTTACAACGTAAATACACCCAACGGACGATACTTTTTATTCGCTCGTTCAGGCTTCTAGCACACCCATAACAGATAGCCTTATGCCACCTCGTTCTGTAGCCTACTCACTGTTTGGGCTTACGTTGCTGCTCTTTCTGATTGCAGCAGGGTTTGTTTACGGCAATTGGCCCTCCATATCCATCACAGCTCCTTCTGTGCGCTGGCTCGCTTTATTTGGACTCCTGTTAACGTCGCAGCTATTGATGGGATATCTAATCTGGTGGTTACTGCGACGGGAGAAACCAACCGAGCAAACCGAAGTGTTGCATTCTATTGTTCACGAATTTCAATCACCCATCACGGCTATCCGCATGGCAGCCGATATTCTGGATTCTCCCATTGCCCGGAATCAACCCGAACGAACAGAGAAATACGTACGCATCATTCGGGAAGAAGCGGAGCGGTTACAGCAACAGGTAGAAACGATGCTGACCCTGGCCCGTGCCGATAAAAACACGCTGGTACTCAATACCGAACCAATTCACTTGAATCAGCTGCTGCATTCGGTAGCTGAACGGCATGGTACTTACCTTAAATTGAATCTGGCCGGAAGTGACCCCCACGTACTGGCCGACCGGTTGCACCTGACCAATGTTTTCTATAACCTGCTCGACAACGCGATTAAGTATAGTGCCGGCGAGCCGGAGATAACCATTTATACTAAGAACACTGCCGACGGCTTAACGATTGCGGTACAGGACCGGGGTATTGGCATTGCTCCCAAGATAGTAGCGCACATTTTTCAGCCGTTCTTCCGGGTGCATGACCGGAACCAGCCCAGCGTGAAAGGCTTCGGCCTGGGGCTGAGTTATGTGCAACGTATTATCCAGTCGCATAAATGGACGATCTGGGTGAAAAGCGAAGTGGGTAAAGGGAGCGAGTTCCTGATTCAGGTACCACCTTCTGCCCTTCTGCCTTCAACTGCGGTGCTAAACGATGAGGATTAGCCAGGATTAGAATAATGTAGACAGAAATATCAAAAAAGCCGGATGACTTTCTTATTGAAAGTCATCCGGCTTTTTTGATTGTAGAATACCAGTCAGGGATTAACAGGGCTACTTAGAATTCATCGCCTGACCGGATTTCACTACTTTCATCACACCGTTCATAATCCGCCAGTGACCGGGGAAGGTACAAACGAACGGGTAGTCGCCGGGGGTAGCGGGAGCCGTGAATTTGAGCCGGTACGTCTGGTCAGGGTTTACCAGTGGCGTAGCCGCTATAATCTGCGGGATGGATGGTACGTAATTTTTATCCGCACCGTCTTTAGCCGTGATTAGTTTGTCGGCAGCCGCCCCGATGATTTCCATCGATTTAGGTTTGCCAATCACCAGGTTATGCTGCATGGCATCGGGGTTCTCAAGCACGATTTCAATGGTCTTACCCGCCGTAACGGTGAATTCCTTTTTGTCGTAGCGCATTTCTTCCCGCACCGTTTTCAGTCGTACTACCTCCACATTCGGGTCGACAGGCTCTTGTTTGGTCAGGCCCCAGGCTTCGTACAGGCGGTTTAGCCGTTCGCGATTATCAGCAGACACCATCCCATTCAGGCTGGCCAGGAATGATTTGTCAGCCTCCGGCACCGTTGCCTTCTGCTTCAGATTCCACCCTTCCGATATGCCCTTCACAACGGCTTCGCTCTCCGCCGGACTCATTTTCTGCGTTTGCCGGAGCATTTCTACCACCGATTCAATGGGAGCAACTGACGCGTAGCTGCGCGTAGCCCGTTCCAGTGTGTAAGCACTCAGACTTTGCGGAGCACGGTAGATCAGGGTTTGCGTAGCATTGTTGTTCTGTTCGTTACTTTCCGCAATTTTATTCTCCCGGTCGAGCATGACCGATATGATGTAATCGCCGGACTGCTCGAACATGACGCTCATATCGCCCACCCACGGACCGTTGTTCGATTTTGTAATCGTAACGGTTTCTCCGGGCTTGATTCCGGTGTCATGCGTAACGCTGATAAAGTCGATTTTAGACGCATCCGCCATTCCTTTCGGCCCCTCAACCCGCACCGACATCGGAATGGGTGTTCCTGCCGGAATGGCAGCACCGCCTGCGTTGGTTACGTCGATAAAAACTTGTGCCCGTTCCCGAACCGCTGGAGAATTGGGGGTGGTGCGAACAGCCGCCACAATCAGGTCAGGTAAGTTGCTCACAGGAGGAGTCGATGCTGTAGAAGCCGTCATGACTGGAGCTGATGTCTTAGCCATATCCGCGTGGTTGTGCGCCGACATATCCTGACTGGCTTTCGCCGGTGCGTTCACTGCCAGTTGGTTCACGTAGGTCTTTAACAAGCGTCCGTTCTGACTCGTCAGCATACTGGCGAACGCGTCGGGTAACCATCGGTCATTCACTTCCTGCGCTCCGGCAGCACTGTTAAGCCGGGCCAGAACAGCAGCATCGGTTGTGGTGTTTGCCGGTAGTTTCGACAACGCCAGTATGGTATTCAGTACTACCAGCGGTTCTTTGTCGTTCAGCATGTTCGCTTCTAGCAACGTACCAGCCACTTCGCCATTAGTTGGCATCACCTGTATCGCCGTTTTACGAACGGCCGATGCAGGATGTTTCAACGCCTGTTTTACGGCCATCGTCGCATTCTGGTCGGAGCCATCCAGCGCGTTTAATCCATTCAATATCCACAGCGCGTGGATAGAGGCCGGATTGTTATTTATCTCGTCCATCGACTGGTCATTAACCAGGGCAATCAACTGAGGCACTACGTCTTTGTTGTTCCGCTGGATAAGCAACCGCTGGGCGGTCATGCGCCAGAACATATTGGTATTTTTCAGTGCAGCAATCAACTCCTCCGGGCGGTCTTTACTCAGTGCCATTGGCGTATAGGCCGGTGCTCCTTTGTAGCCGACGCGGTAGATACGGCCATGCGTGAAATCGCGAAGAGGGGTTTCGTACGCGTTTCCCGATCCATTGGAACCTCCCTTCGGCGTGGGGTTGTGCTGGATGATATAACTGTACCAATCCACGACCCAAACAGCGCCATCCGGTCCTACTTCGGCAAACACGGGGGCAAACCATTCATCGGCACCGGCCATGAGGTTAAACCCAACGGCATCCGAAAAGTCAGTTCCACTTTTCTGCATCACGTTCTGGTGGACAATGTGGCCCGTTGGCTCCGATACGAAGGCAATCTGATTCCAGTATTTTTTCGGAAAAGCGCGGGCGGTGTAAAAGTTATGCCCGGCAGCAGCCGTAAAGCCACCAAACACGTCCACCTGCCGTACTTTCTCGGTGATTGGTTTCATGTCTTTGTGGGTATCCGTACTGCGACTGCCATTTTCCCGAATATGGGGTGCTCCGTTGAAATAGCGGTTCGGAATAGCCATGTACCAGCCGTGCGAGTTGTTGGCCGTCGAACCAAAAACATCTCCCTTTTCGGTAAAGCCTAAACCCCAGGTGTTGTTGGATGTTCCCGTTACGTGTTCGAGTTGTGAGCCATCCGGCTTGAACCGGAAAAAGCCTTGACTGAACTTGACACTATCAGCACCTACTTTTCCCTTAAAGCCCGAATAGCCAACGCTACCCCAAATCCAGTTGTCGAACCCGTAGTGCAGGTTGCTCGGCCCGGCGTGCGTGTCGAACGTACCGAAACCGGTGAAAACAACTTTCTTCACGTCGGCTTTATCGTCGCCGTTGGTATCCTGCAAAAACAGCATATGTGGTGCCTGCGATACGTACAACCCGCCATTGCCAAACGCCATACCGGTAGGAATACTCAGTCCTTCGGCGAATTTGGTAAACTTATCCGCTTTCCCATCCTTATCAGTATCCTCGCAAATAACGATGTAGTCTGAACCACCCTCGGGCTTACGCTCGTTCGGGTAATCTTTCGTAACGAGTGCGTAAAGACGTCCCTTTTCATCCCAGGCCATCGCAATAGGGTGCATCACATTCGGCTCATGGGCAAACAGGTCGAGGGTAAAATCGACCGGCACCTGAATATGCTTCATCGACTCCTCTGGCGAGAGGGGCTTCTGCTCCATCTGTGGACCGGGCCGCTTTTCGTAGTTGGGGAGCTGTGGCGCTTCCTGATAAGCGAACGGCTGCGGATTCAGGTCGTCGTGCAGTTTTTTCACGTTGTCGCCCACGGCCCACATAATACCGCGCTCCAGCATTTGCTGAAAAGCGGATTGAAGCCAGGTGCGCTCATCATGTCCGTAAGCCGTATAAAACACACGGCCTTTACCGTACTGCCGGGTCCAGGTGTAAGGTTCCTCAACGGCACCTGGCCGGCCAGCCGCCGTTTCGTCAGCCGCCTGCGTGGGTTTAACGTCGCGCACCGCCAGCACGTTGTTGTCGGGTTGCAGATGCGTATGGATATAGGTTTCATCGTAGGCTTTCAGCGTGGGCAGGCCCATTAAAATCGAGTTCGATTTTTCAACTAACCGCTGCTGGATGGTATCCATCTTGTGGCGGAAGAACTGCCCTCCTACTACCTTATCGACATACTCCGGCGAGTTACGAAAACACCACGACGCGCAATGCACCGGAATGATGCCGTGCCCCGACGATACGTAGTCGAGCAACGCCTTTTCCTGCGGCTTGCCAATGCTATCCCAGTTGGCGTAGATCAGCAGACCATCATATTTATTCAGATTTTCGGCGTTGAGGTCTTCCAGCTTATCGGTATACGTAAAGTTGATACCTTTAACCCCTAAAGCCGCCATGATTTCCGGCACCCGCTCAATGGGTTTGTGGTGGCTGTTATCGCCTAAGAACAGAATCTCCGTCCGGCGTGGCCGACTATCGTTATACACATCCTGACGGACGGCCGTTTGGGTTGTCGACTGGCGGGCGCACTGAGTGAGCACTACAACCAATCCAAACGCAGTAATTATTTTTTTCATAGTACCATGTTGTCTACACGTTAAAATCAGGCAATTGAATCAATTTTCCACCCTGCATAGCCGACTCATGCGCCAGAATGCCAACGCTGGTCCAGTTGGCCGATTGGGCTGCATTAGGAAACGGGTCACGGTCGTCAATCAGAGCCGATACAAACTCGTGTACCATGTGTGGGTGCGACCCACCGTGCCCTCCCCCCTGCGTAAATGACAAATGCTGGGTTTCGTCGGCATCGTACACGCCTTTGGTGGTAAACCGTTGAATTTCTTCCGGCAGATAATGCCCGTAATCCGGGACCGTTACTTTTTCGGGAATTTCCGGTTCGGGTTTTTTAGCGGTGTGAATCACTGGGTTCTCATCTTCGATGAGTTGCCACTCGAATGATTTCTTATCGCCGTACACCTCAAAACTCTCGCGGTACTGTCGCGCTACGTCAAACAGGGACCGGTAAACGTACGCCGACAAATCACTGTTTTTAAACTTGATATGCGCTGACTCGACCGCAAAGGGTGAATTGTGAATTTTTGCCAAATCCTCCCGAATGGTACCCGACCCGAAGCAGGACACGTAATCGGCTTCCAATTTGAGCAAACCCGCTACCGGCCCCACGCAGTGCGTCGCGTAGTGCATGGGCGGCAGACCAGGCCAATAGTCGGGCCAGCCGTCCATATCCTGCTGGTGTGATGCCTTTAGGAACTGCACCTTTCCAAGCTCCCCTTTTTCGTACAATTCTTTAACGAACAGAAACTCGCGGCTGTACACCACCGTTTCCATCATCATGTATTTTTTACCGCTTTCCTTCGTAGCGCGTACAATTTCCATACACTCGGCCACCGAGGTTGCCATGGGTACGGTACAGGCAACGTGCTTACCCGCCCGCAAGGCTTTCAGGCTTTGCTCAGCGTGATTTGGGATGGGCGAGTTGATATGTACGGCATCTACAGCAGGGTCAGCTAGCAATTCATCGTAGCTGCTATACCGCTTTTCAATGCCATAAGCGTCACCAATTTCATTCAGTTTCTGGACATTGCGCTGGCAAATGGCGTACATGTTAGCCTGCGGATGCCGCTGATAGATGGGAATAAATTCGGCCCCGAAACCTAGGCCAACAATTGCGATGTTTATCATAATTTAAAGAGCGAAAGAATGAATGAGAGAAAGAGTGAAAGATCATTTAGCGAGGATACTGTCCGGCAGACCGCTCTTTGTCTCTTTCGCTCTTTATAAATTGTAGCCCGTCTACCGCCAGTTGCTCCGGCGACTCGAACATAGGCCGGAAAATATGCGTGGCCGCTGCCAGTTCGGGCGGGTTTGGTCCAAATGCTTCGATGGCGATGGGCCCCTTGTAGCCAATCTCGCTCAGCGTGCTAAACACTTCGTCGAAATTAATATGTCCCTGGCCAGGCGTAGAGCGGTCATTTTCTGAAATTTGAACGTGAACCAGATAGGGAGCTACTTTGCGTAAGGCGTTAGCCACGCTCTTCTCCTCCATGTTGGCATGAAAAGTATCGAAAGCCGCCTGACAATTGGGATGATTCACATCCTCAATGTAGCGCACCAGTTCATCGGCGCAGGTGAGTAAATAAATCTCAAATCGGTTCAGGTATTCGATGGCCAGTGTCACATCCTTCGTTTGGGCGTGCTCAGCCACCTCGCGCATACCCGTTACCGACCAGTTCCACTCCTCGGCCGTGGCAGGCTTTCCGGTGAAGGTTTTGAAGCCCGCGTACATGGGTCCCATCAATATCCTGGAACCAGCCGCAGCCGCGCAGTCAACCACCTGTTTCAGGTAATCGATTCCGGCCCGACGTACGGTTTCGTCGGGACTGATGAGGCTGTATTCAGGGCCGCAAATGGTGCAGGTTTGCACACCCAGACCCAGTTCTTTTGCCTGATGACCCAGGCGCTGCCATTTAGCCAGATTAGTGTCGTTAATGGGCATTTCGACAAAGTCAAAGCCACTCGTTTGTAAGAATGATAACGTATCAGACAAGTCTTCGTCCATTGTCATCGTCCAGACAAACATATTCATTCCTACCTTATTCATATTCATTCCATAAAAAATCAAACAAATATAAACAGTCTATATCTTTGTATATTAGCTTTTATTAGCGAATACTAACTTTATTTTTGCTTATAATAGAAATATAATTCACTATTTGCGTTAAAAATCAGCAATTAGATGAAACAACCGCTACGAAAAGACCTTGAGCCTGTTTCAGCCTCGTTTGTTATAAAGGAATTGGCTGAACCGCATTTTGATCCAAACTGGCACTTCCATCCTCACTTCCAATTATTTTTGGTAGAAGAAGGGACCGGTACCCGTTTCATTGGTGATTCAATTAAGCCATTCATCCCTGGTGATCTGGTTTTTCTCGGGCCAAACCTTCCCCACCTCTGGCGTAGTGATCAGGTTTATTTCGACAGACAGTCGACGCTGGCAACGAAGGGTATTGTGGCCTACTTTACGGAAGATTTTCTGGGGCCCAGTTTTTTTGAAAAGCAGGAGATGGCTCCATTACGCCAATTGCTGAACCACGCCCGACAGGGCCTGGAATGGACGGGCCCTACCCAAAAACGAGTAGCTACAGTGCTCCGAAGTCTGGCAACACAACCGGTCAGTTTCGAGCGGGTGCTGAATTTCCTGACGTTACTGAATGAGCTTTGTTATGCCACCGATTACCGGTATCTGACCAGTGTAAGCTATACGAACACCGTTAAGCCAAATGAAACCGACCGGATGCAGTTAGTACACGATTATGTACTGGAACATTTTCCGGACGAACTGAGTCTGGACCGGGTTTCTGATTTGGCGGGTATGACTTCCCCAGCTTTCTGCCGCTATTTCAAGACCCGCGCCAATAAAACATTTTCGGAATTTGTTTCAGAAGTGCGCATCGGGCACGCCTGCAAGTTACTGATGCATGGTAAACTCAATATAACCCAAATTAGCTTCGAGAGCGGTTTCCGCACGCTCTCGAACTTCAATCGGCAATTCAAGGATATAACGGGCCAGACGCCCTCGGCCTACGTGAAAACCTATCGTCAGTTATAAACGAAGGGGCGCGCCGGTGGGGGGGGGCCGGGGTTTTTAAAAGAAGCCGGCGCGACGGGTTTGGTGATAAAAG
>JBBSTD010000067.1:0-34659 GCA_038236215.1 Cytophagales bacterium | reverse complement strand
TCCAAGTCCGGTGTTTGGGTAAGGAGTTGAAAAAATGTGGTAGTTTTAACCGGGCAAGCAGGAGTAGTCATAATTTTGTAGTCTAAGCAACCACAAAAGTAGGGCTAATCACTACTTGCCCGTTTTATAAGAAAGCCCTGGATGGACAATAAACCTGTAATAACCTATAAAAGCAATCGTACCCAGCAAAGATAGTCCCAACAATAAAGATAAATAAGAGAAAGTCTGTGCATAAATGATACCACCAACTAAGCTTGTGAATACACCTAAAAACGTAACGATATGGAAGGATTCTTCAAACCCTTTTCCTGAATGCTCACTTGCTGAAAATCCATTCCAATACAAATAAGCACTACCAATACCCACAACAAGCCACAATAGACTTAAAAGCCACGCTCTTTTGTAAAGCAACAATGGTATCCCAATGAGAAACACAAATAAGCCATTCGCACTGGTAAAGACAGCGAATATGGCTACAATAACAGGTAAGAATTTATTGCGTTTATAGGTTAATTGATAAAAGGCTATTGTGGATAAAGCAATGACGCCAATGTTTTGGAGAGCGGCCATACCCCAGTACATTAATTCGTAATGCATTGGCTGGAGTACGAATAATAAAACGGGTATAAATAGTTTTAGGCGACAGTTTGTGAACTCAGTTTTAAAGTACAGATAAAGAACCAGAAATAGCAACACATTTCCAAGAATAATCCACCATATTACATTAACAGTCTGACCTTGAATATAGTAAATCAGTACAGTTACAAGGCGGGGAACAACGATTCTATGCTCGTTGTGAAAAGCAAATAAAGTTTTGTATTTTAGATACCAATCAGGTTCATGGTGAACATCGTAAAGAGAGGCCAATACGGATAAATCATCAGCAAATGGAATATTCTCCGCATAGATTACTATGATTAGCAAGTAAATTAGCACTACAAATACCCCGACAAAAAGCCACTTTTGTCGATACAGGGCAACAAAAAACTGTTTTAACATATAGAACTTTATAGCGTATCTGGGAAATAAAATCCCCTAATTATAGAACACCTACTCTAAAAGCAATAATTTAAAAAAATATTGGAGGCTAAAAGTCCCTTTCAATTCATAGAGAATACCCCATATTCTTTTGTAATAAATAGTATTTAGATGGTATTCAGTTACTAATTTAATAGATGACTAAATGAACCAAATAAACCTCTCCGAAGCGTTATTAAAAACAAAAAAACGAGCAACTAATGTGCCCAAAAGTACATCAATAAAGGGTACTTTACATGAATCTAGCCATCAATTGCCGTAGCCAGGGTGCCCCGTCGCTGAGAAAAGCCAGCTTAGCTACCTGTATTTTGTTAGTAACTACCAACATACTGAACCTGGGACGGAATTGGCTGGAAGGCTAATTGTGAATACTATGCCAGATAGCAAATGGTAATACGTGAAGCGCGTAAAAAGGGGGAAAACCGAACAGATGGCAACAATGCATAAACTACTTGAAACCTGTTACACCGGTCACTAAGTTTACGCGTTGTTGTAAAGTACGAACCAATTATCTCCCTCCACCAACCAATAAATAAGCGATGTACATACCAATCAAGAACGCACGTTGCATCAGCCTTTGGTCGCTATGGGTCAGCGTTATTATTTCGTTTGGGGCACAGGCGCAAATAACCCGTAATCAAGTAGCTAATAGCTCCCAAAAGCCAACTTCGGCGAAGACGACTGAACGTGGCCTAACTGAACGCGGCCCGACCCGTCGTTTTTTCGGGATGCACTTCGATTTTCACGCTAACTCCAGCGATGCGCAGATTGGGCGGAATCTTTCAGAGCAAAGCCTGGATTCGCTCCTGACGGCCATCAAGCCAGACTTTATTCAGATTGACTGCAAAGGCCATCCGGGCGTTACGAGTTATCCTTCCAGAGTGCCTAACGCCACCACAGCCCCAAATTTCGCTAAAGACCCGCTGGCGTTTTACCGAGCCGTGACTAAAAAACACGGCGTGGCTTTGTACGTGCATTATTCGGGTGTTTTTGATGTCGCTATTCTGGAAAAGCATTCCAACTGGGGCGTAGTAAACGCAGATGGTAGTATAGATAAAGCCAATACATCCGTATATGGTCCCTACGCCGATTCCCTGCTTATTCCCCAATTGAAAGAAGTAGCCGATTACGGTGTCGATGGCGTTTGGATAGATGGCGACTGCTGGGCAACGATCCCAGATTATTCACCAGCCGCTCTCGCCCGGTTCCAGGCAGCAACGGACATACCTATTGGTCCGGGGCATGACCTGCCCCGCTCAGAAAAGGATGCGAATTACGACGCGTTCAAAAACGCAGCCCGTCAGGCATTTATCCGGTACGTTGGGCATTATACCGACGAACTGCATAAACACAATCCAGCGTTTCGGGTAGCCTCCAACTGGGCGTATTCGTCCATGATGCCGGAACCGATCACGACCAATGTCGATTACCTGTCGGGCGATTTAACGCCCGGCAATAGTGTCAATACGGCTGCTATGGAAGGACGGATTCTGGCGGCACAGGGTCAACGCTATCACAAACCGTGGGATTTGATGTCGTGGAGTTTCTGGTATCAGTTTGGCCCCACCATGAGTGGTGATCAGAAAACGGCGGTACACATGAAGCAGGAAGCCGCCGAAGTCATTGCGCTCGGTGGTGGATTTCAGGGCTACGTCCGCCAGAAACATGATGCGTCTATTCCGCTGAACGAACTGCCGGTTATGGCTGAACTCAGCCAGTTTGTGCGGGCGCGGCAACCGTTTTGTGAGGGCATAATCCCTATTCCGCAGGTAGCGGTTTTGTATAGCGATGCCACCGTCAGGAAGTTTGACCATAAACTATTTAGTCGGGATCAGGCTTATCGGATGCAGGGCGTACTAACTGCTCTGCTGGACGCGCAGTTTCCGGTGGAGGTTCTTTCGGAGCATCACCTGACTGGCCGCATGAGTCAGTACCCGCTCATTGTAGTGTCGCAGCAGGATTCACTGTCTTCGGCTTTCCGGCAGGAATTGCTCGATTACGCCCGGCAGGGGGGTAACCTGCTCCTGATTGGGGTAGAAACAACGAAGAATTTCGCTGATGAACTGGGCATCGATCTCGTCGGACAGGCAACCGCCAGTAGCCGATGGATTCACTATAACGATGCCACAATGGTACTCAACGAACTATTTCAACCCGTTCGGACTAGGGCTGGCACCAAGCCTTTCGGGCAGATAAACGCCCACGAATACGGCGAAACACTACCGGGTATTGCCGCAAGTACCGTACTCTCTGGCAAAGGGAAACTGATGGGCGTGTACGCCGATTTAAGCCAGAATTATATCCAGCACCAATCATCCAAAGCCCGTGATTTCATCGCTACGCTGGCCCATACCTTACTGCCCAATCCGGTAGTAACCGTAACAGGCTCTCACTTGGTGCATGTGATAGCCAACCGATTGGGCAACCAGCTGGCCATAAACCTGATCAATACCGGCGGTCGCCACGCCGACCCACGGGTATTTACGTACGACGAAGTACCGCCCATCTCTAACCTAGCAATCACGGTTCGCACCGCAAATAAACCTATTAGGATTGTACAGCAACCCGAAAACAAAGTACTGCCCTTCACCTATCAGGCGGGTACTGCTACTGTTACGGTACCAACACTGATGATCCATTCGGTTTTGATCGTGGAGTAGAGCTCCTGGCACAAATGGACAAATCCAGACCAACTACCGTCAGAAAACCAGTAGCCTACAAAAGACATTGCCCGAATAACAGGAGAAACCACCTCTGACCTTCTTTGGTACGGTACTACCTCAATTTTTATTTTCATGTCTGACATCAAACTGACACTTGGCGAAAAAACGTATTTCCCATTCGTCGAGAAACCGATTCAATACGAAGGCCGCGAGTCTGATAACCCAATGGCCTTTAAATTTTACGATGCCAATCGTACCATTCTGGGTAAACCCATGAAGGATTTGTTCCGGTTTGCAACCGCTTACTGGCATACCTTCTGCGGCACCGGAGCCGACCCCTTTGGTCCGGGGGTGAAGCATTTCCCCTGGGATGCCAACGCCGACCCACTTGCTGCGGCCCACGACAAGATGGATGCAGCCTTTGAGTTCATCACCAAAATAGGCATGGAGTTCTACTGCTTTCACGATGTGGACGTAGCACCGGAAGGTAACTCGAATGCGGAGTTTGAGAAGAATTTTCGCGCCATTGTGGATTACGCCAAACAAAAGCAGGCGGCCAGTGGCGTTAAACTCCTCTGGGGTACGGCCAACCTGTTCTCGCACGAACGCTATATGAACGGGGCCTCTACCAACCCCGATTTTCACGTACTGGCGCACGGTGGCTGGCAGGTGAAAAATGCTATTGATGCCACCATTGAGTTGGGCGGTTCGGGCTACACCTTCTGGGGAGGTCGCGAAGGGTACATGTCGCTGCTGAACACGAACATGAAGCGCGAAACGGAACATTTGGCCAAGTTCCTGCAAATGAGCCGGGACTATGCCCGCAAACAGGGCTTCAAGGGAGCGTTTTATATCGAACCAAAGCCGATGGAGCCCAGCAAGCACCAGTACGATTTCGACGCGGCTACGGTTGTTGGTTTCCTGAATCAGTATGGTTTGCAGGATGATTTCGAACTAAACATCGAAACAAACCACGCTACGTTAGCCAACCACACATTCGCCCACGAATTGCAGGTAGCCGCCGACAACAATATGCTGGGTAGCCTCGATGCCAACCGGGGCGATTACCAGAACGGCTGGGATACCGACCAGTTTCCGGTGGATGTGTATGAACTGACCGAAGCCATGCTGGTTATTCTGGAAGCGGGTGGCCTGAAATCGGGCGGGGTAAACTTCGATGCCAAAACGCGCCGGAACTCCACCGACCTCGAAGATATTTTCATCGCCCATGTTGGGGGAATGGACACCTTTGCGCGGGCCGCCATTGCTGCCGAAGCCATCCTGAATAAATCGCAGTACAAAAAACTCCGCACCGACCGGTATGCCAGCTACGATTCGGGCGAGGGGGCAAAGTTTGAAAAAGGTGAGCTGACCCTGGAAAACCTGCGCGAGTACGCCATGAACAACGGCGAACCGAAACAACGCAGCGGCCAGCAGGAGTTGTACGAAATGATTGTGAACCAGTATATTTAGCCTTCAAATAACCCTTAGACCTTATAGGTTTTGAAAACCTATAAGGTCTTCACGTCTACCACCGTTGGTCGAAATCAGCGAGTATTATGAAACACTTATCCTTCCTGATTACCCTTCTGTCGGGCGTTACGGCATTCGCTCAACATAATAGCAGCGAAGAAGCTGCCGTGAAAGCAACCATAAACAAGCTGTTCGAGGGAATGCAGAAAGCGGACTCAACGCTGCTGAAACCACTATTTACCTCAGCGGCCCGGCTCCAGACGGTGGTGAACAAAGACGGAAACGTAACGGTACATGATGATGCCATTGGGGCGTTTATCAACTCTATTGGTAAAGCGAAAGCCAGTACGCTGGATGAGCGTTTATCGGGAATGGACATTAGGATTGATGCCGACCTGGCGACGGCCTGGACGCCTTATGTTTTTTACGTTCAGGACAAAAAAACCCATTGTGGTGTCAATGCGTTCACCCTCATAAAGATGAACGGCAACTGGAAAATCCAGACCATCATAGACACACGCCGGAAAGATGATTGCCCGGATTTACCGAAACAGTAGCTTCTCCCATTTTATACCCGATAGTGGTCTATGACCGCCAGGGCACCCCCTTACCACCCATCTTCATCGGCCTTCATCCCGCTTTGCGCCTGACTATCCGGCGGGCTACTTCGTACAGGCACACCCGTTCTTCCTGCGTTCGTTGTCAGGTAAGTCAGTAAAATGCGTTTCTTTGACTATTGAAAAGCACCCAATCACTCAACTGGTACCGACATCATAACAAATAATCTATTTTACTGGCCAACAATCAATGAATGTTGACATTGCCTTTGACGAAGAACGCCCTGAGCAACAATCGGTCGTTGATTACAAGAAAAATCAGAAACAACGAAAGTTGCTGGCCTGTCTGTACGCCGAAGAAACCTGCACCCTGGCCCGTTTGACAAAGGTGCTCCATAGCAGCGTGCCCTCCGTAACGAACCTGGTCGATGAACTAATTCAAGACCAATGGGTAATACCAATAGGCATGGGGTCGGGCAGCAACGGAAGGCGACCCGTGCTTTTCGGCCTGAATACTCAGTGCCATTACACGGCAGTGCTGGATGTCAGTACCCACGACACCAAAATTCTGTTTATGAATACGCAGCGGATTGTTGTCCACCGCTCCAACTATCCCCTCCAATTAATAGATAATCCCGATTACATCCTCTCGCTGGTGGATTGTTTTACCCAGGCCCTGACCGATTCCGGCCTGTTGCTGGCTCAGCTTGTTGCCGTTGGTGTATCTATGCCGGGTTTGGTCGATGCCCGGCGTGGGATAAATCTGACCTACAAAAATCTGAGCAAGGGCTACGACTCCCTCACGCAATGCCTGTCGGAGAAGCTGAGCAAACCGGCCTATATACTGAATGACACCAAGGCTACGGTGCTGGGCGAAAGCCGGTTTGGTAACGCGAAAGGCAAGCAACAGATGCTGGCCATCAATATCGACTGGGGTGTTGGTTTGGGAATTCTGGTCAATGGCCACGTGTTTCAGGGGGCCAGTGGATTTGCCGGTGAGCTAGGCCACATTCAGGTTGAACCGGAGGGAGAATTGTGCCACTGCGGTAAAATCGGCTGTTTGGACACCGTCACCTCAGCGTCGGCACTGGTCCGGCGGGTACAGCGCGATGTGCAGACGGGTCAGGTATCCAAGCTAGCCATTTTCCGCCAGGAGGTAGACAAGATTGATATCGACGAAATCATCAGCGCGGCCCGTCATGGGGATTCGTACGCCATTGATATTCTGCACGAAGCCGGTTTTCAGTTGGGTAAGGGCCTGTCAGTGGCAATTAGTCTCTTCAACCCCGAAGTCATTATTATTGACGGCGTGCTGGCCGAAGCCGCTACATTCATTCTGAACACCATTGAGCAGGCCCTCAGCAAGTACTGCCTGAGCGATTTCAGAAACGACCTGACCATTGAAATTACGCAGTTGAACGGAGCCGCCAAATGGCTGGGCACTCACGCGTATATGATGGAGGATATTTTTGACAACTATTGAGGAATTGGACCATAGGGGTGAGCCCGAATGTAAAATGGACAATGAGTAAGCTACAATGGATAATGACGGGTTTCGCTGGTCAATGCAGGTCATTATCCATCATCCTTTTTACATTGTTTACTTGTCTTTTTGTAACCGGATTTGTCCCGCCGAAATCTCCGTTGCGTCAACATCCGTTGCGGGTATTTATTTTTCTGGATACCGAATGTCCTATTTGCCAGCAAACAGCCCGCAGGATTCAGGAAATGGCTGTTCGGTATGATGGCCGGGTGCAGTTTACCGCCATTTACCCTACCGAAACAGCTACGCTGGCTGAGGTGAACGAACTCAACGGGACGTATAAGCTGACCATTCCTCACCAGCTCGATCCAACCCATAAACTGGTAAAGGAATACAATGCCGCCACTATACCGGAGGTCCTCTTACTTTCCGCTCAGAACAAGATTCTGTACCGGGACAGTGTCGATAATCAGTTCTACCGGTTGGAAAGAAACCGCCCGGAACCCACCGAACTTTACCTCAATGATGCGCTGACAGCCGTTATGGCCAGCAAGCCGGTAGCCATCCGGCAAACGAAACACACTGGCTGCCTGATTAATCAGCCTTGAATTTCCTGCCCGGCATTTTCGTTGACAGCGTGTACGCTGCAACCGGCTCGACTAAGTAAGCAACTATCAGAAAGCCCTCCGACAGACCGAATGAGTAGACCAGACAACGTGATTCCGGGGCTTGTGCTACTGTCATTCCTGACCGTTTTCCAAGTATCATTCCGACAATTGGACAAGAACGAAGGCGCCCAACTAGCCCGGCAGTATTGTGGCTCCTGCCACCTGACACCCAACCCTAAAAGCCTACCCAGCCCCATCTGGCAACTGAATGTGCTGCCCGCAATGGGTAGTTATCTGGGCATTCGCTACATGGGATACGATCCGTATTATAAGCTAAAGCCAGCGGAAGTTAACCTGCTTAAAGAAGCGCATATATTTCCCGAAAAGCCGGTTATTGATGACGAAACGTGGCAGAAAATTGTGGCGTACTACGTCGAAAACGCCCCTGCTAAAAGTCCGCTCGATTCAATGCGACGTTACCGCAGTAAGCCTCTTTCTTTATTCAAAGCTCAACTCGTGGCGTTGGGCAAAACGGCGGGTTCATTGGTAACTGCCGTTGCGTTTGATTCACTCCGCCAGGAGTTGTGGGTGGCCGAACCGGATAAACTCTACCGCTGGAATGCCGAAAAGGGGCTGACCCACAACTACGACCTCCCCGGCACGATAGTGGATGTATCTTTCCGGCCAGATAACCGGTTATTCACCGAAATTGGCACGCTGCTGCCCTCCGAAATGGCCAAGGGGTCCGTTTTCTCCTTCACCAGCGATAGTCTGAAAGCCATCCTGACCAATAGTCACCGGCCGGTCTGTTCACTGCTGGTGGATTTGAATAATGACGGAACCGATGAGTTAATTACGGCCAACTATGGCCATCGGACCGGCTCGCTTTCGCTGTACACCCGTCATAATAAAACCAGCGGTCCGGACGAACTATTGGAAACAGTATTATTGAAGCAGCCGGGGGCTATTAAGCTGTACGCGAAGGACATGAATAAGGATGGCCGGAAGGACATTGTTGCTCTGTTTGCTCAGAACGACGAAGCCATTTATATTTTTTATCAGACGGGTAATTTGCAATTTAGGGCCGAGAAAGTGCTCCAGTTTGAGCCCCAGTACGGCACCAGCGATTTCATCCTGCTGGATTATAACAACGATGGCATCGACGATATCGCCGTTGTACACGGCGACAATGCCGACTACTCCTACTGCCTGAAACCGTATCATGGCCTTCGTCTGCTGCTGGGCACCAAAGATCATCAGTATAAAGAAGCGTTCTTCTATCCCCTCTACGGAGCCACCCGCTTACAGGCCGACGATTTCGATCAGGATGGCGATATTGATTTTGCCGTTTCAGCCTTTTTTCCGGAATTAACGTACCTGGCTTCGGAGAGTTTTGTGTTCCTGGAAAACACCAACGCCAGCCACTTTAAATTCACCGCCCATACATTGGATATGGCTACTCCCGTCAAATCATTAACCCTCGAAAAAGCGGATATCGACCACGATGGCGACCAGGATTTAATTCTGGGGCAGTTTGGGTATTCGCCGGTAGCGGTACCCCCGGCTTTGCAGCAGCAATGGGATAAGGTTCCCTACAAACTCGTTGTGCTTATCAATCAGCACCGCCCCTAGTTGCTCCAGCGGCAAGAATTACCACAATCCCTGCACCAGCTTGTTCAGCAGTTTATCCTGCTCCAGGTCGTAGGTATACTCCCAGAACATAACCCCGGCCAGTTTTTTGGCTTTCACGTAGTCAATCTTGGGTCCGAATGATTGCTCGTCGGCATAGGAAATGAAGGTTTTTGTCGTTGGATTCCATAGGTAGGGAGCCTTCGCATCATCGTCCCAGTAGCGGATAAACCCGTTTTTGTTGATGTACTCCTTCATCAATTTGTCGTGACTGATAAACGAATGCTCCCCCGTAGCTGGTTGGAAAAGGCCGTGGTCTTTATCCTGCACCTTTCCCCAGCCACGTCCGTAGAACGGCAGTCCCAGCACAATTTTGCTTGCGGGCACTCCCGCCCGGATGTGGCCGTCCACCGCGTCGGCAGAGCTGTTGCGCGACTGATTCCCTAGTTTAGACTGGTACAGGGGGCTATGATGGCCGGTACCTTTGTCATTCCCATGATACAGGTCATAGGTCATGATATTGACGTAATCCAGGTACGCCTGCGCCTTTCCCAGTTCGGTATGGCTCACGAAAGCCGTATCGCCACCGGTAGCCGCCGTAAGCAGGTAATGATTGGTACCAGTACGATTGTCCCGCTTTCCCTGCACATCCAGCTCATCCCGGATTGCTTTTAAGAACAGGGTAAAGTTTTGCTTGTCGGCTGGTCGGAAAATATTGCCCGCTCCTACCTGCGCCGGATATTCCCAGTCAATATCAAGCCCATCGAGCTGGTGTTTGACCAGTAAATCCACAGCACTATTAGCAAATTTCTTACGGGCCTCATCGGTCAAAGCCGCATCAGAGAAATACTTGCAGCCACCCCAACCACCAATGGAAATAAGTATTTTCAGATTCGGGTTGGCGGCTTTCAATGACACGAGCGTAGCCAGGTTAGCCTCATCCTTCTTCGATATCGGTGCCAACTCACCATTTTGCGCGGGCACGGCGAAAGCGTAATTAATATGGGTCAGTTTGTTGGGGTCAATCTGATTTTTGGTCCAGCCGTTGCCCGTTACGTACCCAATAATAACGTACGATTTTGTTGCGCTGACTGATTGTCCATGCACGGACGAACTGGCAGAAATGGTCAGTAGCTGAACGCTGAGAACGACGAGGAAAAGTAACAAAAACTTCATCAGAGAAGACGTATGAGTAGTTATGCTTATTTAACAATAAAATTACAGCAAAGTCCAATAATAGGAAATATTTTAAAATTGTTAGGTATGTTTCGAAATATTTTTAAAAATAAGAAGATATTTGCGGGTAGTCTCATTTATACCAAATAGTGTGGAGGTCAACAAAAAATACTATTTTCGTATAAATGGCGTACACGGAACAATTATTACTTAACCAACTAGCAGTCCTATTTATGAGACAAAAACTACGCAAAACCTTCAAGGAGGTTTTACTCTTCCTGGGCGTCTGGAGTTTGCTGGCCTTATCGCCCGCATTTGCTCTCGACAGCGAGGTGACCGGGCGGGTAACGGATGAAAAAGGCGCCGATGTGATTGGCGCTTCTGTCACCATCAAAGGCTCTACCCGTGGTACCAATACCGATGCCAATGGTCGGTATAAAATTACGGTTCCCGATGGAAACGCTGTGCTGGTGTTTTCTTACATTGGCTACAGCAAGCAGGAGGTAACCGTTGGAAACCGGTCGGTTCTCGACGTAAAACTGGAGCCAGGCAGTGCTATTCTGGACGAAGTAGTGGTAACGGCCCTGGGTATAACCAAAGATACCCGCAAAATAGGCTATGCCGTTACTACCATTAATGGTGATGCATTGACCAAAGCGCGGGAAACTAATATCGGCAATTCGCTGGCGGGCCGCATAGCCGGTGTGAACGTAAAAGGAACCAGTGGCGGACCGGGCGGAACATCCAAAATTCTGTTGCGGGGTGTTCCCAGTATCAACTCGCCGGGTTCTCCCCTTATCATTATCAACGGTGTACCAATGGACAACACCCAGCGGGGTAGTGCCGGTGAGTGGGGTGGTGCCGACGGTGGCGATGGCCTGGGTAACATCAACCCGGACGACGTTGAAACCATGACGGTATTGAAAGGTCAGGCGGCTTCGGCACTGTATGGTGCAAGAGCCTCGAACGGGGTTATCCTGATTACCACCAAGAAGGGAAAGCGTGGCGATTTCTCCATCGACTACAACATGAACCTGGTGGCCGAACAAGCCATTAACTACACCGATTTCCAGTACGATTACGGTCAGGGACTCAATGATGCCAAAACGTTTGTTGGTATGAAACCCACAACGGCGGCAGCCGCTCAGGCAACTGCCCGCTTTAGCTGGGGCGCTAAACTGGATGGAACGCAGGTTATTCAGGCCGACGGCAATCAGTATGCTTACTCGGCTCAGCGCGACAATATCAAAAACTTTTACCGCATGGGGTCCACCTTTACCAACACGGTATCGGTAACGAAAGGGGGCGACAATGGCTCATTCCGTCTGTCGGCCTCAAATCTCGGTAACAAGTCAATTCTGCCTAACAGTGGATTAGATCGCAAAACGTTCACGCTGACCATCGACCAGAATATAACGCCTAAACTTAGTGTGAGTGTTCTGGCCAACTACATTGATGAGCGGGTGAAGAACAAGCCGCAACTGAGTGATGGCCCCAACAATGCCAACAACGGACAGCTTCTGGCGACCAACATCGACGAGCGGATTCTGGCTCCGGGTTATAATCCGGTAACGGGTCGGGAAATTATTTTCAGCGATGATGAGTACGTTACCAACCCGTATTTTGTTATCAACCAGTTCGTCAATGATGTAAGCCGGAAGCGGTTAATCTCAATGGTATCTACCCGGTATCAGTTTGCCGACTGGATTTATGCGCAGGCACGCGTTGGCTACGACAACTCTGCCGACCGCATTTTTAGAGTAACGCCCTACGGAACAGCTTTCTCAAATGGCACGAAAGGCGGACTGGATGAACTCTCGAGCGCTCAGCGTGGAGAATTGAACATCGACGGGCTGATTGGCATCAACAAGTCAATAAGCTCCAATCTCACCCTCGACGCTATTTTGGGCGGCAATATTCGGAAGAATAATTACGAGAAAATTGGCGTAAGCGGTAGTCCTTTCGTACTGCCTTACCTGTACAGCTACAACAACGTAGTCAATTTTGGCCGTAGCTATGAAGTGGCTAATACGGAGGTGCACTCGGGCTACTACAGTATTGATTTGGGGTACAAAAACTTCCTGAACATCACGACAACCGGTCGTTATGATGCGTATTCAACGCTGCCTTCGTCGGCCCGCACCATCTTTACACCATCTGTAAACGCGGCTTTCGTTTTCAATGATTTCCTGAAAATTCCAAGCCTGAGTTTTGGTAAACTGCGGGCAGGTTATGCCGTTACCAGTGGTGAACCTACTAAGCCGTACCAAACAAGCATATACTATGGGGTAGGCAATGCCATAAACGGGACGGCTACCGGCAACTTCAATTCTCAGCTACCTAACCTGTTTTTGAAGCCGTTTACCAAAACCGAGCTTGAGGTTGGACTGGAACTGAAGTTTTTCGGCAACCGCTTAGGCTTCGACCTGGCTTATTATACCCAGCAAACACACAACGAAATTCTGCCTGCTAACTACAGCGCTTCCGCCGGCTTTACGAGTGGTGTGATTGGTACCGGCTCTATACAGAACCAGGGTCTGGAAGTGCTGATAACGGGCACGCCCATCAAAACCGCCAAATTTGGCTGGAACACTTCGCTTAACCTGACATCGGTTCACAACAAAGTGTTGCAAACCGATGCCAACAACAACCCAATTGGATTAGGTTCTAACCGAGCCACCCTGGGCAATGCCGTTACGGCTTTCGTAGTGGGCGAGGCAGGGCCACAAATTCGGGCGTATGATTACAAATATGCCGCTAACGGCCAGATTGTGGTCGATGCAGCAGGCCTGCCGGTTCGTGGAAATTTAGTTAATTTAGGTACGGTATTGCCAACGCTGTACGGTGGCTGGAATAACGATTTTACGTATCAGGGTTTCAATCTGTCGTTCCTGATCGACTACAATTACGGCAACAAAATCCTGTCGGCTACGGAAAACTACGCCTATCGTCGGGGACTGGAGAAAGCTACGCTGGTAGGCCGGGAAGGTGGGGTCACAACGGGCGTAACGGCAGACGGTGCTGTGAACACGCAGCCGGCTTCCGCGCAGGCGTATTACACCGCTCTGGCCAACAACGTAACTAAAGTCAGTGTAGTAGATGGTGATTTCATCAAATTCCGCCAGTTCTCGTTAGGCTACACCATTCCGGCCAGTGTACTGACCAAAGTACCCCTGATTCGGACGGTGAACATATCACTCGTGGGAAGAAACCTGTTTTACATCACGAAGAAGGCGACCAATATCGACCCTGAATCTACGTTTGGAGCCAATCTGCAATACGCCGGTATTGAAGGCACCAGCCTACCCGCTTCCCGTACGTATGGCTTCAACCTGAACATTAAGTTTAAATGAAATCAATCATGAAAAAAACACTCATAGCGTTAACATTCCTGACCGGGCTATTGCAGGTATCGTGTACGGATAAGTTCGACGCCCTCAACACCGACCCAACCCAGTCATCGGCGGGAAACTTTGACGCTAACCTGCTCCTGCCCAGTATTGAATTCAACAGTGCCAATACGTTAACGGGGTATGCGGGGGCCATTCTGTTCCAGAGTATGTGGGTGCAGATTCTGTCATCGACCAGTTCCGGGGCTGCCACGTACTATTCCAATGGAGACAAGTACGTTATTTCCAGTAATACGAACGCGTATATTCAAAGTGTCTGGAATAATGATTATAGTGCCGCCAGCTACGCCTACCAGATGGAGCAGCTCACTGCCGATAAGCCAGCGCTGGCCAACCTGAATAACATTGCCAAGATCATGCAGGTGTACTGTTTTGCAACCATCACCGATGTTTACGGGGATGCACCGTACACGCAGGCTTTACAGGCTAAAACAGGCACCACACTACCCGTTTATGATTCGCAGCAAAGTATGTATGCGTCGATGTTGACCAACCTCGAAAAGGCTACGGTGGCTTTGAGTCCTGCGTCTCCATTGCCTACGAATGACGCCTATGCCTACAAGGGCGATGTTGCCAAATGGAAAAAGTTTGGCTATTCGATGATGCTCAAATTAGCTATGCGGCTGACTAAAGTGGACCCTGCTATGGCCAAAACTTACGCCGAAAAGGCCGCTGCTGGCGGTGTGTTTGCCAGTATCGACGATGAAGCGTACATTGTTTCCGACAACTCGAAAGGATTTACGAACGGGAATGGGGCTGCCCTGAGTACGCTGGCCGACATTTACTCGGTGCGCTGGAGCAAAACCCTGATCGACTATCTGAAGGCAACCAATGACCCCCGCCTGGGGGTGTCGGCCGAAGTGCCTTCCGCTGGCTTAGCCGCTAACCAGAGCATTGCCGCATCGGGCGACATGACCCCAGCCGCACAGGTAGGCCAGCCCAATGGTTACGACCTAAACGGTGGTGCCACCGACATAACCAAGGCTCCCAGCTATCCTGGTGGCACGGGGACTGGTGCCGATGTTACTCCCATCGGAAAATACTCGCGTCCTACGCTTATCTATCGCAACCGCGATGCGCCCATATTTATACTAACGTATGCGGAGACCGAGTTGCTGCTGGCAGAAGCCGCCACCCGTGGCTTCAATGTGCCGGGTACGGCCGCCAGTCACTATAAAAATGGCGTGGTAGCGGGTATATTGTCGCTGGCGAAATACGGCGCTGCGGCTAGCGTTAGTCCAGCTGTAGCAACCGCTTATGCTGATGCCAATCCGCTGGTAGCGGCCAATGCGCTCAAGCAAATCAACGAGCAGTATTGGGCTACCACTGGCCTTCAAATGAACTTTGTGGCCGCTTGGAACAACTGGAAACGTTCTGGATTTCCGGTGCTGACCCCCGTAAATTATACCGGCAATTTCTCGAATGGTATGATTCCCCGTCGGCAACCGTACCCAACCGGCGAAGCAACGCTGAACACGGATAACTACAATGCCGCAGTTGGCAAATTGACTGGACCAACGGACTGGCTCACCCGCATGTATTGGGATAAATAGGGTGTACAACGACCCGGCCGGATAGTAGTTCATCTCTGGCCGGGTCGTTTTCATACCGTTACAGCGTACACTTCATCATCAAAATGCAGCGTAGCCGGATGGGGGAAATTTCCCCCATCCGGCTAACTTTACTTACTGGTTCGTTATAGGAGTATCTATGAATACACGTTTTCTCCCCTTAACACCGCCCAGAAAATACTGCTACAGGGTACTTACAGCCGCTTTGTGCCTGCTTATTTCACCTCTGCTTGCCCAGACAACACTTTTCCATCTTCTCCCCGCTTCCCAAACGGGCATCGACTTCAGCAATCAGATTGACGAAAACGAAAGCCTGAACGTACTTTCCTACGAATACTTTTATAACGGCGGGGGTGTGGCCGTTGGCGATGTAAACAACGATGGTCTGCCCGACCTTTTCTTCACCGCTAACCTCAAACCGAGCAAACTCTACCTGAATTTGGGTGGACTAAAATTCAAAGACATTACGGCCGAAGCAGGCAAAGACCTCGCTGGCCGCTCCGGTGGTTGGAAAACGGGGGTTAGCATGGCCGATGTAAACGGCGACGGACTCCTTGATATCTACGTGTGCTACTCCGGTAAAACCGACGATGACAAACGCCGGAATCAACTCTTCATCAATCAGGGCAAAATAGGCACCAAAGCCATTCAATTCATTGACCAGGCCGCACAATATGGCCTGGATGATCCCAGTTACAGCACCCAGGCTACCTTTTTCGACTACGACCGCGATGGTGACCTGGATATGTTTTTGCTGAACCATAACGTCAAGAAATACGACAACATGGAGTTGGCAAGATTACACGGTGAAACGGACGAACGGGCAGGCAACAAACTCTACGAAAATCAGAAAGGGCATTTTGTGGACGTGTCCAAAAAGGCTGGTATTTTCCAGTATCCCCTCACCTTTGGGCTGGGTATGGCAGTGGCCGATGTGAATCAGGATGGCTGGCCCGACATCTACGTCACCAACGATTATAACGAACCGGACTACCTGTACATCAACCAGAAGGACGGCACCTTCAAAGACGAAACACAGGCTCGTTTCCGGCACCTGTCCCAATTCTCAATGGGCGTCGACATTGCCGATTTCAATAATGATGGTCTGCCCGATGTAATGACCCTCGATATGCTGCCGGAAGACAACCGTCGGCAAAAACTGCTCCAGCTTCAGGAAAATTACGAGTCATTTGAATTGATGGTGCAGCAAAAACTCCAGCACCAGTTCATGCGAAACATGCTGCAACTGAATAACGGCGACGGCACATTTTCCGAGGTTGGGCAACTGGCCGGGGTATCCAACACCGACTGGAGTTGGTCGCCCCTCCTAGCCGATTTCGACAACGATGGCCACAAAGACCTATTCATCACTAATGGCTACCTGCGTGATTATACTAATAAGGACTTCCTGAAATACTGGGGCGACTACAAAGTCCGCAAAGCCATTGACCGGGAACCCGTCCAACTCATGGACTTAGTCAAGGCGATGCCCTCGACCCGTATTCCCAACTATATTTTCCGAAACAACCACGACCTCACTTTTACTAACAAACAGCAGGAGTGGGGAGTCAGTACGCCCGCCATCTCGAACGGGGCCGCCTACGCCGACCTGGATAATGACGGGGATTTGGAACTGATTATCAACAACATTAACGAACCAGCTTTCGTCTATCAGAACATGAGCCGGGAGCAAAATAAGACCAACTATCTCCAGCTAAAACTAGTGGCAACCGGTATTAACCGAAACGCCGTTGGCGCGCAGGTAACAGTCTATACCGCCGGAAATAAGCAATACCAGGAGTTGAACCCCGTTCGCGGCTATCTGTCCAGCCAGTCGAGTACGTTGCATTTCGGGATGGGCACCGCTGCTGTCGCCGACTCTATCCGTATCCTCTGGCCCGACCAGTCCCGGCAACTACTCACGCAGGTAGGCATCAATCAGCAGCTAACCGTTCAGCAGCAGGCCACCCCGGAAGGGAAAAAGAGTAGTTCAACCAAACTGGCAGAAACCGTTTTCACCAAGGTCGATGCAGCACTGCCTTACACCCACGAGGGGTATACCGAAAACGATTTTAAACGCCAGCCCCTCATGCTCTGGATGTACTCGCACACGGGACCGGTACTGGCAAAAGGCGACATCAATAAAGACGGACTGGATGACCTATTTACCAGTGGCGACCAGAAAAAGACGGGAGCCGTGTGGCTTCAGCAATCGGGGGGTACATTCAAAAAAGACGAGAGACTGACCATCGGCGACGAAACTATTTCGGCCGTTGCAGCCGCCGTTTTCTTCGATGCCAACGGCGACGGTTTCGATGACTTATACGTAGCTAAAGGGGGTTACTCACTGTTTGAAGTAAACACCCCATCCCTACAGGACGAACTTTACCTGAATGATGGCAAAGGCCACCTGAGCCTGTCGCAAAACCGGCTTCCCAACCTGAGTGCCAGCAGCAAATCCTGCGCTCGACCCTGGGATTATGATGGTGATGGCGACCTCGATCTGTTTGTGGGCGGGCGGGTTGTTCCGGGGCGTTATCCCGAAGCCCCCCTATCTTACCTACTTCAAAATGATGGTAAGGGAACGTTCACGGTGGTTCAAACACCTTTCTCAACGGTTGGCATGGTTACCGATGCCAAATGGGCCGACATGAACAGCGACGGACGGGCCGACCTGGTGCTGTGTGGCGAGTTTATACCAGTCAAAATCTACCACAATACCACCGCTGGTTTTGTCGATAAAACCGAGCAGTATTTCCCGGAAGCAACACCCGGCTTCTGGTTCTCGCTGGCCATTGCCGACCTTAATGGCGACGGTAAAAACGATATTATCGCCGGAAATCTGGGGACTAATTCGCAGATAAAAACGTCCATTCAGGAACCGGCGGAATTACTCTACGCTGACTTCGATGACAATGGCTCCATCGACCCGTTCTTCTGTTTTTACATTCAGGGCAAAACCTATCCGTTCGTCAGTCGCGACGAATTGAACGATCAGATGTACGGCATGCGCCGGAAGTTTGCCTATTACAAGGATTACGCCAACGCGACGGCTACCGATATTTTTCCCGCCGAAGCCCTGGCCAGTGCTAAAAAGCTAACCGTCACCGAAACCCACTCCGTCTGTTACCTGAGCAACGGGACAGCTTCGTTTACGAAATACGTACTACCCATTCAGGCCCAGTTCGCGCCGGTTACCAGCATCCTGGCGCAGGATTTTAATCACGATGGTAAGACGGACCTGCTATTGCTGGGAAACAAATCGGACAATCGGCTCAAGATTGGGAGCATGGATGCGAACTACGGCTGTTTACTGACGAATAATGGCAAAGGCGTATTCAATTACGTTCCGCAACCCAATGCCGGACTAACCATTACCGGCGACGTAAAATCGGTGGTGCCCATCACCATCAATAAAACGAATGAACTATTGATTGGGGCCTTAAATCAGCCGCTTCAGGTCTATAAACCAACAAAGCCATGACACGCCTGCTGTTTATCTGGCTGCTGTTCGGCTCCCTGGCCCAGGCCAAACCAACGCCACCTAAGCCCATAGATGCTCATTTGCAGCCTGCGGTCTTTACGTTAACGATGGTCATGATTCACGATGTGGCCAGTCCGCCCGCTGCCAGTCGTTTTTATACCTATTGCCTGCTGGGTGCGCACGATATTGTGGCTCAGCACAAGAAAGAAATTCCGTCGCCCTCCCGGCTCATTCACGATTTCCCGCTGGTTTCGCTGGATTCCAAAATTAAATACGATTACCAGATAGCGGCCCTTTACTGCATTCTGGAAACCGGGCGGCAGATCCTGCCATCGGGCTATATGTTGGAAGAGGAACAAAAGAAACTGCTGGAAAGCCTACTGAAAGAAGGCTATAGTCAGTCGGTTATTGACCAATCGGTAGGGGTAGCGCAAGCCGTTGCCAAACGAGTGCTGACGTATGCGGCTGCTGATAATTACCGGATCCTAAGCACCAAAGGGCGTTACCGACCTATAAAAGGCGATGCCTACTGGTATCCCACTCCTCCCGGCTACATTGAAGCCATCGAACCCCACTGGCGCATCATCCGCCCCATGATGCTGGACTCCTGCACGCAATTCAAACCCGCCCCGCCGGTCGCGTTCAGCAAAGATACCAGCAGTGCTTTTTTTGCGCTCACCCGCGAAGTGTATGAGGTGGGAAACAAACTCACGGATGAACAGCGGGTCATTGCAGCTTACTGGGACTGTAATCCATTTGCCATTAACACCTCGGGCCATATGTCGATTGGCTTCAAGAAAATAAGCCCCGGCGGGCATTGGATGAACATTGCCAGTCTGGCTAGTACCCAGGCCAAGCTACCGTTCGGGCAGGCCATTCTGGTGCAGTCGCTGGTAGCCATGACGCTAATGGATTCGTTTATCAGTTGCTGGGATGAGAAGTACCGCAGCAATCGAATCCGTCCCGAAACGGTGATTAATCGCTACATCAGTCCGCGTTGGCAGCCGCTGTTGCAAACGCCCCCTTTCCCTGAATACACCAGTGGGCATAGCGTTATTTCGACGGCCGCAGCCGAGGTATTAACCTACCTTATGGGTGCTGATTTCGCCTTTACCGATAATACGGAGATTATTTTCGATTTGCCCGAACGGTCGTTCACGTCGTTTAAACAGGCGGCTGAGGAAGCGGCTATTTCCCGATTATACGGCGGTATTCACTACCGGGATGCTGTCGTGAATGGTCAGACGCAGGGCCGGACAATTGGCCGGTTTATTGTGCAAAAGATAAAGCAGGCCGGGGTAACTCCCATCCATTAAACCGAAACCGCTCGACGGCTAAAGGGAGTCTATCCACATAGATACCCCAGCAGCCGCGACCTTGAATTGACCGTAACAACCATGCAGGATAATGCTATTTTTTCGGTTATTGACACGAAAAAGAATAAGCTGAAACGAAACATCATTGCCGAATTATACCGAGCCGAGTCAGGCACCATCTCTCAGTTAGCAAACCTAATCCACACCAGTGTACCATCCACGACTGCCCTGATTGACGAACTGAACGTTGGTCAATGGGTTAAGGGTATCGGCACCGGCACCGCTCAGTACGGCCGTAAACCATCCCTGTTCGCCCTTGCCCCTTTCCCTTACGCTACCGTTGTGATCGACATCACAGTCCACGACACCAAACTGGTGGTTTTCAACTTAGCCAACCAGGTATTGCACCGAGTCGACTTGCCACTACGCCTGGAAAACTCCGTCTCGTTTCTGGACAATCTGCGCGGTGCCCTCACGGACCTGTCTCATCAGATTCAGGCGGACGACCTGGTCATCATTGGGTCGGGAGTAGCTATGCCGGGTCTGGTTAATCCGCTGGAAGGCATTAATCATACTTACCCCGAGGTGACCAGAAACGGCCAGTCGCTGAGCAATTTAGTACAATCGGTATTCGATGCCCCCGTATTTCTGATCAACGATACCAAGGCCATGCTGGTAGGAGAACACCGCTTTGGGCTGGCTCAGGGGAAAAACTTCGTTTTGTCGATTAACATCGACTGGGGAATTGGCTTGGGGGTTATCACCAACGGAGCTATTTTGCAGGGAATGTCCGGTTTTGCGGGTGAGTTGGGACACATTCAAATGAAAACCGATGGCGAGTTATGCACCTGCGGCAAAGTAGGCTGTCTGGAAACGGTAGCCTCGGCCTCGTCGTTGATAAGGCGGGCAAAGGATGGCCTGCGGGAAGGCCGGATATCCGCGCTGGCCGAACGAGACCCGGAGACCATCGACATCGAACTGATTATCGAAAAAGCCAACGCTGGTGACGCTTTTTGCATCGACCTGCTCAATGATGTAGGCAGCGAGTTGGGCCGGGGGCTGGCCACCGCCGTCCACTTGTTCAACCCCGAACTGATCATTGTCAATGGGGTGCTAGCCAAAGCAACCAGGGCCATCACCCGACCTATTGAGCAGGCCATTGCCAAATATTCGCTGCTAAACTACCAGGATAATCTATCCATAGAACTTTCCCGACTGGGCGAGATGGCCAAACTGTATGGTACGCAGGCGTATATTCTCCAGAATCTGCTCGATATGGAATATGTTCCCTAACGTAGTTATATTATCCGCTTTGAACTAAACAGGGCCGCAGGAGAGATGTTCTCCTGCGACCCTGTTCAGTACTATACCTACCGGACCTACCGGTTATATATCAATAAGGGTACTTATTTCGCTTTCAGGTAGGCGAATGGGATAATCATTTCCTCCAGCGATACGCCCCCGTGCTGGAAGGTATTTCGGTAGTGATTGACGTAGTAATTGTAGTTGTTGGGATACGCAAAGAAGTAATCTTCCAGCGTAAAGACGTAAGCCGTCGATACGTGCGGTTTAGGCAAAAAGAGTCGTTCCGGCTTACGCCCAACAAACAGGTGATTGTCATCAAAGCCCAGGTTTTTACCCTGCTTGTAACGAAGGTTCGTGTTTGTTTCCCGGTAGCCCACGATCTTGGCCGGTTTCTGCACCCGAATCATGCCGTGGTCGGTCGTGATAATCATCCGCCCGCCCTTATTGGCAATCCGCTGAATAAACTCCAGCAGGGGTGAGTGCATAAACCACGACTTGGTCAGGGAGCGATAGGCCGATTCATCGGGAGCCAGTTCCTTGATCATGGCCATATCCGTACGGGCGTGCGACAACATATCCACAAAGTTATACACTACCACATTCAACTGATTCTGCAACAGGTTGTTAAAATTATCGACCAGCGATTTACCCTGGTTGACATTCAGAATTTTATGGTACGACATCTTGATGTTCAACCGGCTCTGGTCGAGTTGACGTTGCAGAAACTCGCTTTCGTGGTTGTTCAGGCCCTCATCTTCACTGTCATCATTCACCCATAAATCAGGATGTTTACGCTCCATTTCGCTAGGCATCATTCCCGAAAAAATAGCGTTACGGGCAAAACTGGTCGTTGTGGGTAGAATCGAGTAATACGATGACTCTTCCTCCACCGTGAAGTACTCAGCCAGCAGGGGTTGGATGATTTTCCACTGATCATAGCGCAGGTTATCCACCAGGATAAAAAAGAGCGGAGAATCCGCATCACCCGCCTGATTCAGCAGGGGGAATACCTTCTTCCGCATTAACTGATGCGACATGGTTGGGCTTTCCATCTTGGGATCATTCAGCCAGTCTTCGTAGTTGTCCACAACAAATTTGCAGAACTCCGAGTTAGCCTCGCTCTTCTGCATGTTCATTACTTCCAGCATACTTTTGTCCTGCGATTCATCCAGTTCCAACTCCCAGTAAATCAGCCTTTTGTACACATCAGTCCATTCTTCGAAATCCATCCGGTCGTTATACTGCATGGATATGTTCCGAAAATCCTGCTGGTAACCAATGTTGGTACGTTCGGTGACGAGCCGCTTGTTGTCCAGTATTTTTTTAACCGATAGTAAAATCTGATTCGGGTTGAGGGGCTTGATGAGGTAATCGGCGATTTTGGAGCCGATGGCTTCTTCCATAATGTGCTCTTCCTCACTCTTAGTAATCATGACTACGGGCAGGTTGGGGCGTATCTGCTTGATCTGCGAGAGTGTTTCCAGGCCCGTCATGCCCGGCATCATTTCATCGAGAAAGACAACGTCGTAGTTTGCCTGTTCTACCTGATCCAGCGCATCGGCTCCACTGTTGACGGGGGTTACGTCGTACCCTTTATTTTTCAGAAACAGAATATGGGGTTTCAGGAGATCTATTTCATCATCGGCCCAGAGTATCGAATAGTTTTGCATGTGCTCAGTGAGTAGTTTATAAAAGGAATGTTGGCTAGCCTACAGAAAAAAGCGGGTAACGTAAATCCTTATTCGTTTAACAGCAAACGTCTACTTGTGTTCGGAAAGATCAGACAAGCCCCCTTTTTAACAAGATTTAACAGGGGCACGAAGGTAATGAATTCAGTATAGACCGGTTATTTTTTTAGGAATCACGTTCTAACAGCATACCTGCTTTCCGCTAAATTTGCCTTAATTTTAGGTCTCAGGTCGTTACTATACCATACCCACAGTCTGTTGGGATTCAACACCCGTTGGTATCAGACCCTATTGTGTATTTACCCTATGAAAAATCATTCTGTCTGTGGTGCCGTATTTGTCCTTATCGGCTTTATACACGTCATTTCTGTTCGGGCTACTCCCTTTCCCACGAATCGAACAGCCGTTACTGACTCCGTTGGTATTGAGAAAATAGACGGCAAACGATTTATCCTGCATCGGGTCGACGAAGGCCAGACGCTGTATGCCGTTGCCCGCCGGTATGGCCGGTCGGTAGCCGACATAAAAGCGGCTAACCCCGATATGACCGACGCGCTTCGGTATGATCAGGTCATCAGAATTCCAATTCCCGATGGCGCATTGAGCAAGAAAGAAGAGAAAAAGATCGACAAAGCGATTAAGAAGCAGGAAAAGGAAGAAAAGAAACAGGCGTCGACCGAGAACGAGACGAAGAAGTCCAGTGACCCAGCCAAGGCCGGTATCCATGTGGTAGAATCAGGTCAAACACTGTATAACTTGGCTAGTCGGTATGGGGTATCGCAGTCGGACTTGCGGAAGTGGAATAACCTCACCGGCGACAATGTCTTGATTGGGCAAGCGTTGATTGTGTCCGAAAAAGCGTTTCAGGACCGTAACCCCTCCTCGCCCTCCGATGCCGGGACACCAGCCCGACCAACTCCGGCTCGTTCGATCGAAACTCATTCCAACGAACCCAAAACCGTCCCTCCCGCCACCCCTAAATCAACCGAAACCCATTCTAACGAATCAAAAACTGTGCCTTCCGTTGGCCCTAAACCGACCGAAACCCGTTCCAGCGAACCCAAAACCGTCCCCCCCGCCGACCCTAAACCGACCCGGCGAAATGAACAAAGTCCCGGAACGGACGAGTCGGTCAGCAAAACCACGCCATCAACAACAGCACCGACAGTAGCAACAACATCAAAGCCCGCTGAGCCAGAAATAGAGTCACCACGTCCCGGTAATGATGCCCCCATGCCCACCCGTGGTCGGCGTGTTTCGAGTAGTGGGGTGGCCGAAATGATTGAAGGCAGCGGATCGGGCAAATACCTGGCGTTGCATCGCAGCGCCCCCATAGGCACGCTGGTACAGGTACGCAACGAGTTTAACAACCAGAGTATGTGGGTAAAAGTGATTGGTCGACTGCCGGACACGGGAGTTAACGACAAGATTCTGATCAAACTCTCCAATCAGGCATTCACGAAACTTTCGCCCGAAGATCGGCGTTTCCGGGCTGAGGTAAGTTACATTAGTCGTTAATCATTAGGTGGTCATTACGCTTCACGGTCATCGATAGTCTGGCTATTCAGGTGCTTTACCACTAATGACCGCAAAGCGTAATAACCAATGACAGTAAAGCCCGATGACCAATCTATCAACGTAATGGAAACGAAAGAAGAACGCATTGCCCGCCGTCACCGGGAACGCGATGAGCAAATGAAATCCTCACCGGGTTACGTAACGTTCAGCATTATGTTTACGCTGGCTTACCCCTTCATTGCCGTGTTCACCTTCATCATGTCGGCACTACTGAACGTGTTTTCCGGTATTTCGAGAGCACTGGCGTGGGTGGTTAGCGGAGGAAAAAGTAAGTGAATGACTACGCAACCATAAGAGAGTTTTTAGATGCGAAGGCCGATCAGTACAATCAGCCTTCTTTCATTGAGCGCGATCCAATCAGTATTCCGCACCGATTCAGTAAAAGACAGGACATCGAGATTATGGGTTTCTGGGCCGCCGTACTGGCCTGGGGGCAACGGCCGGTTATCCTGAAAAAAGCCGATCAACTGGTAACCCTCATGGATGGCTCGCCCTACGATTTCGTCCTCAACCATCAGGAAAGTGATCTAAAGCGGTTTCTAGCGTTCAAACACCGCACCTTCAACGCTACCGACGCACTGTATTTTCTGCACTTTTTCCGCCAGTATTACCAGAAAAATGACTCGCTGGAAGACGCGTTTCTGCCTGCCCACCTACACGCCAATTCGCTGCCGGGGAAGTCGCCCGATCTAATTACCAACACCGTTGAGCTGGGGCTAATCGCTTTTCACGACCAATTTTGTGGTCTCACCGACTTTTTTCCCGAACGCACCCGCAAGCACATTGCCACACCCGCCCGTAATTCATCGTGCAAACGGTTGTTGATGTTTTTGCGGTGGATGGTACGGCGGGATGATAGAGGAGTCGACTTCGGTTTGTGGACGCGCCTGCAACCTAATCAGTTATTGATACCTATCGACGTTCACGTGAACCGGGTAGCCCGACAGCTGGGCTTGCTAACCCGTCGGAATGCCGCACCAGCCCAAACCGATTGGAAAGCCACGCTTGAGTTAACCGAAAATCTCCGGCTTTTTGATGCCGACGATCCGGTACGATACGATTTCGCCCTGTTTGGTCTAGGCGTTGAAGGCGAATTATGACGTAACTCATTTGCTTATTTTTTGACCATTGGCTCCATTCAACAAACAATAGGCAACCAGACAGGATTATACTCGTACCTACAAAAGCTTACTAGTATATGCCATTTCAGATCACGACCCAGCCGTTTGGCATTCTGCCAACCGACACGGCTCCTCTTACTGAATATTTACTCGAACATACAGAAACGGGTGAATTCTTTGCCATCATTCCCGAATTTGGGGCTATCCTGCGTCGGTTAGTGCTCCGGAAAGGGCATCATCTGTTTGCGCTGATCGAAGCACCCGATTCTCCTCAGGCACTAGCTGCGGACGAGAGCTATGCCAGTGCGTTTCTTTATCCGTTTCCCAGTCGCATTCGTCATGGAATCTATTCGTTCGATGGGGAAGATTACGCGCTCAAAATGAACGAAACACAGAGTGATAATGCCCTCCACGGCTTTGTGCATCGTCAGCCCTTTTCTGTAGTTAGTCAGGAGGCAACCGATACCCATGCGCAGCTTGTTCTGCGGTATGATTATGCCGGTGACACCTTTGGCTATCCTTTCCCATTTGCCCTGACCATAACGTATCAATTGGTACAGGCAGACCGGCTGCACTACGGAAGTTCGTCGACTACAGACAAGATGTGTGCTCTCAGGATTAGCTATACGGCTCAGAATACGGGCCTGGCCCGCGCCCCGGCCGCTTTCGGCTGGCACCCTTACTTTACATTCATCGAGGAAAATGAAACAACGCGGGAATTAGTCGATAATATGACGATATCCATACCCGCGCATACGCCGGTTGAACTTAACGAGCATCTGATTCCAATGGGTAAGGGGTCCGCCCAATCGGAAGAAACGCTGCGGCTGCACGAACGGGAGCTGAACAATGTCTTTCTCATTGAGCCCGTACAGAATCAGCCGTATTCAGAAACCATCCTCCAGTCAATCAAAACGGGGGTGCGACTCATCGTAGGTCAGCAAACTGGAGAGGGTAAACTTAATTACCTGGTTTGCTACACGCCACCCCGGCGGGATAGCGTTGCCATTGAGCCGCTGACCGCTAATGTAGATGCGTTTAATAACGGGGAGGGGTTAGCGATTCTCGACCCCGGTGGCATACTTTCTGGTTCGATATGGGTTCGGCTGGACTAACACCGGTTCGGCTCAGAAAAGAAGCACGAGGAAAGATGTTGATAGACAACATCTTTCCTCGTGCTTCTTTTTTTCTTACGCTTTTCAACTATGACTTGGCATGCCAATCAGAGCGACCGAATTTTTATATTCCGAAACCAGGCGGTACTGCCCCAATCCTGCAAGCCAATCCGGCCAGTGAACTGTCCTTTACTAATGGGAGCATCCTTTAGCTTGCTCTCGGCAACCCGTTTTTTCCAGTCTTCACTCGTCAAATCATGCTCCTGAATGCTGAATCCGTTCAGTGACACGGTCAGTTTATTCTTTTTGAGCACAAATTGCACCTTGTTCCAACCACCTACCGGCTTCAACTCCCGAACGCGGGCATTGGCCACGCTGAAGAAATCGCCCGCCCGGTGCTTGTTTTCATTCGCGCCTTCGTAAATGGCATCGTCCAGCACCTGAAGTTCCAGACCTGTATCGAAAATATTTTTATACTGCGGGCTTTCCTGAACAAAGAAGAAAATCCCGCTATTGGTGAACCGTTCTACTTTCCACTCGGCAGTAAATTCAAAATCACCGGTGAATACCGCATCCGTTACCAGATCACCCCCGTCGGGTGCTTTATTCCCTACCCGATTTGGTACATTCAGTTTAAGGGCACCCTGCTCAATTTGCCAGGAAGACCCGGGCTTTTTCCCACCATATACATGCCAGCCGCGGGTATCACGCCCATCGAAAAGCAACTTCCATCCCTCCTTCTTTTCCTGAGCCGACAGTGTATTGAGCGTTTGCCCCTGAACGTCTAGACAAACCAGACAACCAAATAAGCTTACAAATGCAATAAGATAGCGCATAGAGTTTGATAGGTTTAGAAATAGAAGTAATCAATAAAGTCCGGTTATCAGCTGGGCTATCTGTTCCAGTCCGCTGGCATCGGTTTCACTAAAATCATTTAGTTGGTCACTGTCAACATCCAGTACCATTTGTACATGGCCGGCTCGGTCGAACACGGGCACCACTATTTCCGATTTCGACGCGGAACTGCATGCAATATGGCCGGGAAACAGCTCGACATTGGGCACTACTATCGTTTCCCCGCGTACGTAAGCAGCCCCGCATACCCCTTTCGAAAACGCGATACGGGTACAGGCGACGGGTCCCTGAAAAGGTCCCAACACAAGCTGACTCTCTTTCTTCAGGTAGAAGCCAACCCAGAAAAAACCAAAGGCCTCTTTCAGGGCAGCGGCAATGTTTGCCAGATTGGCCACCAAATCGGTTTCGTCGGCAACCAGCGCGGCTAATTGTGGCACCAGGCTATCGTAAATGGCCTGCCGGTCCATCGTTTTGGGTATATACAGTGTTTCAGCCATGTAGTGTTAAACAGAAAAGACCCGTATCCGGTATCCAGGTGGGTTTAGTTTCGGGTAAAAAACTGAATCAGCACAATACTGAACGTCGTAAACAACGTACTGGCTCCTACCCGTATAAGCGTAGGAACGAGCAAGGTTAAGCTACTGGCCTCAATGAAAAACAGGGCAGCATGATGAATTAGAGCCAGAATAAACACGTAGCGGAAAAACGCACCTGCTCCCAATTCATTGAGCGAAAAATCTATTTTTGATTCCAGTCCCGGCACATCAATTTGAGAACGCACCACCAGCGGTCGGCAAAAGGCCATCAATACCGTAGCTGCCGCGTGCATACCGGGGGTGTTATAAAATATATCGACCACAAAACCCGTTGCAAAGGCAATCAGCAATAGCCAGGAGAAACTGGTTTCGTTTGGTAAGAGCAGAATACAGGCAATGTAGATAAAGCAAAAGGCGTAATCGAACAAAACCATGTTTCTAACCAGCAAAATCTGTAGCGTTAGATAGAGCAGGAAGAGAAAAACAGTCGATACGATTTCGCGAAAGGTCATTTGTACGGTTAGTTTGTTATTTGTCGTTTGATGTTTGTTGCTGCTAACGCGCCATGAACGACAACCATCAAACGATAAACTAAAAACTCATTTCTCGTTTTCAACTTTTTTCTCTAATTGGTCCTGTTCAACCTGTAGCCGGTTTTCAACCACATACACAAAGGCCAGATTGCTGAAATTTGTGGCCAGATTAAGCGTGATATCATGAAAAGTCTGGTTCGGCTGTATACCCACCGAACGAACACGTCCCACCAGAATGCCCGGAGGAAAGGTCAGATTAAAGCCCGACGTCACAACGGAATCACCCTTACTAACCGGTTTATGGCTTGGAATATCGTCCAGCTTTATCAGGCTCGGATCAACACCATCCCACTTGGCCGAACCAATTTCTCCTGCCTTAACCAGTTGGGAGGACACTAGATACTCGGAGTGGAGAATGGACGTGATGACGGAGAAATGCTGGTTACAAATCTTTACCTTACCCACCACGCCCGTTGGCGAAATAACGCCCATACCGGGGTGGATACCATCGTCGGTACCTTTATCTATCGTGATATAGTTATTGGCCAGCTGCGTCGTGTTATTGACCACTTTGGCCACCGTAAACTTGAACCGGTCGGCAAAAACAGAATCGGCCTGATACATAGCCGGGGCCGGGGGGCGGTTTTGCAGTAGTTGCGTCAGCCGATTATTAAGCAGTTGGTTTTCCTGCGCCAACTCCGCATTTACCTGTCGCAGATTCGTATATTCATTCACGGTATTGGACCATGCCAACACCTGAGCCGCGTACCGGTTCGAAGTGTTAAAATAGGTCGCACTCCAATAGTTATTGGTACTGATAATGAAGTAAAAGCTAACTACCTCCAGCAACACGAACAGAATGAAGTTCCGGCTTCGGACAAAAAAGTCAACTAACTCTCCCATTTGGTGTAAGCGGGCAGCCGGGCAAATCGAATGGATTAACTAATTAATACGGACCGGTACATATCCAGGTTCTTAATAACTTCACCCGTACCTTTTACTACGGCTTTGAGTGGATCATCGGCTACGTGAATAGGCAGCTTGGTTTTTGCGCCCAGCCGCTTGTCCAGCCCGTGCAACAAGGCACCGCCCCCCGTCAGGTGAATACCATTGGTATAAATATCAGCCGACAATTCTGGTGGCGAAATTTCGAGTGCTTTCATGGTAGCCTCTTCAATTTTCGAGATGGATTTGTCGAGCGCGTACGCAATTTCGCTGTAGGTAACCTTAATTTCCTTCGGAATACCAGTCATCAGGTCACGACCCCGGATTTCGTAATCGGCTGGTGGGTTATCGAGTTCGGGCAGTGCCGACCCTACTTCCATTTTAATCTGCTCGGCCGAACGTTCGCCAATGAGCAGGTTATGCTCCCGGCGCATGTAATCCACAATATCACGGGTAAACACATCACCCGCAATCCGGATCGACTGTTCGCAGACTATACCCGACAGGGCAATGACCGCGATTTCAGTTGTTCCCCCACCAATGTCCACAATCATGGTACCGTTGGGCTGGGTAATGTCGATACCGATACCAATGGCCGCAGCAATTGGCTCGTGTACCATATATACTTCTTTGGCTCCAGCATGCTCAGCCGAGTCTTTTACGGCCCGCTTCTCTACTTCCGTAATACCCGATGGAATACAAATAACCATCCGGTGCGACGGTGAAAATAGTTTACTGCCCGTATCGATCATCTTGATCATACCCCGAATCATCAGTTCGGCAGCGGTAAAGTCGGCAATGACACCATCTTTTAATGGGCGAATCGTTTTGATATTTTCATTGGTCTTTTCGTGCATTTGCATAGCCTTGTGGCCAATGGCCAGCACTTTGCCGCTGACTTTGTCCATTGCAATAATCGAAGGCTCATCCACCACAATCCGATCCTTATGAATAATCAAGGTATTCGCCGTGCCCAGGTCAATCGCTATGTCGCTGGTTAAAAAATTGAAAAGTCCCATTCTAGGTTGGCGCAGAACGCCTTGTTACAAGTACTGGTATATCGAAATGTGTGCAAAAATATAGATTATTAACCAGAATGATGAATGATGAATCACGAATGATGGCACGCCAAAACATGACATAAACAACATATATAGTTTATTATTCCTCATTCATCCTTGAAAATTAGCCTTACTTTTGTGTTACTATGGGAATTCGTTCGGTCGTTAGTAAGCCATTGGCCCGGTGGGTAGTAGAGCGTCAGACAGGCTGGATGTACCAGCCGGGCGAGGCTCAGCAACGCTGGCTTCAACGGTTGCTAGCCGGTGGCCGGGACACTGTTTTTGGCCGCGATCATCGATTCAACGACGTACAGACCATTCAGGAGTTCAGGCAGGCGGTTCCTGTTCGGGATTACGAAGACTTGAAACCGTATATTGAACAGATTCTAGCCGGTGATTCTGATGTTCTTTGGAAAGGAAAACCGCTCTATTTTGCTAAGACCTCCGGTACCACATCGGGAACCAAGTATATTCCCATCACGCAGGATTCCATTCCGAACCATATCAACTCGGCCCGCGATGCGTTGCTGAATTATATTGATGAAACGGGAAATAGTGGGTTTCTGGATGAAAAATTAATCTTTTTGTCCGGCAGTCCCGAGTTAACCCAGCAAGCGGGTATCAACATTGGCCGTTTGTCGGGTATTGCAAATCATCACATCCCCGCCTATCTGCGCACCAACCAGATGCCCAGCTACGAAACCAACGTCATCGACGACTGGGAAACTAAGCTGGAGCGCATCATTGACGAAACTATCGACCAGCCCATGTCGCTGATTTCGGGTATTCCGCCCTGGGTGCAAATGTACTTCGACCGGATTCAGGCGCGTACCGGCAAGCTGATTAAAGACGTGTTTCCCGATTTTTCGTTGTTTGTGTATGGTGGGGTCAATTTTGAACCCTACCGGGCCAAATTGTTCGAGAGTATTGGTAAACGGATCGACTCCATAGAAACTTACCCCGCTTCCGAGGGCTTCATCGCGTTTCAGGACAGCCAGACTGAAGAAGGATTATTGATGCTACTGGACAGCGGTATCTTTTTTGAGTTCATTGCCGCCGACGAGTACTTCACTAAAAACCCGCGCCGACTGACAATTGAAGAAGTGGAGTTAGGCAAAAACTACGCGGTTATCATCAATAATAACGCCGGGTTATGGGGCTATTCCCTCGGCGATACGGTTAAGTTCGTTACGCGGGAGCCCTACCGGTTGCTGGTAACGGGGCGCATCAAGCACTTCATTTCGGCTTTTGGCGAGCACGTCATTGGCGAAGAAGTGGAGAAGGCGTTGAAAGATGCCATGCAGAAGCATCCCGAAACGGAAGTGGTGGAGTTTACCGTAGCGCCCATGGTCAGTCCGAACGAGGGCTTGCCTTACCACGAATGGCTGGTTGAGTTTGCCACGCCCCCGCATGACCCCGTCGCCTTCGCCCGCGACCTGGACAAACGGTTAATTGAACTGAACGTCTATTATGACGATCTCATTACCGGCTCCATCCTACAACCGCTGAAACTAACGAGCCTGCCGCGTGGAGCTTTCCAACGGTATATGAGATCGCAGGGCAAACTAGGCGGCCAGAACAAAGTACCGAGACTGGCCAACGATCGGAAACTTGCAGATGGATTAGTGGAGATAATGCAAACGGTGTAATGAATACTGTAAAATGAAAATAACCGGCATCGACATTGGCGAATACCGCCAGTTCAAAAATATAAAGTTTGATTTTACGTATCCAGCAGACCATAAAAAAGCGGGTCGGCCATTGGAGAAGGTATGTTTTATTGGGCAGAGTGGAACGGGAAAAACGACATTATTGAATCTATTTTTCAGTGTTTTTGAAATAATAAATGACGGTTATGATCTTTTAGATGGAAAAGGTTTCAGTTACTCGTCACTCCACAACTACGTTACATTTAAGAACAAGATTAATGTTCGTATATCTATAAACGACAAGAGTGTTAATTTCTCGAATGAGTTAATAGACGTGGATATCCCCGTTGGCAGTAGTTTAATAAGATGGATAAACAACGACAATGGCATTTATGAAGATTTACGGCGAAATGATAAATTTACCCTATTCATAAGGGATTATATCTCCCGCGAGGCAGACGCTTTTTTATCCGATCAGAAAGGTCAGCCACAAACGTTTTCAGATTTCGTAAAGACTGACGGTCAGGTTGAAAAAGAAAAAAATGCCCGCGGTGAGCGTATTGACTCGGCTAGTTCTAAGAAGGTAGTTTCATTAGGAGACATGCAATCACTATCGATATGGCAATATCTACTCCAAGAGATAAATCAATACGACGAAGAGACCGTACAACAGGTTACAAAAATTATTCAGAATACCCAGGAGAACTTTAAATTAACAGAAGAACTCCAAAAGTGGATTGATGCTGACCCTCGTATTAAATTAGCTAAAGAGTGCTTAAATCCGATTTTAAGCGAATTGTTTTTGGAAGTAGATATTAGCGCAAAGGGTAGTATTCCTGTTACCCTTTGTACAAAGCAGGGTATTAAGATTGATAACTCTCATCTCAGCACCGGCACTCGCCAACTTCTTACCACAGCCATCCCAATCTATAAATTTGACACAACCGACACCGTCATACTTTTTGACGAGCCAGAACGATCACTATATCCAGACATTCAGCAGGGATTGGTAAAATATTATACCTCTCTAGCTCCGAAGGCACAATTTTTCTTTGCTACACATTCACCTTTTGTTGCATCAGCTTTTGAACCCTGCGAACGCTTCATCTTATATTTTGATGAGAATGGCGAGGTCAAATTCCATAATGGGGTTGCACCCGAAGGCGATGACCCAAATGATATTTTACGACAGGATTTTGGCATGGAATACTTGATGCTTCAAAAAGGATTGGAAGCTTATGAAGAGTACCGTAGGCTGGCAATGCAGATTCGCGCGGAAACCGATGAGGAAAAGAAAAATCAACTTATTGTCGAGCGACTTGAGTTAGGAAATCGTTACAATTTCGCCGGTCAATATGCGCAGAGTAAATAAACCGGAGGATTCAGATGTTTTGAAAAGAAAGTTGGCCTACAAAGAAGGGGGTAATAATAAAAGTTTGGCAAATACTCTTTGTGATGAACAGCATAATATTTGTGCTTATACCGAAACGTATTTGGGGCGTTCAGATAAGAAAGATATTGAACATTTCGACCCTACACTAAAAGACACCCCTGCTGACAGTTACCAGAATTGGTTTTTAGTTAAAGCCCAGTGGAACAGTGAGAAAGCTTCGAAATGGGGTAACTATCAACCTATTCTAAATCCAACGGATAAAGATTTCGAAAAGAGAGTTATTTATTTCGAAGGAGAATATATAGCAGCTTCAGTCAGCGACGAGAAAGCTATCAATTTGATTGGACTTCTAAAGTTAGACGATGCTGAGTTAGCAGTTGAACGTCGTTGCTATCTGGAGAACCTCAAAGAAAACGGGTGCAATTCAAATTGTCGCTTTCGTGCCGTAGCTTAGGGTATGCATAACGAAACT